>CAZQEY010000005.1:0-25863 GCA_964592485.1 uncultured Planctomycetales bacterium
TCGCCCGTCGGCTATCGCCAGGACGGGCTCAGACATCCTCGCCATCCGAACCTTTCCACGTTCGGATTCCCTCGTTGCTCAAGCTGCTTTGGCTAAAATCGACATTCGCTCAAAAAGCGCCGGCTTCATTCTTTTTACATAGGGGACACCCTGCCGATTGGCAGAAAGGGTATCCCTAAACTCGGGAGAGCCAGCATTAGCGAGCGACAGCTGCTGGGTTTTTATTTATAGGCAACTACCTATTCTCCCAAAAACATATTGATAATCTTGAATATTTATATTAATATAGCTTTTGGTATATTAGTTATATACCACAACTAATAAATTCATTTCCTTAACGGAATAAATCCAGGAGATTGTAGTTGAATAGGCCAATAGTAGTGAAGTCCAGAAGTTGGAGGCGAATAGCTGCCTTTATTTTAGCAGTGTTGCTATTAATAAGTTATGAGCCACAGATAACACAGGTTAAGCAACCAAGCTTAGCAGAGGCAGATGAATATTATTCAAAAGATTATAAGTTTTCAGAAGATTGGTTTACCCAATACATACCTATTTGGAAAAAAATATTAGCTCCTTTTAAAGATAAACCAGAAATCAACTATTTAGAGATTGGCGTATATGAAGGAAGGTCTTTGATTTGGATGCTGGAGAATGTTCTAACTCATAGCACCTCCAAAGCTACTTGCATAGACATTTTTCCAGGAGATCTCAAGGAAAAATTCCTTACTAATTTAAAACTATCTGGATTTAAAGATAAGGTAACAATAATTACGGGGAGGTCACAAATTGAGCTAAGATACCTTCCTATCAATTCCTTTGATATTATCTACATAGATGCCTCCCACAATGCTGGTGATGTTTTAGCAGATGCGGTACTTAGTTGGTCATTATTAAAAGACGGAGGACTGCTAATTTTTGATGATTACTTATATAAGACAGAATTACCTATAGAATTAAGGCCGAAATTCGCCATTGATGCATTTATGACTGCCTACGGTTATCATATTGAAGTAGTACACCAAGACTATCAGGTTATTTTAAGAAAGCGAGAAATCCCTGATATGATGCATACATTCATCGGTCAATATGTATATGTCTGGGGTATACAGAAACTTTATCGTTCAGGGTTAGGATTTGAGGTTGAATTATCGGATACAGAAAAGGAGTTGATTGAGACATTAATCTCATCAAAAGAATTCAACGAGAATAAGCGCCCGGATGATGAAATGTTAAAAAATGAGGCGTTTATAGATTTAACAGAAAGAATAAATTTAAATTTCGTTTTAAAATAACCCCACCCAATAGAAGGGACTGTCCCCGAAGGGGACTGTCCCTAAACTGCATCGCTAGGCTTGTTCAGTCTCGCTCTTAATGACCCCGCCGCTTTTCTCGCTCAAGGTCGATTTTTTAACGCCAAAGGTCTTTCGCAACTCGGTGGCTGCGGAACTCGCCCGTCGGCTATCGCCAGGACGGGCTCAGACATCCTCGCCATCCGAACCTTTCCACGTTCGGATTCCCTCATTGCTCAAGCTACTTTGGCTAAAATCGACATTCGCTCAAAAAGCGGCGGGGTCATTTTTTATATAGGGGACACCCTGCCGATTGGCAAAAAGGGCGTCCCTAAATACTTGACAACAATCCCATAAAGTCATACAATAAATTTCTCCGGAGGTAGTAATGAACTCCACAATATAATCACAAGGCACTCTCGAAACAGCGGGGGTGCTTTTTTTATTTTGAAGGGAGGTGTGTGAAAATGCCTAAAAAAGTCAAGACTACAGAGGGACATCTTCAAGTTATTGAGTATCTACTTGCAGGATTATTATTGAAAAAAGAAGTTGATATTAAAAAGGTCGCAAAAATTATCGGCTGCTCTGATAATGCTCTAACAGCAATCTATCCAAAAAAAGGTAAACGGAGACGAAGGGTAAGTGGAGCTAGTAATAAAGGAGAGAAAAATGCCTAAAGTTGAATATCAAAAAGAAATGATTCAAAATATAACGATCATAAGAAATTTATTAATACTATTACTTGAGAAGTTTGAAGTTAAAAGAATAGAAATAGCAGAAATGTTAGGTGTTACACCCGGTCAATTAAGTAAAATTTTAAACCCTAAGAAGTATAAAAATAAATCATTAAAATGACACGACTAGATTCTTCTTTAATACAAAAGCTAGCAAGGAAAATCGAAAAGAGCGAGCAGTATATTAGAGAACAAATAAGCAGGAAAGCCGTTAGAAAAAATGTTGCTTCCGAAGCTGTTTTGGTTAAATGGTTAAGAGATAGAAAAATTGGCTGCCAAGTATATTTTAATAAGTTACCACCTGAGATTAAAGAAGAGGTGCGAACTTTAAGCAAGCATCGAGAACATAAGACTGTAGAGGCTCGGAAATATAAGTCGCGGATTAAATCTGCAAAATCTTATAAAGTCAATAGTCTAACTGTTTCTCCCACAAGTAAATTGATAAGTCAACAATCTATAATTGATGCTTTTCAAAATGCTAATTTATATCCCGATTTATTTCTATTTGAAAACTCTTTAAGAAAATTTATAGAAATAGTTTTAACAAAACGATATAGTCCTAAATGGTGGGATAATCATGTTAATAATGATATAAAGAGGAAAGTTGCTGATAGAATGCAGAAGGAAAAGATAAACAAATGGCATGGCACAAGAGGGGTTGCGCCAATTTTCTATGCAGATTTATCTGATTTGACTGTTATTTTGCGGAGGCATGCGGCTGAGTTTACGGTTTTTTTTCAAGGTGTACCCGGGAAACTTAATTGGTTAACCCAAAAATTAGATGAAATTTGTTTAACAAGAAATAATTTGGCACATTCAGTACCACTCAAGACAACTGATGTTAAACGCTTCAAACAATATTTTTCTGATTGGTATAGACAAATTCAAATAATTGAATCTAATTTATAATAATGGAAGATAGAGGCGGTTCTAATTTTTGAAAAATAGAAGCATTATAAATTTTTATTTGTACAAAGGGGTAGAATGTTAGTAAATTCATTTTCGGTAGAGAACTATCGATCTGTAAAAAAAGCAAAAAATCTCCCGATTTATAATTTAAGTATTTTAGTAGGTCCTAATAATGAAGGAAAATCAAATATTTTACGAGCTCTTGTTTTAGCCTTAGGATTTATTACTTCTGAATTTGTTAGATTCAGAAAAAATCTAAGAGATCCTAACAAACTTTTTTTCCGTTATAGTGGAGAATACAGTTGGAAAAGAGATTTTCCTGTTGAATTACAAGAAGTAAAGCCAAATGGTATATCTAAATTTCAAGTAGAATTTTTATTAGACGGAAAAGAAAAAAAATATCTTATGCAAACTATAAGGCAAAAATTTAAAGGGAATTTAGGGATTGAAATATCGCTAGGAAGCGAGAAGGGAGAATTTAAAGCATATGATAGTTTAGACGACACTAAAAAAATTGACAATTACAAAGTTCTCAGTTTTCTTTCAAGAAGAATATCCGTACAATATATCAGTGCTATTCGCACATTTCAAACTACTAGGAAAGTCGTGGATAATATGATTTCAAGTGAGCTATCTATACTTCCTAAGCAGAAAAGGTATAAGCAATTATTGGATAGAATAAACAAAATGGAAGAGCCTGTTTTAAAGAAATTGTCCAATAGCTTGACTAGGAGTGTTTCTGGTTTCTTACCTGACATAAAGAGCATAGAGGTTAATACGCAAGAGAGAATACGAAATATTTTGAGATCCCCTTGTAAAATTACAGTGGATGATGGAACAAAGACAGATTTAGATCTCAAAGGCGATGGCGTTAAAAGCCTCTTAGCAATTTCTATTATTCAACATGTTACTCAGCAAAAAGCATTGAATAAGAATATAATACTAGCAATTGAAGAACCAGAATCTCACCTTCATCCTAATGCAATTCACAGATTTAGAAAAGTATTGGAAGATATTTCGAAAAATAATCAAGTAATTATAACTACCCATTCACCATTATTAATAAATAGGACAGCAGTTAAAAAAAATCTATTAGTTGATAGATCTCGCGCTAGAGAAACCAAAAACATAGAAGAAGTAAGGAACTTGTTAGGAGTACATATCTCAGATAATTTATTAAGTGCAAATTTGGTTATACTTACTGAGGGAAGGCAAGATATCTTAATACTGGAGACATGGATACGTTCTCTTTCAAAAAAGATAGGAAGGGCTTTAAATGAAGGGATTATTATTTTTGATCACCTTAATGGCGCAACAAATCTATCATATAAGATAAGCCAATGGAAAAGCCTGTTATGTGATTTATTTATTTTTTTAGATAATGATATGGCTGGAAATAAAGCATATAAATTAGCAGAAGAAAAAGGATTAGTAAGTGATAAAGAAGTGTTTTTTGCAAATGTTAAAGGTTTATCAGAAAGCGAGCTTGAAGATTTAGTGAAGACCGAGACTTATAAAGCTAAGGTTTATTCTGAATTTAGAGTCAAGCTACAGGGAAGAGTTTTTAGAAATAATAAGAAGAAATGGTCTGGCAGAATTGAGGATACCTTTAGACATGAAGGGAAAGGTTGGTCCGATAAAATAAAAGAACGAATTAAAGACATTGTGGCGGAAGAAACTTCTAAGGCAAAGATTAATAGCTTAAAAAAGACTTGTAAATCATGCATATTAGCTTTGGTTAGAGAAATAGAAAAATATATAGCATTAAAAAACCAATAGTTCCATATAATTTCCCATAAAGCAATCGGTTGCAAGACAAATCTTCCCAACCCCAGAAAAAGGGATTGGGGGTTTTGTTTGGGGTGGTATAATGGGGAAAAGGAGCGGGATTGTATTTAGGAGATGTTTCTGATTTTTTCCCCTCGTAACCGATATTTAATATAGAGTTACTCGGGATAAAATCTCTCTCGTAGAGAGAGATTTTAAAAAAGGAGATGTTGCGATGTTTAAAAGGTGTCCGATTTACAATTCAACAGATGCCTGCAATATCCATAGCGATTGCCTTTTCTTAAGAAATGGTGATTGCTCCGTTGTGTTATCAGTGACAATCGCGAAAGATAATCAAAAGAAGTTAAGAGACCTGGAGATACAACTGGATGGTGTTGAATATAAACTAAATTCGATAATTCAGGCGGTAAATTCTATAAGTAAGGCGGTAAACAAAAAATAGGGGACGGTTCTATTTTTATAACCCCAAGCTTAATTCAGCTTGGGGTTTTTATTTGGGGTGGTATAATGGAGTGGACGGTTGGTTCTGATTTTTGAGAAATAGAAGCGAACTCTAATTTTAACTCGCTAAGTTGCTATTCATTTTGAGACTGTGGTGGCATATTTAAGAAAAGAGGAATAATGTTTAAAAAGATATTGTTTATTTCAGTATGCTTATTTATTTCCCTTAATGTTAGATATAGTATTGCTGAGGTTGAGTTAAGAAAGGAATATTACGAAGGCGGTTTATATTCAGAAATACCATATAAAAATGGTAAAAAAGATGGAATTGCAAAATTTTATTATAAAACTGGAGAACTATATTCAGAGTCGCAATTTAAAAATGGCAAAGCAGTAGGTGTAAAAAAAACTTATTATAAAACTGGGGAGCTATATTCAGTAATACAGTTTAAAAAAGGTAAAAAAAATGGTATAGAAAAACATTATGATAAGAGTGGCAAGTTACTATGGGAAAAATTATGGGAAGATGGGGAACCCAAAAGTATGCGCAAATATTATAAAAGTGGCAATTTAAAAGAGGAAGGATTTTACAAAGATGGCGAGTACACAATCATTAGAAAAATCACAAGGTTAAAATGGTCAAATGGGAATCTGCGTTCGGAAACTTATTACAAACATGACAAAAAAGAAGGGGTAGAGAAAACATATTCTCCTGACGGGAATCTGTTTTCGGAAATGCCTTTCAAAGATGGTAAAAAAGAAGGTGTAATGAAACTTTATGATAAGGGGGGTAATGTAACTGCAGAGGTAATTTATAAAGATGATGGGGTCGTTGACACTAGACTATCAGAGGTTTATTTAGATAAGGCAAAAGAAATAGCTGAAAGATGTATAGAATCCTTAAAAGAAAAGAAATATAAACAAGTCCCTCAATCAACTCAATTAGGAGAAGAGTTTCAAGTTATTTTATCCACGATGCAAGAAATCTTAGAAATGTATTCTGGAGTATTAGGAGAGATAGTGGGCTATAAATATAAATCACTTGAAATAATAGAACTGAGATACTTTTCTCCTATGTGTGTCCTTTATTTTGCACTTTTATATGAAACACAATTTGCAAATGATTCTGCAGACATTTCAGTTGTAATTAATGACACAGCAGAGGGAATTAGAATAGCAAATTTTAATATTATTCCTCACTCAGATAAGTATCGTCAATTGCTACGTAAAGAAATAGATAATCTTATTAAAGAAAAATAGGGGATGGTTCTGTTTCTTGCACTCCCAACCCCTTCAAAAGGGGTGGTATAATGAGGTGGATAAAATAGGGGACGGTTCTATTTTTATAACCCCAAGCTTAATTTAGCTTGGGGGTTTTTGTTTGGGGTGGTATAATAGGAAAAGCAGATAATTTTAAAAAGGAGGAGAAACGATGAGGAAGAGGTTAATGGCAATAGCAGCAGCGGTTTTGGTTACGATTCTTGCAGTGGCTATAGCGATATCCTTTGCTGATGAATATGGCTGCAAGGAATCAAAAGGTCACTACGGAAAGTCTAAAAGTGAAGTAGAAAGTAAGGCCTATAAGATTTTGAAGTATGGAGAGGAACTTAGGCTTTCAGATATACAGATAGATAAGATTAAAGAGCTGCTGCTCAAATCTAAGAAAGACGCAATTAAGCAGGATGCTGAAATTGAGGTTATTACCTTAGATATAAAGTCACAAATGCGGGCAGATAATATTGATACAGAAGTGATAAATACGCTTATTGATAAGAAATACGAACTCAAGAAAGCAAAAGCTAAATCATCAATGGCAGCGTATATCCAGCTTAAAAGCATCTTGACGAATAAGCAAAAAGGCCGGCTTAAAAAGCTTTACAAAAAAGGCAAGACAAAGAAAGAAAAATCTAGTCGTTAAGTTTTTGCAAGATGAATGATGAGACTCAAAGAGCCTGTGTTTTTGCAGGCTCTTTTTTGTTGAAGTGAAAAAGGGTTGGGGTTTTTGTTAAGGTTTTGTTAGAACTGCTCCCAAAATAAATTCCTCCCAAGCCGAATTTTGCTTGGGATTTTTATTTTGGGGAGTATAATGATAGAGGAAAGGGGAATAGAATGATAAAAGGTTTCAGGCACGCGGCAGTTGTGGTCAGGGATATGCAAAAAGCTCTCAAGTTCTATAGAGATGTCTTGGGATTAAAAATAGAGAAGGTTATTACATTAAAAGGCACACATCTTGAAAAAATATTCAATGAAAAGGGAATAGTATTGAGGTATGCAAAGCTTTATGCTCCAGACCAGCATAAAAAAGATGCTCCTGCATTTGAATTACATTGTTGGGAAAAGCCCAAAATAATTCCAAAGAAAGGATACAATCACATATCGTTTACTGTAAAGAATCTGGATTTTGAATATAAAAGGCTTTCTAAATTAGGGGTAAAATTTATCTCTGCTCCTCTTAAGTCACCTGTGACTAATACGAAACTCTGCTTCGGCTATGATCCTGACGGAAATTTAATAGAATTCATAGAGGACTTAAAAATCTATAAGACCGTTTCTAGATAACTATTTATAAGACAAGAGGTTTTATTAGGGCTGTCCCAATAAATTAATCCCAAGCTTAATTTAGCTTGGGGTTTTTGTTTGGGGTGGTATAATGGGGAGGAGGAAGTAATGGGAAGGTTGATGTTGGTTATTTTTTTCTTAATGATTCCTGTGGTTTGTTTTGCTCAGGATGCTGTAACTCAAGCCAGTCCAAAAGGAGAAGAGAAAGAGCCTGCGTATATCCCGCAGAATCTTGAGGAGTGCTTTGTTGAATTAAATAAGGTTTTAAGCAAAGAAGACATAGAGACATTCAAGAACAAGAAGGAAGAAGAAATCGTAGATTATCACTTTGGATTAGGTATGTGGATGCGGAATAATTGGGGATTATGGAAGGGTTCGCGGTTAGCAAAATATTTTAACAATATGGGAATATTTCATCCTGACGATATGTCCAGTATTATTTTGAACTCTTTCCATCGCCACTTAAATAACAAAGAGATTAGGTTAGAAGAACAGGTAAAACATTGTCAAGAATACTGGGAGAAGATAAAGAACAAAGAAAATCGATAAGCATTATATAAGGAGCTGGGGCATTTCGACTCACTTCGCTCGCTCAGGATTAATCCTAAATATTTATAGATTGGGATTAAATTTTTGGGTGGGATGGTATAGTGGAGTGGAAATGATAGATTATGATTAGCGAGATAGATAAGATTTTAGATGCTAATGAAAATATACTCTGGCGGGGGAAACCAAAATACATAGCGTATATCTTAAGGGTTCTGCCGGTGACAATATTTGGTATTTTTTGGAGTACGTTTTTAATCCCGTTTTACTGGGCTTTTTTTACCCAGAAAACTCCCCCGTTTGTATTATTGATTTTAATACCGCATACCTTAGTAGCGATAATACTATTAGGGAGTCCTATCTGGGCAAGTTTGGTATTCCCCTATATTGAGTATGCAATAACTAATAAGAGAATAATTATCAAGTCAGGATTTTTTGCCCGTAATTTTGTGACCGTTGATTATGCAGCCTTAGCAGATGTCTCGGTAAATATCGGGCTTCTGGGAAGATTAACCGGAACGGGCGATCTTTGTTTTGTTTCCGGGATGGGAATATTTACTGCCAAAACAGGCAAAGCTGCCATATCTGCCATAGAGAGTCCTTACGAGGTATTTAAGCTGCTAAAACAGACATACTTTGATATAAAGACCGATGTGGAATTTCCTAATAAATTTAGGCCAGTGAGAAATCCTGGTTATCAAACAGATTACCAACCACCTAAATAAAACACAAATACTTAACTATTTCTAAGCTATTGATAGCAAGAAGCCCAACCCCCGAAAAGGGGTTGGGATTTTTTGTTTGGGGTGGTATAATGGGGAAAAGGCTTGGGAGTTTTGGTTTTTGGGGTATAATATAAAGAAGTAGATAATAAATCCAGGATAAGAGAGAGTAAATATGCGTGATTTATTTTTGAGTCCTTTTGAGATGTCCAGGGCAATAAGTGATATCGGAGAAAAGAAAGCCTCTGAGACTATATTTGAATTATTTATTTTTGGAGTTTTGGCAGGAATTTATATCGCTTTTGGTGCGGCGGTTGCAACTGCGGTATTAAGCGGCGGGACATTGGATGCAGGTCTGGCAAAGTTTCTTGCTGGAAGCGTATTTAGCCTCGGCCTGATATTGGTGCTTATTCTGGGTTCGGAGTTATTTACCGGCAATATCCTTATGACCATCGGGCTTATCTATCAGAGATATTCCTTTGTCAGAGTGTTACGCAATTGGCTGATTGTCTATTTCGGTAATTTTTTGGGCGCAGTGATTATTGCTGCTCTGGTATTAAAATCGGGTTTGTTGGTTCAATTTGGCGATTTGACGCCGATAGGGGCTACGGCAGCCAAAATCGCAGAAACAAAATTACAGTTAAGTTTTACCGAATGCCTATGCCGGGGAATTTTGTGTAATATGCTGGTGTGTTTGGCAGTAATTATGTGCATTGCCTCTAGAACCATAGCAGGAAAAATATTAGGAATTTATTTTCCCATTATGACTTTTGTGGCTTCGGGTTATGAACACTCTGTAGCCAATATGTATTTTCTGCCAGCCGGCCTAATGGTTAGGGGTGAATTCTTATCCGGTTTCTTGAAAGTCTTTAACAACTTAATTCCGGTAACCATCGGTAATATTATAGGAGGATTGCTCATTGTTTTGCTTCATCCAAAGGTTGAAGAGAGAATAGCGCGTACTTTTATTAGGAAAAAGAATATTAAGTAATGGGGATGGTCCCCAAGGTGACGCCATTGCAGAATCCCAACCCCCGAAAAGGGGTTGGGATTTTTGTTTGGGGTGATATAATAGGGTGGAGGTGGCAGAGATGGATATGGCGTTGAGGGTGGCGGGAGTGATTTTTCTGTTAGTGGGCATTATGCATTTGTTAAGGCTGGTTTTTAAGGTCAGCGTAATAGTAGCAGGTTTTACAGTGCCTTTATGGTTTAGCGTATTGGGTGTGATATTTCCGCTGTCGCTGTCGTTATGGATGTTTAAATCCGTTAAATAGGAATTAAATTCGGGGTATAATGGGAGAAAAAGAGGTTTGGGATGCTTAAAAAGATATTCCTTACATTTATATTTCTATCTACTGTTTTTGTCTTAAATGTTTGCTATGCTGACGTTGAAATAATAAAGAAATACTATCCAACTGGAGAATTGAAATCAACAACTCCTTATAAAAATGGTAAAATCCATGGCGTAAAGAAACTATACCGCAGAAGCGGAGAATTATATATCGAAATTCCTTTTATAAAAGGAAAACACTCGGGGCCAAGCAGGCAATATTATAAAAGCGGGAAGTTACAAGTCGAGAGATTTTATAAAGATGGAGAATGGACGGGGGTAGTAAAGTCGTATTATGAGACAGGAGAGGTATTTTCTATATCTACTTACAATTTTGATACATCACTACGGCTATACAGAAGTTATTATCCGAGCGGAGAGTTGGCATCAAAGGTTACTTATTTAAGAGAAAAAAAAACAGGCTTAGCCAGTCGTTATTATCGGAATGGAACAATTATGCATGAAGTTGCATATAAAAATGGAAAGGCTCACGGCGTAGAAAAGTATTATTATCCAAGCGGCAATATATACGCAGAATGGCCACGCAAAGAAGGCAAATTTCATGGAGTAAGAAAGGGTTATTATGAAAACGGACAATTGATGTATGAAGCAACTTACGAGAATGGTGAGTTAGTTGAAGGAACAAATAAATGTTATGACTCAGAAGGTGATTTGATTAAAGATTGTTCCTATGTTCCATTTATATCTTTCCCTCAATGAAATGGTAATTTTAATAGAGGTGGTATAATAAGGTTATGAAGAAAAAATATTTTGTTTTGATACTCATTCTTGGTATCGCCGGGGTGTTGGGGTATCGTCAGCTGAAAACCGGACAGGATGCGGTCTATCAATATTCGACGATTAATGCTTTTTTAGAAGGCGTTTATGAAGGCCAGATGACTTGCGGAGAACTAAAGCAAAAAGGCGATTTCGGGCTGGGCACATTTAACGGAGTTGACGGAGAGATGATTGTCTTAGACGGCGAGTGCTATCAGGCGAAAGCAGATGGGGCTGTTTATCTTGCTGATGACAGGATGGAAATTCCCTTTGCGGTGGTAAAATTCTTTAATCCGGAAAATGAATTCATATTGAATAAACAAATGAATTATGAGCAATTAATGCAATATATGGATAGCCTATTGACTACAGAGAATATATTTTTTGCAGTTAGAATTCAAGGGGAATTTCCCTATATTAAAACAAGGAGCATCCCTAAGCAGGATAAGCCCTATATTCCTTTTGTCCAAGTAGCCAAGAATCAACAGATATCCGAATTCCATAACATAAACGGAACACTGGTGGGATTTCGCTTCCCGGCGTATATGAAGGGCTTAAATGTCCCGGGGTATCACTTGCATTTTATCTCTAAAGATAAGAAATTCGGGGGCCATTTGCTGGATTGCAAATTAAATAGTGCCAGATTAGAAATCGACCGAACGGATAATTTCTATATGGCTTTACCGCAAAGCGAAGAATTTTTGAGTGAGGACTTAACAAAGGATAAAGAGCAGGAATTATTGAGGGTAGAGAGGGCAGGCTCAGCCGGCGCAAAATAGGCATTACCGTTTAAATATTATCGATCCCAGGCGCAAATATGCTTGGGGTTTTTGTTTGGGGTGGTATAATGGGGGGGAGGAGGTAGGGGATGATTTTGAGATTAGATGAGAGAGTTAAGAGGCTTAATTATGTGGATATAAAACTGTGTGAAGTGGCGGTGTTTTTTGCTGCCGTTATGGCGGTTAAGTTCTTCCCGCAGTTATTAAAGATAAACTACCTGACCTTGGATGTAATCTTAACCGTTTGCTGGGCCAGGCCGTTTTACAAATTCTGGATTAAGAAATAGGGACAGTGGGCTTTTTGACTAAGATAGCCTTAGGTCGGTTGATTTAGAAAAATAAGTCTTTTAGGCAAAAGAGGGACAGATGCAGAGATTTACAAATAAAGACATGCAACATCTTGAGTTACTTACAATCTTTTATTATATTTTCGGGGGTATTTCTATTTTATTTTCTTTTTTTCCATTGCTTTATGTTATTATAGGCATCCTGTACATTATGTCACCGGAATTAGTTGCAGGCAAAGAACTAGATACATCCGTTACACCCTTTTTGGGCTGGCTGTTTATTGCTTTAGGCAGCGTGTTTATTCTTCTGGGGCTCGCATATGCAATATGCTTGATTAATACCGGCCGCTTCCTTGCCAGGAGAAAGCATTATTTGTTTTGTTTGATTATGGGTTGTTTAAGTTGTATCTCTTTTCCTTTTGGCACAATCTTGGGCGTATTTACAATAATTGTTATTAATCGGCAGAGTGTGAAGGAACAATTCAGGCAAATAAAATCTTAAAAGAAAAATTAGAAGGGAGGATTATTATGACCGAAATGCAAAAGAAAAAAACGTTAGGTATAGCAATCCTCAGTTTAATCTTTGGTTGTTTTTTTATTATCCCATTTTTAGGAGCGATATTCGGTATAGCAGCTATTGTTTTGGGTATCGTTGCATTAGTAAAAATTTCTAATAATAAAAAAACTCTTAAGGGCAAGGGCTTAGCTATCAGCGGCATTACGCTTGGAGCAATAAGCATATTCATAATCCCCATACTGGCTCTGTTCACAGCCATAGCTATTCCGAATTTTCTAAGAGCCAGATTAACGGCTAATGAGGCAGTAGCAGAGGTGTCAGTGAAAACTATATCTACGGCAATTGAGGTGTATTCGGAGTCAAATAATGGCATTTATCCTACAGATGAATCCGAACTTGTATATGCAAGCCCGCCCTATCTGGATAGGCCTTATAACAACAGGATAATTTCAGGGTATAGCTACTCCATAAGATTGAATCCCGATAGTTACCAGATAATCGCTGAGCCAGACGAATGCGGAGTGACGGGTAGAAATATTTTTATTATTTCAGAAACAGGCGAAATATCTAAGATGGAATGTGAATAATTTATTGTTTTAAATCATAAGCTTAAACTCAATTGATGCAGGGTTTATTAAAGGAGGTGTATATGGAAAATTCGATGCTGCTGGCGAGGATTATTGGTCCGTATATGGTGATTGTGGCGATAGGGATAATGTTTAATCTGAAGTTTTATCAGAGGATGATAGAGGATTTTTTAAGAAACAGTGCTTTGATTTATTTGGGTGGAGTTATGGCCCTTATTATTGGTCTGCTGATAGTGCTGTTTCACAATGTATGGGTGGCTGGCTGGGCAGTGCTTATTACCATCTTTGGCTGGATGGGGCTGATTAAGGGTGCCTGGTTAATCATTTTCCCGAATGCCGCAGGTAAGCTAACCCAGGCATACCGGCAAAAGACAGGCTTGTTAGTGGTTCACCTGATTATAATCCTTGCAATTGGCGTATTTCTTATAATTAAGGGATATTTTGCTTAAAAGATAGGGATACCCCTGTCTGTCGGCAGGCAGGCTTTCTGCAAATCGAGGGACACCCTTTCCGCCAATCGGGAGGGTGTCCCTTGAATATAGTTAATCCCAGGCCCGGGAGGGCTTGGGATTTTTTATTTGTGGGTTTTGCGATGATTTCGGTTTGCTTTCCTGTTACTGGGGTTGTCCGGTTTCGCTCTCTGCGCCCCGCTCGCCGTAGATACTCTCCATGTGCTCCAAATTAGAAAAAAGAGATTGTTTTATTCTTCCGCCTTTATTTTTATCAAGTTGTATAGTATAATCTAAAACAGACAAACTCAGTTTACCAGAAAAGGAAAAAAGGCAATGCATTTTTTGTTGTTGAATCCGCCAGGTAAGTTACCCTATTCGCGGGATTATTTCTGCAGTAAGGTAACCAAGGCAGGGTATGCGGAGCACCCTGTAGATTTACTAATTTTAAGCGGGATAATATCATCGGCCGGGCATAAAGTCACTGTCCTGGATGCAATTGTCCAGAGGTTAGATTTTGTTACTGCAAAGCAACGAATTGACCGTTTGGATATAGATGCAATTGTTTTTCTTTCCGGGAGCACATCTTGGCAGGATGATTTTAAGTTTTTACGGGAGATAAAGTATTCTCGGCCAAATTTATTTCTAATTGGGCTTGGCGATATATTCTTAGACCAAGAGATATTTATAAATAACAGTTGGTTAGATGCAGTTTTATTGGATTTTACTACCGAGGATATTTTACATTACTTCTCCGGCGAACGCAGTAATTTAAAAAATATTTTATTTAGAGATAAGGGTAAAGTAGTCGTCACACATAGACAGGTAGATATAACTGAGTTTCAGATACCTATACCTCGGCACGAGTTATTCTTAGATAAGGGGTATACATTCCCTTTCGCCAAAAGGCTGCCCTTTGCCACTATACTTACCGATTATGGCTGTTTATTTAACTGCTCATTTTGCTTATATCCTTGTTTAGGTTTTAAATTGCGCGAATTAGATAATGTCTTTGATGAGCTAAGATACATCCGGTCCTTAGGCATCAGGGAATTATTTATCAAAGACCAATCGTTTGGCGCTAATAGAGCCCGGACCATTGCCCTCTGTGAAGGGATGCTTAAGATTGCCAAGTTTTCCTGGACCTGTTTTTTAAGGACGGATATCGTAAATTTAGAATTATTGAATACAATGAAAAAAGCCGGTTGCCATACAGTAATATTTGGCGTTGAGAATGCAAACGAAGAGATATTAAAAAAATACAAACCCGGGACAACGAGGAAGAATATCGAAGAGGCATTTAGATTATGCCGCAGTTTAGGAATTGATACGGTAGGTATATTTATTTTTGGGTTTCCGGAGGAAGATAAAAAAAGCTGCTTAGAAACTATTGATTTAGCTTTACATTTGCAGTGCGATTTTGCCTCTTTTAATCTATTTGTACCGAAGGTAGAAACACCGATTAGAAAAGATTTAATTGCGCGGCGTTTATTGGACAAAAATCAACCTGAGGTATTTGACCAGTCAGGTATTGCCTCGGTTTGGGGGATTGACCATTTAAGCCGAGAGGAACTCAATGAGCTTCGCCACCTTGCCTTACGCAGATTTTATTTACGGCCGGCTTATATAATGAAACGGCTGATTAAGAGCTTTTATTCACTTGCACAGCTCCAGATGCTCGTAAAGTCAGCTTGTTTTATTCTTAAAGACCTGACTGCAAAATTCTCTTCCGGCTGATTTTTTCTTTAGGAGCTTCGATTATCTGTATAGCCAAAAAGTGCCAATAAAAAAGAAATACCTTATAATTATTATCTTATTCTTTACCCTGTTTAACCTGGTACTTTTTAAAGGTGTAATTTTTCATTCTGATAGGTTATTAAGTTCCAGTTCTTCCGGAGATATTTTTTCTTATTTCTGCGGCTGCAAGTTCCTCGAAGCCCAATCCCTGCGCAAAGGCTTCATCCTTTGGAATCGTTATTTATTTTGCGGCTATCCCTGGATTGCCAACCCCCAGAATCAAATTTTTTATCCATTAAATTTACCCTTCCTGAGTTTACCGTTTCATTTAACTATTAATTATAGTTTTATACTGCATATTATCCTGATTGGAACAGTTACCTTTCTCCTCGTAAGTTATTTGGGATTTAATTGGTATATTGCTATGGTTTCAGGATTAATTTTTATGTTTAATGGATTAATATTCTTGCGTTGTTATGCCGGGCATCTACTGACAATAAATACCCTGCTTTGGTTGCCTCTTATATTTCTTCTGCTCGAAATGTGTTTAAGGAAACAGAGGCTAATCTATGCTGTTTTTGCCGGTTTGTCCTTAGGGTGTCAGATATTGGCAGGGAATCCGCAATATGTTTATTATACAATCTTGGGGGTATTGCTTTATTTTGTCTTTATTATAATAAGTGATTTCATCAGGCACAAGGAGCAGCTAAGGATAAAACTTACTTCAGCTGCCTTATTTATTTTTCTGGGTGTGGGAGTCGGTATTGCCGCTTTAAGGTTGATTCCGCTTTTAGAATTTACTCAATTATCTTGCCGCGCTGCTCCGGATTATAATTTCGTTGCCTCATGGTCGTTCCCTCCTCAAAATCTGATTACCTATCTTATTCCAGAATTTTTCGGTGATATAATCCATGTGCCGTATTGGGGTGAGTATAATTTATGGGAGATGTGCGGCTATGTGGGGGTTCTGCCCTTAATTCTAAGTCTTATAGCGGTAGTTTATAAAAGAAACAGATATACGATATTTTTCGCCTGCCTGGCGCTTTTTGCGCTGGTGATTTCCTGCGCAGGCAATACGCCCCTATTGAGGTTTTTATATTATTTTCTCCCAGGGTTCAGTAAATTTCGCGGGCATAGCAAATTCCTTGTATTATTTATCTTCTCTGTAGTAATGCTTTGTGCTTACGGTTTAAGCTGGTTATTGGAAAAGAAAGAAAAGTCAGGTAAGGACTTAAAGGGAATAGTGTTACCGTTAGGCATTTTTGCCGGAGCAGTTACGTTCCTTATTCTTTTTATATACTTCAATCAGCCTCAGGCATTATTATGGTGGCAGCAAATTTGGGGCACTAAGGGTTGGCCTTCGGAAGTAGCAGAGAGCACATTCGCTTGCGCTTTATTCAGTTTTATAAAATTCAATGTTTTTGTTGTAAGCATTTTTCTCCTACTCCTCTTCTGGATGAAAAAAAGAATATCTTTAGTTTTTTTCAAGATTTCAATTATTATTATCGTTATTGCCGACCTTTGGTTATTCGGTGCCAAATACATTGTTTCAGACAGCACAAAAAGATGCTATTGGGATAGGCAGATAGTTGAGTTTTTAAAAGTCGAGGGTGATTCACAACCTTATCGAGTGGTTACGCTCTTTCAAAATGAATTATTTCCCAATAATGCAGTATTTGATGAGATATCGGTGATTAATGGCTATGACCCGCTGATATTAGGGCGTTATGATAATTTCCTTAGGCTTTGTTCAACTTACAAATCATTCGATTCTCCCGGTGTATTGAAATTATTCAGTATCGCTAACCTTAAATATATCATTGTTCCTAAGCGCATGGAGTTGGATAGTCCAAGATTGAGTATTGTTTATGAGGGGGAGAATATGAGGGCGTGGGAAAACGCTGGTTGTTTACCTCGGGTATATATTGTCCATAGCGCAAAGGTAATCAAGGATAATGACGAGGTCATATTAGAAAGTATTCTTGATGACGATTTTGAGCCATTAAATACGGTCATTTTAGAACGAGATAGTCCTATGGGGATTAGTCTGGAGGGCTTAGCCCAGAGGAATGACGAAGCAGTTAGTTTCGTAAAATATTCAGATAATGAAGTTATTATTCAGGCTCAACTGCAGGAAGACGGTTATCTTATATTGGGTGATGTCAATTATCCCGGATGGAGAGCGAATGTTTTGAATATTTCGACAGACAAAAATGAGGAGGTAAATATATTTTATGCAAACTATATATTCCGTGGAATCCCACTTAAAAAGGGGAGCTATTTAGTTCGATTCCTGTTTCGGCCAATGTCTTTCTATATAGGCTGCACTATATCAGCGTTAACTATTTTATCGATTATTATAAGTTTAATTTTTATATATAGAGCTAAGAAATACAATTGACAAGATATATCGTGCTGTGAGGGCTTCTATCTTGCCACTAAATTGTTTACAATTTTGGAATGCAAGTGGTATAATTATGTATAATTGCTTTGCGTTCATCTTTTTAGCGTTATAAATGTCCCAAAAGCTAATTCCAAATGAAGGATTAGTTGTGTTGTTGGGATATTTTTTATTATTTTACAAAAGGAACAAAAATGAGGTGCCCTGCTTGTAAAGAAGTTGATTTAACGCCGGTTATGACTAAGAACGGCGTATTAGTAGATATTTGCTCTCACTGTGAAGGCATCTGGCTTGATAAGGGTGAGATTTTTTATTTTACCAAAGCGCCTACTTATCTAAATTGGAAGATAGAAGAGGCTTTAAAGCATTCCAAGCCTTCATCAAGAGTAAATCCCCATACCCAAGACCCTTTAGTAGAACTTTCTATTTTAGAAAACGTGTTGGTGATTGACTACTGCCCGAAAACCGGGGGCATCTGGCTGGATAAAGGGGAGTTAGAGCGTTTACCATCAGCGAATGAGGTGAAGTTAAAGATAGATATAGATAGAAATACCCGCCCGGATGCCCAGCCAGCTCTACAGACTGCAAAAAGAATACCTTCGGTTGCTTTGCCAAATTTAGCATTGGTTTCAGGAATTACCCTCTTTCTTCTTTATGCCCTTTTAGCTTTAGTCCTAATTACCTTAGTGAATCTTCGCGTTTTGCTTCCTTTACCAGCCCTTGTAATCGGAGTGGTTTTTGCGGCCCTGCAGTTTCTTCTTTCTCCTTTTTTAATGGATATTTCTTTAAGTGTATTCTATAGAGTCAAATGGACTGCATTTGAGGATTTACCGTCTCATCTGAAGGATTTTCTTCAAGATATTTGCAATAAGAATAAAATAAAAATACCACGTATAGGAATAATACCCGACGGCTCACCGAATGCCTTTACTTACGGCCATATCCCGAATAACGCACGAATAGTGATTACCTCCGGGATTATGAACCTATTGGAAACTCAGGAGCTTGAGGCAGTCGTTGCCCATGAAGTCGGTCATGCTGTGCACTGGGATATGTTGGTTATGACGATTGCTTACTTGGTTCCTTTAATCCTTTATTACATCTATCGCACGCTTATCAGGATAAGGACAAGGGGCAGAGATAAATCTGCTCCTTACAGATACGCTGTTGCCATAGCTTCCTACATTCTTTATATTATCTCCGAATATATAGTCTTATGGTTTTCCCGTATCCGGGAGTATTTTGCCGATAGGTTCTCCGGTAAGGCTACGCAAAGCCCCAATACCTTAGCTTTGGCTTTGGTTAAGATTGGATATGGTTTAGCAGGAAAAGAAAAAACAGGAGAAAAGGACAAAGACAGAAGGGCTCCCCAATTAGAATCAGTTAAGGCTATGGGAATATTTGACCCTGGTTCGGCAAGGGCATTAGCCATAACCAGTTGTCAACCCCATTCTCTGGGAGGGGAGGTTGATAAAGAGAATCTAAAAGGGGCAATGAAGTGGGATATTTGGAATCCCTGGGCTATGTATTATGAATTACATTCGACCCATCCTTTAATTGCCAAGAGACTAATTGCTTTAAGCAGGCAATCCGAGGCAATGGGTAAAGAGCCCTATATAAGATTTGAGGAGAGGAGGCCCGAGAGCTACTGGGATGAGTTCTTTGTTGATTTGTTTATAAGAGCCCTGCCTTTACTATCTATTATTATCAGTGTAATATTGCTCATTATAAATCAAGATTTATTTTTCCTTAAATTTGGCCTGTTTTTATTAGGCGCATCTTATCTAATAAATGTAGCATTTTCCTATAAATTCTCTTTTTTCCCTGAAATGAATATTTCCTCCTTGCTGAAAAAGGTAAAGGTTTCAGGCGTGCGGCCTGTCCCTTGCGTTGTTAAAGGCAGGATTATCGGCAGGGGCGTGCCCGGTCTTATATGGAGCGAGGATTTTGTATTGCAGGATGATACCGGAATTATCTTCTTAGATTACCGGCAGCCCTTGGGAATATGGAATTTTCTATTTGGATTGTTGCGCGCAAAAAGATATATCGGTGAAACTGTTAAGATTACAGGTTGGTATAGAAGGTCGCCCATCCCTTATGTGGAGATAAAGAGTCTGGAAACCGGTGCCGGAAAAAGTAACTGCTATGCATTCAATGTAAAGATTTTTTCTGCAGTAATTCTTATAATCTTGGGGATAGGTTTGATACTATTTTAGAAAGGAGAGTGGCGATGGATTCCTTGAATGATTTATCTAAAATTATGAAAGAGGCGCAAGAGAATATGCTTTCCGAAGATTTTAAACGAACAGGTCAAGTTTTAAGCGATATTAAATCAGCAACCCGCGAGCAGATACAGAAAATTACCTCCGGAGAAATTAAAAATATAATCCAAAAATTAAAGCAGGACGGAGATTTGACCAAGGAGGAACTTAATATTGTAAGGTTGTGGATTGTAGGCGATGCCGATACTTACACTAAGATGGAGAATAATTTTCCAGATTGGCTAAATGAGTTTAAGCGCCTGGAGGGTGTTTTAGGAAAATACGAGAATAAGCAATTATCCCGCGATGAACTGTTTAGGCTTCAGGGAATATTGGAAGATGCGTTGCGAGTGGCTTATGATATTGGGAATTTCTTAGAAAAGAGGCAGAGGGTAAAGAAGTTTGAAGAGGCTGCAAAAGATGCTGCCTCCCTGGATAGAGAAGTTCTTGTAAAAATTTTAAAAGCAAAACTTGACTCGCCGCAGATTTAAATAGATTTCTACTTCCAAATTGCGCTGCCTTCCAGTCCAGTCTCCCATCTGATTATAATCCCTGTTCTTGGCGTGTTTCTGGTAGTTAAGGGGCATTTTGTTTAGAAATTAACGGAGGTTGTACTTTCATAATCCCAAGCCCGAAAGGGTTTGGCATTTTTTTTATTGCTATTGAGTGAGGGATTGTAGTATAATAGCTGTCTTTAATAATAAAGAAGGGGATGTTGATATTATGCGATTTAGAGAATTGAGAGTATCAATCAAGAGTATTGATTTCTGTAAAGTGCGGGAAGATGTTGATAATTATTTTGAGGCTGTTATTGTAAAAGACAAGGTAGAAGAACTCTGCCGTACGCTGGAGAGGTTTCTTGGCCCGCCCGTATGGCCTGCGAAGAATAAGTTGTCGCATCAGATTAAAGCTGCCATAAAGAAGTTCGGGGGTATTGCCGGCGGTCAGACCCTCTATTTTTCCCATCAGGATAATAATATCTTACTTGCTATGCTTTGGCCGTGGAGGGACAGTGTGCATATTACCGTCAAGATAGCCCAGCAAGGAAGATAAGCACGAGCTAATCCCAAGCCAAGCAAAATCCCTCGATGACACTTAAGGTTTTATCCCGAGAGAAGCCGTTTGACCTCGCTCAGGGTTGGTCCTGAGCTTGCCGAAGAACGAAATCGAGCGACCAGATTGCGCTTGGGATTTTTGTTTCTATTAAACCAACAGTTGTAGTATAATAATTTCATGAATAATAAATCCATTGTTGTTGCCATATTATTTATCTTATTTTTTAGTATAAACGTCTCTGCAGAAACTACAATTAAGGCAGAAGTGGATAAAACGAGTATAACTACCGATGAAGTTATGACCTACAAACTTATAATTACCTCAACCGAAAAGAAGATTCCCATACCGGAACTGCCAAGATTTGACGGCTTCAGGATAATATCGCGATTGCAGTCTTCCAGTGTTTCTTTAATCAAGAAGGAGAGTAAGGTTACCATAACATACACCTACATTTTAGCTCCAGACAAGACAGGTACATTGGAAATTGGGCCCAGTAAGATTAAGATAAAAGATAAAATCCTTTCAAGCGATGCCTTCGAAATAGAAGTAAAACAAGGAAAGGCCAGGCTACAGCCTAAAGGAGAGCCGACTTTACCTGAAGAAATCCAACCCGACTCAGAACAGCCGCTAATAATTACCCTTTAATTAAATGGAAAAATCATTAAACACTCCAATTCGATATCTTAAAGGAGTTGGGCCAAGAAAGGCCAAGTTATTCAATAAGCTGGGTATCAACACAATAGAAGACCTTATTTACTATTTTCCCCGCCGTTATGAAGACCGTTCGCATTTCCTGACTATATCCCAGCTTCAGGACGGGCAAGAGCAAACCATAAAAGCGAATGTATTAGCAGGCGTTCAGCGGCAGTCGTGGAAGAGAAGGCGTTTTAATATATTTGAGGCAATAGTCGGGGATTCCACCGGTAAGATATACTGTGTTTGGTTTAACCAGCCGTATTTGAAGGACTATTTTAAACCAGGCAGAGCCGTTATATTATACGGCCGCATACAGAGATACAAGGGAAGGCTTCAGATGAACTCTCCGGAATTTGAGTTTGTTTATGAGGAGGCAGATGAATCTTTAAACGTCGGCAGGATTATCCCGGTTTACTCTCTACCTGAGGGCATAACCCAGCGCCACTTCCGTAAGTTTATTAAATTCGTTCTTGACCAATACCTGTCCAAGATTAATGATTTCCTCCCCTTTGATATAAGGTCAAGAAATAGTTTGTTAAATCTTGCCAAGAGTCTGATTAATATACATTTCCCCGAAAATTTGGAATTGCAAAAACTGTCTTATTCCCGGATATCCTTTGATGAGTTCTTCTTATTCCAGATTCCACTTGTTTTAAGAAAACTAAAAAAGAAAGAAAGGCGTGGCGTTGCTCACAGGGTAGAGGGTAGATTGGTGGAGAGTTTCATTATGAATTTACCCTTTAAATTAACTCAGGCGCAGGAGAGGGTTATCGGCCAGATAAAGCAAGATTTGGCAAGGCCCCAACCAATGCAGCGGCTTCTGCAGGGGGATGTGGGTTCCGGCAAAACCGTGGTAGCAACTATCGCAGCCCTTATGGCAATTCAAGGCGGATATCAGGCTGCGTTTATGGTTCCTACAGAAATATTGGCCAGGCAGCATTATGATAAAATCAGTAGTCAGGTGTCAGTAGTGAGCAGTCAGGGGAAAGAGATAAAAGTCAGGTTACTTACCAGCAGTGTTACTGAGAAAGAAAAAGCCAAGATATATCGAGAGATAAAAAAAGGAGAGATTGATTTGATAATTGGCACGCATGCGCTGCTGGAGGAGGATGTCGAATTCAGGAATTTGGGGGTCGCGGTAATTGATGAGCAGCATAGATTTGGCGTAGGCCAAAGGGCGCTATTGCCAAGAAAAGGTATTAATCCCGACGTTCTGATTATGACTGCAACGCCCATTCCCAGAACGCTGGCAATTACATTATACGGAGACTTGGATATTTCGGTTATTAATCAACTTCCGCCTGGCCGTTTACCGGTTAAGGCAAGTCATTTGAGTGAATATGAGGCGGCCAGAGCCTATGATATTGCAAAAGACCAATTACGCCAGGGCAGGCAGGTGTATATCATTTATCCTGTGATTGAGGAATCTTACGCCCTGGATATGCTGGGGGCAAAAAAGACCTATGAAGAGTTAAGGAAAAATGAATTTAAGGAGTTTAGGCTCGGCCTTATTCATGGTAGATTAAAACAAAAAGAACAGGATAAAATAATGTCGAAATTTAAAAATAAGGAATTGGACGTTCTGGTTGCAACTACTGTTTTAGAGGTAGGTATTGATATACCCAATGCAACATGTATGATTATTGAGCACGCCGAGAGATTTGGCTTAGCACAATTACATCAATTACGCGGAAGGGTAGGCAGAGGCAGGGAGCAATCTTTTTGTATATTGATATCTAATCCGGAAACCAACGAAGCAAGAGCGAGAATAGAGGTAATGGTAAAATATAGCGATGGTTTCCGTATTGCCGAAGAAGACTTAAAGATAAGGGGCCCGGGTGAATTCTTTGGCCGGAGGCAGCACGGTCTGACCGAATTAAAGATAGCCAATCCTTTGACTCAATTACAACTTCTTAAGCGGGCAAGAGCAGAGGCAAGGCGCTTGATAAGTCTAGATCCAAACTTAAACTGGCGACAGAACTTACCGCTAAGAGAAAAATTAAGACAGAGATTCCCGGGATATGAGAAGTATGCGACAGTAGGGTGATAGGTAGGGGTTAGGGAGAGTAAAGTAAGCTGAATATATGCGGATAATATCAGGCAGGTTTAAAAGCAGAACAATCAAGATGCTAAAGGGTATTCGCCCTACTCAAGACAAGGTAAGAAAGGCATTGTTTGACATACTGGGCGATATACAGGGATTATTGTTCTTAGAGCTCTTTGCCGGTTCGGGAGCAGTGGGTTTGGAGGCATTGTCGCAAGGTGCAAGCCGGGTTGTCTTCGTAGAAAATGACTCCAGGTGCATAAAAATAATCAAGAAAAACCTTGGGATGCTGGATAGAAAGCAGGGGTTCAGAATCCAAGACCAAGTAGCCATATTGCAAGTAGATGTTCCTTTGGCAGTTAAGCAATTAGCAGGTACCGAACGGTTCGATATTGTGTTTCTTGACCCTCCTTATTATAAAGAGGTTGTCCCTCGCGGCAGGAAGAATAATATAGCCGGTCGCTCGGCGTCAAAGGCTACGGTGGGCGAGGCTTTGTTCCCTCGGCTTCGCTCGGGATCAAAGGCTACAGTAGGCGAGGCTTTGTCAAAAAAAACCTTGAAAAGCTTAAGCCACTATGATATAGTATCGCCCAATGGCTTAATTATTTGCCAGCATTTTAAAAAGGATATTTTACCGGAAGCAATTGATAATTTGAGGTTGATTAAACAGGCAAGGTATGGAGATACCATACTCTCGTTTTATAAAAAGGAGTTGTAGGGAATGCTTTCACAGGCAATTTACCCGGGGACATTTGACCCCGTCACCTACGGCCATATAGATTTAATTAAACGGGCTTCTCGTTTATTCCCTAAACTGATTATTGCCGTTGCTCATGCTTCTTGGAAAGAACCCTTATTTACTGTAGAAGAAAGGGTGAGGCTTCTTAAAAAAGCAACTTCCGGGATATCCGGCGTGATTGTAGAAGATTTTGACGGCCTGGTGGTTGATTATGCCCGCAAAAAAGGAGCGAGGATTTTGATTAGGGGTTTGAGGATGATTTCGGACTTTGAATATGAATTTCAAATGGCTTTGACCAATCGTAAGTTAGCCCAAGATATAGAAACAATATTCTTGATGCCTCAGGAGAGCTATAGCTATCTTTCCTCAAACCTATTAAAGGAGGCGGCAAAACTGGGGGCGGATATATCCTGCTTTGTGCCAAATTTTGTTTATCAGGCGCTTAAGAAAAAGTTAAAGTGAAACCATAGTTGCTATCCCTCGCGACTTCAAGTAATACAAGGGTCACTCGGGATTAATTCCTACCTGCCGGTAGGCAGGCGCAGACGGCCTTAGGGGCCTACGACTTACGTCGCTTTGCTTCGTAAGTCGTCTGCTCATTTAAATGGCTTTACCTAAAAGAAGACATTCCAAATCACGCGGCAGGAAGCGAAGGACTCACTGGAGATTAAATAGTCCCGGGCTCGTTCCTTGTCCGCAATGTAAGCAATTGAAGCTGCCTCATCAAGTATGTAGTTTTTGTGGTTATTATCACGGCAGGCAGGTTATTGAGATTAAGAGGAAAGAAAAGAAAAAGAAACCTCGTTAGGTCCATTATTTCCGTTAACAGACTAAACTGACAAAACGGACTAAACCGACAAAACAGATAAATGAAAATTATAGTAGATGCAATGGGCGGCGATAGGGCGCCTGATGTAGTAGTCAGCGGCGCAGTTAAGGCTGTCAAAGAATATAAAGTCAATATTGAACTGGTAGGAAGCCCTAGTCAGATAGAGCCTCTCCTTAAAACATATAAATATCCGAAGGATTATATTTCACTTTATCCTGCTGCCGAAGTAATCCAGATGTCTGAGCCTGCGGCTTTAAGCATAAGAAAAAAGAGAGAATCTTCGATTTGTATTGGATTGGATTTAACGAAGAAAAGAAGGGGAGATGCTTTTTTTAGTGCAGGTAATACGGGGGCCGTGGTTTGCGCAGCGACCTTAACCTTAGGGA
>CAZQEY010000005.1:25873-39890 GCA_964592485.1 uncultured Planctomycetales bacterium
CTTCCCGGGATTGAACGTCCTGGTATCGCCATACTTGTTCCCACCTTAAAGGGCGTTTCCTTACTCATTGATGTCGGTGCCAATATAGACCCTAAGCCTTTGCATCTATTGCAATACGGCCTTATGGCTGATGCATATTTTTGTCATATCCTGAATAGACCTCATCCTTCACTCGGGCTTCTTAACATAGGAGAGGAAGAAAGCAAGGGAACAGATTTTGTGAAAGAAACTCACCGCTTGCTTTCCGAAAGTCACTTAAATTTTATTGGTAATATTGAAGGCAGGGACCTTTTTTCTGGCAGGTGCGATATTATAGTTTGCGATGGTTTTCTTGGTAATGTTGCCCTTAAGGTCTCCGAAAGTCTGGCTGAGACAGTTTATACATTTTTTAAGCGTCATCTTAAAAGTAATCTTTTAGGAATGATTGGGGCTGCTTTTTTAAATGCGAGCATGGCGCAACTTAAAAAGCAGATTGATTATTCTGAGTATGGCGGAGCGGTCCTTTTGGGGGTTAATGGGGTGGTGATTATCGGTCATGGTCGTTCTAATGCCCTTGCAGTTAAGAATGCTATTCGCCGGGCAAAAGAGGAAATAGAGTGTAGGGTTAACGATAGAATTATTGAGGCAATCTCGAAAGTCAAGTGAAGCCGCGACTTACGGAGCGCTCTGGCTGAATTTGACCCCTCACTCAGCCAGAATAAAAAATGGCTATGGTTTTCTGAGTGAGGGGTTCAATTCGCACAGCAACTTATGTTCATTTCATTCCGTAAGTTGCGTGCTCATTAAAGATGAAAAGAGTAGGGATATTAGGCGTAGGGCAGTATTTACCTGAGAAGATTTTAACCAACCGTGACTTAGAGAAATTGGTGAATACATCTGATGAATGGATTACTTCGCGCACTGGCATAAAGACACGCCGTTTGGTTTCTCCTGGTCAGGCCAGCAGTAACTTAGCAATAAATGCAGCAAGGAAAGCCCTGCATGATGCAAAGATTAAATCCCACGATTTAGATTTGATTATTGTGGCTACGGTTACTCCTGATATGCAGTTTCCTTCCACCGCCTGTTTTGTACAGAGCGGTTTAGGAGCAAAGAATGCAGTCTGTTTTGATATTTCGGCAGCCTGCGCTGGTTTTGTTTACGCATTGGTTATTGCCCAACAATTCATTGCCCGCGCTATTTATAAAAATGCCTTAATTATTGGCAGCGAGGTTCTTTCCTCAATTACTGACTGGGAGGATAGAAATACCTGCGTATTGTTTGGCGATGGTGCGGGAGCCGCAGTTTTAGCGCCAGTTAATTCAGGTGGGATTCTGTCTACATATTTAGGTAGTGATGGTTCACTGACTGATTTGTTAATGTTACCGGGAGGCGGTTCGCGAAACCCTACTACTCACCAGAGCGTGGATAGGCACCTGCATTATATTAAGATGCGTGGTAATGAATTGTTTAAACTCGCGGTCAAGATTATGACTGATGCGGCCCAGAAAGCGCTTAAGCTTGCGGGTTTGGAGTGTAAGGACGTAGATTGGGTTATTCCCCATCAAGCAAATACACGCATACTCTTGAGCATGGCAAAAAAATTGGGCCTGCCCGAAGAGAAGATTTACCTCAATATTGATAGGTACGGCAATATGTCTTCAGCATCAACAGCAACTGCTCTTAGCGAAGCAGTAAAATCCAATTGCATTAAAAAGGGAGACATTGTACTTCTTGATGCTTTTGGGGGTGGTCTTGTTTGGGGTGCTTGTGTTATTAAATGGTAGCTTGCCTTTTGCTAAGACCAGAGTTTGATCAAAGCTTTTGGTGGAGGCTTGGTCTGGGGCGCCTGCGTGATTAAGTGGTAGCCTGCCTTTTGCCATGGCATGAGTTTGATCAAGGCTTTTGGTGGTGGTTTGGTTTGGGGCGCCTGCGTGATTAAGTGGTAATCTGCCTTTTGCCATGGCATGAGTTTGATCAAGGCTTAAAACCACGCCATTTTTAATCATAGAAGAGATGAAGGATGATGTATGTACGTCTGGACTGTCGAAATTTTAAGGGTGACCAACCTTGCTCCTATAATACTACGTGCTCAGCCTGCCTGAATTATCAATCCCAAGAAAAAAAAATCCTAATCATAAAATTAGCGGCAAGCGGAGATGTTTTAAGAACTACGCCGATTCTGTCTGGTTTAAAAAGGAAATATCCTCATAGTTTCATTACCTGGATTACTCAAGCAGAAGCGACAGATTTATTAAAAAACAATAATTATATTGACCGCTTATTAGTTTATGATTTACCAGATATTGAGCGATTAAAAACCGAGAAGTTTGACATATTGATTTGCTTGGACAAGGAAATAGAAGCGGTGGGTTTAGCTAATCAGGTAAAAGCGAAGAAGAAATTCGGTTTTGGACTCAATCCAAGGACAGGCAATGTAATTCCCTTTAATAAAGAAAGCCGTTATGCCTGGGAATTAGGTTTATCTAACGAACTTAAGTTTCGACAAAACAAAAAAAGCTATCCACAGATTATATTCGAGATGGCTAAACTCAATTATAAGAATGACGAATATATTTTAAATATTTCTGCTCTCGATAAGGCATATGCGCAGAATCTATTAGATAGAATTGGCCTGGACCGAAACAGCACAATCATTGGTTTAAATACCGGCGCAGGAACTCGCTTCGCCAATAAGGCCTGGACAGAAGAAGGGTTTGTTGAATTAATTCGCTTAATCCGGGATAATACTGATTTGAAGATTTTCTTATTGGGAGGGCCACAGGAACGCCAGCGCAATGCGAGCATAATTTCTCGGCTTAGCGGTCTTGTATACGATATTGGTTGTTTTCACAGTATTGGACAATTTGCTGCAATTACCGATACCTGTTCTTTGGTGGTTAGCGCAGATACAACCGCCCTGCATATTGCCATCGCCCTTAAAAAATTGGTAGTTGCACTTTTTGGACCAACCTGTGACCAAGAGATAGAGCTTTATGGCCGGGGTATCAAGGTAATTTCCCCTATAGAGTGCCGACCATGCTATAGAAGACGGTGTGATAAGGAAATCACCTGTATGAATTTAATAAAGCCAGAGGATGTGTTTACCGCGATACAGAAACTATTCATCAAATGCAAGCCTTAGTATTTATCCCGACTTACAATGAGCGAGAGAATATAGAGAGTTTAATAAGTGAGATTTTAAATTTAAATTTGGACATCGGCATTTTAGTTGTAGATGATAATTCTACGGATGGGACGGGTGAAATTCTTGATAAAATCAGTAAGATACAACCTTATTTATCGGTTATTCATAGATTCGGTAAGAGGGGGCGGGGTTTAGCAGGCATTGCCGGATTTAAATACGCTATAAAGCAAAATGTAGATTGTATTATTGAGATGGACGCAGACTTCTCGCACGACCCTGAATACATACCCTTATTCTTGAGGGAAATTAGAGATTGCGATGTGGTGATTGGTTCAAGGAGAGTCCGTGCCGGAAAGGTTATTGGTCCGAATCGGTGCAGGGAAATCTTGAGTTTACTTGCTCAATATTTTTGTCGGTTTATATTAGGTATAAGTATCTTGGATGCTACCTCGGGATTTCGCTGTTTTAAAAGATATGTCCTTGAGAGTATCGGCCTAGAGAGGCTGAAATCTACAGGTCTATCAATCGTAGAAGAGATTAACCTCTGCCTCGAAGAGAAGGGTTTTAAGATTAAGGAAGTTCCGATTGTATTTAAGCCGCGTCGCGGTGGTTCATCGAAATTAAAGCCGATAAAAGTCCTAGGCGCGTTTTATGCATTATTAAAGATAAAATTTGCAAGATGAGTAAATACCTTATTTTGATAATCTTTATAATATTTATCGCCTATGCAAATTCCCTGCTTGGTGATTTTGTTTATGACGACCATTTTGTTATCGTCAGCAACAATTTTATAAAATCCCGAGAGAATATTACCTCGCTGTTTAATCAAAGATACCTGAGCCATCCTACGGAAATGAC
Organism: uncultured Planctomycetales bacterium; assembly: GCA_964592485.1. Taxonomy (GTDB): domain Bacteria; phylum Omnitrophota; class Gorgyraeia; order Gygaellales; family JAHJCI01; genus CAZQEY01. The sequence goes on from CAZQEY010000005.1 coordinate 29,859, forward strand.
ATTTGACATGGGGGCATATAATATCGGGTCAGGAGAGACTACTTATCGGCCGGTTGCAACATTAAGTTATTTTTTAAATTACGCCTTATTTAAACTGAATCCCCGGGGATACCGGCTTGCCAATATTTTATTGCATGTAATTAATGTTATTTTAATCTATCTGTTACTTAATGCCTTATTTAATAATCAGCGGCTTTCGTTATTTTCTGCTATTTTATTTGGCATACATCCGATAAATGCAGGAGTGCTTAACTGCACTGCCTTTCGGCCAAATACGCTGGCTTTTTTATTTTCGGTTTTATCTATTATTCTATATTTTAAATACAAAGCCGTATCCGGCAAGATGAGATGGGCATATTTGCCTCTTTCTTTATTCTCATTCCTGTTGGCTGCCTTCTCAAAAGAGATTGCCATTATTCTGCCCTTAGCCTTGATTGTTTGCGATATCTTTTATGTGAATTTTCATTTTAGAAGAATACTTAGAAGTTTAAAAATTTATTTATTATATTTTATTGTCGATATATTTTATGCCTTTGTTTATTTTTTAGTGTTTCCGCCGCAGCAAGAAATAATCCAAATTTCGGCGTCTTACCATAGCTTATTATATAATTTTCTTCGCATGCTTAATGTCTTAGGAATATATTTTAAAGATACATTGTTTCCTAAGGATTTAGTGCCTGTATTCAGCCAGATACCGATACATTACTCAGGGATTATCTTAGCTACCATTATAGTTTTGTTCTCCGCTTATATTGTTTTGAAAAAATTGAGATCTTCAAAGGAACTTGCTTTTTCTGTTCTTTGGTTTTTTATCTGGTTTTTGCCAGTGAATAATTTTATCTACTCCTTGAGAATCTCTATCGCTCATCGCTTTCTTTATATTCCTTTTTTAGGATTGACTACGGCATTTAGCATCTTTTTAATAAAGATATGGGACGGGAAATGCAAATTCTTATCTAATATGTTCCTGCTGCGGCGCACATTGTTTTTTGCTTGCTTTATTTATTTTTTGATATTTACTGTTTCAGAAAACGTCAATTGGAGGAATGATTTCTTTTTGTATTCCGCTATCTGCAAGAAAGACCCGCTGAGTACGAAAGCCCATGCGAGCTTGGGGATTACATTACTGATATACGGCAATGAGCAGGAAGCAGAAAATGAATTTAATACTGTATTGTCGCTATCGAAAGACCCTTGGTTATTCAGGCCTTTCTCCTTTAGTCTTGCATCAATTTATTTAGGAAAATCCTACGTTAAAAAAGGCGAATATTCTAAAGCAGAACAGATGTATTTGCAGGCGCTGGAGGTTTTTCCTAATTCAGCCCGGATTTATACCGAATTAGGAATTTGCTATAGACAACAGGGCTTATACAAAAAAGCCTTAGATTATTTTAATAAGGCAAAGCAGATAAATCCTGCCTTTACCCCCGCTTACATAGATAGCGGGATTACATATAAATTAATGCATAAATACTCCGACGCAAAAGCCCAGTTCCTTAGGGCATTAGAAATTTATCCTGAATCTAAGGAAGCCAAGGATAATTTAAACCAGCTCAAATGAAGACGCAGCCTGGCGAATGATGTCGCCGAGAGATGTGTCCAGAGAGGCAATGATTGCTTTTATCTTTCCCGGACAGGGCGCCCAATATGTGGGTATGGGCAAGGATTTGTATAAGGCCTTTCCTGAAAGCAGAATAATCTTTGATACCGCAGATAGGGCATTAGATTTCTCTCTTTCTAAATTATGCTTTGAGGGGCCTGTTGAAGAGTTAGTGCGGACGGTGAATTGTCAGCCGGCAATATTCACAGCAAGCATCGCTGCCCTGAAGGCTCTGTTGGCTGTCAGCTGTCAGTTGTCCGCCGCTTATGTGGCGGGTTTAAGCTTAGGCGAGTATGCTGCGCTGGTTGCCGCGGGCGCAGTGTCTTTCGAGGAGGGCCTCTCGCTGGTTATACAACGGGCAAGATTTATGGAGGAAGCGGCAGGCGAGAACCCGGGCAGGATGGCTTCTGTCTTGGGGTTGGAGCTGGATGTGGTAAGGAAGGTTGCTTCGGAATCCGGGGCAGAGATTGCCAACCTGAATTGCCCTGGTCAGGTGGTAATAAGCGGTACGCCTGAGGCAATAGATAAGGCTAACAGCCTGGCGCTGGAGCGCGGAGCAAAGCGCGTGATTAATCTGGAGGTAAGCGGGGCATTTCATTCCTCCTTAATGCAATCGGCCTCCCGGAAGCTGGCGGGGGCGTTGCGCACTATTGATATTAAGCCGCCGCAGATTCCCCTGGTAAGTAATGTTACTGCAGTTGCCGAAATCAATCCCGATAAAATAAAGGATAACCTCATCCGGCAGTTGACTTCTTCTGTTCTATGGGAGAACTCTGTTAGATTCATGATTGAGCAGGGAGTGGATAGATTCTTTGAGATTGGACCAGGCAGGGTTCTAAAGGGGCTGATGCGCAAAATCGATTCCAGTATGGAAGTGGAAAATATTGAAAAGAAAGAAGATATTCTCGAAAGGGGGCAGGGGAAAGATGAGGCTAAAGGATAAGGTTGCGTTAGTTACCGGTGGTGCCCAGGGTATCGGACGCCAGATTTGTTTGAGCTTTGCTGCAGAAGGGGCGGATATTGTTATTGGTGACGTGAATCTCGAGCAGGCAAGGAAGACCAAGCAGGAGATTGAGGCCTTGGGCAGAAAAGCCGAAGCCGAGGAATTGGACGTTACCGATTATTCCAAAGTCCAAAATACAATAAATAAAATTCTTGACAAATTTAAAAAGATTGATATATTAGTTAACAATGCTGGCGTCACTCGGGATAATCTTATCCTTAAAATGAGCGAAACCGAGTGGGAGACAGTGATAAAGGTAAACCTGACCGGCACGTTTAATTGCACCAAGGCTGTTTCCGGAGTAATGCTCAAACAAAGGCGAGGTAAGATTATCAATATTGCTTCAATTATTGGTTTAAGTGGCAATATTGGCCAGGCAAATTATTCGGCTTCAAAGGCAGGAATAATCGCTCTTACAAAAACAACGGCAAAGGAATTAGCTTCGCGCAATATAAATGTCAATGCGGTGGCGCCGGGTTTTATTCAGACCCAGATGACCGAGAGGTTGGCTGATAAGATAAAGGGTGAGATGCTTGGGGCTATTCCCTTGAAGAGATTCGGCACACCTTTAGATATAGCCGGTGTCTGTGTGTTTTTGGCTTCAGAGGAAGCAAATTATATCACTGGGCAAACAATAGTTGTGGACGGAGGGATGGTATAGGCAACTGGGAGATTACCCCTCGTGGCTTTAATGTTGTTTGCGGCCACGCGGGGTCAAATTCACCCCACGATAGATGGGGCTCATTTGAGGAGGAAAAATGGCAGTGGAAGAAAAGGTTAAGGCAATAATTGCTGAGCAATTAGGTGTAAAGTCTGAAGAGGTAACCCCGGGAGCATCATTTATTGATGACTTAGGAGCCGATTCTTTAGATACGGTGGAATTGGTTATGGCCTTAGAGGAAGAATTCGGTATTGAAATACCCGATGAAGATGCAGAGAAGATGACTACTGTAGGGGATGCAGTTAAGTATATAGAGGAGAAAACTAGTAATAAATAAGTTGATAGTTACAGTCATGTTTGATATGTTGCCCCGCGTTTAGCGGGGCAAAATTTTTACCCCCATACCAATTGTTATAAATCTAAGTTTAGATTCAATTGGTGTGGGGGTGTAGAATTATGAACAGAAGGGTTGTGATAACCGGTTTAGGTGTAATTTCCCCCATTGGTAATGATATATCCTCTTTCTGGAATAGTTTAGTTAAGGGCAAATCCGGTATTGATAGAATTAGCCTGTTTGACCCTACTGGTTTTGACAGCCAGATAGCCGGTCAGGTAAAGCAGTTTAATCCTGAAGATTATGGTATTCTGCGCCGGGATGTGCGCCGGATGGATAAATTCGTTCAATATGCGATTGCCGCATCAAGGCAGGCGATAGGAGAGGCCGATTTAAATCTGGATAAAGAAAATAAGGACCGCATTGGCGTTTTGATAGGCTCAGGTATTGGGAGTTTGCAGATAATTGAAAAGGAACACAAGGTTTTATTGAAAAGCGGCCCCTCACGGATCTCTCCCTTTTTGATTCCTACGTTGATTGTTAATGAGGCTTCTGGTTGGGTGGCAATTACCTTTGGATTCAAAGGGCCTAATTCTTGTGTGGCTACTGCCTGTGCTTCAGGCAGTCACGCTGTCGGTGATGCCTTTAAGATAATCCAACGGGGTGATGCCGAGGTTATGGTTACCGGAGGTACAGAAAGCGCTATTGCACCTATGGGTGTGGCTGGGTTTTGTGCCCTGCGGGCACTTTCTTGTCGCAATGATGAGCCGCAAAAAGCATCTCGTCCTTTTGATAATCAACGGGACGGCTTCGTTATGTCTGAGGGGGCGGGGATTATTGTGTTGGAATCTCTGGAACATGCAAAAGAAAGAAAGGCGAATATTTATGCTGAGGTTGTCGGATACGGCATGTCTTGTGATGCTTATCATATAACTGCTCCTGATCCAGATGGTCGGGGAGCTTCTCTGGCGATGCAGGCAGCTTTACGAGATGCGAGAATCAATCCTGAAGATGTAGATTATATTAATGCTCACGGAACCTCAACGAAACTGAACGATAAAGTAGAGACTATGGCGATAAAGAAGACGTTGAATACTAACGCAAAGAAGGTAATGGTCAGTTCCATAAAATCAATGCTGGGACATCTATTGGGCGCGGCTGGTGGCGTAGAGTTTGTTGCCTGTTGCCTCACGATTAAAAACAACGTTGTTCCCCCTACCATAAATTACGAATATCCTGACCCCGAATGTGACCTGGATTATGTCCCTAATTCAGCCCGGGAGACAGAAGTTAATGTAGCGATGTCGAATTCCCTGGGATTCGGTGGACATAATGCCACTCTTGTCATCAAAAAGTTTAAATAATAATGTTAAATCCAAATAACAAAATCCAAATGACAAAATAAATTCAAATTTCAAAACGTTTTGGTATTTGTATTTTGGATTTATTTTGGATTTTGTGCTTTGACATTTGTCATTAAGAGAAATGGGTTATACAATTTCTGAAAAAATTCTATTAGCTCATACCGATAAGAAGAAAATCATCCCCGGAGAGTTTATTGAGGCCAGAATAGATTTGGCTCTGGGCAATGACATTACTGCACCTTTGGCAATTGAGCAATTTAGAAGGTTAAGCAGGGTTGAGGTATTTAGCCCAAGTAGGATTATTCTTGTCCCCGACCATTTTGCTCCGGCAAAGGATTTAAGGAGCGCAAACCAATGCAAATTACTGGCCGATTTTGCTAAAGAATATAAAATAAAGAATTATTTTGAAGTGGGCTGTATGGGGATTGAGCATGCGCTTCTGCCGGAAATGAAAATGATTATACCCGGCGATTTGATTATCGGGGCAGATTCACATACTTGCACTTACGGTGCATTGGGTTGTTATTCAACAGGTGTTGGGTCAACGGATTTAGCTCGCGCAATGATTGATGGAAAATGTTGGTTTAAAGTGCCTGCCTCAGTAAAATTTGTTTATAAAGGGAAATTAAAGAGGTGGGTAGGAGGTAAAGACCTGATTCTATATACCATCTCCAAGATTGGCGTTGATGGCGCATTATATAAAGCAATGGAGTTTTCTGGTGAGGTTATCCGGAATTTAGACATGGACGGTAGGTTAACTATGTCCAATATGGCAATTGAGGCAGGTGCTCGCGTGGGTATTATTGAGGCAGACCGTATTACAAAAAATTTCATCAGTTCTGCTCCGCGTCCCTTGCGCAGGGCGAAATTCTATAAATCCGATAAAGACGCTGATTATGAAAAAATATACGAATGGGATGTTTCTAAGCTGGAGCCGCAAGTGGCTTGTCCGCATTTGCCTAGTAATGTCAAAACGGCCAGAGCATTAAAGGACATTACCTTAGACCAAGTTTTTATTGGTTCCTGCACTAATGGTCGGATTTCTGATTTAAGGATTGCGGCAGGGATTCTGAAGGCAAGGAAGGTAAAATCCGGGTTGCGGCTGATTGTTATCCCGGCAACGCAAAAAATATACCTACAAGCCGTAAAGGAGGGCTTGGCAGAAATCTTTGTTAAAGCCGGCGGAATATTTTTAACACCGAGTTGCGGGCCTTGCTTAGGTGGGCATATGGGAGTATTAGCTAAGGGCGAGAGGTGTTTAAGCACTACAAATAGAAACTTTATCGGCCGGATGGGACATCCGGGGTCTTTTGTTTATTTGGCAGGCCCGGCAGTTGCAGCAGCCTCAGCGATAAAAGGTAGAATTACGCATCCCGATGATTTATAGGATTAAGTGGCAAGGATTAAGAAAAAATGATAATTAAGGGAAGAGTACATAAATTAGGCAATGATATAAATACTGATGATATCATATCAGCTAAATATTTGGTTTCCACAGATGCCAAGGAATTGGGTGTTCATTGTCTGGAGGCAATCAGACCCAGTTTTAGCAAAACCGTCAGAGTCGGCGATATTATTGTAGCGGGAAAAAATTTTGGCTGCGGCTCCTCCCGGGAACACGCATCTTTGGCAGTAAAAGGATGCGGTATAAAAGCGGTGGTTGCCAGTAGTTTCGCGGCAATATTTTTTAGAAATGCAATTAATATCGGATTACCCTTTTTGGAATTAAGCCAAGCGGATAATAACAAAATCAACGACGGTGATTTGCTTGAAATAGATTTAACCAGTGGTATAATAAAAAATCGAAGCAAAAATAATCAAGAGTATAAAACCCAACCCTTCCCCGAATTTTTACGAAAGATAATACAGCGGGGAGGATTGATGAATTACATTAAAAACGTTAAGTCTGTTAGGTCAGTTAATTCCGTTATTTCTGTTCAACGGACAAAACGGACCTAACGGGCAAAACGGATAAACGCAAGATGTATAAAATTGCCGTGATTCCCGGAGATGGGACAGGTCCGGAGGTAGTGCGCGAAGGCCTGAAGGTATTAGAAGCCGTAAGTAAAAGGTTTAATTTTAAATATCAGACAAAAATATTTGATTTTGGAGGCGAGCGCTTTTTAAAAACCAAAAAGACTTTAACCGACGATGAGTTAGAGCAGGTAAAGGGTTTTTCGGCTATCTATTTAGGAGCAATTGGTCATCCTCAGGTAAAGCCAGGAATATTGGAGCGAGGGATATTGTTAAAGCTGCGCTTTGGACTTGACCAGTATATTAATCTGCGTCCGGTTAGACTTTACTCGGAAAGGTTCTGTCCGCTAAAGGATAAAAAACCAGAGGATATAGATTTTGTGGTGGTGCGGGAAAATTCAGAAGGTTTATATAAAGGTATGGGTGAGTTTCAAAACAAGGGCACAAAAGAGGAGATAGCTACCCAGATATCTTACAATACCCGTAAGGGCATTGAGCGTTGTATTCGCTATGCATTTGAATATTGTAGAAAGCGTAATAAAAATAAAAGACTGATTCTTTGCGGGAAGACCAATGTCTTGACTTATGCCTGGGACCTATGGCAGAGAACCTTTGATGAAGTTGCCGGGGAATACCCGGATATTAAAACCGACTATGCTCATGTGGATGCGATATGCATGTGGTTTGTTAAGAACCCCGAATGGTTTGATGTAATTGTAACAGACAATATGTTCGGGGATATTATTACTGATTTAGGAGCGATGATACAGGGTGGAATGGGCATTGCTGCCGGCGGCAATATTAATCCGGCGGGTGTTTCTATGTTTGAGCCGATTGGCGGCTCAGCACCCAAATATACCGGGAAGAATGCGATAAATCCCCTGGCTGCAATTTGCGCTCTGTCAATGATGCTGGAGAATTTGGGGGAATCCCAGTCAGCCAAGGCAGTTGAGGATTCAGTAATTAAAGTAGTAAGAACAAAATTAAAGACCCTGGGAGCCGGAAAGATGGGGTATTCGACGGCTGAAGTCGGAGATTTAGTGGTTAAGAATCTATAATTATAAGTGCCAGGTTCATTTTTAGCAAATATTTTAGCAAATAATAGACTCAGCAATATTCGGGAGATATATGAGAAAGAAAGATAAATATAATGTTGCGGTAGTGGGTGTGGGTGCTGTAGGGGTTGAGATGTTGCGTTGTTTAAGCAAGCGTAATTTTCCCGTAGGAGAACTGCGCGTGTTTGCGCGCTCCTCAAGGGACATTCAGGTAGATAATCAGACCTTTCTGGTAAAAACGATTTCTCCTGAGGGGTTTGAGGGTATAGATATAGCACTTTTTGCCGGAACCGAGGGCGAGAAGGGCGCAGCGGTTACCTATGCACACGAGGCAATAAAAAGAGGGGCGGTGGTAATTGATAACGGGGCAGATTTTCGCCTAAACCGCGACGTTCCTTTAGTAATACCAGAGGTAAATCCTGATGACCTCAAGAAGCACAAAGGAATAATCGCCAATCCCAATTGCTCTACCATACAGATGGTTGTAGCATTGTGGCCCATCTATAAGAAAACAGGGATTAAGCGGGTAATAGTTTGCAGTTATCAGGCTGCCTCAGGTGCAGGCAGGGCCGCGGTAGAGCAGCTAAAGCAGGAGAATGCCAGAATAGCATCTCTTGATTATCAGAATGTTCAGGCGGATTTAGAAAATAGAGCTATGCCTCAACAACTAGCTTATAATGTCTTTCCTCATATCGGCAGTTTCACTGATTATGCTTATACCAGCGAAGAGTGGAAGATGGTAAGTGAAGCCCAGAAGATTATGCATGATAATAAGATTAAGATTTCTGCTACTGCGGTAAGAGTGCCGGTAAGAACCGGTCATTCTGAAGCGATTTATATTGAAACTAAAAAGCCAATCCAGCCGGATAAGGCAAGAAGCATTCTTTCCCGGAGTCCGGGTATTGCGGTAATAGATGAACCCCAGAAGAATCTTTACCCTATGCCTAAAGATGCCGAGGGCAGAGATGAGGTGTTTGTCGGCCGCATAAGAAATGACCCCTTCTTTGAAAACGGACTTTGGCTGTGGGTAGTTTCGGATAATCTGCTTAAAGGCGCAGCCCTCAATGCCATTCAGATTGCTGAGTTGCTCACTTTTGAGTCTGGAGTTTAAAAACAAAATCCAACTTTAAAATTATCTTTTGCCAAAAAGTTCCCGTACTTTTAAGTTCTATTAATATGTTTTTATAACAAGCGAGTGCCTTTTCTACCTGCTGTTTAATTATCTCGTGGGTGCTGTATCTGGCTTCCAGAAAGACGGTGGTTAAGAGGTTTATATCACTTTGTAGATTCCTGAATCTTCTGCTTACTTTAATTGAGTATTCTTCGGGGTCAATAACAACCGGGTATCTGTAACCAAAGATGTTTAATATTCGACAAAGGAAATTATAAAGCAAAACTATAGCAAGATTGTATTTGGATTCCCGCGAAGCTCGCTTGAATTTATTTTTCTCTTTCAGGTAAGATAAGAAAAATACAATTACGCAATAAATCAAGAAGAGTAATATTAAGCATATAATCAGAATCAAAAGGCGGATTAATAAATCAAATAAAGAAAATTTCTTCTTTTCTTTTTCCTTCCTCTTTTCAAGGTCTGTTTTACCTGCCTCGGCGACTGTGCGGGAATATTGTTTTCGTGCTTGCCCCGTCTCCTTTTCTAGAGATTCAAGTTTATCCTCTAGGGCCTCTTTCTTGACTAAGATTTTTTGTACCCGGCTTCCTTGGGGGCTTTTCATTGATTCGCGGTAGACAGTGGCCCGGACCCGGTCTATTCTTTTTTCTATTTTATTTAACTCCTGTTTATTTGCTGTCCGTTTTTTCCTCTGTATCAGCCTTTTTATTTCCTCTACTAATTTCTTGATTTGAGGCATTTGAGGCATCTTTTCCTTCTTGGAAATTTCCTCCAGTTGTTTGTCGATACTGGTTATTTGACCTTGGGTGTCTTCGATCCGCCTTTCTAATTTCTGTATTATATTTTTATATTCCTCAGGAGAATGCCTTACTAACGGCTCAATCTTACCCTCTTCTACAAGTTGGATATATT
>CAZQEY010000005.1:39990-74251 GCA_964592485.1 uncultured Planctomycetales bacterium
TTACCCACATTTCTTGTATCTCGGCTCCTTGGGGACTTTTCATTGATTCGCGGTAGACAGTGGCCCGGATTTCGTCTATTCTTTTTTCTATTTTACTTAACTCCTGCTTATTTACTGTCCGCTCTTTCCTCTGTATCAGCCTTTTTATTTCCTCCATTAATTTCTTAATCAGAGGCATATTTTCCTTTTTGGAAATCTCCTCCAGTTGTTTGTCGATATCGCTTATCTGGCTTTGGGAGTCTTCAATCTGCTTTTCTAATTTCTGTATTATATTTTTATATTCTTCGGGAGAACGCCTTACTAACGGCTCAATCTTACCCTCTTCTACAAGTTGGATATATTGTTCATATTCCTCCTGTGTAGTTTTAAGCTCTTCTTTAGAGGATTCAAGCTTCTCCTCCAGGACCTCTTTCTTTACCCACATTTCTTGTATCTCGGCTCCTTGGGGACTTTTCATTGATTCGCGGTAAATAGAGGCTTGGATTTCGTCTAACTCTTTGTTTATTGTGGTTAATTCCTCTTTTAGAGTTTCTATAGTTTCTGTTGTAGTTTCCAACTCTTTTTCCAGCGCTTGAGTCTTTTTTTCCAGGCTTTGTAATAGATTCTTATTTTCTGGTTCGTTTATCAAGGCAGCATTTTTCTCTTGGACAGTCTTAAGGTATTCCTCCTTGAGATGTTGTATCTGCTCTTCCTGCAGCTGTTCCATATTCTTTGTCAGTTCTTCATATTTTTTAGCCAGTCTTTTTCTTTGCTCCATTAATTCCTTGATTTGAGGAATTTTTTCCTTTTTGGAAATCTCCTCCAGCTCCCTGTCGATATCGCTTATCTGGCTTTGGGTGTCTTTGATATGTTTTTCTATTTCCTGCAGTACATTTTCATATTCTTCAAGGGAATGCCAAAAAAGCGGTTTAAGTCGACCTCTTTCTAAATCAACAAAACTCCTTTCGGATTCCTTACTTATCTTACTTGCTTTTTCCTTTTGCTTTTCTTTTTGAGTTTTGATTAGTTCTTCAAATCTGCGACCAAAGAAAGATACTGTGCTATCTCCTGTAAAATCGGCATAAGATATAGTATATTTTTGCTTAACAAAGCGAGGCACGAAAGGGAAGGCGATATTAAAACGGGGAATAAGCAAATATAAAGGTATGGTAAGAATAATCATCGCAAGCATAAAGATGATACCGATTTTTAACTCTTGATAAAACCATTTTTTAGGATGGAAGGTTTGTTTTATTTCCTTAATATCCTTTGTTAAACTTATTACCCTTAAGGCAATAATCCAAACAATGAAAAATGCTAAAATAAAACTTAATAAGGTTATTCCCGACGTAGCCTCGTTAAAGCATGAGAAGATGACAAGGCCTAATGAAAGTCCTTGAATAATATAGTAGTCTCGCTTAGAATGAATGGTGAAGGTAGACAGGATTAAGAAATATATCCAGGTCTTTATTAAGCCGTTGAGAATGTCTGAGGGTTTGCTAATAAAAAAAGGCAATAATGCCCTAATCGTAAGGGCAATGAATATGATATTGAGGATAATTTGGAGATAGGGTATAGATTTATTTCTTTTCTGCTGCCACCAGCTTGTTGCTAAACCCAGAATGGCAAATGCAATAAAAACCTGCGAGTTGCCAAAATCGTTCTGGAGGGATAATAGTGCAATTGTAACTAGTAAACCAATAGCTATATGCATAAACAGCATAATATTTTTATACTTGGCGGAATTTAACCTCTAAATTCTCTCCACAAGAAATTTGGTAAGTTTGGATGTCAGAGCTTTTTACCTGAATATTATATGCAGGATATTTGGGCAAATATTTATCGAAAGTAAAAGAGTTCAGCTGCACTTCGATTATTGAGATATTTTTAGTATAGATGAGATATTCCGAGGCTCTGGCTGCTTCCAGGTCGCTGTCTAACCTTATTACTACCAGGGTAGAGGTAGGCGGAATAAAGGGACTCAATATTGTTAAGGCTTGGCCTAAAGAATGATAGCTATTTGCTTCCATTTGGGCTAATAACTCTAATATAGTGAAAAAAAATGTCGGGTCTCGCCCAAAAGAAGATATTATGGGCTTGTGTCCATAGGCAAGCAATTGAACTATCGAACCTTGGTCGAGAAAATACTTGCTGAAGGAGCCGGCAATCGTAATTGCGTATTCAAGGGTTGTCTCTTTGCCAAACCCTAAGTTGCTTTCTTGTTTTAAATCCAGTATTATACTTACGGCATGAATACCGCTTTGTTCGAAGTGTCTAACAATTAATTCATTGTGTTTTGCACTGGATGGCCAGTGGATTTTACGTAGACCGTCTTCTTGACGATATTCCCGGATGCCGTAAAATTCTTCATATTCACCGCTGCGTCTACTTGTGTGTGGCCCATAGCGCGGCGTAACTATGCCCTTCGTAAAGGGGGGCAGATAACGAATGTTAAATATTCGAGGATAAACAGTTAATCTCGAAGATATGTTAATAATTTTATATCTTTTAAAAAGACCCAACGGATCAGAGCCAACAAATGTGAAAGGTCCGACCCAGTACATGCCGCGTTTAAAACAGAGTCCTTCGTAGGTCCAATTAATAATTTTGCGGCGAGGCAAATACGGAAACAGTGCTCTTTTTTCTTGGTTATAAGTTAAATCAGCAGGGAAGCCATCAATCAGATAGACAAAATAATTAGCAAATATACTACGATTTTCTAAAGTTACCTTAACCTTTATTATCTCATCCTCGTATGCTGCGCTGGCTATTTGGCGCGCGCATTTAACATCAATGAGTGTCAGGCGAAAGAGCAAAAAAGATAAAATTAACATACTCGCTAAGATTGCAGAGATAAAATATATAAATCCAAGTTGGGTATGCCAGGCAAGAACCAGGCATATCCCGAGAACAATGATTAGGAATTTTGCTCTTTCGGTCAGCATCTTACATCGCTACAGGCACCGGTGTCTTGTCTAATATCTCTTCAATAATTTTCTGTGGCTTGGTTCCTTTCACTAACGAATTAGGATAAAGGATAATACGATGATTTAATGCGGGGATAGCAATATTTTTTATATCCGAAGGCACAACATAATCACGATTATTAAGAAGTGCATAGGCCTTGCTTAAGCGCATTAAAGCAAGAGAGCCGCGGGGGCTGGCGCCTAATTTAATATCACTATGATGACGCGTAGCATTGATTATTTTAACTATATAAGCCATAAGGTCCTTATTCAAGTTTATCTCATTCGCCTTATCTATCAAAGATATAATTTTAGAAATATTCAGAACAGACTGGAGATTATCAATTGGCTCTTTTCTTAAACGGTTCTCTAATATATTTATCTCTTCAGATTCGGAAATGTAACCCATGCCGAATCTCATGAGAAATCTATCCAGCTGGGCTTCGGGAAGCGGGTATGTTCCATAAAATTCTATAGGGTTTTGGGTGGCAATAACAAAAAATGGTTCAGGAAGCCTGTAAGTAATGCCATCTACCGTTACTGCATACTCTTGCATGCATTCCAGGAGTCCTGATTGTGTGCGCGGTGTGGTGCGATTAATTTCATCAGCCAGGATTATATTAGCGAAAACTGGACCGGGTCTAAATTCGAATTTCGTTGTTGACTGATTATAAATGCTCACCCCCGTGATGTCTGAAGGCAGCAGGTCCGGAGTAAATTGGATTCGCTTAAATTCAGCATTTATTGATTTGGCCAATGCCCTGACCAGCATTGTTTTGCCTAAACCAGGGACATCTTCAATTAGAATATGGCCTTTACTTAATAATCCTGCGAGGAGTAATTTTATTACTTCTGCCTTCCCCACAATGACCCTTTCGATATTAGAGATTAAATCTTCAATTATATGTAGTCCGTTCATTCATTTCCTCCTTTGTTGTTGCATCGTTGACTGCCCACACTCACAACTCTTTCTACTGCATAGGGATGTTTCATAGCAAAGAATGCTGTGTCGGGCTGTCTTTTTTAACTCTCTGGTCTGCTTATACTTACATTCGTCTTGCAAAAAGAACCACAACTGTTTATCCAATAATATTATAACATAAATATAAAATATTTGAATAATAAATTATGCATGTTAAAATAAGCCAGGTCGCAATTTGTGCAACCTACCGCCAATCTCAAGGGATGAGGAAGGCAGGGGGGGGCTAGGGTACGGGGCTTATTCAATGCGTAACATCAAATTAACCATAGAGTATGACGGAACTAATTATCAGGGCTGGCAACGCCAGAAAAACACCCCTTGGACTTTGCAGGAAGTAATTGAAAAGACATTAGGGCGTATTTTACAGGAGAGGATAAGATTAATTGCCTCAGGAAGAACCGATGCCGGTGTCCATGCGTGTGCTCAGGTGGTAAACTTTAAGACTAACAAAAACATCTCTTTAAAAAAACTTAAACAGGCATTAAACTCTCTTCTTGATAATGATATTGTGATTAAAAGGGCAGAAGAGGTAGATTTGGGATTTCATGCCCGCTTTGCTGCCAAGACCAAGATTTATCGTTATACGATTATAAATCAAAAACATCCCTCAGCGCTCTACAGGGATTTTGCCTATTTTGTACCTTATAAGTTAGATTTCAGGTTGATGCGAAGGGCTGCCAGATTGATAGTGGGCCGTCATAATTTTAGTTCCTTTCAGGCTCGTCCTGTTAGGAATACCTGCAGTTACGGTAGAAAAAGAATTTCTAATGAGGCAAGCGATAAGAAGTCAAGGAGCAGCATAAGAACAGTAAAAGGGATAAGGGTTTTTAAACAGGGAAATTTTATTTTTATTGATATACAAGCCAATGGATTTCTTTATAAAATGGTGAGAAATATTGTGGGAACCCTGATTGAGATTGGGAGGAGAAAACAATCGCCGATAAGTATAAAGAAGATTCTTATAAAAAGAGACAGGAAATTTGCTGGTCCTACTGCTCCTGCTCATGGACTTTGTTTGCTTGGGGTGAAATATTAGAGACGCTTTCCGGTTTGAACTGGAAAGTGTCTCTGATTTAAACAGGAAAGTGTATCCTTTCGCTAATATAAGCAAAGTATAAGGGTGCAGTTTCCTGATTGCTACAAAGACAGGTTCCCGATTGCCGCGGAAAACGTCTCCAGGGTTGACACTGCAGTTGTTTTTATTTATAATAGAGGAATTCTATGAGAAATTTACCGGATAAACGAGGATATTTTGGAATCTTTGGCGGCAGATTTGTTCCCGAGACGCTCATCTATGCCTTGGATGAATTGAGCAGGGAATATCTTGCCGCAGAGAAAGACCCCAAGTTTAAGAAGGAATTAAACTATTATCTTTCTGAATATGCGGGTCGGCCTACGCCTTTATACCTTGCCCATCGTTTAAGCCAATACTTAGGAAGGGGTATTAAGGTTTATCTAAAAAGAGAAGACCTTCTTCATACCGGCGCCCATAAGATTAATAATACCCTTGGGCAGATTCTGCTTGCCCGGCGAATGAAAAAAACGCGGATAATCGCCGAAACCGGAGCTGGTCAGCACGGCGTTGCCACAGCTACTGTGGCGGCAATGTTTGGGCTGGAGTGCGTTATTTATATGGGCACTGAAGATATTCAGCGTCAGAAGCTAAATGTTTTCCGGATGGGGTTATTAAATGCCAAGATTATACCAGTCAAATCCGGCTCGTGCACTTTAAAAGATGCTACTACCGAGGCGCTGCGTGATTGGGTGACTAATGTGCGCTCTACTTATTATATTATCGGTTCGGTGGTGGGTCCGCATCCCTATCCGATGATGGTCAGAGACTTTCAGTCAGTAATCGGACAAGAGGCGCGCAGGCAGATTAAAGCCCTGGAAGACAGACTTCCTGATTATCTGGTTGCCTGTGTTGGAGGGGGGAGCAATTCTATCGGCTTATTCCACCCGTTTTTTAAAGATAAAAAGGTAAAATTTATCGGGGTTGAAGCCGGGGGCTCTGGATTGTCAGGAGGCAAGCACGCCGCAACATTAATAAAAGGTGATACTGGAGTGTTGCATGGTGCAAAATCAGAAGTTCTGGAGGACAGTTACGGACAGATAGATATTGCTCATTCGATTGCTGCCGGACTTGATTATCCCGGCGTAGGCCCAGAGCATGTTTATTATAAAAGAATTGGCAGAGCAGAATATCAGGCAGTAACGGATAAGCAGGCGCTGAGCGGATTTGATTTGTTATCAAAGTTAGAAGGAATAATTCCTGCTTTAGAGTCGGCGCACGCAATCGCTTATCTTAAGAAATTAGTCCCGCGCTTAAAACGTAATGCACTTGTGGTTGTTTGTCTATCCGGCAGGGGCGATAAGGATATTGATATTGTATATGGGCGTAAATCGCATTGAAAAAAAATTCCGCGAACTTAAAAAGAAAAACAAAAAGGCGTTTATTGTCTTCATTACCGCTGGCTTTCCCAACTTTAGGATTACCAGAAGATTGGTTCTGGAGTTAGAGAACAGCGGCGCAGATTTAATCGAGTTGGGCGTGCCTTTTTCTGACCCTTTAGCTGACGGTCCGGTAATCCAGGAATCATCCCGCGCTTCCTTAGAGGCAGGTACTACCTTGACTAAAATTCTTACCCTAGTGAAATCGCTAAGGAAGCAAACCCAGATTCCATTATGCCTTATGACCTATTATAATTTGATATTCTGTTATGGCAAGAGGCGATTCCTTAAGATGGCGCATTCCTCAGGCGTTGATGGAATAATTATTCCTGACTTACCCCCCGAAGAAGATAGGGATTTTATTTTAAACTGTCGCAAATACAATATCGATACAATATTTTTTATCTCACCCACAACCTCTATTAAGCGCACCCAATTTATAAATAAGTTCAGCCGCGGCTTTATTTATTATATTTCTTTAACCGGAGTTACCGGTGCGAGACAAAAATTGCCAGCAGATTTAATAAGGAGTATAAAAGCAGTTAAGAAATATGTTAATAAGCCGCTTTGTGTAGGATTTGGTGTTTCCAGACCCAAACAGGTAAGTCAGATTTTTTCTCTTGCTGATGGCGTAATTGTCGGAAGCGCGGTGATTAAAAAAATTCAAGAGAATCTATACCGAACCGACTTAGTTAAAAGGGTGGGAAGGTTTGTAAGATATTTATTAAACGTATCGTGAATCATTATCATTACGTGTCCTAATCCTTAATACTCAATTCTTATAACTAATATGTATCAAAAAAGCATTCTGGAAAACGGACTAAGATTAATTACCTATGAAATGCCCAAGATGCAATCTGTAGCTGTGGGGGTATGGGTAAGGTGCGGCGGCCGGGATGAATCTAAAAATAACAAAGGGATTGCGCACTTTTTAGAACACCTAGCGTTTAAGGGGTCAAAGAAATATTCCTGCGGCGAGATTAAGGAATCAATCGAGGGCGTGGGCGGTATGCTTAATGCGTTTACGTCGGAGGAGGCAACTTGCTATTTTGCTAAATTACCGGCAGGCAAGCAATTCCTTGCGTTGGATATCCTGACAGACATAACTTTAAATCCCCGCCTAAATTTTTCTGATATTGAACGAGAAAGATTTGTTATCCTGGAAGAGATTAAGATGCACAGGGATTTACCGCAGAGTTACGTTCATGATATTCTTGAGGAGCTTCTTTGGCCTGAGCATCCTTTGGGTTTACCGATTATCGGAGAGAGAAGAATAATATCCGAACTTAAACGCGAAGACTTATTCCTTTTTCAAAGAAGATACTATACGCCTTCCAATATTGTAATTGCTGCTTGCGGGAGATTAAGACATAATAGGATACTTAAAAGGCTCAAGGCAAGCCTGGGTAACCTCAAGACCCATGAAAAAAATACATTTATTCCTATCTCTGATTATGAAAAGAAACCGAAGCTGAAGGTTCTCAACAAAAGAACTCATCAGATGCATATAGCGCTGGGTTGTTACGGTGTAAGCCGCGACCACCACGATAAACACATCCTTTCGCTTTTACATGTAGTCCTGGGAGCCAATATGTCCAGCCGTCTTTTTTCTGAGGTGCGCGAGAAGAGGGGTCTGGCTTATGAGATTGCTACGCAGATAAAGGGGTTTGCTGATACGGGAATGTTTCTGGTTCGAGCCGGAGTCGATAATGTTAAATTGTCTAAGACAATCGAGGTGATTGTAAAGCAGCTGGATAAGATAAAGAAAAGAGCGGTTTTATCAAGCGAATTGCGCCGTGCCAAAGAATTCTACATCGGCCAAATCAGGCTTGCCCTGGAGGATACCTTAGAACATATGTTCTGGATAGGTGACCCAACTCTGCATTTAGACAAGACCTATAGTTTTGCGGGTATATTAAAAGAGGTTGCCAGGATTACGCCCGATGATTTAAAACGCGTTGCTCGGTCTATCTTTAAGGCAGGAGCAATGCGCTTGGCAGTTATCGGGCCAGCAAAGAAAGAAGAGAAAAAACTGTATGGGTGTATTAGAAACTTATAAAACCAATTCTAAGGGTAAAACAATCCAACGTGGCTTCGGACCCAATGAATTTATTTTATTCCTTCCGGAAATAAAAGAATTCCTAGCCAAGAAAGACCTTGCCTCGTTAAAGAACCTGCTCAAAGACATACATTCTATTGATATTGCCGAAGGCTGGGAGCGCATTGAGTCGCCGGAGAAGATAATAATTTTTAAATTATTAACTTCTAAAAAAGCGATTGAGGTGTTTGAGGATTTAAGATTCAATGAGCAATCATACCTGTTGAATAATCTGGATAACGCTGAGGTCTCGCCTATCTTGAATGAAATGGCATCGGATGAACGCGTTGATCTTTTTAAGGAGTTATCTCCTAAGGTGATAAAAAAACTCTTCTCTTTAATGAAGAAAGAGGAGGTGGAGGATGTTCAGCAGTTGTTGGGTTTTGAAGAGGAAACTGCAGGGGGCCTGATGACTACCGATTTCCTATCTTTAAAAAAGGATATGACTGCACGTCAGGCAATCATATGGCTACAGGAGACACGTAAAAGCCAATCCGCGTATCACTTCTATAATCTATATGTTTTGGACGACCAACGCAGGCTTATTGGCCTTGTAGATTTAGATACCCTGATTACTGCTCCTCCGGATATATTGGTAAAGGATATAATGTTTTCACCGCAGTCCATTAAGATTGATGCGGATATGCCCAAAGAGAAGGTAGCGCAGAAATTCAGCCGTTACGATTTATTAGATGCGCCGGTGGTTGATTCTCAGGACAGGCTTTTGGGAGTGATTACCATTGATGATGTTGTTGACCTGATTCATCAGGAAAATACTCGTCAGATTTATGAGATTGGCAAGATGCAACCTGCTGGCGGTCATGAAATAAGGTATGCTACAACTACCGTGAGAGAACTTATAAAACGCCGTGCTGGCTGGCTTGTTCTTCTGTTGGTTTTTCATGTTTTTAGCGGTTGGATTTTAAAGAATTTTGAACACGCCCTGAGTACAGTGGTGGCATTGGCTTTTTTTATCCCAATGCTTTTAGATACCGGAGGTAATGCCGGCGCTCAGGCGTCAATAACGATTATCCGCAGCCTCGCTACGGGAGACGCCAGTTTTAAAAATATCTGGAGCATTGCGAAGCTCGAGGTTATTGCCTCCCTGATTATGAGTATTATCGTTGGTTTAGTCGCTTTTTTGCGCGCCTATTGGCTGGAGACGGAAATTCTCCTTTCGTTGGTGGTGGGAATTACGATGATGACAATTGTGCTTGTGGCAATCCTTACAGGACTTTCCCTTCCTTTTTTATCCAAACGTTTAGGATTGGACCCAGCTGCTCTGGCTGGTCCAATTACTACCACCATTGTTGATGTTGTCGGCTTGATTGTTTATTTTAAGATTGCTCAGTTTTTCTTGCCGATACTGAGATAAAATTTCCCAAGAGTGGCTGCTTGAGTAAGTTGTTGGAGAAGAGAATACAAGCAAAGAGGGAAGTTGACAAAATAAAACTTAGTTGTATATTATAATTGAATAAGAAAGGAGGATAGACCAGATGTGGGAAGGAACAATTATTGGCCCGGGTAAAACTGCGTTATATCAAATCGGAAATTTCTTTCTCAGCCTTGGTTTGATTGTTCTGGTTCTTATTGTTGGTTGGATTATTGCCAAGATTGTCAGGACAATAATCGTGCATGTCTTAAAGACACTTAGATTAGATGTCCTCGCCCAGCGCACAAGGTTGGAGGAATTATTACAGAAGGGAGGAGTTAAATATACACTTTCAGAATTAATAGGCACGATTTGTTATTGGCTTCTACTTCTAGTTGCTTTAGTTGTAGCAGTAAATGCCGTCGGGTTGAGTGCAGCCGCCGCACTTCTAAATAGAATTATACTCTACGTTCCTAATGTTATCGCAGCAATCTTTATATTGGTGCTTGGTGCGTTCTTAGCGCGGATTTTAGGAAATGTAGTACAGGTAGCCAGTGCCAATGCAGACATTGCTCAATCTAAATTTTTAGCTAAAATAGTTGAGATTGTGATAATTGTTTTTGCTCTGGCAATTACCTTAGAGCAACTTAATATTGGCAAGACAACTATTGGATTAGCAGTAAATATTATCCTAGCTTCTCTGGGTTTAGGTTTCGCCTTAGCTATTGGTTTGGGTTGTAAGGATATTGTTGGCAAGGCAGTAGCTGAATGGATTGAGAAACTTAAGTCTAAAAAATAATCTTTTATCAATATTTAAATAGCCAAGGCAGAAAGAACTGGTACTGCCTTGGCTATTTTTTATTTACTTTTATTTTAGAGACTTCCTTTCTGTTGAACGCAATACGGAGTGTGTCCTAAAGTTATTTACCTTGGAGGGAATATAATGAATATATTACTTTATGTTGCACTTGGTTTATTAGCAGGAACCTGCAGCGGCTTTTTGGGCATTGGCGGAGGTACGATAATCATACCTGTTTTAGTATATGTCTTTGGCTTAACTCAACATCAAGCTCAAGGTACAACCCTGGCATTAATGGTTCCACCCATTGGTTTATTAGCTGCTCTTAAATATTATTATGAGGGCAATGTTAATATCCAGATCGCTATTTTTGTCTGTTTAGGTTTTTTTATCGGAGGTTTGCTTGGTGCTTATCTGGTTACTCCTGTTCCTGAGCCGATACTTAAGAAGGTATTTGGCCTATTCTTAATGGGGGTGGCGTTAAAGATGTTATTGGGAAAATAGATATGTTTTCGAGTAAAAAGGAGGTAATAGTTTGGTTAATGCTAACTGCAGGCATATTTTTTATTATTTCTGCATTAGGGCAAGGTTTTTGCGCAATCCCCGAGATTAAAAATGCTATTAAGCATTTACCCTCCTACTGGTTTAATAGAATCCTTATGTATAGTTGGTTGGTGAACTTAAGTATGTGGATGGCGGGAATTTTAGTGCTTTTGGGGGGCTATTTACTAAATAGAGGGAGGAAGAATTTTTTAGTTATTATGATTCCCGCTTTATATGCATTTATAATGGGGATATTGATACTTATTTTTACGCCTCCTGATTGGTGGCATACCATTTTTATATTCGCTGGAGTAACATTAATTTTTATTTCCTTAACTCTTAATCTCTTATTTAGATATGAATAAGAGAATCCATTTCAAAACCTTCGGGTAAATACGGAGAGATAATTACGGGACCATTAAAGAGAATGGCAGATTATAAGATAGGGGATTAGGATATTTTTAAAGTTTTAATTGTTATTTTAGTTGTTATTTGTTATAATAATTAACTTAAGATATATAAACAGCAATAGAAGCTACCGGGCATTATTTTAGGTTAATCTTTAAGCGGTAATTAAACCTAAGAAGAAATGAAACTAAGACTACTGAAAGTCAGCCGCCTTTTGTGGCATTTCATCCTGACAGCAATGGTAGTTAGTATAATACTGCCTGTCGCATCCATCCCCGCCGCCGAAAAACAAATCGAAAAAAATCCTCTCATCGTTGTATATAGCGAATTTGATTATCCCCCTTACTCGTTTCGTGACAGGAAAGGTCAACCTACGGGCTATAATATAGAACTTACGCAGGCCATCGCTGAGGTCTTGGGGTTGAATATTGAGATTAGGCTTGGAGTATGGGCAGAGATTCAGGAGGCAATGGAGGTTGGTAAGTGCGATGTTATCTCTGGAATGCACTACTCGAAAAGACGTGACAAGTCAATCGATTTTTCGACTCCGTACGCCATCGTGCACTATGCCATCTTTGGCCGTTTGGATTCGCCTAAAATTGAATCGGAGAAAGAGCTTCGTGGCAAGGAAATCATTGTCATACGCGGCGACATCATGCACGACTACGCACAGGAAAAAGGCCTGTCAGAAAACCTCGTGCTGGTAGAAACCCAGACCGAGGCGCTGCGGCTACTGGCCTCGGGTAAGCATGACTGTGCCTTGTTAGCTAAGCTATCTGGGCTGTACTGTGTCAATGAGTTGAAACTATCCAACATTGTAATTTTTGGTCAACCGATACTTTCTTCACATTACTGTTATGCGGTTAAAAAGGGCAATACCGCACTACTTGGCCGGTTCAACGAAGGGCTGGCTATCCTCAAGGAAACCAATCAGTTCAGAAAGATATACGACAAATGGTTTGGAGTAGTGGAGCCGCGAGGCATTCCTATAAACATAATTCTCAGATACGCCATACCGCTTTTATCTCCCCTCCTGCTGCTTTTGTTATTCTCCCTTCTTTGGTCTCAAGTCCTTAGGAGACAGGTTGCTCAAAGAACAATGGAATTAAAAGCTGCCCAGAGTCATATAATTCGTTCGGAAAAATTGGCTGCTATCGGTAAGTTAGCCAGCATCATGAGTCACGAGATTCGAAATCCGTTAGGGGTTATTAAGAATTCTATCTATTTTCTTAATATGAAACTAGAAAAGAAGATGGATAAAGAGATTGAAAAACATTTGGATATTTTACAAACCGCAGTCAACAATTGCGATAAAATTATTTCTAATATTCTTGATTTCGTCCATTTAAAAGTGCCTACCCTGGCGAAGGTAAATATTAATCATCTGGTTAAGGAAATCTTTTCCAAGGTCGCAGTTCCAAATACGGTTAAGGTCCAAACCAATTTAGGAGAGAATCTGCCTAATGTACTGGCAGATGTTTCACAAATCGAAGAGGTTTTTTCCAATATAATTTCTAATGCCATTCAGGTTATGCCGGAGGGCGGCAGTTTAATTGTTACTACTGCCCAAATTGATAAATTTATAGCCGTTGCCTTTCAGGATACTGGTTGCGGTATTCTCAAGGAAAATCTAGATAAAATCTTTGAGCCGCTTTTTAGCACCAAAGCTAAAGGAGTTGGTTTAGGGCTTACGACCTGCCAGATTATTATCGAAGCTCATCGGGGAGTGATTGAGGTCGAAAGTGAAGTGAACAAAGGGACAACGTTCACCATAAAATTGCCATTAGCCTAAGGAATAAAAGTTGATTTTGATATGCCCGATAAGACAAAAATATTAATTGTGGATGATGATAAAGAGTTTTGTGATAGCATGCTCGATATTTTAGAGGCCAAGGGGTATGCGGTAAATTTAGAACATTCTGCGCCTGCAGCTATAGCCAGAGTTAAAAAAAAGTTTTTCAATACAGTTCTTATGGATATTAATATGCCAGTCGTGAATGATTTGGAGACTTTTAAGCTAATTAAAAAAATTCGTCCCGAAACCACAATAATTATGATGACCGCCTTCTCTATAGAAGATTTAATCAAAGAAGCCCTTCAGGATGGGGCTTTTGGCTGTCTGTATAAATCTATGGATATTGATAAGCTGGTGGGACAGGTTGAACTGGCCAAAGAAAAGGGCATGCTTATAGTAACGGATGATGACTTCGATACCAGAGAAGCCTTCAAAGATGCGCTGGGAGCTAAGGGCTATAAAGTATCCACTGCTACAACCAGTAAAGAAGCCATTAACCTTACTAAGAAAAGACTCTACGATATCCTGTTTATTGACATAAAATTACCCCCCTTGAATGGTCTGGAATTTTATTTAGCCATAAAAGAAATAAACCCAAAGGTTATAGCGGCAATAATAGGTGCCTACCAAAAAGAGGCGAGAAAGCCGATAGAGGGGGCTCTTAAAAAAGGTGCTTATATTTGTTTTACTAAACCGTTGGATGTGGACAAAATCTTGGAGTTGATGAAAGATATTTCCAGGGGAAGAAAGAAGAAAGGGTGAATTATGGCTATCAAGATATTGGTTGTGGATGATGATGTAAATGTGCTCACGACCGTCGCTGATATACTGGTAAAAAAGGGATATAAAGTTATAAAAGCCGCTAATGGAGAAAGGGCCTTAGAAAAAGTACATAAACAAAGGCCGAATATAGTTCTGCTGGATACTCGGTTGCCGGATATAAATGGCAATGAGGTGTGCCGGCAGATTAAAGAGCTGGGAGGACCAACCATCAAGGTTATTGTCTACACTGGAGATATTGATGCTGTTGATGCTGGCAGAGCCAGGGTGGCTGGAGCGGATGATTATGTGGTGAAGACTTCAGATTTCTCGCTTTTACTCGAGGCGATAAAAAAAGCTGTTTGACCTATTATAAGAAGAGAGAGAATGTCTATCAGTAAAAATAATGTAGAACAATTTGAAGAAACCAATGTAACCACAGAGCTTAAGGACCTTCAGGAAGAGATTGCAAGGCTCAGGAAAGAATTGGAAGATAAAGAATGGGCTAGCAGGAAAACAAATGAAGGAATTAAGACTTTATATAAAGAGCTTGAGAAGAAGAATAAAGAATTAAAAAAACTCAACCAATTAAAATCCGATTTTATTTCAATGGTAAGCCACGAGCTACGCACTCCACTCGCTACAGTTAAAGAAGGTATAGACCTTATCTTAGATAGAATTACCGGAGAAATAAATAAAAAACAGGAAAGAACGCTTACTATCGCAAAGAATAATATAGATAGATTAGCGCGGATAATAAACGACCTTCTTGATATCTCCAGGATAGAGGCAGGCAGGATTAAATTGGAAAAGAGGCGGGTTAATATAACGCACTTGATAAAACAAGTCGTTTCTTCTTTTGCTTCCAGCGCACAAGAGAAAGGCCTGCAACTAAGAGTGGACCTTCCTAAGAAAGACATAGTTACCTATGCCGATACGGATAAGATGGCTGAGGTTTTTACAAATCTTGTAAGCAACGGATTGAAGTTTACAGAAAAGGGCTATATCCAGATTTTCGCTCAAGAGAAAAGAAACGAGATTGAATGCTCGGTAGCGGATACTGGCATAGGCATCCCAAAAGACGAGCTGCCCGGTATATTTACTAGATTTCGGCAGTTTGGACGGGTTATGGGTGTTGGAGAAAAAGGCACAGGTCTGGGGCTTTCTATAACTAAATGGATTATAGATATACATCGTGGCAAAATCTGGGTTGAAAGTAAACTTGGCAAAGGAACAAAGTTTACCTTTACCTTGCCCAGATATACTCCTAAGTTGCCCTTTAAGAAATATATTAATAAGAGAATAAAAGAAGCAATGGAGAATAATACAAAAATATCTCTTGTTACTATTTCCATAGCTGACCTTGATAAATTAGAATATAAGATGCCCATAGAAAAGATAGATTCAATCTTAAATGATATGAGAGATGTTTTAGAGAGTAGTTTGCGCATGGAAAAAGACGTTGTAGTTAAGAAGATTGGCGAGATTGTCGCTATCTTGGCTGATTGCGGTAAAGAAGGTGCTTCAAGCGTAGAAACTAGGATGAGGCAGGCGTTGCAAAAATATCTGGTTCGTGAAAAATTAGCCAAAAAGATTAAATTGCGATTAGGTCACGTTACCTATCCAGATGAGGGGCGACTTTTAAAAAAGTGAGGAAATCGTGATTTGTGAGAAGTGGAAATGGCTAAAATCCTATTTATAGAAGACGAACCAGACGTGGTAACACTACTTCGGGTGCATCTGGAGGCTGTTGGTTTTGAATTTATCGCGGCGATGGACGGAGAGGAAGGATATGATAACTGCATCCGGTGAAGAGAATATAAAGCAAAGATGCCGCGCTGTCGGCGCAGATGATTGTATAATAAAGCCCTATGAATCAAAGGATTTGCTAGCAAAGATAAAGATTCTGCTTGATAAATAGAGGTTGTCTGTTAACTATCAGTAATCACTTATTGGCTGAGGGCCGAGAGCACAAAGCTAAAGGAGGTTTTTGATGAGAAAAAATAAGATACTGGTGGTAGATGATGAACCTGATTTTGTAGAAATGATAACCTTGAGATTAGAAGCGAATAATTATGAGGTACTTGCAGCTTACAATGGGAAAGAGGCCTTAAAAAAAGTGGAGTCTGATAAACCAGATGCTGTTTTGCTTGATATATTAATGCCTGGACTTGATGGACTAAATGTTCTGAGCAAAATAAGAAAAAAGAATAAAAATTTACCGGTATATATTATTACGGCATTTTCTAACAAAGAACGTTTTGAACTGGCAAGGAAATTGAATGCCTCCGGGTTTATTGTCAAGACCAGCGATTTAGAGGAAGAAGTCAAAAATATAACCAGTGCCTTAAGGTTAGCAGACAAATATCAAGGCTTGAAATCCGCAAAGCGTAAATCTTAAGCCTCACAAATAAATATTTGTAGTGAATAACGGACAACAAGGAGATTAGGTACAATAACCCTGTTGGATTACTCGACGATAAACCTAATTAGCCGTATGAGATGAGAGGCTAATTTAACTGCCTGTGGTGTTCAGGTGTACCTCCCGGATTATCTCGGAATTCGTCTCTTCTTCGCGAATAAAATCAAAACCACAATATCAATATAATAATGGGCTTATGAAGAATCGCCCCAAAAATCTACATCCGGACTATCGGATAGCCATAGGTTACATTGGCTCAAGAGGGCATTGGAGCTGCTAAGAAAGATAGGTCTTTGTGAATAAAAAGATTAAGAAAAAGATAAAGAGTGTTGACTATGTTTGATTTGTCCAAGAAAAGACACAGATTGAGAATTGTGATTCCAGCATACCCTGCTTTCAATATTTACTCGAGTATAGCTAAGAGAACCACAGCTTTGGGGCCAGTTTGTATAGCCAGTGTCGTTAAGGAGATGGAAGGTTGGGATGTTGAAGTTATTGATGAGAATAATCTCCGGCTATATGGTCCTAGAGGTGATTCAAGCGGAGCTGACCATGAATTTTTACAAAGCTCAAGACCAACAGATGTTGTTGGGTTGTATGGAGGTCTCACAAGCACTATACCCAGACTCTATAAAATAGCCCAATTTTATAAAGAAAAAGGTGTTATCACTGTCGCTGGAGGACAACATTTTGTCGAAGATAATATAGCTGAGGCATTGAATTCTTACATTGACTATGTGGTTGTTGGCGAGGGAGAAGAAACCATAAGAGAACTTCTCTTCGCCCTCGAAGGAAAGAAAGAGTTAAAGCAGGTAAAGGGCATCGCTTATCTAGAAAACCAAAGAGTTGTTTTAACCGCGCCGCGGGAACAAATAACAGATTTTGATGCATTGCCTTCACCAAATTTCTCCTTGGTGCGTTATGCCAATATTAAGCTTTATCCTGTAGGCAGGATTCGTGGCTGCGGAATGGACTGTGAGTTCTGTACGGTCAAGGGCAAACCTCGGTGTGCATCTGTGGAGCGACTTCTTGAAGATATCCGATTTCTATTGGAAACTAATGATGCCAGGCATTTCTTTATTGTTGATGACCTTTTTGGTCAATATCGGGATGAAACAATACGGTTTTGTAATATGCTCCGGGATTATCAGAGGAGCGTTGGAAGAAGGTTGGATTTGACCGTCCAAATAAGATTAGATAAGGCCAATGATCCGGAGCTCCTTTCTGCAATGCGTCAGGCTGGTATTAACGCAGTAGCCATTGGCTTTGAATCGCCTATTGAGGAAGAATTAGAGGCTATGAAGAAACGCACCCGGCCTGAGAATATGATAGCTCTTGCACGAGCATACCATCAATTTGGTTTCTTGGTGCACGGTATGTTTATATTTGGTTATCCCCTAAAAGAGGGAGTGGCTTTTAGTATGTCGGCAGAAGCTCGTATTAAGCGATTCAGGGATTTTATAAAGAAGGCTAAGATAGATACCGTGCAGGTATTATTGCCAGTTCCTTTGCCAGGAACTGAGTTACGCCGTAGGTTAGAAAAGCAGCATAGAATTTATTCGACTCATGATATTGGTTGGGAATACTACGACGGTAATTTCCCCACCTTTGAGCCTGATAGTCCGTTGACCGCCGAAGATTTGCAGGCTTCCATACAAAAGCTCATGGGCAAGTTCTATCAGTTTAAATATATGTTTTTAGTAGGATTGCATATATTTTCTTTTCCTTCTCTGCTTTTCTTTTTGCACAATATTAAAATGGGATGGAGGAAATGGTATCGACCTTGGCGAAATAATTTAGCCCGTTTTGGTGGATGGGTAATTATGAAAGGATGGACTTCAGAGTTTAAAAAGGGTACATTTCTTGAAAGATTAAAAAATGCGCAGAAGCATCTAAAAAGAAAAAAATTCCCGCCGTAGCGGTATCCCGCCAAAGGCGGGAAAAAAGAAAAAAATTTTCTTTTGGCAGATTTTGATGTTTTTGCGTCTTGCCCTTCGGGCAATCCGCAGGCCTTATGGCCTTTAAAAAGCAGATTATGGAGAAGCCCCAGCCGCCTAGCAGTCACGGTCGGGCGGCTTCAGCCCTGCAGGCTTCCGCAGCGCCCTTTGTGTGCCTGCTTGCCCATTAAAAAGAGTTTAAAATGATAAAAACAAACGAAAAAGTGATATCGCATATGGTGAGAACTTTATTTGCTGTGATAGCACTATTAGTGCTCTCAATTACTCTTTATGCAGATGGTAATCAGCTACCACTTCACAAAGCCCAAGATAGTTTTAAGCAGAGCAAATTGCTATATGAAAATGCGCTTAAAGAATACAAAAAAGCGTTAGAAATAGACCCAGCAAGCGAATTGGCTCATTTTGGTTTGGCAGAGCTATATCAATACAAAGGCACACTTGATGAAGCGATTGCTGAATATGAGAAAGTTATTGAAATTAATCCCGATAACATGTTGGCCAATTATAGATTAGGAAAGGCCTATTTAGAAAGAGGGTGGCCAATTGAGAAAGCCATTAAAATGTTCGAGCGTGCCATAAGCCTATCAAAAACAGAGGCGCTGAAAGATAGTAATTTAGAGGATTTATATTATAACTTGGGAGAAGCTTATTACGAAAGTGGACGTTACAATAAAGCCATTGAGGCTTACAAAAATGCTATTGCCACTAATGATCAACATTACGAGGCTCACTACTCTTTGGGAATTTGTTATTATGAAGAAATGAATTTACCTGATGTAGCAGTGACCGAATTCCAAAAAGCAATTTCAATTTATCCTGAGCATGAAGATAGCCACTTTTACCTAGGTCTAATTTATTATTATAAAAAGCAGCTGGATGAAGCAATCCTTGAGTTTAAGAAAGCGGGCGATTATGTAGCTACCTATCATTGGCTTGGATATATTTATGAAGAAAAGAATCAACTCATTCAAGCTATAAATGAATATAAAAAAGCTATCCAACTAGAGCCAGAAGATGCTGAAATTCGCTATTTATTAGCTAAAATTTATTATGGTGAAAAGAAGTACGAGCTTGCAATTAATGAGCTAAAAGAAGCAATGCAAAGTGAACCATCAGAGAAAGATTATTATTATCTTTTAGCTGAATGTTATCGCAAACTTAATGATATGAAATCGGCGAGGGCAATCTTAAAAAGGGTTTTATCTTATTCACCCAAGAAATTGATAATTTTTATATTCTTTACGCTCTTGCCAAGCATGATTATTTTTGTTTTTGGAAAACGATTGCTCAGAAATTTGAGTGACCAGATACAAGAGAGAATACGGCAAGTTCACAAATTTAGAAGAAATTCCGGTAAGTTATTTATTTTTGGGTTATTTTTATTAGTAGCTCTTTATTCTATATTACATATAGAATATTTGATAAAGGCATATGGCATTCCGTATTATGCCTTTTTCTTAGTAACACTTTTTTTCCTTTATCTTTCTGTAAATATCGTCTTTTTTTACTTTGATAGGATAATTCGTCAGACTTCACTGGGAATAAAGAGCTACTTTAAATTCTTATTTTTTAATTTCATTGATGGAATATTTATTTTTGTGGTTTATTATACAATTTTAGCTATTAGTTGTTTGCTTCCTGAACACATCAGCCAGACAATTAATTCTGCCAAATTTGCACCCATACTTCTTGGTTTAATTTGGTTTATATGCTTTGCTTTTTCAGCCTACTTTATAATGTTATTTTTTAAAACCCATAGTTTGCAAAGTCAGGATTTAAGAAAAAGATTAATAAATTTATGCAAGAGATTGCAGGTTGAATATAGAGATATTCTAGTTTTTGAAACAAGTGGAATGAAGTTAGCTAGCGCAATGGCCTCAGGATTGTGGCCAAGATTCAGGTATCTTTTTATCTCGAGCTATCTTATCGAAACATGCACTCCTACTGAAATTGAAACTATATTTATGCATGAGCTTGGCCACTATAAAAAAGGACATATACGAAAACAGTTTTTAAGTCTTTTATTTTTTCTATTGTTAATTTTAATCATTGCATTTGCCTTGTCCGATTATCCAGATCAAAGAACAATTAACTACTTCTTGATAAATTGGCTACCAATAATTGTCTTTTTATTTTGGTTTAAATTTATTAGAAGCATAATATCTCGGAGTCATGAAAAACAAGCAGATGAATATGTTGTTGACAATTGCGATCACCCGCAAGATTTTATTTCTGCACTAAGAAAATTACATTTAATTAACTATATTCCTGAAAAATGGGGCAGGAGCGAAAAAATATTTATTACCCATCCAAGCCTTGAAAAGAGAATTGATTACATCAAAAAGAGAATCGAAGAAAAAGAGAAAAGATGAAAATAGGGATTTATATAAGAGTTAGCACAGAAGATCAGACTAAAGAAGGATATTCATTAGAAGTTCAATGTGAATATCTCAAATCTTTTGCTAAAAGAGAGGGCCTTGAGATATCCAAAGTCTATCAGGACAATGGTATAAGTGGCTATATTACCGAGCGCCCTGCCTTGAAAGAACTCCTTAAAGACGCAAAAGAGAAAACTTGATTTTTCTCAATTCAAATATGTATAAAAAAATCTTTATCCGGACTTTCGGACGGTCACGGATGCGCTATAGGGGGACTATGGAGAAGATAGCAGGGGCATTGGTGAGGTTAGACCTTTAAAAGAAGTAACTAATGGTGATGGATAAAGAAATAAAACTAAAACCGATAGGGATAATCCATACTCCTTATAAAGAGCCAAAAGGCATACCTATTCAAGGAAAGTTCGAAAAAGGTATTACCGGCAAGGTTGAGCTATTTCCAGAATACAAACAGGGTTTAAAAGATATTGAAGGATTTTCACATATTATATTAATTTATCATTTTGATAGGTCTAAAGACGAGAAACTTATTAGCAAGCCCTTCCTTGAAGATGAATCACACGGAATATTTGCCATAAGAGGTCCTCACAGACCTAATCACATTGGTTTTTCTATTGTTAAATTAAAGAAAATTGAGAATAATATTGTTACTTTTTCAGAGGTTGATATATTAGACGGTACACCTTTGTTAGATATTAAACCTTATGTTTCACATTTCGATTCAAGAGAAAACGTAAAGAACGGCTGGCTTGAGAAACATTTTAAAAGCGAGGAAATCCCAAAGCGAGTAAAGTTGGAATAATTGAAACGTAGGGAGTAAAATTCACGAAAAATTCACATAAATGTAACGCAAAATTCATTTATATTTTCTAAAACATAATAAATAAGGAGAGATAAAGGTGGCCACGCAGAAAATTCTTATTGTTGAGGATGATAAGCATATTTCCAAGCTGGTTAAGTATAATTTAGAAAAGGCAGGCTTCGACTGTACTGTGACTATTACCGGAGAAGAGGCATTGGAGATTTTGGATCGGGAAGCCATCGATTTAATAATACTGGATATAATGCTGCCGAAAATGGATGGCTTTGAAACCTGTAAGCGTATAAAACAGGATAAAAAATTATCCCATATTCCTATCGCAATGCTTACAGCCAAAGGAGAAGAGGTTGACAAAGTTGTAGGCTTTGAATTGGGTGCAGATGATTACGTGGTAAAACCTTTTAGCCCAAGAGAGATGCTTTTGCGTGTAAAGGCAATTTTAAAGCGCGGCAAACCAAAAGAGGCAGTAAAAGATATTTTAAGTGCGGATAAATTAACAGTGGATATTCCTCGCCATAAGGTAACGATTGACAAAAAAGAAATAAGATTAACCCAGATTGAATTTAAGCTGTTGGCTACTCTCATGCAAAGGAAGGGGAGGGTTCAGTCAAGGGATAGGTTATTGGAGGACGTCTGGGATATGGCTTCTGAGGTTACTACCCGCACCATAGACACACATATTAAGCGCGTAAGGCAAAAATTAGGCAAAATGGGAAAAATGATTGAGACTGTAAGAGGCATAGGTTACAGGTTTAGCGAGGGAGAGTAGTTTTGAGGATAAATATTCATTACAAAATAACGCTTTTTTTCGTAATCATCACTGCAATTATTCTCCTTGGCTTCTACTTTTACCTCAATAATAATCTGCAAGAGTTTCTTTATAGTCGCATAAAAGTAAATATCACTAAACAAATTGCATTGAGTAAAACATATCTTGAAGCCAAAGATTTAGAAAATATTTCAGCATACGATTTAGATACTACTGCTGATAAGATTGGTAGAGATTTAGATTTAAGGGTTACTATTATCGGACTTGATGGCACTGTTTACGGAGATTCAGAGCTTGAGCCAGCTGCACTGGCTAAGGTTGAAAACCATCTCTATCGGCCTGAAGTACAGCAGGCTCTTAAATCCGGAATTGGTGAGAGCAGGCGTTTTAGCACCACTATAAAAAAAGATTTGCTTTATATCGCCTCTGTTTATGGGAAAGACGAACCTAAAGGTATCATTCGTTTATCTATTCCTCTCTCTGAAGTAGAACAAATATCAAGCCACCTAATGAAGACGCTCGCCTTTTCTCTATTGGCTGCTTTTATCTTGGCGGTATTGGTTAGTTACTTAGCATCTATTTTTATTTCAAGACCGCTCAGAGAAATGTCTCGGACAGCCAAAGATATTGCTCATGGCAATTTCGCAAGGAGAATATCGGTTCAATCAAACGATGAGATAGGAGATTTGGCAGGAGCCTTTAATTATATGTCAGAGCAGGTAAAGGCGCGAATTGAAGAAGTTAGTGCCAATAAATCCCGATTAGAGGCAGTATTATTGAGTATGTTCGAAGGAGTTATGGTTGTTGATACAGAAGGCAGGATTTTATTAATGAATCAGGCACTTAGAGATTTCTTAAGAATCACAACAGATCCCTTAGGGAAAAAGCCTCTTGAAGTAATACGCAATATCGAGGTTCAGGAAATGGTAGACAACACATTGAATTATAAGCAAGGACTGGTATCTGGAGAAATTTCGGTCTTGCTTCCTGAGGAGAAGGCTTTATTAGTGCATGCGATGCCAATTAAAAAAGATACGGATATTCAGGGCGCAGTTTTAGTATTCCACGACGTAACGAACCTAAGGCGTCTTGAGAAAATCCGCCAGGATTTTGTCGCCAATGTGTCTCACGAATTAAGGACTCCGGTTTCCAGCATTAAAGGTTATGCGGAAACTTTACTAGAAGGTGCCCTAAAGGATAAGAAAAATGTCAATGATTTTTTAAAAACCATTCTCTCTGATTCTAACCGCCTAGCAAGCCTTATAGATGACTTATTGGACCTCTCTAAAATAGAATCAGGAAAGCTTAGGATGGAAAACAAACCGCATAAATTATTGCCAATTGTAGAAAAGGTTGTAGCAACCTTAAAGAGGCAGATAGAGGATAAATCAATTGCTCTCAAGATAGATATTCCTAAAAATATGCCGGATATCTTGGCGGATGAAACAAGAATAAAGCAGGCTTTGCTTAATTTAATAGATAATGCTGTTAAATATAACCACCAAGGCGGCAAGATAACCATATCAGCTAAGGAAAATAATAATTTTATTCAGGTAGATATTGTTGATACAGGCATCGGTATCCCCGAGAAAGATTTACCTCGTCTTTTCGAGCGTTTCTATCGGGTGGATAAGGCCCGTTCGCGCGAATTAGGAGGAACGGGCTTGGGACTTTCCATTGTTAAGCATATAATTCAGGCCCATAATGGCGAGGTTTTTGTCCAAAGCGTAGAAGGGCAGGGCTCCACTTTTAGTTTTACCATCCCCAAGGTTTAAAAACTCCCGCATTTCTTCAAAATCACTCATATCAAAATTCACAAAGATTTTACTTTCCTGTAATTTCATCTTCACATTCACATTGTATCCTTTCTCTTGAAAACAAATGAAAAGAAAGGAGGTGAATGGTGAAACGTATTAAGCAGCGTTGAGAATTCGGAACAAATCAGACGCATTGAACGGGATATGAGAAGTTTGTAGTAATTAAAGGAGGTTTAAAAGATGAAGAAGATAATTTTTAGCACAATTGCCGGGGTAGTTATGAGTTTGGCTTTAGCAAATCAATCATTTTCAGGCGAAATCAATATTTTAGTAAACAAGCTAGTGGAGAAAGGAATTCTTACGCCGGTTGAAGCCCAGATTATTTTAGATGAGACAAAGGCGGAGGTTGCAAAGGAAGTAGCTCAAGGAGAATCTTATGCGCTTCCCAAGTGGGTGCAAAATATTAAATTCAAAGGGGACTTAAGGACGCGCTATCAATGGGAGAAAAGAAAAGGTAGCGAAGAACGCCATAGAGCAAGAATCAGGTTTAGATTGGGCTCTGAAATAAAAGTCACCGATGGCGTCAAGGTTGCTGCCGGTTTAGCAACAGGAGGAACAGACCCTCGTTCAACAAATGAGACCTTGGATAATACCTTTGAAACTTCAGATATCAGATTAGATTATGCATATGCGCAATATGCGCCATTATCATGGCTGACTCTTCTGGGTGGAAAAATCAAGGGAACGCCTTTTTGGACACCATCCGATCTTCTATGGGATTCGGATATTAATCCTGAGGGAATTGCTGTTAACTTAAATCACGCATTATCGTCAAATATAGATGGCTTCTTCAACGCGGGATTATTTATTTTGGATGAAGCCAGCAGCGATACTTCCGATCCTTTTATGTATGTGTTACAGCCGGGTTTTGATGCCAAGATTAGCGATGATATAAATCTGAAGACAGCTGTTTCCTACTATGGTTTCGACAACATAAAGGGCAGTACTCTAGACCATTCAAGCGGAACGAATTCTTTATCTGGAGGGGTCTTGCAGTACAATTATGATTCTTTTGGCGTAAGCGCTGAGTTAGGATTTAAAAATCCTTTAGGCATAGAAGCTGTGCCTTATTTCGCCCTGCTTGGCGAATACATAAACAACTTTGATCCTTCAAGCGATAACAATGGATTTCTTGTAGGCTGTGCAGTTGGTGAGAAAAAAGTAGGGAAAAAAGGCCAATGGCAGGCAAAGTATCTTTACAGGCGCTTGGAGAGAGACGCCTTTCCCGATACCTTCCCGGATTCAGACTTCTATGGCGGTGAAACTAATGCAAAAGGCCACGAAGCAATATTTCAATATGGCCTGCTCGATAATGTGATATTGGGGTTTGATTACTATTACACAGAGCCAATCAAGGGGGCTACAAAGAATAAGGAGCATATCTTCCAGACAGATGTTGTATTTAAGTTTTAGAATTTGCAGAGATTTTCCATATTTGTCACACGATTGTCACAATTAAATATTAATATTTAATTGAAAGGAGGAGTAGTTATGAAAGGGTATTTAAGAAATTTGATGCTTGTCGGGATTATAGTTTCTTTAGCAACTAATGCTTTTGCTCAAGAAATGATTCAGATAAAGGGGTCGGATACCTTAATCAATCTCGTTCAAAGATTGGCGGAAAGTTATATGGAGAAGGAACCCAGCAAAGTTATTGCCGTAACAGGTGGGGGCTCAGGAACAGGAATCGCAGCCTTGATTAATGGCAAATGCGACATCGCAAATGCATCACGCCTGATGAAAGATAAGGAAATAGCTCAGGCACAGGAAGGCGGAGTTGACCCGAAAAGGATAGTAGTTGCGATTGACGGTTTATCTGTTATCACCAACATAAAAAATAGAGTTAATAAGCTTACTGTGGATGAAGTAGGCAAGATATTCCGCGGCGAAGTTACTAACTGGAAAGAGCTTGGTGGTGATAATATTTCCATTACTCTTTACGGCAGGCAGTCAAATTCAGGCACATATGAGTTTTTAAGAGACGTGGTGCTAAAAGGTGACTATTCGCCTCAAATGAGAAGAATGAATGGCAATGCTCAGATAGTTGAGGCCGTAAAACAGGATATATCTGGAATAGGTTATGTTGGCGTAGGCTATGTCAAAGAAGAGAAGGGATTAATAGTCGTTGATATTGCAGCTCGTGCCGGTGGAGAATACAGCAGCCCTCTTAACCTTAACGATGTAAAAACAGGAAAATATCCGATTACAAGACCCTTAAATCAATACATCAATGGTACTCCCAAGGATGAAGTACGCGATTTTATCCTCTTTGAGCTGAGTGAAGAAGGACAGAGGATAGTCCAGGAGGAAGGATTTTTCTCCCTGCCTGATGAGTATCGTGAATTCAACAATAGAAGCTTGGGCGGGTAAAAGAATTGAGGTATAAATTTGGCAAGACTTAAAGAAAGACTGATTCATAGTATTTTCTTTATCAATGGTTTGTTGGTAGTATTTGTGCTGTTAGGAATTTTTGCGCTTCTTGCCTTCACTTCCATACCGGCATTTAAAGAGATACGAATAGCTGAATTCCTTTTTAGCCAGGATTGGAATCCTACATCATACGTTAAGTCGTCTTATGGGATTGTTTCCATGCTGGTAAGCACGTTTATGGTTACATTAGGCGCACTATTGATTGCCATCCCTTTAGGCATAGGCACAGCTGCCTATCTATCAGATATAGCCAGCCAGCGGGTAAGAGAGATTACAAAACCCGTTATTGAAATATTGGCAGGGATACCTTCGGTGGTTATCGGCTTTTTAGGCATTGTTTTAGTTGGGCCATTCATTGCCAAGGTTTTTGGTTTGCATAACGGACTGAACGCCTTAAATGGCTCTATTCTCCTGGCTGTTATGGCTCTTCCTACTATCATTAGCTTATCCGAAGATGCCTTAAAGAGCGTTCCTGAAAGCTATCAGCATGCCTCATTGGCATTGGGCGCAACTCATTGGCAGACTCTTATAAAAGTAAAGATTCCTGCTGCTTTGTCAGGGATAATCGCAGCCTCTATGCTGGGGATGGGAAGAGCCATTGGTGAGACAATGACTGTTCTAATGGCAACCGGATGCGCTCCTGCTCTACCAAAGAGTTTCTTGGATTCAGTGCGGACAATGACTTCAACTATTGCCATTGAATTGGGCGAGGTTCCCTACAATACCACGCACTACTATGCTCTTTTTGGCATAGGATTAACACTTTTTTTAATTACTTTTGCAGTGAATATGATTTCGGATGTTATTTTACATAAGCAACAAACGATGACCAGATGAACAATAAACGCTTAAAAGAGTTTTTTGGATTCACGCTATTAAGAATATGTATAGGCATTGTTAGCCTGATTCTCCTAATAATCCTTTATGACATTATAAGCAAAGGAGTAGGTAAGATAAGTTGGGAGTTTCTCACCTTGATGCCTAAGAAAGGTATGACTGAGGGGGGAATACTTCCTGCCATAGTGGGTACGATTTTAGTTACAGTTATTACCGCCATACTGGCGGTTCCCTTAGGAATGGGCTGTGCCATATATCTTAATGAATATGCCAAGGATAACAAGATTACCAGGCTCATCAGGATGTCTATCAGAAATCTTTCCGGTGTTCCTTCGATTGTATATGGATTGTTTGGCGTAGTACTCTTTGTTCAATTTATGCGCCTGGGTACCTGTGTCTTATCAGCAGGTTTGACTTTGGGCCTGATGACATTACCTTGGACGATTACTGCAAGTGAGGAGGCATTAAAGAATGTGCCTAATTCATACCGGGATGGCGCCTTGGCTCTTGGCGCAACAAAATGGCAGGCAATTAAAACCAATGTATTGCCTTACGCTATTCCAGGTATGCTCACAGGCACTATCTTAGGATTGGCCCGTGCCGCAGGTGAGACAGCGCCTATATTATTTACAGGTGCGGCATTTTACCTGCCGTTTTTGCCAAAATCCCTGTTTAGCCAATTCATGGCCTTACCTTATCATTTATACATAATGTCAACTCAGCATCACGCAATCGCCAAGGTCAGGCCGATTGCGTACGCAACAGCTCTTGTATTGATAGTCTTAGTTTTTGCGATGAATCTATCAGCGATAGTTTTGCGATATCGATTAAGAAAACGCAGGATGGAATAACTATGCAGGATAAGCTTACAAAGATAAAGGTCGAAGATTTCAGCTTCTATTACAACGGGACGAAAGCTTTAAAAGATATCTCTATGGATATATTGGAAAATCAAATTACAGGCATAATCGGGCCATCGGGTTGCGGAAAATCCACATTCTTACGCAGCCTAAACCGAATGAATGACGTAATCTTCGGCTCAAAATCAGAAGGTAAAATTTTGATAGATGGCGAAAACATTTATGAGCCGGATATAGATGTTGTCCAGATAAGAAGGAAGGTAGGTATGGTTTTTCAGAAATCCAACCCTTTCCCCAAGTCTTTATTCGATAATGTCGCTTATGGCTTGAGGATAAATGGAATTAAAGATAAAGATTATATAGCTCAAAAAGTAGAAAAGAGTTTAAAAGATGCTGCCCTGTGGAATGAGGTAAAGGATAGGTTGGAAAAAAGCGCATTCGAACTTTCCGGAGGTCAGCAACAAAGGTTGTGCATTGCCAGGGCATTAGCTGTTGAGCCACAGGTATTACTAATGGATGAGCCGGCTTCGGCTTTAGACCCTACTGCTACGCTAAAGATAGAGGAGCTTATACAGGAATTAAAAAAGAAATATACAATAATAATCGTTACTCATAATATGCAGCAGGCAGCGCGTATCTCTGATTATACAGCTTTCTTTATGCTTGGAGAATTGATAGAATACGGTGTGACCAACAAGATTTTTACTAACCCTGATAAAAAAATCACAGAAGATTACATAACCGGGAGATTTGGATAAATATGAAGAACATATTGTTTGTATGTGTCGAGAATGCCTGCCGTAGCCAAATGGCTGAGGGAATAGCAAGCTCTCTGGGGAAGGGCATCCTGAAAGCTTACAGCGCTGGCTCTCAGCCTTCGGGAAAAGTCAATCAGGAAGCGATAAAAGTCATGGGAGAAATCGGTATAGATATATCATCCGCTAATCCCAAAAGCTTTGATTCGCTACCGATAAAGAAATTTGATTATGTAGTAACTCTAGGATGTAGAGATATATGTCCGTTTGTCCCAGCAGAGAAACATTTAGAGTGGGAGATAGACGATCCAAAAGGGGAATCCATTGAATTTTTTAGAGAAATACGCAATCAGATCAAAGGGAAAATAGAAGAATTAATTAAAGACATATCTGGTCAGGAAAAAAAGGAAGGTGGAGTATGAAGAGACATTTTGACGAAGATTTAACGAAATTGAATACCGATATCCTGAAGATGGCTACGCTTGCTGAGGAGGCAATTTATAAGTCCATCGAAGCTTTGAAGAACCGCGATAAGAAATTGGCTCAGGCAGTGATTGATGATGACCGCAAGATAGATGAGTTAGAATTAATTGTGGAAGAAGAAGCCGTAGGTCTGTTAGCCCTAAGGCAGCCAATGGCAATAGATTTGAGATTCATAACTACCGGCATGAAGATAAATGCTGAACTGGAAAGGATAGCAGATTTAGCGGTAAATATTGCGCAGAGAGTTCTTGAGCTGGCAGATAAGCCATTATTGAAACCGCTTATTGATATTCCAAAATTAACAGAAGTCGCACGAAGGATGGTAAAGGATGTAATTAATGCTTTCGTGAATCGAGACGAGAATTCCGCGAAAAAGGTTATACTTTCTGACCCAGAGGCTGATAAGCTAAGAAATCTAATCCAAGAGGAGTTGATAAATGATTATATGAGTAAGGACGCTTCAACCGCTTCCCGCGCAGTACCTCTTCTTCTTATTGCCCGCCATTTAGAAAGGATTTGCGACCACGCCACAAACATTGCTGAAGACGTTATCTATATGGTTCAGGCTAAGGTCGTAAAACACCATCCTGAAAAATTGGAAAATAACCATCAGTAAGACACCTTTTAAAAATTTTTTAAGACATAGTCCATCCTATAATCTCCTTGAATCTCTTATCCAAAAGTTATAAAATATAAATACTATAATAATTTTTATTAACGATTAGACATAAAAAGGGAATTTTTATTTTAAGAAAAAATACAGGCTATTTATGGTATATTTGACCAAATAGGTGGTTGGGTAAAGGGCTTATGAGTTACGTTGATAGGAGAAGGAGGCATAATTATGGTCAACGCAAAACGCGGGACCAGGTTAGGTTTATTTTTGGTCATCATTTATAGCATGACAAGCGTTATAACATTAGCGGCTACTCAGATAACAGTTGAGCAGGCTAAATCCATTGCTATTGATGCAGTCGACTCAGAAGAGGTAGGTGTTATTACTGACATCGAACTGGAAAGAGAAGATGGCATTCTTGTCTATGCTGTTGAATTTACAAAAAATGGCATAGAAACAGATGTCAAGATTGATGCTGAAACTGGAAAAATAGTAAAAATCGAAAGCGATAAAGATGAAAAGAATCCCAGAATAAGTTCTTCGATGTTAGCTGGTGTTATGATAACATCAGAACAAGCTAAATTAACCGCTATTGCTAAGGTCGATGCAGAGAAAGTTGGCACCATCACAGATGTTGAACTAGAAAATGAAGATGGTATTCTTGTTTATGCCATTGAATTCACGAAAGATGGCGTAGAGACAGATGTTAAAATTAATGCCGAGACCGGGGAAGTGGTAAAAATCGAAAGTGATAAGGACGAAATTGAGGAAGAGGAGGAAGGAAGATAATCTAAAAATCTTTATTTATGCCAATATTTACTATTAAAGGAAGTTTAGGTTGGCGTTAAGAGAAAATATTAAAAAACAGGGCGATTTCTTTTTTAGGTGGAGAAGTTACCTTCCTCTGTTAACTGTACCTCTATTTATTATTGCATTGCGCCATTCTGAATACCTTGAGCGTATTTTTGGCGATTTTGCAGATAATTTTTGGGAGGGTTTATGTATCGGGATATCGCTGTTGGGGTTATTTGTGCGCGTTTTAGTCGTTGGTTATGTTCCAAGAGGAACCTCAGGAAGAAGCACGAGATGTCAAGCTGCAGAGACTCTCAACACCACAGGAATGTACTCGATAGTTAGAAATCCACTTTATTTAGGGAATTTTATTATCGTTCTAGGAATATTGTTATTTGTTCAGGTGTGGTGGATAGTCTTGATAGGTATACTGGGATTCTGGTTTTTCTATGGCTGCATCGTTTCTACGGAAGAGAAATTTTTACAAAAGAAATTTGGAACAGAATTTTTAGAATGGGCAAAAAAGACACCCGCATTCTACCCCCGATTAAAAAATTGGCAAAAACCAAACATTTCCTTTTCGCTTAAGACTGCCGTCAAGAGAGAATTCTCAACATTTTTTTCAATAGTGGCAAGTTTAACCTTTTTAGATATTGCTGCCGATTTTCTATCAGAAAGGAAATTAGAAATAGAGCCATTTTGGATAATATTTTTTGTCACAAGCCTTATGATATACATTACGCTATTAATATTGAAAAAGAAAACAAAAATATTAGATGTTGAAGGGCGATAAATTATGAAAAAAGAAAATATGCCCAAAAAAGTCTTTATCAGGACTTTCGGATGACCGTTGGTGTAAGCACCGAGAGATGATTTTAAAAATATTAAAAATTATAAATGATAATGAAAAATATGAATAATAAAGAAGGATTGTCTAAAGCGGTAGTTTCTGTATTTGTATTATCAGTAGTTGTAATTGCCGTTATTAGTTTTGTTATTTACAAAAAACTCCTGATAGGTCCTGTCTTAATAGCATTGGGCTTACTGCCGTGGATTCCGTTAAAAATCTCCGGACGCAGCATAAAGTCAACAGGTGCCGATATAATATTTGGTGCAATCGATACAGGCCTTTTGGGGATAGCAGCTTTAATTGGTGCAAATTTTGCTGGCATACTTGGTGCTATTGTTGGTGGGGCGGTAGGTGATGCAATCACAGATGCTATAGCTGGTTTATTTGAAGGTAAAGTAGCCGAAGCCTTGAGAAAATATGGTATCGAAGAAGCCAGAACACCCTTAAGTAGTTCTATGGGCAAGATGTCCGGATGTTTAATTGGTATTGGTATTACCCTAACCATTGCTTGGACCCTATTAAGGTTAAATTTATGAAAAAGGTTTACATTAAAGTTTTCGGATGACCGAACGTGCAAGTATGTAGGGATGATATTGGGCTTGTTAAAGAGACTAAATGGTTTAGAATAAACAGAATAAACAGATAAGGAAAGGTTGGAGGAAAAGCATATGAAGAGAAAAGAGTATACAAAATTTGCATCTCCCAAGCGTTCATTACTGGAACAGATAAAAAAAAGACACAAGCAGGTGCTGCAAAGAGAGTTCTTTGTCAGAGCCTTCAATGCTTTT
Source organism: uncultured Planctomycetales bacterium (assembly GCA_964592485.1). Lineage (GTDB taxonomy): Bacteria > Omnitrophota > Gorgyraeia > Gygaellales > JAHJCI01 > CAZQEY01. The sequence continues at coordinate 72,736 of CAZQEY010000005.1, forward strand.
CCTGAAATAACGCTAGTTCTCGACCAAAATAGACAAATAGTTTACTGTAATAAAGAAGTACTTAATTTTCTCAAAAAACCTATGGAAAAGGTTCTCGGGAAACGACCCGGAGAAGCCTTTGGTTGCATTTACAGCAAGCTTGAGCGAAGTGGTTGCGGAACGTCTATGTTCTGCAGAGAATGCGGGGCCGTTAAGTCGATACTTATCGCACAAAAAGCCAAGAGAAATACTGAAGAATGCAGAATGATAATCATGGATCACGGTAAAAGGAGATCCCTAGATTTGAGAGTAACATCTGCGCCAATTAATATCGATAGAGAAAAATTTGTCGTATTTGCCATACAGAATATTGCTGATGAAAAGAGAAGAAGGGTTTTAGAACAGACATTTTTTCATGATATATTGAATACAATAGCAGTGTTGTCCTCCGCAGAGGATAACATGCTGGATGGCATTATGCCTATCGATAAAAAGATGATAGAGAGATTAAATCTTGTTACTAAGGAGATTAATGAAACCATCCAATCCCATAGAGATCTTTTGGCAGCTGAAGAAGGGCGTTTGCCTGTGGAAAGAAAGGAGTTTTTGGTTAGCGACTTCCTGAGAGGGTTGGTTGATGACTATTCAAATAGCAGGGTGGCAAAGAATCGCACCGTTGTTTTTAGCGATAAACTAGCAGGCCAAATGATAAAAACCGATAAAGTTTTACTTAGAAGAGTCTTAGGAAATCTGGTTAAGAATGCACTTGAAGCTTCAAGCAAAAAGGCGACAGTTAACATTAAATACGAAAGATCGCGGAAAGAACATCTTTTTTCTGTACATAATCCGGAAGTAATGCCAGTAGGTGTTCGGCACCAGATATTTCAGAGATCTTTTAGCACAAAGGGGAAAGGGCGCGGTATCGGAACATACAGCGTGAAGCTCTTAACAGAAAAATATTTACGTGGTTCTGTAAGCTTCGAGTCAAAAGCAGGAAAAGGAACTACATTTTTTGTTAGGATATAAAAAGAGTCGCAAATTGTTTAAAAAATGAGCAAAAAGATTTACATAAGGACACTGGGCTATTAGATGGAAGCAGTATTATACGACTTTGCTGAAATATTTGAAGGTGATATATTAAGAGTAATTTGAGCAAGGAAATTAATTAGCAGAAAAGAAGTTATGACACTTAGGTGTAATATTATAAGGCATTGACATGAAAGAAGATAATAAAAAAATTTTCCTTCGCAGTTTCGGCTGAACTTTTTTTTAAGTTTTACAGGCTTTTATTTTCGTTCTTTAAACTACAATGAGCCCGATACCCCGCCCGCTGGGGCGGGCTGCGTGGTTGGCGTATGCCCCGCTCAGTCTCGCTGTCGCTCGGCTTCGCTGCACGCTCGCTGGGCCGCTCGCTTATTTGCCCGCCTGGGCCGGCGGGCAGGCTGGCTTGGTCGCCAGCCTTTCTTTTCGGCTTCCTTCGTGTGTACACGTTTGGAGATGTGCTGACACTTCCACATTGGTGGGAGCGTCAATTTTA
>CAZQEY010000006.1:0-61555 GCA_964592485.1 uncultured Planctomycetales bacterium
CGGAACATCCTTAACCACTACTGCATTTGCCCCAATATAAGAATTATCTCCAATAGTGATATCTCCCAAAACCTTAGCCCCAGCACCAACCACTACGTTATCACCTATAGTCGGATGGCGCTTAGTCTTTTGCTTTCCTGTGCCACCTAAGGTTACACCTTGATATAAAGTGACATTATCTCCAATGATGCTTGTTTCGCCAATAACTACTCCCATACCATGGTCGATAAACAGCCTGCGGCCAATCTTTGCTCCCGGATGTATTTCAATTGCAGTTATGAATCGACTGTATTGACTAATCAGCCGAGCTAAAAATTCCAATTTTATTTTATAGAAAAAATGTGCGATGCGATGATAATAAAGTGCATATAGACCTTGATACATAAGGAGAACCTCTAAAAGACTATATGCAGCAGGGTCTCTTTCTTGCGCTGCTTTTATCTCAGGATAGAAAAAGACCAGTAAGATAATCAATCTCAAAATAAATAGAGCAATTATTATCACAGTGATAAATAATAGAATCATTATGTGCTCCTCCTTAAAAGCGCCGCACACCAAGCACTCATTGCCTTATTTTTGCCAATATCACCCATACCCTCGGCAGTGGTAGCTTTAAGATTAAATGCCTGAGGGCTAACGTTGAGTAATCCGGCAATATTTTTCTGTATTTTCAATTTCCAATGGGAAATCCTTGGCGCCTGAGCAACTACGACGGTATCAAGATTAACAATTGCAAAACCCTTTTTCTTTATAAGGCTTGAAACTCTCTTTAATATTTCTATACTTCTTATCCCCTTGTATTTAACATCTGTGCTGGGAAAATAATTGCCAATGTCTGCCAATCCTGCCGCGCCTAAGAGAGCATCGCATATCGCATGCAACAAAACATCCGCATCAGAGTGCCCTGACAGCCCTTTTGAGTAAGGAATTTGGATTCCACCTAAGAATAATTTGCGACCTTTAACTAAAGGGTGAATGTCGTAACCAATCCCTATCCGATAATTATCTCTTTTCATTCTAAAATTGGGGACACTCTCTGGGGACAGCCTGCCGATTGTATCCCTCGATTAGCTCAAAGCCTGCCTGCCGGCAGGCAGGGGTGTCTCTGTAAAATAGCGCGGGCAAATACCAAATCTTCCGGTGTGGTAATCTTAATGTTAAAATACGAGCCCATAACCACGGCTACCCTTTTACCCGACCGTTCCACCAAAGATGAATCATCAACCGCTTTAGAATTAAAAAACCTCCTGTAAGCATCAACAATTAATTCTTTTTGAAAGACCTGGGGAGTCTGAATCTCAAAAAGACTCCCCCGCTTTAAGGTTTTTATGACCGTATTTGCCCTGCTAATCTCTTTTATCGTCGGCTTGACTGGTATACCGGCTATAGCCGCTCCGGTTTTTTTTGCCTTATTAATCGCGCGCGAAATCACACCTGCTTCAATAAAAGGCCTTACTGCATCATGAATCAAGACTAACTCTGCCTCACCCGACACCCGCTTCAGCCCATTCCGGACAGACTGACACCTCGTAGCCCCTCCGATAACCAGCTCTTTTACCTTATTGATGCGGTATTTTTTAATATTGCGGCTTATTGAACGCAGGGTTTTTCTTGATACGACCAGTATAATCTCTTTTATGTCCGGATGCCTGTTTAATCTGTTTAAGGTATGAATGAATATGGGTTTTTTATTCAGACTAACCAAAGGCTTTGGCAGCAATTTCCTTAACCGCAATCCGTAGCCTGCTGCAGGAACAATAGCACTTACAAACATATTAAATGAGCTCCGCCCTTTTGGTTTATTAAACTTGATGTAAACGACCCAAAAGGGCGGGGCGAATTTATTTTTCCAGGCGGGTAAAAATCATCTTCCCGGCCTGAGTCTGCAATACCGAACTAACCTTAACCTTTACCTCCTGCCCAATCCGCCGCCGAGCATCCTCAACCACAACCATTGTTCCGTCATCCAAATATCCTACTGCTTGATTATGCTCTTTACCCTCGCGAATGAGTCGTATCTTTAATGTCTCTCCAGGGAAAACTATTGACTTTATTGCATTAGCCAGTTCATTGATATTTAACACACGTACTCCCTGGATACTGGCAACGCGATTAAGGTTAAAATCTACAGTAAGAATCTTGGCCTCTAAAATCTTGGCCAGCCGGATGACCTTGGCATCAACATCTTTTGTATCGGAAAAATCCTCATCATTGATGATTACATTAAGTCCGGTATCCTTTTGTAGATTATTTAAAATCTCCAATCCCCTTCTTCCTCTTTGACGCTTTATCGGATCAGTAGAGTCAGCGATGCTTTGAAGTTCCCTTAAGACAAATCGCGGCAGAACCAATGTAGTATCCAAAAATCCACTCCTGCAGATATCAGCTATTCGCCCATCAATAATTACACTGGTATCTACAATAACTGCTTCTTCCTTTTGGTCCTGGCGCCTAAGACGCACATACGGAATAATTATACTAAATTCATCCTTTCCCCGTAAACCAATAATCATACCTAAATAGCAAAACACCAAGGTCAAGATAACCCGGATTAAAGCCAGGGTATCCTCAGGTAGCTGTGTCAAGGTAAACGCGTCACCAACTAATTTTGCCATGATTAAGCCGAGGATGAGTCCGAATACAGAACTGGACAGACCTTTGCTGGAGACACGGCGCATACCAAGTTCTAAAAATATCATGCAAAGAGCTGCCAGTAATCCAATCACTAATCCTAAGAGGCTATTCCCTACCGACTGATAACCAACCAGCATGAAGGCAACAACAAATAGAATGCGGACTAATAAAAAATTCATTTATCTATCCCCCCTCGGATGAAACCCGGACCTACGCAACGATGGTGAGCGTAAGTCTAACGGATGAATTTAACCCCTCGCCTTTTATCTATTCAGGATGATAAAAATTACCTCTCAAATACATATGTATATATGGATATTAAAAAGACAAAGGATTAATTTGCCCCGCCTTTGGCGGGGTTCATTAAAATAATCTCCAATGATTCCTTTAACGAAGAAACCGGCCGGAGCTTTAAGCCATTTCCTTTATAATCTAATCGAGTATGATTCCAACTTGGTAAAACACAAACCCTAAACCCTAATTTTTCTGCTTCGCTTATCCGTAAACCTACATGTAAGATGCTGCGGATTTCGCCGGTAAGGCCGACCTCGCCAAGGATTAAACTATCCGCTAAAACAGGCGAATCCTTGAATGCTGAGGCAATGGCAATGCTAACCCCCAAATCGGCCGCCGGGTCTTCTATTCTCATCCCCCCTACAACATTGATAAATATATCCTCACTGCCTAGGCGAAGGCCGATTCTTTTCTCTAACACGGCTACCAATAGACTCATTCGATTAAAATCAAAGCCATGACTGCGCCGACGAGCATAACCAAAACCAGAATGACTTACCAGCGCCTGTATTTCCACGAATAAAGGACGGCTGCCCTCCAAGGCAGATACCACTACTGTGCCCGAGGCATCCTTGGCCCGCTGGTCAATAAACATTTCCGAAGGATTTCCCACCTCTTTTAAACCAGAAGCAGACATTTCAAAAACTCCGATTTCATTGATTGAACCAAATCGATTTTTTACTGCCCTTAAAATCCGATACATTGCAAATCGGTCTCCCTCAAAATAAAGCACAGTATCGACAATATGCTCTAAGACACGCGGGCCGGCAATCGTCCCTTCTTTGGTTACATGGCCAATAATAAACAAACTTATCCCTCGAGACTTGGCCAACATAGTCAGGCGACCGGCACATTCCCTCACCTGGCTGATACTTCCAGGAGAAGAACTAATCTCTTCGCTGAAAAGCACTTGTATAGAATCAATAAACACAACTTTAGGATTTATCTTATCAATATATTCCATAATCAGGGAAAGGTCTGTCTGGCTGACGATATAAAGATAATCTCCTCCCATTCCTCTACCCAACCGGTCAGCACGCATCTTGGTCTGCCGCGTTGACTCTTCCCCGCTTACATAAAGCACGGGAATCTTCTTTTCGCTCAGTTGAGCAGAAATCTGTAAAGAGATTGTTGATTTACCAATGCCCGGGTCACCGCCAATCAAGACAACTGAACCTGGAACAATCCCTCCACCCAAAACCATATCCAGCTCCTGGATATCCGTTTTAATCCGTCCAACACGCGCACTCGTCACATCCTTTAACAAAACCGGCTCATCCTTAAAAACTGATGCCCTCTCTTTAGTCTTGGCTGACGGCGCAATATAGGTCTCCTCAACAAAGGAATTCCAGCTGTTACAATCCGGACATCTGCCTAACCACTTTGGTGACTGATAACCACAATTCTGACAACTAAATACTGTTTTAGGTTTCATAGCTAAATATTGGGATATTTGGGTTTTGAGTTTGCTTACCCCGTTAGAAGTTGAAAATTCCTAACGGAATGTAGGATTTTCCCGCCTTAGGCGGAATCCCGCTACGGCGGGAAGTGCCTTGCTTTGGATTCAGGATTTAACACTATAACAATTATTTCTCCTTCTCGGTAGTCTTCCAGAATAACTTCCAGGGATGGTTGCGGAGGTCACTAACTAAAGCTTCTAACTCTTGATACAATCTATCGTCATAAAGTAGCTTTCCGATTGTTCCTCGCTTTGCCTGCTGAAGGTCACTAACTAAAGCTTCTAACTCTTGATACAACTTATCGTCATAAAGTAGCTTTCCGATTGTTCCCTCTCCCTCCTTCAATTTCCGGATAATCTCCTGGAAGTCCTCAATAACCTTCTCTCCCTCATCAATCCAATGACGCATCATAATCGGGTCAGTGCCGACTAAGGTATCACCTGCTTTTAAAAAGGTTGTATATTCGGAAGGCGGAACTATTTCGATATATTTCTCGCCCAATAATCCTAAGGTATTTATATAGGCCGCGGAGTTATCCGGTATATACAAAGCCTCTCTTATCCAGGCGATAATCTCGACTCGCGCATTATTATACTGTTCACCGGCAAGAATATTGACTTGATTTACCTCACCCACATCCACTCCGCTAAATCTAACCGGAGAGCCGGTCTTAACTCCCGAAACATTATTAAACAGCAACTTTATGGAATAGCCCCTACCGTAAGTCTTTAAATTGCCAATCTTAAAGACAAATATGCCAAGAATAACTAATGCAGCAAAAACAAACACGCCGACCTTTAATTCCACTTTAGATTTATCCATCTGTTATTCTCCTCCGTCTTTGGTATCGCTCACCCCGGACCCCGCCTCTTTGACAGACTCCGGTGCTCCGCTCTGCTTTGCTTTGTTTCAATGTCACGGCGTAGCCTGGCCTAAAGTGAGTTGAAAAACCTTCTCCCATAAATTCTCTTTTCGGTCCTTTCGTGTGCTTAGGTTCATCTTGCAGAAGAATCGGTTATTGGACCGGTAGACAAACCATGGATGAACTGATGAACTACAGGGTCAGTAGTATGCCTAATTTCCTCAGATGAACCATAAGCGATAATTCTACCCTTATAAAGCATAGCAATCCGATCAGCAATTTTATAAGCGCTTTTCATATCGTGAGTAACCGCTATTGAAGTTACCTCTAATTTATCATGCAGGGTTTTGATTAACCCATTAATGATATCGCCGGTAATTGGGTCAACGCCGGTCGTCGGTTCATCATAAAGGATAATCTGTGGCCTTATACAGATTGCCCGTGCCAAGGCTACACGTTTCTTCATACCGCCGCTTAACTCTGCCGGCATAAGACCCTCAATTCCCTCAAGACCAACCATTGCCAGCGATTCTTGCACGCGCCGAATAACCTCATCTCTTCTTAGATGCCGATGTTCAATAAGGGCAAATCCCACATTGTCACCCACGTTCAGCGAATCAAAAAGCGCACAACCCTGAAAAACCATTCCCATCTTAAGTCGCAATGAATTAAGCCTTTTTTCATCAAGAAGAGTTATATCTTTCTGGTCAATCAATATTCTGCCTTTATCTGGCTTTAAGATGCCGATAATATGTTTTAGTAATACTGATTTACCGCATCCTGAGCGTCCAATGATTACTGTGGTTTTACTCCTCTCAATCTTAAGATTTAAGTCATCAAGGACCTTATGGGCGTTAAAAGACTTATAAAGATTTTCTATTGCAATCATCGCACTAACCGCCGCCCCTTCCTCATCTCTGCCCACCCCCACCTACGCGGTAGGACAAGGCTAAAGGGTAAGGATAGTAATCCGTCATTTAGGGGAAAATAAAATAGAAAATAGCAGTAATAAAGCAATCGGCAATAATAATCAAGATAAATGAATTAACTACTGCATTAGTAGTTGCCCGGCCAACACCCTCAGCGCCACCGGTTACCTTTATCCCCTGATAACAGCTACTAATAGCAATAATCATCCCAAAGACGACACTCTTAAATAAACCAATAAATAAATCTTTATAGAGAAGCACCTCAAAGGTGATATTTAAATACATTCCTTTAGTAATACCTAACTTATATACGCACATTGCATATCCGCCAAATATCCCGATAGTATCGGCATAAAGGGTAAGGAGCGGTAACATCAACGTAAGAGCAAGGAAACGCGGCAAGACCAGATACTTTATCGGACTATAAGCCAAGGTTTCCAATGCATCAATTTGTTCGGTTACCTGCATTGTGCCAATCTCAGCGGCAATTGCTGCTCCCACTCGACCGGCAACAACCAGAGCAGTAATTACCGGACCCAGCTCGCGCACTATAGAAAGGGCGACAATGCTGGCAATATACATCTCCGAACCCAGACGCTGCATCAAATAGGCAGTCTGCAATGCCAGAATCAGTCCAATAAACAGTGAGACTACCGAGACAATTGGCATACTATCGTAACCCGTGCGTTTTGCCTGCATTAAGGTTCGGCGAATCTCAAAGGGAGGGGTGAATACCCAGCGCAGCATACGCAAGAATAATGCTCCCAGACCACCTAGAAAATAGAGGAATTCTAAAAACCTTTGGCCTATGCCTATAAACAAATTTGTCATTTCCAGCGAGACCCAAGTTTACGTCATTTTATTCCGTAAGTTTGGGCTTTGCTTTACTTTGGCTTTATTTTACTGAAAAATCAATTCTTCCTTCTTACGGCCTACCTTAAGTATTTTTTTATCTTTCAGCCGACCGGAGATAATCTCGGAAGATAATGGGTCTTCCAAGTATCTCTGAATTGTTCTCTTTAATGGCCGAGCACCAAAAATGGGGTCAAAACCCTTCTCAATCAAAAGTTGTTTTGCTTCCTCGCTCACCTGAAGAGTAATATTCTGTTCTTTTAGTCTCTCATTAACATAACTAATCTCTAAATCAACAATTGCATTTAAATTCTCTTTTACTAAAGACCGGAATACAATGATATCATCAATGCGATTCAGGAATTCGGGCTTAAATGTGCGCTTGACCTCCTCTAACAGTTTCTCCTTCATCTCTTCATAAGAGACCCCTTCCTTCTGGCTTTTAAAACCCAAGGAACCGCTTTTGCGAATAAGCTCTGCACCCACATTAGAGGTCATAATAACTGCGGTATTGCGGAAATCAACCTTGCGGCCAAAGCTATCAGTAAGTCGGCCATCTTCAAAAACCTGCAAGAGCAAATTAAACACATCCGGGTGCGCCTTTTCAATCTCATCTAAAAGGATTACTGCATAAGGCCGATGCCTGACCTTTTCAGTAAGTTGGCCACCTTCCTCATAACCGACATATCCAGGTGGTGCTCCAATAAGGCGAGAGACGTTGAATTTTTCCATATACTCAGACATATCATATTGAAGAAGAGCATCCTCATCGCCAAACATAAACTCAGCAAGAGCCCTGGCAAGCAGAGTCTTACCCACCCCGGTTGGACCTAAGAAGATAAATGAACCGATTGGCCGCTTGGGGTCTTTTATTCCTGCGCGTGAGCGCCGAATAGCATGAGCAATTGCAGAAATTGGCTCCTCCTGACCAATCACCCGTCGATGTAATTCCTCCTCAATCTTTAATAACTTCTCGGTTTCTTTTTCCTCCAATCTGAACAGCGGGATTCCCGTCCATTGGGAAACAATCTTGGCAATATCTTCGGCAGTAACCTTCGGTCGCATCCTATCCTTGGTTTTTGTCCATTCGCGGTTTAGCTCCTCTAATTTTTCTCGTGCCTGCCTTTCCTCATCACGCAAAGCTGCTGCCTTTTCAAAATTCTGGGATTTAATATAAGTTTCCTTTTCCTTTTTTGAAGCCTCAATCTTATCCTCTAATTCCTTAATTTCAGGCGGAACAACCAAAACATTCAGCCGCGCGCGCGCTCCAGTCTCATCAATTAAATCAATTGCCTTATCCGGTAAGTATCTGCCGCTAATATATCTGTCTGATAACTTTGCTGCTGCCTCAAGAGCGGAATCCTCAAAGGCAACCCGATGGTGCGCCTCGTATTTATCGCGTAAGCCCTTTAAGATTTCAATGGTTAAATCAACGCTGGGCGGCTCAACCATAATTGTCTGGAATCTCCTCTCTAAGGCAGCGTCCTTCTCAATGTGTTTGCGATATTCGTCCAGCGTGGTTGCGCCAATGCATTGAATCTCTCCCCTGGAAAGGGCTGGCTTTAAGATGTTCGAGGCATCAATGGCTCCCTCTGCTGCTCCCGCCCCAACCAGAGTATGCAACTCATCAATTAATATGATTATATCCTGGGAGCGTTTAATCTCCTCCATCACTGCCTTGATTCTCTCTTCAAATTGGCCGCGGTATTTGGTTCCGGCAATCATCAAAGCCAAATCCAAAACAATGATGCGCTTATTCTTTAAAATCTCTGGTACATTACCGGCAATTATTGCCTGTGCAAGGCCTTCAACAATAGCGGTTTTGCCCACGCCTGCCTCGCCCAAGAGAACAGGATTGTTTTTGGTGCGTCGGCTTAATATCTGAATCACCCTTTCTATTTCGTTGCGACGGTCGATTACCGGGTCAAGTTTTGACTCTCGGGCTAAATGGGTTAAATCACGACCAAAGGCATCCAGGGCAGGGGTTTTTGTCTTGACCTTTTGCGTTTGTCCATAACCAGGAGTGGCTGAGCCTAAAAAATGCATTACCTGATTACGCACCATATCTAAATCCAGTCCCAGATTCATCAAGACCTGGCTGGCCACACCCTCTCCCTCGCGAATCAAACCTAGAAGTATATGCTCGGTACCGATATAATTATGCCCCAATGAACGTGCCTCTTCTGCCGACAGCTCCAAAACTTTCTTGGCCCGCGGAGTAAAGGGGATATCTCCCAAAATCTGAGTTGTTGGACCAGGCTGCACCAGTTTCTCCACCTCAAGGCGAATCGTCTCCAAAGACATACCCATATTCTGCAGGACCGCTGCTGCCACCCCCTCCCCCTCGCGAATTAAACCTAGGAGTATATGCTCGGTACCGATATAATCGTGATTAAATCGCCTTGCCTCCTCTTTGGCTAAAATGATTATCTTTCTTGCTCGTTCAGTAAACCGATTAAACATTGTATAGCCTCCTCTTTAATTCTTTTCTAATTTAACTATCTTCTGACGCAGGAGTTCTGCCCGTTTTAAGTCTCTCTCCTGATGGGTCAGTTTTCTGCCTTCTATTTTCTGCAGATGAGCAGGTTGCGTAAGAATAAACAATTCGTTTACTGTACCTCGGTCGATATCCTTAATAACACCCAAATCCAGACCGAGCCTTACCATTGACAATAATTCAATCGTCTCCTGAGAGGTTATAATATGTGCGCTCTTTAATATTCCATACGAGCGCCAGATTCTATCTTCCAGTAAAGAACTGTCTTGTGTTAAGAGAGTCTGCCTTGCCTGCTGTTCCTGTTCGATTAACTGGCGGATTAAGCCATTTAAATTCTGTAAAATCTCTTCTTCGCTATGACCTAAAGATACCTGGTTGGAAATCTGGAAAAAATTTCCAGAAGCCTGTGTTCCTTCGCCGTACAAGCCTCGAGTAGTAAAACTTAATTTTGCCACTGCCGATAAAACACGATTAATCTGCCGGCGTATTACCAGGGCAGGTAAATGAAGCATTACTGAACCGCGCATTCCTGTTCCGGTATTTGTCGGGCAGGCAGTTAAAAATCCCCATTCAGGAGAAAATGCATAAGGAAGATGTCGGGCTAGAACATCGTCTATCTGGTTAATAATATTAAAGGCTTCAAAAAGATTAAATCCAGACTGCATTACTTGAATCCTTAAGTGGTCTTCCTCATTAATCATTATCGAAATAATTTCTTGCTCATCAACAACTACTGCCTTGAAATTTGAGGATTTGGCAAATTCCAAAGACATAAGATGGCGCTCTAATAAAAATTGCCGGTCAACGACATCTAAATCACGCAGATGAAAAATCATACTTTTCTTAAGGTAATCGACCTTGGATATTGCCTGCTCAATGGTCTTCAGGGTCTGCTCGGCCTGTTTTTTATTTGCCCGGTGAGAAAATATAGCCTTATCCAGATTTCTTGCCAGGCGAATGCGACTGGAGATAACCACGTCAGAATTTGGACCCATGCCCCGCAGCCACTCACTGGTATGGTTTATTAGGTCATTTATTTTCATTTTTCTCAAGCTCCCTTATCTTATCGCGCAACCGTGCTGCTTCCTCAAATTCTTCTTTGTCAATTGCCCTCTGAAGCCTCAAGCGCAGTTCAGCAAGGTCAATCTTCTTCTTTGGCCTTGCCGTTACCTTATAAGGAGACTTACCCAAATGTTGAGTTGAGCCATGAATCTTCTTAAGCAGCGGTAAGAGATATTTTTTAAAACTAGAGTAGCATTCGCCACAACCCAAGCGCCCAAGCTTCTTAAAGTCCTGGTAGCTCAAGCCGCAGTTTGAACACTTAAGGCTGGCTGTTTCAACGGTCTCCTCCGGCTTTCCAAATTCAGCCAATCCTGCTAATAAATCAGGAAGGCCAAATTGCTGTTCCATCTGAATAGTCTTTTGATGCGCACACTCCTCGCAAAGGTGTAATTCATTTATCTGCTCATCAATAATCTCAGTCAGATGAACAGTTGCTTGCTTCTTCTTGCAAAGGTCACAAAGCATCACTCATCCTCCTAATATCTTATCCCATCCATTTTTGTCCGTTTACGAAATTCCCGCATAATGAGTCTGGTAATCTTGCCTGGCTGTCCGCCGCCAATTACCCGGCCATCAACATAAACCACGGGCACCACCTCAGCCGCTGTGCCGGTTAAAAACGCCTCATCAGAGATATAAAGCTCATGGCGGGTTAACACATGTTCATGTGTAAGTATGGACAATTTCCGCGCAATATCTAAAACTGTATCGCGGGTAATCCCGCGTAATGTGCCCATACATTGCGGCGGAGTATAAAGCTGTTGATTCCTCACAATAAAAATATTATCTCCTGTACATTCGGCAATATAACCTAATGAGTCGAGCATAATTGCCTCTTGATAGCCAGCATTGATTGCCTCAATCTTGGCAAGAATATTATTTAAATAATTCAGAGATTTTACCTGGGGATTTAGTGCCTCAGGGTGATTGCGAATAGTGGGAACGGTAATAATCTTGAGGCCCTTTTTATAAAGACCTTCTGGATAAAGGGTAATCTTATCGGCAATAATAATGATACTTGCATGACCGGCGCATTTGCGTGGGTCGAGTCCTAAATCACCTTCTCCCCGGGTTACCAACAAGCGAATATAGGCATTCCCCAGATGGTTTATCTTGAGAGTCTTAATTACCGCCTTAATAACTCCCTCCTTGGAAAGAGGAATCTCAATCATTAAACTGTGCGCTGATTCAAAAAGCCGGTCAATATGCTCCTTTAACTTAAATACTAGGCGATTATAAGAACGAATTCCTTCAAATACACCGTCTCCATATAAAAGCCCGTGGTCAAAAACAGAAATCTTGGCATTCTCCCTGCTATAGAATTTGCCATTAATATAAACCTTCATTAACCCTCCTTTTGTCGATATTATTCAAATATCCCTTATTGTAATAAGCCGTCACTTAAATGATACACCCTGTCAGCGACTTTGGCTAATTCTAAGTTATGAGTTACCAGTATCACGGTCATTTGGCGTCTCTGGTTTAGTTGCTTTACCAATTCGATTATCTGGCTGCCGGTGGCTGAATCCAGATTTCCGGTCGGCTCATCACAAAAGAGAAAATCTGGCTCATTAATCAAGGCCCGGGCAATTGCCAGACGCTGTTGCTCCCCCCCGGATAATTGATTGGGGAAATACGTCATTCTGTTTTTTAACCCGACAAGCTCAAGAAGCAGCCGGGCGTGCCCCCTGATATTGTTTTTCTTTTTTTTTATCAATCCGGGAAGTAAAGCATTCTCCAGAACATTCAATTCAGACAAAAGGTGATAGAACTGAAAAACGAAACCAATCCTTCTGTTCCTTAAATCAGCCAGTTCCTGGTCAGAGAGGGCATAAATCTCTTGACCGTCAAGAATAACTCTTCCCTCATTGGGAAAATCCAGACCGCCGAGAAGATGAATCAAGGTTGTCTTGCCTGCTCCGGAAGGACCAACGATAGCAATGAATCTTCCCTTTTCAATACTCAGCTCAATACCTTTTAAAACATGCAGCTTCTCTGGTCCATGATTATAGATTTTATGTAAATTTTTGGCCTCTAACACGTCTTTCCTTCAACACAATAACGCTATAACCTGATAACGCTAATTATTCGTATCTAAGCGCATCAACCGGCTTAAGTCTGCCGGCACGCAATGCCGGATAAATTGTTGATAAAACCGTAATTACTAATGCAGCAATGATTATCAAGGTTACATCTGGCCAGAGCGACAGAGACACAGGCAAGCGGTCAAGATAATAAATATCAGCTGGTAATTTTATAAACTGATACCTCTTAAGCAAGAAACAAAGTATCCATCCGAGGGCAATACCCAAACCGGTTCCAATAAAACCGATTGTCAGGCCTTCGTAGGTAAATATCTTGCGGATTCTCTCCCGCGACATTCCGACAGCCTTGAGTATCCCGATATCCTTGGTTTTTTGCACCACCATCACAATCAGGGTGCTGACGATATTAAAGGCAGCAACCAGGATAATCAAACACAGGATAATAAACATAGTAATCTTCTCCAATTTCAAAGCAGCAAAGAAACTTTGATTTGCCTCCATCCAGGTTTTAATGCGGTAGGGATACCCGAGAAGACTTTCAATCTTTTCCTTTACTGCCGGCGCCCGGTCAAGGTTGTTTAATTTGATTGCTATTCCCGATACATTACGAATCCCGAGCATCTCCTTGACTTTATCAAGATGCAAAAAAATCAGCTCTGTATCATACTCATACATACCGGAACTGAATACACCCTTAACCGTTAGATTATGGATTTTTCGCGGAGATACCTGGAGGGATAAACTGCTATTCAAATCCAGGCCTAATAATCTAGCCAGCTCTTTGCCTACAATTACGCCTTCAGAATCCAACTGCGAGAGCTCGCCTTCAATCAAATAATCCTCTATCTTGCCCACCTGAGCTATTGTCCCGGGGTCAATGCCTCTTATCTTAATGCCTAAGATTTTCTCGCCTCTATACAGGAGCGCCTGACCGTTAATAAAGGGACTGGCGCCTTGAATCTCAGGTATTGATTTAAGTTGATTAATAATTACGCCGGGATTCTCTATCCCTGAATCAGCGTTTATGGTAAGATGAGAAAAATTACCGATAATCTTGTCGCGCAGGTCCCGGCTGAAACCGCTCATCACAGCGGTTACAATCATTAAGGCCGCCACTCCTACAACCACGCCGAGAACGGCAATGATGCTAATCAGGCCGAGGAACTTCTCTTTTCTTTTAGTTACCAAATACCGCCAGGCAATCCAATATTCTAGGTTCATTCTAGCCTCTCTACTCTATACTTACTACCTATTACTTACTATCTGTGCCTTGAGGCTTAAGTAAAGGAAATAAAATCACATCGCGAATAGAAGCCTGGTCGCAAAATAACATCGCCAGGCGGTCAATACCGATACCCAAACCTCCGGCAGGAGGCATCCCATGCTCTAAAGCAACTAGAAAATCATCATCAAGAGTCTTGATTTCCTCAGCAGGCAAATCCCTCAACTCCTCTTGGAGGCGTGTTCTTTGCTCGAGAGGGTCATTTAGCTCAGAGTAAGCATTAGCAATTTCTAAACCGCCAATGAACAATTCGAATCTTTCCGAAAGCAAAGGGTTATCCTTTTTTCTTCGCGCCAAGGGACAGAGCTCAGTAAATAAATCGGTAACAAAAACCGGGCTATCCTGGCGAGGCTCAATCAAATCAGCGATTAGATTTACCACAAAGGAGCGAGAAATACGAGCCTCCTTAATAATTAATTGTTTGGTCTTGAGTTTCTCAATCCAGACCTCTAATTTATCCTGTGGCTCGATACCGAATCTCTCTTTCATCATTTGGGCAAAAGAAATCTCATTGAAATTGGTCAGGTTAATCCTTTTGCCCTGATAGACAATCTCTTCCTTGCCAAATAGGCTCTTGGCTAAAAAGCGAATCAGCTCTTCGGTCAATTTCATTACATCGCGATAATCAGCATAAGCAGTGTAAGACTCCAGCATCGTAAACTCAGGATTATGCCGGGTTGATATCCCCTCATTACGGAAACTCCGGTTTATCTCGTAGACCTTCTCCAGCCCTCCGACAAGGAGTCTTTTAAGATATAACTCGGGAGCAATGCGAAGATAGAGCTCTAAGTTATATTCATTGTGATGCGTTTTAAATGGCCGGCCTCTGGCTCCGCCGGGAATAAACTGCATCATTGGCGTTTCCACCTCAAGATAGCCACGGCTGTCAAAAAATTCGCGGATTAATCTGATAATCTGGCTGCGCCGGAGAAATACACTCGCAACCTTCTCGTTAGCAATAAAATCTAAATAGCGCTGGCGGTAGCGCAGTTCAACATCCTTTAAGCCATGCCACTTCTCCGGTAAGGGCCTTATAGCTTTACAAAGTATTCTGTATTCTAAGACCTTCAGACTCGGCTCACCGCTGCGCGTAGTAAAAGTCTCTCCCTTTGCGGCAATAAAATCAGCAACCTCAATGTTCTCCAATATCTCAAATTTATCCTTACCCAAGATATCCTCTCGAAAATAAACTTGAATTTTACCGGTTGAATCTTTTAAATCACAAAAGACTGCCTTGCCATGCTGGCGTTTGGCCATAATCCTGCCGTAAACCTCTACGGATTTGCCTTCAGTGAAATTAGCCAGAACCTCAGAAATCAACTGGCGCCCGCACCAGCTGAGGGCTGGTCCGCCTTCGGCGGAAGCTGCCGCATCGTAAGGTTCAATCTGTTTATTCCTGAGCGAGTTTAACTTAGCTATCCTCTGAGCAATAAGTTCATTTAGTTCCATAAACCCTAATTATATAAGAGAATTAACCCTCTGTCAACCCCGCACCTTTGCCAAATTCATTCTTTTTAATTCTTTTTGAATGTCCAAAGGTGCGGGGTCAATTATTATCGGGGATGCCTCTTGGTTTGAATCCCGCACCTTCTTGCCCTAATCCTACGCTACTGCGTAGAAGGTGCGGGATGAATATCTGCCTTAAGAGTCAGCTTGATGACTGGATGGTCCTGTTGGTCAGTATGAATATATACGAATTGCTTTTTTATGCCGGAATAACCCCGCGTGTTAAATTTGACCTGAATATCAACATCTCCTCCGGCAGGAATCTCTTTTTTCTTAATCTCCGAGGTGGTGCAGCCGCAAGAAGTACGGACTCTTTTAATCAGCAAGTTAACCGGTGAGTCATTCTTTAATACAAATGTATGCTCAAGAATTTCTCCTTCAGAAACCTGGCCAAAATCCCAGAAATAAGGACCCTGCTCCTCTTCTATCTCTTCACTTTGCTCTTCACCTCGAGGAGAGTCAAATACATACCCAGAGGCTAATAAAAAAACCAAGAGAAATAAGATAAAGGTTCGCGCTCGCATGGATAACCTCATTGCCAGATTAAAAAAAGACCCAGACCTAAAAATAAAGTCATCATCAGGATTTTAATTACCCCCATATGCCTCTGTGCAAATCTGCTGAACTGCCCAGAGGTTACTCCCCATAAGGCAAGCAGCATTATTATCCATAAAGGTAAAATGAACATTAAATTATAAAGCAGAAGATAAAATAAAGCCTCCAGCTTCAATGGCGTAGCCTTAAGCACAAAGACAATGGTAGGCAAATACACCTGACCAGTGCAGACTGCTTCAAACAGAGAGACAAAAAAACCTACGATAAAAGCACTGAGGACTAATCTTAAGGGATGAACCTTTTTGTCCTCTCTGTCTTTATCCTGGCCTTTGCGATAATAAAGGCCGATTATCCGGTGAATTCTGTCCTTAAGCCCCTTGGGTAACTGTAACACCAGATCTTGTGCCTGACGCGTTTGACGGAATTTTATAAAATCATAAAAGGCAAGCCCAGCTAAAATAAAGCATAACAGAGCGCCTGCTATATAAAGCAATTTAACAGTAATCGGGTAGCCAGCTAATTTAAAAAGGAAATTGAATAGACCTAAGCCGATTAATACATAGGTTATAAATACTGCCAGGATAAAAGACAATCCTATGGTTAGAATCTGACGCTTGCCATAGCCCTGTAAGGTCAGAAAGGAGATAAAGAAGATAATTACCGTAAAGGCACAAGGGTTAACCCCGTCAATCAAACCGGCAAGAATTACTGCTAAGGGCGAGAAGAGCTTAAACCGGGAAACCAAATCAATGGATGATTTGGTCTTAGTCGAAGCATATCCCTTCTTGCTTAATGCCGTGTCAATATATATCTTTGAATATTTATTTATATCATCAAAACCTACCAGGAATTTACCGTCAATAAACATGGTCGGGGTTAAGTCCCTCTCGGGGTGCCACTCATATTTATCCCGCAGCTCCAGGAGTCTTACATAATTCTCTGGTTTATTAAAATCAAACTCCTGTATATTAATCTTTCCTCCATATTCTTTCTTAAGCCGGGGGATAACCTCACTATCCACCTTCTGGCAGGGGCGGCAATGGGCGGAAGTGAATAAAAGAATCTCAACGGGCCTCTCTGTCTGAGGAAACGCAGTAATGGAAAATAGAAGAAACAAGATTAGAATAATCGGGACTTTTATTCTCATTATTGAGATTTATTTTAATGTTCTTTTCTAAAATTGTAAAGGGTTTTCTGCGCCATCCCGCCCGGATATATGACAAAAAAGCCTTCCTCCTGGAAAGTAAGGTTTCATCAAGCTCCCCCTCCCTATCACCCTATTTTGGTTCTTCGCGGGGACATAAATAAAAAGCCCTGCTTTGTAAATAAACAGGGCTTTTTTAATCAATTCCGTTTCTGCGACGAACTATGATTCTACTTCAAGGGTACCCTTGAAGTAGAATCATAAATTTCCTAACAGTTACTCGGCTAAGTGTCTGGCGGTTGGGTGCAGACAGCCAGCCGAGCCAACACAGAGAAAATTCCACAAAAAATGGCGAAATTTAGTTCTAAATTGTAAACTGCTCTTTTACTATCACTAGGGGGACATTTTTGGTAATATTCTTGTACTATTTACTCATTTGCGACTCCAACCATTTTACTGCTTTCTCGTAACTTTCTTCAGGTGCTGTAGTGTGACCCCCTTTAAACTCTATCCATTCGGTCTTCCAGCCAAGCCCCTTTAAAAAATTCCTATCGTTTTCCATATGGTGATAGTTATAATCACTGGGGCTCGACAAAAAAACAGCAAGTTTATTACGCGCGTACAAATGCCTTTCTTTTTCTATGTAATTAGGATGGATACGGCCGCAGTTGCTTATAACGGCCCAGGTCAAATCAGGATATGAAACCGAAAACATATGCGCAGCCATACCCCCGCCAGACATTCCCGATGTAATTACTCTCGATTTATCAATTGGATATCTTGAATCAGACTGGCGCACTAATGTAGCCATGGTAGAAAAGGCAGGACCGGGGTCTATCCCATTCCTGAACTCCTTAGATGCCGCAATAATAAAACTGTGTTTTTCAGCAATATTTTTCCACAGGCCTATAAGGCCTTTAGCATTAGCGCCTGGGCAAAATCCAATAACCAACGGATATTTTCGTCCTTCATCTATACTGCCTGGGATATAAAGAATATATTTATCGGTCTCGATGGTTTTAGCCTCACAGTCCTCAACATAGACCAGCATTGTAGCTGTAAATATCAACGCCAGAATTAAAGAGATGAATCCTAAAGTTCTCATGAGTAATCCTCCTGATAAAATATAAAGGGAACAACGGCCTTTTTACCATAAATTCCACTTACAGCCAGATATAATTTAGTCCTGTCCAGAATATTCATGATTTCATCCTACCCTTTAGATACAATAACTTTAACTATTGCAATTGATAACCAGGTTAATCCCCAGTAACATGCATATAACACGAGTATCACTTTAGCCCATCTTTTTTTCTTTATCGCACCCGTTCCTCCTATAAATAAAAATACAGGGGCTAAAATCACTGCCAAGCCAGCAAAGAATTTAATTCCGGGTAAAACTTGGTGCCCCAAAGCGTTTAAATACCAGAGAACTATAATTATGGGGTTTACTATAGTTACGGAAGTTATCCCCTCGAGTATATAGCTGAATCTACTAAATGCAACAAAGCCCAAATCAAAAATCATTCTACCAAATAAACAAAAATAATATAATGCCGCGGCAAGAATACAAAATATGCCAACGCTTCTACTCAGAATATTCGTATTTTTGACCTCATGCATATCTCTTCCGCAATTAATATAAATTTAGTTAATGTCGCTGGTATGATATAAGCGCATATCCCAAGGATAAACATGCCATGGGCTATCGGGGTCATTAAGCAGCCGTTCGAACGCCTGCAGAAATATTAATTCTTCGTCCTTCGCCTTTCTATAAGACCAGAATTCCCGCCCTATCATATAATTATTAGACAAATCATCCCAGGAGTCAAAGGTTTTCTGCATCTTAACTGCAACCGGTATAATTAATTGCCATGCTTCTTCTTCAGTTATATAGCCTGCAGTGTAGGCGTATCTACAGAGAAAAACATATCTAATATAATCCCATCCCATAATACTCTTGTCACCCAGTTCTTTATAGTATTTTTTAACAACCAAGACTTTTCTGTCTCCATATCGCCTGATTAAATTTCTTTCATTTTCTCCCGACATCAAAGCGCAGGCAATCTCATTAAAATCTGTTCGATGACCTCTTTGATCTAACCACTGTAATGTCGAATAGAAACTTTTGCTATCTGTTATCCCCCAGCTACTGGACAGCATGCGCTTAATAACCCGTATATTCTTTTCATTCATCTCCAGCGCGTTTAAAGAATCATGCTTATGCCAGTGCGCCTCCGTAAAGATAGAGGCAACAGCAATTGCCCATCCCTGAGAAGGAGACAAAAGCGAGAAATCCGGCTCTTTCATCAATCTAACTCCGGCTGCAAAATCAGGATGCATTTTATATTTGAGAAGCGTAAGTGCCCGAGGAAAAATAATTACATTAAGTGAAGGCAATTCGCCAAATATGCGGAAATACTCCTTTGTTCTATAGAACCAATTTTTATCCTTTGCCATTACGTGCCAATAATCTACTTGGAGTAAGCCTTTTAATCTGTATGAAAACTTGGGGTAACCAATATATTTTGTCTCCAGATTCATTATTTGTTTTAAAACATCGCTTGCCTTCTTATATTCACCTAGAGTCAAAAAACAATAACCTACATACTGCCAGTAAACTCTCCAATCATCGGGTCTATATTTTAATATTTCCTTATAATGCCTCTCAGACTCACCCTTGCCTTCTCCTCTATGGCAAACTTCAATAGCGAGCAAATGATAGAAAACATTGTCGGGTTCCAGCTCCAATCCCTTATTGATAAGGTCGAGCGCCCCCCGCGTCCAAAAACATTCCCAATAATAAATCTCGGCAAGTTTAAAATAATTGGAAGCGTTTTCCGGTTCCTCTTTTATTGCCTTTTTCAATTGAGCTATTCTCTCTTTTAAATCAAGCGGCAGCGGTATCAAGGCCGGAATTCTAGCTAAATAACACTGGAATATTCTTCTATCTTTAATACCGAAGGACCAGGGACTATAATATGCTTCAAGCCTTTGTCTTCGGCTATCCGGTCCTACCAAAACTTGAGATTTCGTTATATCTATTCTCCAGAGCCCATTTGGGTCCCGCCTTAATAAAATGGGGCATTTGCGTTTTCCTTTAAACTCCACTACCGCTAAATCTCCTCTTTCCGTAATATAATAAGGGAACGCCTTTTGGAACCCACGGTAAGACATTTTTTGGTCCAAGGGTGATACAATATATTCTAGTCTCCGCATTTGGCTGCCCTCAAGCAAAATGTCCAGAAAAGGATAATTGATTCCTTCCTCGAGAGACTTAAGATAGCGCTTAAAAACAGTTTCAACGTCTTTATCTGCATTAAATTCACGTATCTTCTTCGCAGGTATTTGTTTTATTAAGCGGAGTTTGTTTTCCTTGCCATGGTAATACTCATCATCAATAATCCCTGCTCCTCCAGACAAATAAATCCATCCAATATCTTTATTTGAGACCGACGATATTAAATCATCTATAACGTCTTTATTATCGTAATAGAACTGTTCTGTTATTTTTAATTCCATCATAAGTAGTATGTCAAAAAATGCTTCGGCAAAAAGTCCGCTGGCATAAAAGGTTTTCGCCATCGGTTGTAACGAACTGCAAAAGGCATCTGTAAAAATACTCTCTAAGTTATAACTAACTTCTATTTTAAGAGTATGGGTATCTTCAACAAAGAGCACTAAAACCCCTTTGCCGTCCGTATGCTTACCAACCTGCCACTCATCAAACAAACCTGTTGCATACTGCTCAGGAGTCATATCCTTTGATATACCTTTAACAAACACGGCTACAAATTCAATGCCGGTATTCCTTCTTGCGCTTAACAATACGGATACGACATCTTCATTTATCTCTATCAAATCGGTCTTATTATAAAAGTAAGGCATTGCTTTAGGTCTCTCAGGATATATTGACTTGTTATTTTCAGTATTGCCACAGCCAATAAAAAAACATAAGCAACAAATTAATATAATAAACTTTTTCATAACTATTTCTGATAAACGGTTTTTCCGTTTTAAAATTTCACCTCTACCGGATTATCAGCTTCTTCCGTTGACTCAAAGTAAGCTCTTTTTTTAAATTCGAACATTGAGGCAATTATATTACTCGGGAATATAGCTATTTTTGTATTGTATTCCCTAACGGCATAATTATACCTCTGCCGGGCAACATTTATCCTGTTCTCAGCTCCTTCTATCTGGTCCTGAAGGACCATGAAATTAGAACTTGCTTTTACTGTTCTTGGCGCTCTTGTTTTATCTTATCAAGTACAATATATAAAGAATTCTTCGCTCTGATTATACCATCATAGATTCCTTTTGCATAGAAGGAAAAGCTACTCCAGGGATATTCTAAGAGCGCAGTTGTTATACCTGCTCTTAAAGGATTGTTTTCAATATAACGGGCGCATTCAAAAAAAGAGACGCTTCTAATTTTTGGAAAAATAGAAACGCCCCGAATTTTAAAAAAGCCTTACTCCTGAAAAGTAAGGCTCTGTCAAATTGGGCTGCCATATTGGGCGAGTTTCACAACTTGTTTTTACTGCTTAAAAATAGCCCTCCTTTTAAAAAAGTCGCTTAATTTATTATACTTAGCTATCCAGACAACTACAATCCCATAACCGGTTTCATTGGTTAAATGTATTGTAAATCCGTCTTTATCCAGGGATAATAATCCTATCTTAAATAGCTTTCCATTTATTTTCCTCTCCGCCGATGTTATCCTCTTACTTAATTCTAAACTCTCCGCAATAACCCTGTCCTCCCATACCATCTTAATCTTAAAAACAATAGATACAGGGCAATGCCCGACTTCTGTTATAGCTATCTGCCCGGGCCTTATTTCCCCTCCCTTATAAAAGTAACCGCTTGTTTCATGTGTAATTGACAAATATCCATAGATAAGAACTATTGCGGCGGTTGAGAAAGCTATAATTTTGGATGATGATTTTTTGGTTAGGAAAATGCCTACGAATACTGCGATTAACGCTATGGATAAGACCATTAGTTCCATATCTAATATTTATCTAAAGTAGTTATGGAAAATATCTGCCCGGTCGTTATCTCAATGAGTTGTCGTTATCATTCTACCAAATATTATTCATAAAGACAAGGAAAAAAATATAATTCCACTGGATTCGGATAAGTGGCTTGGGCCTAAATACAGGAAATATTTTGCCTATTTAAAAAAGAAAATAACATAAAAGCAGGTAGCAAGTTAATTACACACTTTTACCTTGACGGACATATAAATAAGATTTAGAATATTAAGAAAGAAATCCTATATACAACAAAGACCGCAAATTAGGAATTTTGTATATTGATTCTCGGCTGTAAAAAGGAGCAAAGGCTATGTCTGGAAATATTTACGGATTTGTAATACTGTTTATGATTTCAATCGGTGTTGCTCTAATAGTGTATGCGTTGACTCGCCGGAGCTTACGACATCTTTTAGATGACGTAATTAAGCTTCCTTCCGGGACGAGTTTCTATTTACGCCTGTTCTCAATAGGCCTCTTCTTTATCGCCTTTTCCGCGTCTTTGGAAATTAAGTTTGACCTAAAGGCGGATGCTTCGTTCATGGAGTATGTCTGGAAAATCGCTATCGGACTTTCCACTGTGTTTGGAAACACATGCTTATTTATTATAGGATATCTCACCCTTATAACGGTTCTTTTAGCCGTTTTAAAATATAAAAATGTCTAACGAAGAATATCTTATAGTTTCTTACTTTATTGTAGGAGTGGTTTCTTTAGGGCTGGCCTTGGTAACTTACCTTTTGCTTCAGCGCAGCTTCCACGGTGTGATAAAAACTCTCCCCAGTAAACACTTTTTCCGGATTCTTCGAAACTTATTCCTAATGGGCATTGTCCTTCCAGCCCTTTTCGGGTTTTTCTCTGTAAGCTTCTATAGCTGCTCAAGGCAAACGTATGAGGAGATTATTGCGGAAAGAGCCTATCTGGTTGCAAAAAACCAAGAGCAGCTATCAACCTCTCTATTTTACGTAGTCATCGCACTTTTTGTATGGGGCCTAATCATCGGAAGTGCTCTTTTTATTATTAAGAAAACTAAGGCAGCAAAAAATAGCTTAATTTAATGCAGTCACCCGACCGCAAACTGCGCTATTGCTTTTAGGGACGTCCCTAAAAGGGACACCCTTTAGAAAAACTTATCTCCTAACCTCTTTATTAATAAATACTTCCTTTGGTCTAGCGCGGTACCTCAAGGAATATCCCCCCGTCTACGCAATATGTATTTTATATCATAGATAAAAACCCTCTGTAATATATTCTATCGCAGAGGGTTATAAGTAGCAACTCCTCTTGGATTAAGTCAACGAACTATTGCTATAATCTTACCAAATGCCATTCACGCTTGCAAGAAGAAAGATTTATAGGCCCCGCGCGCTGGGGCGCGCTTCCGTGTCTCCCGTGCGTCCGCTTCAGCGTCGCTGGGGTGTGTTTTAAAACCAACTTAAATCAGAGTGGAATTTTACTGGCCTTGGAGTATAATTATAAAAAGGCTAGCGGGGTGCGGTCAGCCAGCCTTTTAAAAATATATAGGATTAATTTTGCCTTATGCTGAATAGGATAGATTATATATTATATGGCTTAGGCTATTTATTTAATACAAAAGTACTGAGAAAACATAGGCCCTTTGTAGGCGCCTTAGTGATAAATGAAAAATGCAATTTGAAATGTGCCCATTGCCAAGTTTCAAATCGTCCCTTGCTTGATTTATCTTTCGAAGACACCCAAAAGGGGCTTAGAACATTTTACGACATGGGAATAAGGTCAATAGCTATAGGAGGTGGTGAACCATTTCTATGGGAAGATAATGGCTATAGGGTTGAGGATGTTGTGGGTTTTGCGCGACAAATGGGGTTTAAATTAATTATCATATATACTAACGGTACATTCCCTTTAAAAATATCAACAGATGCCTTATTTGTCAGCTTAGACGGAATCAAGGAAACCAACGATACCCTTCGCGGGACTTCATATGATAAAATTATTGAGAATATCAAGAGGTCAAACCACCCCAACTTATGGATTAATTTCACAATAAATAGAAAAAATTATAGTGAAATAGAGCTTTTTTGTAGTGAAATGGAAAAAATTAAACAGACCAAAGGAGTATTTTTCTATTTTCATACTCCTTATTATGGAATTGACGAACTGTTTTTGAACTTGGATGAAAGAAAAAAAATTATCGAGAAGATAATTGCACTCAAGAGTAGATTTAGAATATTGAATTCCTATGCTTGCCTTGAAGCTGTATATAGGGAAGATTGGGAAAGACCATCTAAAATGTGCTATGTTTATGCTCATAATAAATTATATCAGTGCTGTAGATCTATAGGGAATCAGGAGGCGTGTGATAATTGTGGATATCTTAGTTACGCTGAAATTATACATGCTCCAAGACTACGCCTAAGTTCAATCATAACGGCGCTGAATTTTTTGCCCTTAAGTAAAAGTCAAATAGAAGCAATTGCATAATGGTAGACTATATTACTCGAAATATTAGAACATATTTTACTGGAAATAACTCAGATTATACGTTCAGAAAAATTGACAGAGTAAAGCCTACCAAAATAGACTCAATCAACCTGTATATACATATTCCATTTTGCAATAATCTATGTCCATATTGTCCATACTTCAAAGTTAAATATGATTCTCAGAAAGTACCTGTATATTTAAAAGCTATACTTAATGAGATTGGAATTTATCGTAACTTATTTGGTAAGGTAAATATATCTTCTATCTATATAGGAGGTGGAACCCCCACATTATTAATAGACGAACTTGGCATTATTTTTAAACATATACATGCTAAATTCAATGTTGCAGGGGACATATGCATAGAGGTTAATCCATATGATATTACAGAAGAGCTTATATCGAAGCTAAAAGATAATAATATAAAACTGGTAAGTGTAGGTGCGCAAAGCTTTTTGAATAAACATTTAAATTTTATAGGGCGGAAGTATCGATCCTCAGTAGTTAATGATGCATTGGGCCAGTTGGTTAAGGGGGGTTTTGAATCAATAAATATCGATCTTCTTTTTGCATTACCGAACCAAAGCTTAAGAGATGTAACTTATGATTTAGAAAAGGCGATTGAAAGTGGGGTTAATCAGATAACAACATACCCATTGTTTACATTTCCATATACCTCGATAGGTAGATATTTGAAATTAAAGAAAGTAAAAATGCCAAATTTACTTAAGAGGCATAGGCAGTATTACCTTATACATGAATATTTATCAGACAAAGGCTTCAGTCGGGTATCTGTATGGGGGTTTAAGAAAGGAAATGTCCCCCGATACTCTTCTGTAACTAGAGACCAATATATTGGGTTAGGAGCAGGTGCAGGTTCACATCTTCCAGATGGATTCTATTTAAACACATTTTCAGTGGAAGAATATATAAAAAAGTGCATGTCAAACAACTTTCCTGTGGCTCTATATATGAATTTCACGAAAAATATGCAGAAATATTTTTGGTTATATTGGCGTTTTTACGATACATATATTTATAAAGACGAATTACATAGCAAATTTGGGCTGAGTGATGAAAAATTAAATAAATTATTCGCAGCATTCAGACGGCTAAAACTGCTTCAAGAGAATGATACGCAGTATGAATTAACAATACGCGGGTCATTTTGGATTCATTTGTTTCAGAATTATTTCTCATTGCGGTATATTAATAAGGTTTGGGGTATTGCAATGAAAAAAGCATATCCTCAGGAAATTAGTTTGTAGTCGATGCAGCTATAGAAAAAGCCATAAGCATGTCAAGTAAAGTGATATCTTCTGGAATGTTATATACTAGAGATAAAGTTAACATTGCATATGAATACATTAAGGAGAGCCGTAAATCAATAGTTATTATATGTCCGGGTTTTTTTAATAGCAAAAGCAACAGATGGATGCGTAAGACAGTCGATTTAATTTCCGAGGAATACGATATCATAATTTTTGATTTTAGAGGACATGGTGATAGTGGAGGTAAATTTTCGTGGTTAGCTAAGGAACATTTTGATTTAGAAGCCGTGTTAGACTATGCAAAAAGACAAGGATACAAACAGATTGCCATAGTAGCATTTTCTCTTGGAGCGGCAGTTGCAATAAATGCTATTAGTAAGAGAAAAGATGTAACTAGTATGGTGTTAATAAGTTGCCCCTTAAGTTTCTGGAAGATTGATTATCATTTTTGGGAACCAGGAATGTTTTGGGACCTGAAGGATAATATTGAGTGTAATTGGGAAGGTAAAGGTTCACGAACTACAAATTTGTTTATTCCAAAACCAAAGCCTATTAAGATGATTAGCAAAATAGATACTACCGCAATACTTTTTATCCATGGAGATAGTGATTGGATTATTAAAGATTACCACTCTAAGAGACTTTATGAACAGACACAGACATACAAAAAGCTTGAGATAATAGAAAAAGGGCTTCATGCTGAACGACTTATTCAACAATATCCTAACGAGATGAAACGCCTTTTACATGGATGGTTTTCAGATACAATTAAATAAAAATTAAAACGCAGTTTAGAATATATAGATTGTATGATAGAATTACTGTAACGATTTTTAACGAAAAGGAGGGTATATGAAATTGTTAGCTTTTACTAAAACTCACACGATACTTACAACTATTTGGGCTTTCTTTGCTTTACTTTGCTTGGTGTGGCTTATAGGTAATATTGCAGGGATATTTTTTCCAAATTCGTGGTTAGCCCAAAACAATATGCCAAAACCTCCTCAAGGAGGATGGCCGGAAGCGATTTTGGTTTATTTCCATATTTCCATGATTGCTAGCATCATCTTTCCTATATCATTTTGCTTCATTACTTTGTATGGTCTTCTAAAAAGACACCTCTTCAGCATATTTACCGGATATGTTTCACTTTCTACAGGTTTGTTCACGAATCTAATTTTCAACGTAGTCACTATAAGATGCGGGACTGTAGATTTATTTTTTATCCTCAAATGTGCTATTGTTTTAATTATTGAATTATTGGCAGCAGTTTATTTAGTAAAATATACTGCAGAATGCCTTAAAAACATAAAGACAGCCTAAGTCATATAATATATAATCTATCCTATTCAATAAAAAGGCTGGCCGGATGCGGGCGGCCAGCCCTTTAAGAAAATGTCAATACCTAATCATTATTTTGACCTGTATTATGCAGATTGCCTCTTTCTTATTTATAATCAAAAGCTTGCTTATCTCTATTAGCTACTACGATAAGTAAAATAATATTAAACACTATTCCAAATGCCCCACCAATCAAAACAGATATACCCATAAATGACATAGCAGCCATTGTTATAAGTCCTTTTAAAATAGTAAAGCCAATGCTTATACCAGCAGCTAAATAGAACATTTTAATAGCTGATTTCTTAATCTGAAAAAGACCAATTGAAGCATATATATAAAATCCAGCAATAATCAAAGCGATAATTCCCGATATTATACACCAAGTGCCAAACCATTCGGGGGTATCCCACATTTTCTGCATTATATTCATAGCTTCCTGTGATGTTCCATATTGCTTTTCCAGCATTTCCTGCATTTGTGGCATCATTTCTTTTTGCATCTCAATCATTTTAGGCATCATAATTGTCTGTCCAGCTCCTAAAAGACCGAAACATCCTAAGATAATGCCAATAATCCCCACTACTTTAGCCCAAGTTGGTTTTTGCATAACTTATTCCTTTCTCCAATTATTCTGGATAATATTCCTTCATTTGTTTATCTTGTAATCTTAATTGTTGCTCAATTTCATCGACTTCTTGACTGGTTTCGGTAGATTGAGCGGGTAGAGTGAAATTTTCTATTTTAAAATCTTTATGTTGTTTTCCTATTTTCACCGCATCCAGTCTTATAAGCTCAGCATCTTTTAACCATTCTTTATTAATTTTGGGCAGAGATACGTTTCTATCATTGATATATGTAAAATCAAATTGTTTAGCTTTGGTTTCAAGTCGTGTCGGGCCATATGCTGCCATCATATCTGCATATAGATTAGCTCCTATCTCTGTTAAAAATGCCTCATTTCGTTTCTTATTTGCTATTAAATAGACATGGTTAAAATCAGAATATATATCTCGCGCAAAGTCGTATTTTGATTTCTTTTCAACTGTTCGATCAAACAATAAATTTATTTTCTTTTCAGCAATAACAACTGTCACACCATTTGGTCTTTCCAGTATGTCATAAATTATTATTTGCTCAGAGCCAAATAAATCTCTCGTGCCTTGCTTTAAAGGCATTTGAGAACCAATCTTGTATTTATAAATATCAAATTCAGCATGAGCTGAATACGTTCCCATCTTATTTTTATAATTATTGAAATCTAACTCTTCTATGCTAAATATTTCTACATGAGCTAAATCTTCTTTAAAAGGATTTAACAATTTAATATCTCCTAAAGCCGCCTGCAATGGAGCCATAAATTTTTCATTAGAAAATGTTTCCTTTTTACTCGTTGAAACATATTTGGATTCGAGAATTTTTCCGTCAGGATATTTCATCTGTACTTCTTTTAATTCTCTTAAAATTGCGAACTGCTCAATAGGCAACCCCATAATTGTTTGCTTAGCACTTATCGACTTTTCCCTAGCATCTTTTTTGCTAAAACGGAACTCGTCAGATACAACGATGTTTTCAGTATTAAATCCTACGGAGATGGATTCTACAATATCGACTGTACTTTTAACACTGCTTGCCTCTTTTAGAAAATCCCAATTCCATGTCCTTGTAAAAATAATCATAATCAGATAAGCGACAACAAACCATCTCACTGTCCTAGCGGTGTATCTTGTTAAAAACTGATGAATTACAAGAATAAAACCAATTATAATAACGTATATATCTTTTGCCACTCCACACGATGCTTCCAAAGATGGATTCTTAAACATTTCAAAATTATAAAGAATATTTTTGGGAATCGGCAAAAACATCATAGCTATAGAACTGACAATTCCGA
Organism: uncultured Planctomycetales bacterium; assembly: GCA_964592485.1. GTDB lineage: Bacteria > Omnitrophota > Gorgyraeia > Gygaellales > JAHJCI01 > CAZQEY01. The sequence continues at coordinate 29,134 of CAZQEY010000006.1, forward strand.
ATACTATAAGCACTGTAAAGACAATAATCCCTACTAGCGCATATTTACTAAACTTTGGTGTTACCACAGCTAAAATTAAGAAAGGAACAATAAAAGCTATTTTCTCTAACAATATTTCTGGAACCATAAGCAATATATGATGAGTGGTTACACCATTTGCTGCCAACACAATAATCTCAGCGATAAGAGGTAAGGCAACTAATAATGTCAATATTAGACATGATTTTGTTATTAGCAGGCCCTTTTTAGAAATTGGTCGGGTAAACCAAAATGATGTCGTTCCAACTAATGAATCATCTTGAATAAGCAAAGGAACAATAACAATTATCATCAAACCCTGCAGAATACTAAATAGCTTTGCAAGCAAAGGTAAAAACATTTGGAACTCTAGAAATTCGGCAGCTAAATCAATACCACCTATGCCTAAAGCTGATTGAGCAAGAATAAGCAAGAACCAAACAAAAAGTAATATTTTGATACGGAGAAAATCTTTTTTAAACAAATATGGAATAAAATACATAAGCTCGTCTCCTATAATTCAGAAATCTTAAATTTTTTGGCAAATACAATAAATATCTCTTTTAAAGTCATTCCCGATACTTCTATATTGGAACAATTGGGGAAAATCTCTCGAATCTTATCCTCGCTCTTTCCTTTTATATATTGACTATCCACAAAATGAATGGTTCTATCCTGTTGTTTTGGTAAAAACCATTCTTCACGAAACCTTGATTTAACATCAGTTGCCTCCCTTATAGTCAGTTCAAACCGCCTGAATCTATTTTGTAATACTTCAGCCTCTTCGACAATTTTTAGCAATCCTTTGTCGATAATGCCTACCCAATCAGCTAATCTTTCAACTTCGTCAATATCGTGAGAAGATATGAATATCGTCCAATTCTCACTCTCGGTAATATCCAACACTCCTGATATAAATTCATCACGAACTAAGGGATCTAAACCACTAAAAGGTTCATCAAATATTAGTAATTTTGGTCTATACGCTAATGAAGAAACTAACGCTGCTTTCATTTTCATGCCTCGAGAAAGACTCTTCAGTTTTTGCTTTGGAGATAAACTAAACTGTTCTGTCAAATCGCTACAAAATTTATCATCCCATGTTGAATACATTTTTTTGCAATAATTCAAAAATTGATTTACTGTCATCCACTCTGGCATTTCTTGATTCTCAGATACGTATCCAATTTGAGCGAATTCTTCTGGACCGAGTTTCTTAGAATCAACTCCCAATACAATCGATGAACCCTGAGTAGGTTTCATAATATTCATTACATTTTTGATTGTCGTTGTTTTGCCTGCTCCATTTGGGCCCAGAAAAGCAAAAATGCTACCGGCTGGAACGGTTAAATTTAAATTGTTAACAGCTATATTTTTACCAAATCTTTTCGTTAAATTTTTTGTTTCAATAGCATTATTCATTTTTTCCTTCCTTATTATTTAATTTCCAATGGCGATCAATCGCATCCACAACTTCCTTTTTTTTGATAGATAATCGCTTGGATTCAACAACCAATTTTTCTACCTCATTATTAAGTATCTTATCACGCTGAGCTTTAGTCGCTATACCGAATTCAGAAACAGTACTGCCAATACCTGGTTTTATTTCTAATAGCTTTTCCCTAACTAAATGAGCTACCACTTTTTGAGCAGTATTAGGGTTTATCTTTAATTCCTTACTCATTTCTCTAACTGAGGGAAATCGATCCCCCGGCTTCAACTGCTCTGTTACAATGGACTTTTTCACAGCGTACACCACCTGTTCATAGATTGGGATACCAGATTGAAATTTTATTGTAAAGTTTATCATATCTAAAAACCACAGTTTGTTAAATACCTAATTAGAGAGTTACAATTTTTATTTAACTGTATTATATCACATAATACACCTATTGTCAAGGTTAGGGCGTTATTTTTCTAATCTCCCTACTGCTACATGCCATCCAGTTAACAAGCTGCCATAAAGGCATAGGCTCGTCCGCATTCAGTAGAAACATAATTAAATTAAGGACACATACCATTCTTAAAGGGCTGGCCGAGCGCATGTGGCTAGCCCTTTTATTATAGCGTAAAATTTAGTTTACTTTTCTAATTTTTGGCGCTCAAGTGCTATACGCGAGAGGCGCGGTATAGCGCAGTCCATAGAAGTTTTTAACGTGGCTTAAGGCGATATAGCGGACGACCATAGTTTTTGGGAAGCATTAGAGGACGTGCGGCTGGCGGCTGCCCGCACCTAGCTGCAAACCGACGAGAATTTTTGTCCTAAAAAGAAAAAGTCCCTACTCCTAGGAGCAGAGACTTTTTCTTTGGAAGGCAAAATTTTGGGTGCGGAAAAGTTCTGCCTCTACTATCTATCTTCTTTATCTATCCTTATCTTAAGATCCCTAACTCTCCCTTCCACTTCTTTAACAATATCTTTATAGACTTCGTATCCTGTTTTTTTCCTTTGAAACTCATGAGCATATATGGGTTCGGCGAATGTTACAATAATCTTCCTAGGCCTAGGAAAAATACTTCCCTTCGGAAGAGCTGCATATGCTCCGTAAATATAAGTAGGAATCAAGGCTACGTCAAGCTCTAAAGCCAAAGAACCAATACCTGGCTTAAATGGCATAAGTTTGCCTTCAACCGACCGCGCGCCTTCTGGGAAAAGTATAATTGACTTTTTCTTTTTGATAATCTCTGAACATATCTTTAAGCCTTTAACAAAATTCCCAAAGCGCTCAAAGGCGAACGTGTTAAAAGACATCTCTACAAGATGGCGTTTTAAAAAACTGGTGTAAAAATAATCCTGTGCCGCCGGAGCTATAACATCCTGCGTTTCAGATAACGGCAGACAACTAAATAAAATTGGGAAATCCAACATACTGGTATGATTACTGGCAATGATAAAAGATTTTTTACTGGGAATATTTTCTATGTCTCTCACCTCAAGCCGAAAATAAATTTTTGCAAACAGGCGAAATAAACAGGTACTAATTAACCGGATGGTCCTCACGAAAACATTCCTTTTAAGAATTGATTCTATATCTTCCTCGCTAATGGATACATCGTCAACTCTCCCATTTTTGTATTCGGAAATGATTCGCACAAAATCATTAAATGTGTTAATTTCATAAGCCAATTCATCCGGGATAGTTAAACCAAATTCCTTCTCTACAAGGCATAGCAATTCTACCTTCATAAGTGAATCTACGCCAAGGTCATTATAAAGATTTGAATGTGTCCTAATGTTACTCTCGGGAATTTTAAGTAAATCAGCGAGAATATTTTTCAATTTCAAAGTAAACTCATCTTCTCTAATCTGTATCTGCTCAACAAATTGGTCCTGTTTCGCCCGTCCTGTCTCTTCGTCTTTCTTTTGTATGAACTCAAGCAGCACCTTTCGCTTTATCTTCCGTGTAGATGTTTTGGGCAAATCACCATTGTAAATCTCAAAATCTTTAATCCTTTTATAATCAGCGAGATTCTTACTAAGTCTATCTATCTCTAGAGAGATTTTTTCTTTTATTGCGGCCTCACTTTTTCTCTTGCTTTCATCAAAATATTCAAGATTGGGCACAACCACAGCATAAACCTCTTCACAGCCTTTTCTTGAACCCGTAGTTACAACTTTACCCAAAACGCAAATCTCTTTTATATAAGGGCTGTTGCTCATTACTTCTTCTAATTCCTCCGGAAAAACCTTTTTGCCCACACCTAAAACAATTAAGTTTTTCATCCGGCCCGAAATATATAAAAAGTCATCCTCATCTATCCAACCAATATCACCTGTATGGAACCAACCATTTCTAATAACCTCGCCAGTTTTTTCTGAATGCCGATAGTAGCCCTTCATAACATTCGGACCGCGTACTATTATTTCACCTTCTTTGCCTCCAGTCTCAGAGCTCCTTAAAATTTTAACATCCAATCCCTCAAGCGGTTTTCCTACAGAGCCGTATTTTTTTCTTTTAGCCGTATTCAGGCTAATCACGGGAGAGGTTTCGGTTAATCCGTAGCCCTGAAGTACGTAAAAGCCCATTGCGTTAAAATCAATCTCTACTGAAGAATCTAAAGGGGCACCTCCACATACAAAAGTTTCTATATGGCCGCCAAATTTTTTATGCACCGGATAAAATAAAAATCTGCCAATACGAATATTAAACTTTAGTAAAAATTGCGATATGTGAAGTAATGTTTTAAAAATCTTCTGTTTTATTGGATTTTGTTTATCTAATTCCCGCATAATCTGACCATGGAACATCTTTAAAACAAGTGGCACGCATATCATATTTGTAGCTTTAATTTTTCCCATTAAAGTAAGCAGGCCAGTAGGCTTTAGACTCTTAGCATAGGTTATGCTTGCTCCTCCGTATAAGGGCCCAATAAGACCGCCGGTTATCTCAAGCATATGATTAAGCGGTAAAATAGATATAAAGCGATTTTTTCTGCTGAAAGGGGTAATCCTGTGTAATGCTATTACCTCAAACAAAAGATTACCATAGGTTAATTCAACGCCTTTAGCTACCCCCGTTGTGCCGGATGTATAAACAATAAGTGCCGTATCTTCGGCCTTAATTTCATCCGGACGATTGCGCTGATCGCCTGCTTGGCATTTCAGGTCTTTCAGATAAATAACTTCTTTGTGTCTTTCTTGAGACTCATCAAAACTTACAATATACCCTAAAGAAAGCAGCTCATTTTTTAGCTTAGTAATGATAGGTAAAAATCTCCCGGAAACAAAAATACACCTTGCACCTGAATCTCTAAGAACGAAAAGGATCTCTGCCTCAGTTAATTTAATATCCATGGGTACAGTAATACCTCCCGCTGAAATAATACCGAAGAATGTTATTACCCATTCGGGCCGATTTTCAGAAAGAATGGCTATACGGTTATCTTTTTTAATACCCATTTTGATAAGAGAAGCAGACACATCAACTGAACACTCTCTCAGCTCATCAAAGGAAAAACTACGCATGCCCTCCTCATCTTCAATTTGCAATGCAACCGCATTTTTGTGCTGTTGACTTATAGCGTAAAGCAAACCTAGCACCGTTTCATCTCTTACTGGTTCTCTACATATTTTATACATATATCCAGTTAATTAAGTGGAAGGTAATGGGGATGGTAAAAATGAGGCTGTCAACTCGATCTATAATTCCGCCATGCCCGGGAAGCAGGGTGCCGGAATCCTTTATCCCGATATCCCGCTTTATCATTGAGAATACCAAATCGCCCATCAAGCCTAAAATTCCTATTGCCAGGCCTAAAATAGTGCCAAAAGAATAAGTCAATCTTCCCTTTGGAAATTCGGGCATAATGGGAATAAAAGCTAACGATAAAATAGCGACAACTAAGGCGGTTAATATTCCTGCTCCCCATGTTTTCTTGGGGCTTACACTTTCTGCAATTTTAGTATTCAAAATTTTAAATATAGTATTTCTGGGAACCTTTTCGTAGCATAGCGATAAGCCCTTACCTATCCAAAACGATAAGAGATCTCGAGCCTCTGTCAAAAAGAAACAATACAGGAGCACCATTGCACCCATATTAACCATAAAAAGGCTGTGCCCAAGATTAAAAACAAAAAACATAAGCCCAATAGAAATAAGCCCCAAAGACCTTATCGTTCCTTCGGTTCTGTTTTGCAAAACGAAAATAATAGGTATGAGCAAAAAGGCATAAACCGGAGCAAGAATAATGTACAAACCATACCATTGAATATAAGCTAAATATACAGTGACCAGAATGACTAGATAACATAATAATATAGGCAGCCTATCTTTCAAAGAAAGGTTTTTGCTTCCCCCGGTTTCTTTCTTCGGCAGAAGCGAAAAATACTCCTTCAACGCCAAAAAACAAAGAAATCCCATAAAACAGAAGGAAACAATTCTATGAGTTGAGACTGCTATCATAAAAACCGCGGCCATCCACCACCAAGTTATTGTCCTGTTAACTATTTCTTCGGCCAACTTTGATTTCCTAATTACTAATATAGCAGCAACGAAGCTAAAAAATAAAAGCAAACCAATAATAACTCCCATAATAATAAGCATAGAATAATTCTGCTCATAAACCAAGATGCCCAAGGATGTAAATATCATTACTACAAATATAATAAATTTCCTTAAGCCTTTAAGCATCTTTACCTCCCGATCCAAGTATAAGATTCGTATTTTTTGCCTTTAGCTGCTTGAAGTATTTTTTTTATTCTTATGATGCAGGTCAAGCCAATTAAAACAGATACAGCTCCGAGATAATAAGGCAGGTAATGAATAAATTCCGGCTTAAAAAATGTGATAATAGCGAACAAGCCCATCCAGACTGCTCTATCAGGCTTGCCTCCACCAAAGGTCTCATGTCTACGTGTACCTCCTGGCATACTTTTTCCAAGAACCCCGAAAAATTCTGCAGCCCAAGTCAAAATAAGATATATAGCTAATAAAAAAGTCGGGCTATTGGGTACAAAAAAAAGTGAACCATAACAAACTGTATCCCCGACAATATCTAACGTCTCATTCCAAAGTTCGCCAGCAACGGTTGCAGTTTTATACTCACGGGAGAGCATTCCGTCTAAAGTATTCATCACCATCCGCATGAATAAAAAGAAAGGCACAAGCAGCAATGCCCACCGATAATTATTGAAAGAAAGTCCAATATAATAGCCTAATGCAGTTAGAACTACAAAAATACATCCAAAAAAAGTCGCCTGATTAGCAGTCATCCAAGAGCCACCAAACCAACGGACTACTTTCTGAAAATTCCCTTTCTGCAGATAAAGCATTGTATCCTCCTTTTATTTTCAAATATGGATGATTTCTATTTTAAGAATCGAACAACCGTAAACACACGACTTTTTATTATATCACAAAAAAATAAAAAAACATTTCTTCGTTGTGCAAGAGGCAAAATTTCTTCCACCCAAAATTTTGTCTTCCAAAGAAAAAGTCCCTACTTCTAGGAGTAGGGACTTTTTCTTTTTGGGACAAAAATTCTCATCGGTTTGCGGCCGGGCGCGGGCAGCCGCAAACCCCGCTCTCTTCTAGAGGGACGGGATTTTTAACTTTTCTTTAGAAAAGGATTTATTTGGATGGCATGCGCTTTTTACCAATTATACATAAATTCTTTATATTTTATCCCTAGTCGCTCAGAAAAGATCTTTATTTTATCCTCAGAAATTTCCTTTGAGATGTAAAAGGGATCAGAAAAAGCATCATACCATTCAATAAGTACTTTATTATCTCTATATACAAGAAGGTGAACAGCAATTTCAAGCTCTGCGTGTTTTTCCACTAGCTGTGCAAGCCCTTCAAGGTTCTCTGTGGTTATAGGTAAGTGAAATATTCTCGGCCGTGGCCAAATAGTACCCATCTCTACTTTAGTAATTTGTGCGGGTTTGCGAGCCTCCAGATATTCTTCTATTTCTTTTGTCGGACCCCCCACCCTCAAGATATAAGATAGAATCACTGGGGAGTAAGTCATTTAACGCCTTCAAAAAAGCAGGGAAGTCTTTAGCGCAAGATAGTTCCCAGCAAGGTCCTTTATCCATAGAGATTCCTTTTCGGTCTTTAGCTGGAACATAACCAAATATTTCTGATAACCAACTCATATCTTTCCCTTTTATGTTAGCAAATTGTCAATTTTTATATCTAAGGCTTTTGCTAATTTCAGTACTGTTTCTATCTTTGGATTTTTAATCCTACCACTTTCGAGTTTTATAAAAGTATGGTATGGAATGTTTGCTTTTATTGTCAACCATTCTTAAATCAAAGTCCCTTACTTTTTCTTTAATTTTACCACCGTTAAATAGCTAAGCAATATCTATTTCGTGGCTAAAAGGATTGCCTGGAATATAGTTATGGATTAGATTTTAGGGCTTTGAGCGGAAGCGTATCAGAAATTTCTCGGCATTTCGAGTGCGGGTTTTACAGGTTTTCTGTTGACTTAAATCTTATTTTGGGTAAAATAAAACCTACTTCCCCCGTAGCTCAGTCGGTAGAGCAGATGGCTGTCAATTCGCCAAAGGCGAATTGACCCCGAGCATCACCCTAAAAAAGTTAAGATGCGAGGGGTTAATCATGGCAGCTTTCCCGAGAAATCGGGATTGAAAAAGCGGGCTAATTCAGGAGAGCCCTAAAAGTAAGGGTAATCCTGAGCTAAATCTTCGCTAAAGGCGGAGTAAATGTGCAGAGACTATATACCCGCTATCCAAACGTAAAAACGAGGATAAAGATATAGTCCAAGTCCGAAAGTAATTTCGGGTTACTTGTAACCATCGTGTCCGAGGTTCGAGTCCTCGCGGGGGAGTTAATTTAAAAAGGCCGTCACAAGACGGGCTTTTTGCTTTTAACTCCCCAATAGTAGGCTCGAACCTATCAGTGGAACCTAAGTCGGAAGAGAACTATCCGAATAGCGGCCTAAGAGTGGCTCTGAAAGAACATCGGCAGATTATTCTTTCGCTTCAGGCATTTTCCTCGGTACAGTTATATTGGTCTGCCGAAGCTTCCAACCTTCTCGCAAACACGCTTCGCATGAACTATTGAATTTACTAGTTATGAGCTCCTCTCGGAGCTTTTGGAAAGGTATCCCATTCCATATATCCAACAGCGATTCTTCTGCCAAATTACCGAGAGGCTCTTCTTGATAGTAACAACACGGTTTAATATCTCCACTCGCCTCTACAAAGAATGCGTAAAATGGTTCAATACAAGGCACTCTAGATGAACTAGGAAGGTAGTTCTTTTTTTTCAAAGAACTGGCCAAATCATCCTCCATAAACTTAGTGAAACGGTGGACACCAGAACCAACCAGCATGATACCATTCCGACGAACGTTCTCCATGGTCTCAATGAATAGAGGTAAATGAGCACGATAGTCTTCATCTGATAAATAAAACTTCTCTGGTCCGTAAAACTCGCTTGCGATGTTTTCTTCAATATCATGCAAAACCAAGCAAGCGGGCTGATAGGGCAATATAAAGTTTGAAAAGTCGAGTAGCTCATGAATGTTTGGTTTCATCAGTACCATGCAAAAGTTCAGTTTGGGATTGCACTTATTGCATTGTGCCTTAGTCTCAACTAAGGCCTCAATATTTCGGACGATCTGGTCGTAACTCGCTCCAATACGTATGTATTCAAAGGTTTCCTTTGAAGGGCTATCCATTGAAATAGCGACTTGGGTAACATTCTGATCTATCAAGCAATTGATAATCTCCTTGGTGGCCAATGTAAAGTTAGTTGTCAGCGCAATTTCTATTTCATTTGATGCACTTCGGATTGTACGAACTATCTCCATAAATCGGCTGTGCATGAGTGGTTCACCCCACCAACTCAAGTTAATAGATTGTGCATAGGGGAGAATCGGGATGATTTCCTGAAAGACCTTCTCTTTTATTTCTCCAATGTAAAAACCCGAATTACATAAATAATTCCAGTAATTTGGAGTTCTACACATCCGGCAAGATAGATTGCATCTATTTGAAATTTCTACTACTATCCAAGCAGGCATATTGTCTAAGCATAATGTTGGTCTCAGAATACCTCGCAACGTCTTCAGAGCATTTGTGTACTTTGTAAACTGAGTGTGATCTGAACCCATTTGCGTGAAGGATAAATTTGGCATAATCCTATCCCGAGGTGAGCGAAGTAGTACTTATTCTATCGCCTTTAACCACCCCTTGTATTCTAGTCGCAATTTCAAGGAATGGGAGACACTACCCACTCACTACAACACTAACGAATGATTTTTGTCATCCCTCCACCCAGACTATTTTTTAGGCGGAACTTTTTTAGTCGTAACTGCAGGAGCTGGGGCCACAGTAACCACCACTACAACCCTAACAGCTGCCCTGACAGCTGGTCTGGTCGCTGCTGTTACGCCTGCCTTTACCCGAAGGGCTTGGTATTCGCCTCCCATGGTAGTCAAGATACCTTGAAGGTCTATCCCTTCCTTGAAAAACTCCTCGGGAAGGTCGATTCCATATTCGTCAAGAATGCGTTTTGGCTCGCGTTCAAACTGCTTCTGGAACTCATCATTTTCTAATAACTTATCAATCAGTTCAAGAACCCTTTCATCCGAGCTGTCCACTTTGATTTCAAATTTGATCTTGTTTTTTTCCATGGCTTCTCCTCATATTAGGCAAAAAAGCTTATCTAACAATTAACATATTCCTCCCAGACGGTTCACGTTTTGTCCTTTTAGTCTTTCTACACCTGACCGACATGATGATAACAATTTCACTATATTATGGGCTTCTGCACTCCAAAAGTGCACAATAATCACTCATAACTCACCTCCTTTCCAAACCGAGATGAACCATCTGTGTTTTTTAAGACCTCAGTTCAAATTTTTCTAAGTGCTAAGTTCGGCCTTAAGGAGTTATCTTGCCTACCGGCATTCAAACCCAATAATATAGGGTATGGCAACGAACTTAGGCGAGCTAATCACTTGGGTTATGCCCGAGCATCTTCTCCGCCCCCCACTGGTGACAGCATCCTTTGAAGATTTAGAGCATTTTCCAAAATAATGTTCAACCTGATTTACTCGTCGTTAAGCAAGGTTTCTTATTGTCTGCTAATTTTTCTCTATAAGGTGGAGGTATGCTGAACTCAATTAATTCCCTTTTAAAATTCAGGCACTTGAGCAACTTGATGAGGCCAACAATTTTCTCCCCGATTTTGAAGACCTCTTCACGGCTGAGAGATATCCCTTTAAAAGTGAGGTACGGATTGTGGAAAAATCCAAACTCATCATACATGCTAATATCCACCTCGCCGCGTCTGTGCAACTCATTCCAAATCTTGGAGCCGGGTATGAGACAATGCCATTGTAGATAAAGGGTAATTCCAAAGCGGGCAGCTAACCGGCCGGCGAATTTCACCGTCTGTAGAACATCTTGATATCGTTCCCACGGCAAACCGAGGATAAAAGAGAACACTGTTCTGTCGGAATATCCGGCTTCGGCAACTAACTGGGCAGCTCTCTCGATGGTCTTAGTCGTCAATCCCTTCCCAACTCGTTTGAGACCTTCATCGTATCCACACTCAGCCCCAAACATAACAACATTAGTAATACGTCCCAGCACGTGTCCGAATTCAAGGGTCTGCACATCAGAGCAGCGGGCGTCCAAAGCCGCTTGAAAATACAAACCTCGGTTCTCAATGCCGTTGACGATATCAACCACCCGTTGGTTATCAATGGTGAAGCAATCATCGATAAGACTGAATGCATTTGTTATGGATTTTGAAACATACGGCTGAAGTTGCTTGACTCTCTCGATGAACCGCTCGGCCGATAACGCACGCCAGCAACGCTTAAACGGGATGGAGCAAAAAGAACAAGCAAAGGCACAGCCCCTAGCGGACTCAATCGAGATACCTTCGTAGACACCAGATGGTAATAAGTCGTAGGCGGGTGCAGGAAGGTTCTCAAGCTCACAAATTGACAAAAGCTCTGACTCTTGGTGACGAATAAACTGGCCCCGACCATTCAGATAACTCAAGCCTGAAATTCCTGATAGACTCCTCTTACCGTCGAAATAACGAATCAACTCAGGGAGAACCTTCTCTCCTTCGCCTCGTACGACAAAGTCTATGGGATAATGGTGTAGAATATAATCATCATATAAGGTACCATGGATGCCGCCGAGAACAATAGGTATGTCGCATTTGCTTTCACGAACAATACGAATCAACTCTCGCGCGGTAGACCAATTAAGCGAGTTTGCAGAGATACCCAAGATATCGTATTGAGAAACTGTTTGTTGAATCTCCTCTTTATAGAGTCCACCTCGGGCGATTAAATCCAGAATATCCACATCGTGCCCTGCTTGCCGCACCATTTCGGCTAGAAGATAAAGGCCATAGGGGGGGTTTGCACGTGTCTTATCCATCATAATTGGTTCAAGTGAACCATTGATCGGTTCCATGATGGGAACGGCTACTAACAAGATTTTCATTGAAGACCCCCCTTCTTATTCACCTACTCCTTAGGTGTCCATGACAGATACCTGGCAAAATGAGTTATAGGAATTTGCTCTTACCGAGTACCTAAAAGTTTACCTGATTATATAATTTTACTAAAGCAAGGATAGTTAGTCAAGCTTTTTGCGCCTTTCATTTGTGGACAACGCGGGGAAATCAGAAGTCATATCCACAAAGCTTATCCCTGTCTTTTAATATGAGCCAGCCACTTAGTCGAGCCTAGCGAAAACTACAAATTCTTCCTTTTTTTATGTATAGTACTTGGTAGAATTATGGGGATGGTTTTTTGAGATAACGAACGAGGAGTTGATTAAAAAAGCCCTGCTTAAAAGAAAAAAATATCTATCAGAATTAATTTACAGGCGGCGGACTAAATTGTTAAGATTAAAGAAAGCTAATCTTTGTTATTCATATCTTAATGCCTCAATTGGGTCAAGCCTTGAAGCTTGTCTGGCAGGCCAAAGACCGAACCCTATTCCTACAACGATAGAAAAGGTTGTGGCAAGTATTATAGAGAAGGAAGAAATCTTGGTTGCCCAACCAGCAAAGACTACCAAAAGCCAAGCAACGCTTGAACCAATAACGATACCAGCTATTCCGCCGATAAAGGTCATAACTACCGACTCAATAAGAAACTGAATCATTATATCTCTCCTGCGTGCCCCCACTGCCTTACGCAGGCCTATCTCCCTTGTGCGCTCGGTTACCGAAACCAGCATAATATTCATAATCCCTATACCGCCTACCAAAAGGGATATAGCGGCAATAGAACCCAGGAGCCAGGTCATTGTCTTGGTTGTGCTCTCGAGGGTCTCCTGAATCTCGGTCATATTGCGGATTTCAAATGTATCTTCGTTATCTTTATTAATGCGGTGGCGCTTAATAATAAGTTGGCGTATCGCGTCTTGTGCCTCTTGCATTAAATCAGTATTCCTGACTTCTACGTCAATGGAATCGACGTATTCCTTTCCTAAAAGTCGGTACATTGCTGTAGTAATAGGAATTACCACTACATCATCGTGGTCACGCCAACCGCCTGCCCCCTTCTCCGGGAGAACGCCGATTACCTGAAAATTTATGCGGTTTATCTTAATTGTCGCGCCCACCGGATTCACATTGCCAAAGAGCTCTCCAGCTACTGTAGTGCCCAACAATACTAGCTTTTGCCTCGCCCTTAATTCCTCTTCCGTAAAAAACCTGCCAATGGTAGGCACGGATGCCCGCATTGTTGCGTAATCCACCCCTGTGCCCTGAACCTGCGTATTCCAGTTCTTATTGCCGTAAACCAGTTGGGCGCTGCCCCTGACCGAGGGCGAGACGTCTTTGACCTGAGAAAGTCCAGATATAGCATTTGCGTCCTGCAGAGTAAGGCGCGTAACTGCTCCTGCCTCTAAGGCTACTCCGTGTAGCCGATGCGAGCCTGGCCTTACCATTAGCAGGTTTGAACCCAAAGAAGCTAATCTCTCCGAAATAGATTCTCTGGCTCCCTGACCCAGGGCAAGCATAGCAATTACTGCGGCAACCCCGATAAGAATACCCAGCATAGAAAGAATTGAGCGCATCTTATGTGAAACAATAGCGCTTAAGGCTTGCCGGAAGTGGTCTATGAATTCTGCCTTTCCCACGGAAGAATGAGACTCAGATAAAATCTGGTCTATTGAATTAACCATAGAAACCGACGAGGGTTTTTCCGGTTCGGCAATGATTCTCTCGTCAGAAACAATCTCGCCGTCACGCATACCGATGATTCTTCCTGCATGTTGGGCAATCTCTTTTTCATGGGTAACCATAATAATGGTTTTACCCTTTTGGTTAAGATTCCTTAAAATCGCGATAATCTCCTCTTCGCTTTTGGTATCCAGATTCCCGGTCGGCTCATCCGCAAAGATAATCAAAGGCTCATTTACCAAGGAACGGGCAATGGCTACCCGTTGCTGCTCCCCGCCCGAAAGCTCATTCGGGCGATGAGAAGCTCTCTGGGTAAGTCCTACCTCTTTAATCTTTTCATAGGCCTTTTGTTTTAGGTGGCGCTTCCCGGCATAGATTAAAGGCAACTCTGCGTTTTCTAAGGCATTTATCCTGGAGAGCAAGTGAAACTGCTGAAACACAAATCCTGCGATGCTGTTTCTTAAAACCGCTAATTCATTATCGGTGAGTTTGGTTATTTGTATATTTCCTAATTGATAGGAACCTGAATCAGGCCTGTCTAAAAAGCCCAATATATGAAGGAGTGTGGATTTGCCCGAACCAGAGGGACCGATAATAGCAATAAATTCACCCGGCGTAATCCTTAGGGATACATTGCGCAGCGCCTGTACCCCGATTTTGCCTGTCCTGTAAGTCTTGGTAATATTTTTTAATTCTATCATATTAGATAAGCACGCAGCAGATTATACCACTCTACCACACTCAGGACATAAGTTGTGCTTTAGCTTTACTTATTTCGCTTGCGTCTGCCAAATGGCATAAAAGGATTGGTTCCTGAATTAGTATTGTTTAAGGGAAGGTATTCCTGAGTAGTTATCAATATCTTATCGCCTGCTTCTAACCCCGAGACAATCTCTATATTTTTATCATCGGAGATTCCCAGTCCAACGCTACGCTTAACAGATTTTTTATCTTTACCCTGACTTAATAAGACAAAGCTTCCTTCTTTCTCCTGGATAACCGCCTCAAGAGGAACAATTAAAACATTCTCTTTGCTTTCCTCTATAATATCCACATTAGCACTCATACCCGAGCGAAAAACTCGCGGCACGCTTTTAGGAAGAATATCGACCTCATAAATAGTGACATTATTCACAACCTCGGATTCATAAGATATGTGGTCAACCTTTGCCTCTACCTTGATTTCGGGGTATGCATCCAGGCTGATAATTGCTGCTTGAGCAAGTTTCACTTTCCCGATATCAGTCTCATCAACCTGAGCCTTAACAATAAGACGATCCGATAATACAATTACCGCGTCGGCGGAGGTAACGGTCTGTCCCGGCTCAACTGCCCTTACAATCACCTCTCCGTCAATTGGGGCAATAAGCGGAGTAGCCTTATATGCCTCCTGCCAATACTTTAAGGCTTCTTCACCCTGCGCCCTGGCAGCATCCAAAAGCGCTGCCCTTTCTGTTGAACTCATCCAGGCTAAGGTTTGACCAATTTCAACCTTCTGGCCTTCTTTAACTAAAATCTCTTCAATCCGCCCGCTAATCGGCGGCTTTATCTCTAAGCGGTTTTGGGGCTCGACTATGCCGGTTGTCGATATGTAGGTCTGGATACTGCCGTATATAGGGCTTATTTCTCTAACGCTCTCAACAGAAGTCTTTCCTTGTTTCAACTTTATTATTAGAACTATAGAGATGATTACAATCAGCAAAATAAGATAAATTCTGTATTTTTTATTCTTCATCCAATGTCCCTCCCCTTGCCTTAACCCAGTTAGCTTCAGTGATTAAGGCATTGGCCTGAGCCTCCAGGAAAGATTTTTTAGCGCTGACCAAATCATCCTCGATAATTGTCCAGTCATCAAAGGAGATAAGGCCGGTGGAATATTGTGCCTGAGTAATCTTTGCTCGTTCTTCCGCCGCCTCTAAGAATTTCTGTTCGACTTGTACTTTATCTATCGCATCCTGCCATGCCTTCCAGGAATCCTCTAAGGTCAGAATGACGCTATCCCTACCGCTTCTCTCATCAGCCTCTGCCTGCTTAAATTCAGCATTGGCTTTAGAGACTTCAGCCAGTCGGCTTCCGCCTTCAAATATGGGAAAGGATAGGCTTAGCCAAGCCGACCACTCATTCTTGTCCGGCGGCCAGTCTGAAGCAGTTTTTCCGCTGCTGGCATTTGCATACATCTCAGGGAAGAAATCAGCCTCAGCTGATTTTAAATCGAATCGTGCCGCTTCTCTCTTAGCAATCAATTCAAGTAAAGCGGGATTGCTTTCGGTTAAATATTCAAAATCCGGCTTATCCCGATTAGAATATTCAGACTCGAAATCCCCTCTTACTCTAACTGGCGTCGATTTCTTCCTGCCCAATTCTTTAATCAATTGCCTCTGTTTCAAATTGATATTCCTTCCCGCCTGAGTTACCTCAAATTCGGCTTTAGCCAAATTGGCTTGAGCATTTAATAGCGAACCCCTATGCTCTCTGCCTGCCTCATAACGCAATCTAACCAGCTCTACGTTCTGTCTTCGGCGCGCGGCAATATCCTTTGTAATATCAAGAAGTCGCTGCGCTTTTAAAAGCTCAACAAAGGCAGTTCTCAAACTCAATCTTATATTGGACGAGGCCACTTCATAATTGTATTGCGAAGATTTTATATCCTCTGTAGCGGAAGATACGCCGTAAGCGGTTTTAAAACCATCAAATAATAATTGTTTGCCGGTTACGCCGTAGGAATATGTATCGGTGGTAACGTTAGTAGATGCCCTTGAAGTCTTTCCGGTTAAACTACTGGATATCTGAGGCAGAGAGCCGCTCCTGGCAATCGCCTTATTGGCTTTATACTGATTTAATTGTTCTTCTGCCGATATTAAATCCGGGTGATTTTCCTTTGCCTCTCTGAGGCAATCCTTCCAAGTGAGTATCTCTTCGGCTCTTGCATCAACTAAAACTAAAGCACCACCTAAAAACAATAAAATTATAGCCATAAGCCTTACACGCATAAACATTTTACTAACCCTTCCTGGAAATCTCTGCCTTTAGCGTAGATATGTGTTTTTCAAAATGGGACAAAAATTGCGCAAAATCATCAGCCGGAACAAGACTAATCATCTTTCTGTCCGGATGGCCAGAAGTAACAATCAATTTATCGCCTGCCTTAATCTTAAACAGCTTCCTGATGGCTTTAGGAATTACGACCTGCCCTCTGGCGCCCACTGTCACCAGACCGTAAAATTTAGGAAACTTATGCATCTACCTACCCCCTTTAACTACTATGTATGATAAATATGAATAATATGATTATTCAAATAAAGTATATCATGGATTTTACAATTGTCAATAGGATTAATGATAAATTAAAGGGCGAGCTGTCACGAAGGGATTAAGATAAATCCAGGGATGGTTCTTTAATTATGCCCGGACAGATACTTAAACGCGCTAAGGGCTGCCTTGGCGCCTTCTCCGCAGGCAATTATGATTTGCTTCTCCAAAACGTTGGTTACATCACCGCAGGCAAAGATTCCTCCGACATCGGTCCTATTTAAACTATCAACGACAATCTCGCCTGACTGGTTCTTCTTAACTATCTTGGCGACATCAGAATTGGAAATCAATCCAATCTCAATAAGCACCCCCTGCAGTTTTAAATCCAGATTTTTTCCCTCCTGTTTAACCTCTACCCCTTCTACAAAAGTCTCTCCATAAATCCTTGTTATTGTGGCGCTATTTAACACCTTGACATTGGCAGCGTTGATAACCTTCTCAATCATTATCTGGTCACCGGTCAACTTGGGGGCGATATTTATAATGTAGATTAAGGGGGAAATCTTTATCATCTGCAATGCTGCATCCAAAGCAGAGTTACCACCTCCAATTATAGCAACAATTTTGTCCTTGAACAAAGGGCCATCACAGGTAGCGCAATAGGTAAGTCCCTTATTTTTAAATTCCTTTTCCCCTTTTATATTTAACAGGCGGGGCCGTGCACCGGTAGCGATTATTAATGCCTTGGAAAGATATTCCCCTTTATCTGTAATCGTCTTTATGAGATTATTTTCTTTTTTTACTTCCTTTGCTTCTTCAGGCATATTGACCCTTATATCAAATGCCTTCATATGCTCCTGGAACTTCGAAGCGAGCTCCGGACCAGTGATAAACTGATATCCCGTATAATTTTCAATATCGCCGCTTAATGCAGCTTGGCCGCCGATATCCTTAGCAATAACTAAAAGCCTCATTCTTTTACGGGCAGCATAGACAGCAGCGGTTATTCCGGCTGGACCTGCGCCGATTATGATTACATCGTGCATCTTGTATTTATATGCCTAAGGCCTTACTTATGGCTTCTTTGTCAAAACCAGTAATAATCTGGCTATCAACTTCCAGAACCGGAACCCCCATCTGTCCAGATTTGCGTATCATCTCCTGAGCTGCCTGTTGATTAGAGGAAACATCAATATCTTCGAAATCTATATTGTTTTCCTTTAGAAACTGCTTCGCGCCCCTGCAGTAAGGACAAGTGGGTGTGCTATATACTTTTACCTTCCTGGCCATATTTTACCCCCTCAATTTTACCCGCCGCAAGGCAAGGCAAGGCGGGAAAATTGATACCGAGCGGCTTTAGTCAACACCGAAGCTGCGAGGGATATTATAAACTCTTCTTTAAATCAGTTAATTTTCTTAGGTGGTCTTGCTCTTGAGTAATCAACTCATTAATGACTTTATGGTCATATTCCGGAGCAACCTTCTTCATGCCCTCATAAAAAACTATTGAATCCTCCTCAGACTTTATGCCCATATCAATCGCTTGATTATCGCTGGTAACCTTCTTGGCTAACTCATTACCCTTGTCTTTTTGGGTGAATACGTTCCCACTGGCTAAGGCATTCATATAGGCGAAATACTCACCCGGATACGACTCTGGCGGTTCGTATTTGCTTACCGAATCCAGAATCTTCTGAAAAACAACTATATGTTTTTCCTCTTCGCCTGCCAGATATTTAAATATCTCCTTTGCCTTTTGATTTTTAGATTTCCCGGCAATTGCATTATAGAAATCTCTGCCGTTTTTCTCTATCTGGATTCCTATTTCCACTATCTCACTGCCTGCAAATATATTCCCCATATGCCTCCTCCTCAAATGAGCAGATAACTTATGGAGCACGAAGTGCGACATAAGTTATAGGCCAAAGGCCGTCTGCGAATTTGACCCCTCACTCAGCTCTCTATAATAATAAGCTGAAGGCTGAGTGAGGGGTAAGTTCGGACAAATGACTTATGTCGCTTTCCAAGCTCCATAAGTCATGTCCTCACTTACAAATCCACTTCCTTAATCCAAGAACCGTGCAAATTGCAATGCTCTATTACCGTAAGTTTGCCACTTTGAGCCTTCATATGAAGTGCAGCTGCCGGATTTAGTTTATCAGGAGTCAATTGTACCCTTGATATAAACTGATTATCTATATAAAAGTCGATACTCATAATATAGTGCTCCGGCAACATAGGATGCTGTATTTGGCCCATCTTCACGTGCACATCCTGACAGCCCTCAGGTATCAGGCCGCATTTTTTTACCACAGTAATAACCGGTACGTGCTTTTTCTCTAACTCACTTGGATTATTCACGTCCTTTGGAGTTTTTATAGCGTCCTGCTTTTCCTCGAATGATGTCTTTGAAGCCCCACAAACAGGACATTTATCCGGGGCGCTGCCGTCTATGGATATAAACCCACATACCTTACAAACAAATCCTTTCATAATCCGTCTCCCAATTATCCTGCCGCAGGTAGGATAATTGATCCCGAGTGACCATAGTTAACCACCGGTCACGAGGGACCAACTACTTTACCCGCCAACGGCGGGGTAACAATTCTTTCTCCTAACTCAAATGCCTTTTTTAAAATATCCGGATGTTTTAGAATTTTCCCTTTTTCATCAACACCCGAACAAAATAGTTCTTCCTGATAGACTGCATTAATGGTGGCAAATAGATTTTTAACAATTGATTTTGCATTATCAAAAAAATCTTTTCTGTCCGATGCCTCTACGGAAATAAAAGCACCTTTGCACTTTCTCTTAAATATATCTTTTTTCAATATATATTTTGCCCTCCAAGCACACTGGAACCGGTCTATCATCATCTTGGTCTGGGCACTCAGAGAGCCAAAGAATATTGGAGAGGCCAGGATTATTGCATCCGCCTCATCAATCTTTTTATAAAGGGGCTGCATATCATCCTCTACTATACAGGTGCCGTCATCCCTTATTTTTTCACATTCCTGACAGGGAGAAAACTTAAGAGTATTTAAAATAATCTTTTCTGTCTTAGCGCCTTTAGTTTTAGCCCCCTCTAGAACTTTATCAAGCAGGATATCCGTATTGCCGCCTATCCTGGGACTGCCATTTATTCCTAATACATTCATATCTAAGCACCTACTTTTTTAATTTCTTAATCTCTTCCTCTACTTCGCCGGCACCTTCGACATAGAATTTTTCCTCATCCGGCGCAAGATGTTTCAAAAGCCTTAAGAATTCTCCGGCGTGAACACGTTCTTCATCAGCTATATCCTTTAATACCTCCTGTGCCAATTTGTCATTTGTTGATTCCGCAAGCTGCATATAGAGTTGGACTGCTTCATACTCCGCAGCAATCATAAAGCGTATTGCTCGAATCAATTCTTCATGCGTAACTTTACGTTCTTTTGCCAGGCCGGAAAACGGCGTTCCAAATTCAGGCATAACAACCTCCTTTTTAGTAACTCTCACAAAAAAGTTCAAAATAGGCTTGAGGATGAGCACAGGAAGGACAGCACCTTGGTGCCTCTTGCCCCTCGTACACATACCCGCAATTGCGGCACTTCCACTTAACCACGGTATCCTTTCTGAATACCCTGCTCTCCTTTATGTTCTTCAGTAATTTTCTGTATCTTTTTTCATGCTGCTCTTCTACCTTGGCGATTTCTTGGAATTGAATGGCAATCTCTCCAAAACCTTCTTTTCTGGCTGTTTCTGCTGCTTCTTTATAAAGCCTTGTCCATTCAAGATTCTCTCCTGATGCAGCCTCTTGTAGATTTGTTGCCGTATCCCCGATTACGCCTGCCGGATAACTGGCTGTAATTTCAACATCACCCCCTTCTAATAATTTAAAGAACCGCTTGGCATGTTCTTTTTCGTTGCCGGCAGTCTCTAAAAATATTGCCGATATCTGCTCGTAACCTGCCTTTTTTGCTACGCTGGCAAAATAGGTGTAGCGATTCCTCGCTTGCGATTCTCCGGCAAATGCCGCCAGGAGATTCTTTTCTGTTTTTGTCCCTTTTAGCTTTTTCAACTTTCTTCCTCCCTTCTTCGCTTATTTTATCTGATGCGGAGTAAGGTCTATTATTTCGCTCACCTGCATTACAATCAAATATGCAGGTTTAGGCAGGAGCGCTTCCACTTGTCGGGAATGCCCCTTATCTCCCTGGATATTCTTTATAATGCGGCGGGTTATTCTGGTAGTAAGCCTCCTCTCCCATGCCTTCATTATTCCGGGACCAAGATTTCTATCCGATATTATTCTTGCCCTCCCTTTCAGGCAATACCCGATAAATCTATGCTCATCAACCGCCGTAATACTTATGTGCGGATTTTGCCTTAAATTTTCATATGTTTTAGCTCGATAAAGGTCAAGTAGATAAATCAGGCCCTGCGGTTTTATCTTTACTATACCTTTACAGGAGCTATGCGGGCTTCCATGCTTATCGATAGTGGAGACAATAACAAAACTCTGATCTTGAAAAAACTGAATTATATCATCGTGCAATCTCTTCATAATTCTGTTCTGATTCTCAATCAACCTCCTATCTTCTCCATCGGTTCCCCGCAACAAACGAGTTCTCCGCCGCCTACCTTTGTTACGGTAACCTCATTACCGCAAACATTGCATCTATATTTCTCTCCCACCTTTTCTACGGCCATATCACACCTCCTCAAATGAGCAGATACCCCGGCCCTTTCTTTACCTTACCTTACCCTTTCGTTTCTTTGTTGAAAGAACTGGAGTATAGGCCAAAGGCCGTCTGCGAATTTGACCCCGCCCTTTTGGTTCATTAGACACTACGTTAACTATCCAAAAGGGCGGGGTAAATTCAGACATATAAGTTATGTCGCTCTCCGAGCTCCATAACTTATGTCTTCATTTACAATTTTATATTTTTGATTATCCCCCTTAGTGTTTCTGCCGAATGCTTAAACTGCTCCTGCTCAATAGTAGAAAGCTCAAGCCTTAAAAACTTCTCCACACCATTTCGGTTCACTATAGATGGTATGCTTAGGCAAACATCGCTTATCCCATAATAATTATTTATTAATGTAGAAATCGGCAAAACAGAATTCTCATCTCTCAACACAGCCTCCACAATCCTAACCAGCGCCAGGCCAATAGCATAATAAGTGGCGCCCTTTGCTTCAATAATTTTATAAGCCGCATTTTTTACTTCTTCAAAAATCTTACCCAGTTCATTTTTATAATCACATTTATTACTACAAATCGGACAATACTTAGCCAATACCATACCGCCGATATTGGCATTACTCCATACAGGAAGCTCAGTGTCTCCGTGTTCGCCTATGATGTAAGCATGGACGTTTCTTGGGTCTACGTGGCAGTGTTCGCTTATTAAATATCTGAATCTTGAACT
Organism: uncultured Planctomycetales bacterium; assembly: GCA_964592485.1. Lineage (GTDB taxonomy): Bacteria > Omnitrophota > Gorgyraeia > Gygaellales > JAHJCI01 > CAZQEY01. The sequence continues at coordinate 51,452 of CAZQEY010000006.1, forward strand.
ATCCAGAACCGTACCCGAACCAAAAACTCTATTAGCAGGAAAGCCTGAAATCTTTAATGTTAAATAAGTGAGGATATCCATAGGATTTGAAACCACTAATAAAATAGCATCACCAGCATATTTCGCTATCTTGGGTATAATATCCTTAAAGATTTCGGCATTTCTTTGCACTAAATCTATTCTGGTTTCACCCGGCTTCTGTTTAACGCCGGCGGTTATAACTACGATATCCGCATCTTTGCAACCCTCATACCCTGCAGCGTGTACATCTACCGGCTGAACCAGACTAACCCCGTGGTTTAAATCCATGCATTCACCACGAGCGCGCTGTTCGTTCCTGTCAATAAGGATTATTTCCCTGGCCAATCCGCTTATCATCAGCGAAAACGCGAAGGTGCTGCCGACATTTCCTGTGCCCACTATAGCAATCTTAGACCTTGGACCTTTCATCTTGACTCCTAATTGATTATCTCTTTTAACTTTAAGAGATTATCTATTATGTAATCCGGTTTGGCTCTCAGGATATCTTCAATTTTGCCTATCCCATATGTAACCGCGCAGGTAATTATACCCGCCCTCCTACCGGTTAATATATCTATATCCATATCTCCAACCATTATAGTTCTTTCTTTATTAATATCAAGTCTTTGACTAAATCTGTCCAAAGGGCAAGAGGAAGGTTTCATACAACTCGTATCGTCGCCACCTATTGTATCTTCGAAATAATCATATATGCCGGTTGTTTTTAAGGTAAGTATTGCGAACTCGCGGTTCCTGTTGGTTATTATTAACTTTTTCTTATTTTTAAAAAAATTTAATATTTCTTTAACGCCAGGGTACAGAGTTGAATTATCTGTTGAATGCTTTCTATAATACTGCTCGAAAATGGATATGGCTTTTTTAAAAAGAGTGCTCTGTTTATCTGCCAGAGATTTCCTGATTAAATCCTCTACACCCATGCCAATATAAGAACTTATTTCTGTAAGACTTTTCTCGGTAAGACCGACTTTTCTTAAGGTAAAATTAACTGCATTGGCTATGTCTTGCCTGGAATCAATTAATGTTCCGTCTAAATCAAATATAATAAGCTCTACGAATTTCATAATAATTTAGCTTAATAACCCAGAAAATTCTCTGTCTTGATTTTATCTTCTTGAATGCTTAATTTATTCCTTAAAACATTTCTTAAGCCTTCCACCATTCTGGGAGGGCCGCAGATGTAAAAAAACCTCTCATTGTAATCTTGTATCTCCTGTCTTATCATTTCATCATCTATATAACCAATTCTGCCCGGCCAGGTTTGTTTGTCTATGTCTGGAGAAGTCAAGGTGTAAACTATGCGGATATTTTTATTAGCTGAACCCATCTGGTCTAAGTCCTGTCTAAAAATAATATCCTCCTGATTATGGTTGCTATAAAGTAATACTATATCTGTAAGTAATCCTGTGTCCGCGACGAACTTGCATATACTCCTTATGGGAGTAATCCCTATTCCACCTGAAAGAAAGGCTATTTTTTCATTCTCTCCTCCAAGACCAAATGAACCATAGGGCATCTTTATATGTGCCCAATCGCCTATTTTTAATTTATCCAGAGCCTGGGAAAATTCACTATCAGTTATCCTTTTGGTAAACTCTACATACCCCTTCTCGGTAGGAGAATTTGAGAAAGAGAAATGCTTTTGCCTCTCACGGTCACCAAGCTTTATGGTAATGAAAAAGAATTGACCCGCTTTAAATTCTACACCTTCTTCTATTTTAAAACGGAGGCTTTTTACGTTATGGGTTCTTTGTATTATATCCAAGACTTCTGTATCGAACTTAATTATCATATATTCTTTCTGGTTTGATATAAATCCTGACCTTTCACAATTAAAGGCCCTAAATTCTATGCGCCACAAATTCAGCCAAAATAACAATATCCTCTGTGCATAAGATATCCTTTATGCTTTTATCAAAAAGAATATTGGCTTCGGGACCGAATTCCTCATCAGGACGCCAGATGGAAATAAGCACAGGTATATTATCAAACACCTCCAAAACAATACTGAAATCTGCCAGTTGAATCCTTTTTGCTTGAAAACGCTCTGATAAATCAAGAATAGCTTCGGGATTCCTGCCATATTTCTTAATAATAGGGTCGATCACCCGCTTCTTAAATGCCGGATAATAACCCTGGCCCCCGTCTAATTGCTGAAAGGTAATCCACTCTCCGCTTAACTTGGGCAGTCCTGTTAATCTCTGTTTAAGATAATGCAGAATCAGTATACTAATATGGTCTTTCGCCAAAACGTTACAGGATAAGGATAAAATACGCCTATTCTCTAAATCAACTGAATATTCGTCGGACAAAAAGCGCAGAGCAATATTTTTATCCTTAGTTTCGACCTCTAACTCCGACCAAGCTTTAGATAGAGCCACAGCATAACCCATTTTAAATATTCCTTTAACTCATAACCTTCGCTAATACCATAAATAATAGGCCGAGGATAAAAGTGATAAAGGCAATATTTGCCCTTCCGATATCCTTCTGTTTATGCAGTTCTGGTATTAAATCGGATGCGGCAATATAGATAAAACCTCCGGCAGTAAAGGAAATCAAAAATATGGAGAAATTTTCTGTAATCCCGGATAAGATATATCCCGCAATAGCGCCCAATACTGCACAAAGCGCACATATAAAGTTAAATAATAACGCTTTGGACTTGCTAAAACCGCCATAAACCAAAATCCCAAAATCGCCCATCTCCTGGGGGATTTCATGGAAGATAACAGCCAGGGTAGTAACTATACCTAATCTCAAATCAGCCACAAAGCTGGCTGCTATGATTAATCCGTCAGTAAAATTATGCACACCGTCTCCAATTAAATTTAAATAAGTAAATGTATGAATATCGCAGATACCATTATGGCAATGTCTCCAGTAAAGATACCTTTCCATCAAGAAAAAGATTGTAAAACCAATCAAGGCGTAAAAGAATACAAGATCACAACTGCATTGCTCTACTGCCTCTGGCAGAAGATGCAAGAAAGCACCTCCAATTAATCCGCCAGCGGCAAACCCCACAAGCAGAACCAACAGTTTATCAAAAATCTTTGTCTTTACTCCGAGGGTAAATATTCCAACGAGCGAGATAAGACTAACCAGTATTGTGGCGGACAAAATCCATATCAGGGTCAATTAGAATACCTCCTTTATAACTCCGTCGCCTTTCTTATCATATCAAAATATCACATTCGCCAAAATGCCCAAAATTATTACCTGCGGCACTGTTATTATAGGCAACCAAATAGCTACTCTTCTGCCTACGTTGGCCCATAAAAGACCTATTTCGGTATAATCAGTTACCACGCCCGCCATAAGAAATACAAATACATTTCCAAATGCCGCTGTCTGTCTGTATATCTCAAAGGCAAGAGGCGCTGTTCCTTCCGAACATACCTCCAGTATTGTAGCAACAAGGAGGGTAATAAACAGCCCCGGAAGCGTTGGACCCATATAATTTTGTAAGATATTCGGCGGTATATAGGCTGCGGCGAGACTGGCTAAACCTATACCTATCAATATCCACCATAATACCATATTAGTTAAAGAAACCGAACCGAAAAATACTCCTTTTATATCTTGTATTAATTGCTTTAGGGAAAACTTATGTAACCTGATTCTGGTTTTCAAGTCTTTGAGTATAGAGAATCCCTCCTCAACCTGTTTGATGTTTCTATTACTTTCTATGAGATTCTTTGCTTCCAGGAGTTGATAAATAAAACCTGTTATTACCGCAATAACCAGCGCACAAACTATTATATACAATGCCTTCAGTCCGAAAAAGCCTATTAGCAGAACGGTTAGAGGAAGGTTTGCCCAGGGGCTGGCTAAAAGAAATGCTACAACTGCGGCATTGGAAGCGCCTTTTTTGTGCAACTCAATGGAAAGAGCTAAAATTCCGTGACTGCATGCGCTCATAAAAAACCCGAGTATTACAGAGTAAAATATGGTTCTCTTTTTAGGCTTTGACAAAATATGAGATACGTATTCCCGCGGTATAAAATAATCTATCACCCCACCCAGCAATAACCCCAGAAGAACAGCCCACCAGATTCTTTGAATATACATTGATAAGGATTTTCTAAATGGTTCCAAGACAGGAGTAATATATGAAAGAGCAGAAATCAGAAATAAAGCGAAGATTACTATCAATGTCTTATTTTTATACCATTTTGCCATTGGCTGAACTGGACAAGCAGCTAATTGTTTATCTCTGATGTTGTGCTCTTCGGCGAATTTGTTTAGGCAATTCTGGCTGCAAAAATAATAGAATTCACCCCCTTGCTTGAGCTTTAACGCCGTAGATTCATCAACTCGCATTCCGCATATCGGATCTTTAGCCATTTTATATTATTCCTCTCCGATACATTCACTGGCCCTCTTACACCAATCAATGCAGGATGGTAACCTCTCTTGATATACCAAAGTTTTGCATTTCGGACATTTAGCATTTATCTCATCAGAGAAAATCTCTACTTTGTATCCACAATCTGGACACTCAAGCATTCTAACCTTAAGGTTTCTTCTGTCCTGTCCGGGGCATTTATTATTTATCATTGAATCAATCGCTCCTGTTTTCCAGTAAGGACGCCAATGTAATACTTCTTAACTCGGAGATAACAAACCTTTGAATACTATCTAATCTTTTCTTAAGCTTGCAGGTCTTGATATTTGGACAAATCCTTTTTTTAAAAATGCATTCGTCAAGCTTTATCGGACCCTGGAATATCTCAATCAAATCCAGCAAAAATATCCTATTTATTGACCGCGCTAACACAAAACCGCCTCCCTGACCTTTATACGACCTGAGTAGCCCTTTTTTATTTAATATCTGCAGTATCTTTCTTAGAAATGGCCTGGGGATTTTCAATTTACTAACCAAGCTCCTAACTGAAATTATCTCATTCTTCTGACAAGCAATAAATGCCAAAGCCCTTACTGCATAATCGGTATCGCGGGTAATTAGCTTCATATCGAACCTCAAGATAATGATACCATATTAGTATCATTTGTCAAGTAAAATTTTAAGCGCCTGTTATTTTTTAAATTAACAAAAGGCACTTGCGGGCTAAACGATTAAACCAAAATAGGGATTCTGGAGCCTGAACTATCAAAGAAATACATCCGAGAACTATCTAGGTTCAAATTAACTGAATCCCCTGATTTCAACCTAAACGTACCCTGTATTTTTACATTTACCTCTATGTCTCTGCTTAATCTTATATGGGCAAAACTATCTTCACCGATTGTTTCTGTGAAGATGAGCTCACCGCCAAGTTCTGCCCTTTGTGTTAAGGCTATGCCGGAAGGCCTGATGCCAAGATAAATTCTTTTATTAACGAATCTCTCTAATGACCTCTGAAACTCATGAGGAATTTGGAATTCAAAATCACCCTTTCTCAGAACTAACCCACTATTTTGCCTGAATACCTCTAATTCAATTATGTTCATTGGGGGAATACCGATAAACTCAGCCACAAATAAATTGCCGGGATTCTGATAAAGTTCTTGGGGTGCGGATATTTGCTGTATCTGACCGCCCTTTATCAACACCACCATTTCACCCAAAGCCATTGCCTCTATCTGGTCGTGGGTCACATAAACAACTGTTTTCCTAAGCTGCCTATGCAGCTTTATAAATTCTGCCCGCAATTCAACGCGCAGTCTTGCATCAAGGTTCGATAACGGCTCATCAAACAGGAAGAGTCGCGGTTCTCTTACTATCGCCCTACCGGTTGCCACGCGCTGCCTCTGTCCTCCGGATAGCTCCCTGGGGAAACTGCCCAGTTTCTCCTCAATGTTTAATATCCGGCTGACCTTTTTTGTCCTTGATGCTATCTCTTCCTTCTTTAGTCCTCTAACCCTTAAACCAAAGGCAATATTCTCAAATACAGAAAGATGTGGATATAGAGCATAATTCTGAAATACCATAGCAATATCCCGTTTATGAGGAGGTAGCGCGGTAATATCCCTATCGCCCAAATATATTTTGCCCGTGGTTGGTTCTTCTAATCCGGCAATCAGATTTAACAGGGTAGATTTTCCGCATCCAGAAGGACCGAGCACTACACAGAATGTGCCATCACTAATCTCTAAATTGATATTAGATAACGCCGTTATCTTACCAAAGCATTTGGATAGATTTTCTAATCTCAAAGTAACCATATCTTTATTCTTTACTTTAGGGACACCCTCCCGATTGGCAGAAAGGATGTCCCTAGGTTTTTATTGTCAGCCCTTCATTGCCCCTGAGAGATACCCTGGCTTTAGGTGTTTCTGAAACACAAAGCTCAAAAACAACACAGGCATAGTGATAATTACTGCATAGGTTGCCGAATAAAATAAATCACCTCGGGATATATAATAATACATTTTAAGCGGCATTGTCGGTTCGGCCAGGCAAAGATAGGAAGCATAGATAAACTCATCCCAGGAAAGAAGAAAAGAAAATATTCCGGCAACAGTTATCCCCCCCAGAGAAAGCGGAAGAATAATCTTAATTAATGCCTTTAGCCGGGAACAGCCATCAATACGCGCCTGCTTTTCCAAGTCTGGGGGAAATCCAGAAAAAACCCCCACAAGGATAAAGCAGGTTATCGGCAGAATCCTGATTAAGTGAGCCAATATAAGGCCAGCTATAGTATCAAAAAGGCCCATCCTAATAAAACTAATTGAGACAGGAAGAGCTATACTTACCTCAGGAATCATACGGGTCATAAATATTACGAGAACCAATGCATATCTAATCCGGTAGTCAAACCTTGAGATAGCGTAAGCAGCAGGAATGGCAATTAACAATGCCAGCAAACTGGCCAAGAAAGCAGTAATTAGACTTTTTTTAAGCGGTGAGAAAAGACTGTCTCCCGAAACAAATACATCCCTAAAATGGCTGAACGTAAAATGTTTTATAAGATAGGGTGGTTTTTCTGTGAATATATCCGAGGGTGCACTCATTGAGATTTTGAACATTATATAAAGGGGGAAAAGCAAAAGCAGGATAAAGATAATTACGATGCAAAATATCCAAAAATTCCCAATCCTGTTTCTCACGCTGCTGCCATTCCCTTTCTGCCCACAGCTCTAATATAGATAAAAACCGCTACCAAAATCATTGAGAGCAACAATACAGAACTGGCAGCTGATAGATATGGGTTGTTATATTCTGCATACTCTAAATAAGCATAGGTGCCGATAACCTTTAAATTCTGGCCCATCAGAATTAGGGGAAGGGCAAAGATTCTGAAGGCATCTATACCGCGAATAATCACCGCTGCAGTAATAAAAGGTAAAAGCAAAGGAAGGGTTATGCGCCTGAATATATAAAGGCCGCTGGCCCCATCAATGCGCGCTGCACGGTATAAATCCTGGTCGATAGCCTCCAGACCCGCTAAAAGTATCAGCATCACAATAGGGGTAACCTTCCAACAATCAGCCAGGGTAATCATTATTAAAGACCTAATACCCCCGGCCATCCAGTAGATAGGTAAATCTATCAGTGAAAGGTCAATTAATATCCGATTAATCCACCCAGAAGTGGAAAATAAATAAGTCATAATCACGCCCACAACCACAGTAGGGATAGCCAAGGGAAGGATAAATAGGAACCTTAGAAATCTTAAGCCTTTTTGGTTATAAGACAGAATCAATGCCAGAATCAATCCCAGACTTACCTCCAGCAAAAGGCTAACCAGGGCAATAAAGACAGTATTAAGGAATGCCCTTCTGAAGCCCTCCTGAAGCAGCAATTCTTTATAGTTTAAAAGTGTAAATCCCCACATCGAAAGTTTTGATGCAGGGGTAAAATGGGTTGCTGGATTTTGAAAACTTAAAAGTATAGTGCGCAGAATAGGCATAAGTGTAAAAAATAACAGGAATAATACAAGAGGGCTAATCAGTATTATCTCGAAGTAATACCTGTTTATGAGTCTTATGATTCGCATACTCTCTGTTTGTACCCCCGCACCAATTATCTCTGAAGTTAACTATTTCAATAATTGGTGTGGGGGTAAATCGCCTTTTCTCTTTCCAGTTTCGCCTTATAGATATTTAGTGTCCGCTCAACCGGCGCGCCCTCCATAACAATCTCACGGAATGCCTCGGTTATATATTTCTCAAATACCGGCCACCAGGTAACATTTTCCCTGAACACACCATGTCTCAACGCCTGTTTGACCGATTCAAAATAAGGTCTTTGCCAGTCCTCAACTTCCGCATAGGCATCTTCTCTTATAGAAGGCCAGCCGAGCTTCGAAACCAAAATCTCCTGAACCCGCTTTGACTGCATAAAAAAGATAAACTTCAGGGCGAGTTGTTTATTTTTAGAGTTCGCGGGTATGCCAAATACATCTCCTCCAATTACATGAAACTCTCCTGCCGGACCCTGCCATCCCTTATAGGTTTTTATAAATTTAAGGTCGTATTTTTTAACCAGAATTACCACCCCGAACGGCCAGTTTGCCGCTATATAAGCCTCTTTCCTTGCCAAGATATCGTTAGTGGTATCCCATTTTGCCCTTTTTGACTCAACGCAAAGATAGGGACTAAGAGCCTGGAGGAATTTAAATGCTCTGATACAACCCCGGTCATTAAAAGAATATGGCCTTCCGCCTGCTTGAATAATGAATTCATAGACCTGAGTGGCAGTGGGATTACCGCCAAAGCCCTTGAGCAGCAACCGACCCGCTCCTTCTTCCTGCTTGAACCTTTTAGCAATTTTTATTAATTCATCCCAATCCTTAGGCGGGCTCAGATTGTACTTAGTAAATGCATCCTCATTGTAATACACAATTTGGACATTGGGTCTGAAAGGTATAAACATCAATTTACCGTTGAACTTGCCGGATTCAATTAGATTTGGCAGGATTTCTCTGGGCATCTGGTCTTCGTACTCGGATAAATCTAAAACTAGATCCTTGTTTACCAGCGGCGCCAAATTCATATTGTCCTGGGCAAACAGGTCTATTTCTGACTTTTTAGCTAATCTCAGTGCTTCCAGCTTAGTGGCAAGCTGACCTGACCCTATCTGATAAGCCCTTATTTTTACATTGTTTCTTTTCTCAAAGATTGGGAATACTTCTTTGCGCAAGACCTTCCATTCATCTTCCCCTAGACTCATTGTAATAGTCAACACATCTGACTCAAATCGCCCACAACCGGTTAAAAAAAAGATGGATGTAAGAATGTATATAAATTTCCTCATTGCCGATTTCTCCAATCGGGGAAGATTCTGTATAACCTTAAACCATCCATCTTTTTCTCTAAAATACACCTTATTAGGCTTAAGCGGCGCTAGTTAACCTTAAGACATCCAAATCCCTGGGCAAGATAACCCTACCGGCAAAATTCCTCTTTATCTCCTTGAGAACTGTGCTGAAAGAATACTTAACCTCGCAAGCAAAGTGAATCGGAATTAATACCCGAGGATTTATTTCTCTGGCTATCCTGCCCAGATTCAGACTCGAGGTGTGCATATTGCTTAACTGCGGATATTTTCTGAAGAATCTCACCGGAGCAAAACAATCATGAACCAAATAATCACAATTCCGAGCAGCTTCAATCAAATCTGTGCTGCTGGCAGTATCGCCGGAATAAACTAAACTTACTTTGCTTTTATTAAAACAAAACTTAAACCCTAAGGAATCGGGAGAATGTTTTACATCAAATGCCCACGCTGAGATACTCCCTGAATTATAGAACGGCTTCCCAAGATTAGCTTTTACCTTTTTATAGATAATCTTAGGAAATTTTTTTGCATCCTCTAATTTGAAGAGTCTTCTTATATCTCTAACTAAATTAATTGTATCGGGATGAGCAAATATTCTTATTTGGTCATTTAGTTTATATCGGGAGTGCAATAAGGACACTACTCCATACAGATGGTCAGGGTGACTATGGGTAATAAAGATATTTTGAATTTGGCGGTAGTCAGTGTTAAGTTTGGACAGTTTTACCAATAAGCTGCCGGGGGTGTCAATTAAAATTCCCTGCCTGCCTTCCTGCAATAATATCGAGGCATTATCGCGATCCTGAGAGGCAACTGCTGCTGCGGTTCCTAAAAAG
>CAZQEY010000007.1:0-56127 GCA_964592485.1 uncultured Planctomycetales bacterium
TAGGACAAGAGCTTTTCAAGCTCTCGACACCGGTTCAAATCCGGTTGGGGTCGCTTTGATTTAAGTGGGGACATCCCCCTTCTTGCTTTCGCAAGAAAGCAGGGGAGATCAGTACGAACTTACCCAGCCCTTTTGGATAGTTAGCTCAGCGTTTAATTAACCAAAAGGGCTGGGTTTAATTCGCCCCGCCGCATTCTTGCAGAATGCAAGAGGCGGGGCTCATTGAATGTGTGGGATAATCGGTTATATTGGAGATAAATCAGTTCAGCCTATACTTTTAAACGGGCTCAAGCGTTTAGAATATCGGGGTTATGATTCGGCAGGGGTATGCGCCTTTCTGCCCGATAGGCATAGATTATCGCTTAAGAAACTCCCCGGGAAAATCAGGGATTTAGAGAGGTTGATTGCAAAGGGGCCTCTTTTGGGGAGTCCGGGCGTCGCGCATTGCCGTTGGGCAACTCATGGGAAGCCGAATCAGATTAACGCCCACCCGCATTTTGATTGCAACAGAGGAATTGCGGTGGTGCATAATGGGATTATCGAAAATTATGCTGAGCTTAAGCAAGAGCTGGTCAGGCAAGGGCATAAATTCAGGAGTCAGACCGACACCGAGGTGATTCCACACCTGATTGAGACATTTTATAAAAATTCATCGCTTGAGGAGGCGGTGGGCAAGGCAGTCAGTTTGCTTGTCGGTTCATTTGCCATTGGCGTGATTGCAAAAAGAGAACCCCATAAGCTTGTTGGCGCACGTTGCGGCAGCCCGTTAATCATCGGGTTGGGGAGAAACGAGAATTTTTTAGCTTCCGATATCCCGGCAGTTCTGGATTATACAAAAGAGATAATCTTTTTAGAAGAAAAGGAAATGGCGGTTCTTACCAGGGATAAAATAAGGATTTGTGATTTTTCTGGGCGGCAGATTCAACGCAAGCCAATCACGATAACCTGGGACGCAAGGCAGGCGCAGAAGGGCGGATTTGCCCATTTTATGTTGAAGGAAATAAATGAGCAGCCCAATATTCTGGAGAACATACTTAAATACCGCATTAAGGGCTCTGAGGTTATTTTTGAGGAGTTGAAGATAATCCAAGAGGTATTAGCCAGGATAAAAAACATAGTAATTATTGCCTGCGGTACTGCTTATCACGCCGGGTTAGTAGGTAAGTATATATTAGAGGAGTTGGTAAGAGTGGGGGTAAGCGTCGATTTATCCAGCGAGTTTCGTTATCGAGAGATTCTCTTGGATGAAACAACCCTGGTAATCGCTATAAGTCAGTCCGGGGAGACCGCCGACACCTTGGCTGCCGTGCGCCGGGCGAAAGAGATGGGGGCTAAGGTTTTGGGCATCTGCAATGTCCTGGGCTCAAGCTTAACCCGTGAATGTGACGGGATAATCTATACTCATGCCGGACCGGAGATTAGCGTGGCTTCTACCAAGGCCTATACTGCACAGCTGGCGGTTTTATATTTATTTGCCGCTTATCTTAAGCAAATCCGTTTAAAAATTCCGCCCCAAATGAAAGAAAATTATTTAACAGAGTTTAAACGCCTACCTCGGCTTCAGAGAGAGATTTTTGCTGGCCAGAAGGCAATCAGAAGATTAGCGAGGCGCCATTCCCATTTCGGTTCATTTCTATTTCTGGGAAGAAATATAAATTACCCCTCTGCGATGGAAGGGGCACTGAAGCTTAAGGAGATTTCTTATATCCCTGCCGAGGGCTATGCTGCCGGAGAAATGAAGCATGGCCCAATCGCCCTTATTGATGAATACCGGGCAGTTGTATGCATTTGTCCGCAGTCAAGGATTTATGAGAAAATGGTCTCCAATATCCAGGAGATTCGGGCTCGCCAGGGTCGTATAATTATTCTTGCTACCGAAGGAGATGATAAAATAAGCCAGCTTTCTTCAGAGATTATTTATATCCCCAGGATTAATGAATTCTTTTCCCCGCTGTTAGTGGCTCTGCCCCTGCAATTATTAGCGTATTTTATCGCAGTTAAGCGAGGTTGTGATGTTGACCAGCCGCGCAATCTAGCCAAGTCAGTAACTGTTGAATAAGGCAAAGCGTTAATTCCGTTATTTCTGTTGAGTCTGTTAATTCTGTTGACAGATAAAACAGACCAAACAGACTAAACGGACATAACAATGTTATACATAGTTGCGACACCAATAGGTAATCTCAAGGATATTACACTGCGGGCAATTGAAGTTTTAAAATCTGCGGATTTAATTGCTTGTGAGGATACCCGGCATAGTCACATCCTTTTAAGACATTACGGCATAGAGACTTCTACTACCAGTTATTATCAGCATAATCGATTTACCAAGGCAAGATATCTATTGGAGAGATTAAAAAGGGGCAGCGATATCGCGCTTATCTCTGATGCGGGTATGCCAGGGGTTCTCGACCCGGGTTATTATTTAGTTAATTTGGCAATTCAGAATAATATACCGATTACGGTTATCCCCGGCTCAACTGCATTTATCTGTGCCCTTGGCCTTTCGGGTAAACCAATACACAAATTCATCTTTGAGGGATTCCTGCCGAAGAAATCTGCCGCCCGGCTGAGGCGCCTCGAGGAGTTAAAAAAGCTAAACTACACAGTTGTTTTTTATGAGTCCTGCCATCGGATTTTGATGACCTTGGAGAATATTCAGGATGTGTTTGGCGATATATCCATAGTCGTGGGTCGCGAATTAACCAAGAAGTTCGAGGAGGTTTTAAGGTCTCAGGTTAGCCGGATACGAGAGCGTTTTAGCAAGGCAAGGCCGCGGGGAGAATTTGTAGTGGTAATTTAAAAACTAAAACTTATACGCTGAGAGAGTTGCAAGTCATTGGCGCCGTCAGAGATACCTACGGCTACTCCTGTTTTAATAAATACACGCGGATTGATTTCATAACCCAGGCTTAAGGCCCCAATACAAACATTATCGTTAAAGTTACGTTCAAACTCTGCCTCTCCATATAACTCAGAATAAATATAGAGCTTCTCGCTAAGGCCGCCAGATAATCCCAAAATATAGATAAATACGTCATCCGCGGCTTTACCCCCGGTAAAATAATAACCCAAATTCAAATCAACCCAGAGATTCTCTTTCAGCGTTTTGCTAAGGATGCCATTAAGCCACACATCCTCATCGCCACTGCCCAGAGATTTGTCCTCATTGGCAGAGCTGGTTATAAAATCAACATAAAAAGCAAGTGAAGGCAGGAGGCTGGTTTCCTCAAACAGGCGATATTTGCTTTCTACCTCAATGTCCATAAACCCATTATGCTTGGTTTCCCGGTCATAATTGACATATCCATAAGGTAAGGTCATACCAATATCCCAGTTATCAGTCAGGCCATAGAGCAGATATAAATATAATTTAGTCTCTCGGGTTCTGGTTTTATAATCGTTATCATAGTCATACTGCGTATCCTTGTAATATTGAATCCAGTATTCCAGTTCAAAATGCCCCTTATCTGTAGTTGAGGTATCGTCAACAAATAGCATAGCCTGCGCTACAGGCATTAGGGATAAAAGGATTATTATAGCTAATCCGATTGCGAATATGCGCATAGGTATATATTATAGAGGGATTGTAAATCTGTCAAACAATCTTTCAAGACAAAATTTGTTGACAAGATATTTAGCACAGCTATAATTAGGTTAGTTTATACTTTATCCTGCATAATAATAAAATGAACCTTGAATCTAAAAAGGAGGCTGGAGAATGCAAAAGACAATCTTTTTAGGAATGATAGCCGTCTTCGGCGTAATGACCTTAGGCCTTGTTCAGAGCGGGATAGCTGATGAAGGCGCTGAGGTTCCCGAGTGGCTCAAGCGCACCAATTATGGGATAAGTTATGAGACCGACCAGAAGCCCCGCATTTATATTGAGACGGTACAGCCCCTATATCAAGACTTTGATAAAATAAATACTATATTTACTCATGGCCGGATGACTCTTCAGGACGAAAGGGGGGTGTATAGCTTAGGGTTTGGTTATCGGCGTTTGGTTAATGAGGAGCTTTTAGCTGGTATGAATTCCTTCTTTGACTATCAAGATTTGCACCAGCATTATCGCACCGGCTTTGGCTTAGAGGCAATTGGCAAGCGCCTGGAAGGACGATTAAATACCTATTTTGGTCTTTCCCCCAAGCGGACAATCTGGCAGACAACCACCGCAGCCAGCTATGAAAAGGTAGTTGATGGTTTTGATGTTGAATTAGGCGGTCCGGTTCCTTATTTTCCTTGGCTTAAACTCTTCGGCAGTTATTATCACTATGATTATAAGAAATTTAGCGATATGGATGGTTGGAAACTTAGAGGAGAGATTAAACCGTTTGAATGCATAGCCGTTAATTTAGAGACCTATGACGATAACAAAGGGGACCAGGAATGGCGCATAGACACAAGATTTAACTTCGCCTTTGATAGTTTTACTCTAGGGAGTATTCTTTCTGCGCTTAAGCCGTCAGAGGAACCCTTTTCTGAGATTGACTTAAGAGAGCGAACCCTCGAGAGGGTTGAGAGGAATTTTAATATTCAGGTTGAGAAATGGACCGAAACAGCATCTGCCACCATTGAGATAAAACGCGGCAATTAATTAAGGAGGGATAATGAAAACTATTAAATGTTTATTAATCGTCGTTTTTATCCTTATGCTTTTTACAACTAAATCTTTTGCTACGGGTAATGCCTCAACATACAAAGTTACCGTGCAGAACATACAGTTGAAAAATGATGCAGGTAGTTGGGTTACCATAGCTACTCCCAACCAGGTGATAGATATTGCTGCTGTAGCTGCAGGAGCAGTAGCCGGCTCATTTATGAATGACGCAAGCATCCCGGTGGGCAATTATGTTAATTTCAAGGTAGTGTTGTCTGAGACTATGGTATTTTCAGGTTCTGATGGGGCGACGAACATTACTCGAAGCGGCGGCGATGTAACTGTTACCGGAGCTGATGCTGCTGCAGCCTCAACTGCCACTTGGGCAAGTTTTCCTCCAAATGCAACCTTGACAGAGAATGTGGAGAGTCATAAAAGTTCTGGAACGCCAGGCGAGGTTACTGCTCATTTGGATTTGGCAGGCGACACCGATGGTTATATAGAAGTTTATGCTAAAAGCGATTTAGGCGACCCGGTAAGCATCAACATGAACTCGGTGGTTAGTATGTATTTTGATTTTGATACACAGGGTACAGTAATTTGGACTAACGCCGGAGACGGTAATATAATGTTCTTTACTCCGCCTCAAGAAGGAACGCAGTTCGGAATAACTGTTGATGGGAGTTCTATCACTGTCACTGCAGATAGCATGAGAATAGATTTTTAATGCAATCTCTTTTCCCCTCCCCTCCAGTTTCTTATAGATTTTATCCTCAAAAAAGGTTAAATGCTAAAGTCTTGCCAAAAAATAGATTATTCTTGACAAGGCTTAATCTATATGTTATGTTTAGTTAAATAAAATCCTTTAAGCCAGCACCCGCGAGGCTGGTAAGGAGCGAAGATGGCAGAAATTCTAAATAGAAGTTTATTGACCCAATTGCAAGAGATGCAATTGGGTTTTTTAATGAACAGACAATTTATAGAGTATAGAAAAACCTCAGGGCGACATAAATTGTAGGCCGAAGGCCGTCTGCGAATTAACCCCGCACCTTTTGGGGTTTCAAAGAATGTGTTTAACAAAACGGTGCGGGGTTAATCGAGGTTAACTAACTATGAGAGAGAAAGCTAAAATCCTAGATAAGGACACAATCAAGCGTGGCCTGATGCGTATTGCCCATGAGATACTGGAGAAGAACAAGGGTACAAAGGGGCTTTGTATTGTGGGTATAAGAAATCGGGGAGCATATCTGGCTAAGCGCCTGGCTGGTTGCATTAAAGAAATTGAAGGAGAAGATATACCTGTGGCCATCTTGGATATTACGTTATATCGAGATGACCTGACTTTGATTGCCGCGCAACCGGTAGTGCACAAGACCGAAATAGGCTTCGATATTACTGATAAAAATCTTGTCTTGGTAGATGATGTTTTATATACAGGCAGAACTGTCCGCGCTGCTCTGGATGCATTGGTTGATTTCGGCCGTCCAAAATCCATACAACTGGCAGTATTGATAGATAGGGGACACCGCGAGTTACCTATACGTGCAGATTATGTCGGCAAGAATATCCCCACAGCTAATAATGAGACGGTTGAATTGCGCCTGGAGGAGGTAGACGGCAGGGATGAGGCGGTTATTGTGCAAAAGGATTAACTAATTAATGTCAAATACCAAATGACAAAACTTCTGTTTTGAAATTTGACATTTGAATTTTGTCATTAAAACATATGGTTTGGACAAAGAAGGACCTATTAGGCTTAGAGGATTTAACCAGGCAGGAGATAGAACTCATTTTAACTACTGCGGAGTCGTTTAGGGAGGTTTCTACTCGGGAGATTAAGAAGGTTCCGGCCTTGCGTGGTAGAACAGTAGTCAATTTATTTTATGAGCCCTCTACCAGGACGAGGGTGTCTTTTGAAATTGCCGCCAAGAGATTGTCCGCAGACGTAATTAACATAATGGCAGAGACCTCCAGCGTTAAAAAGGGCGAAACCCTGATTGATACAGGGACTAATATCCAGGCATTAAAGACAGATATTATTGTGGTCAGACATAACTGCTCAGGGGCAGCGGCAATGCTTGCCCGTCATGTGGATATAAGCGTGGTTAACGCCGGTGATGGCTGGCATGAGCATCCCACCCAGGCCCTTCTGGATATGCTTACCTTAAAGGAAAAGCTGGGAAGGATTGAGGGGGCAAATGTGACCATCGTGGGAGATATCGCACACTCACGGGTGGCGCGTTCGAATATTTGGGGATTAACCAAATTGGGTGCGAGGGTAACAGTTTGTGCGCCTAAGATGCTTATCCCGGCAGCCATAGAGCAGATGGGTGTACGGGTTAGTTATGATATAGATGAGGCCTTAGCAGATGCGGATGCGGTAAATGTTTTAAGAATGCAATTTGAACGCGATGAAAAAGATGTCTTCCCCGGCCAGATAGAGTATTTTAAGAATTTTGGCATAACCGCCGAGAGGCTTAGCAAGGCTAAAAAGGATATTATTGTAATGCATCCCGGGCCACTTAATCGCGGAGTGGAGATATCCAGCGAGGTTGCTGATGGGATAAACTCGGTTATATTAGAGCAGGTTACTAACGGGATCGCCGCCAGAATGGCAGTGCTGTTTTTGGTATCTCAGGCACAAGAAAATTCCTCGCTTCGCCCTCAATGACGGCCTCTTCCTGAAGTAAGTTTTTTATCCATCGCCGCCTTGGCAGGGCTGCTACTTCTACCGCAGGATAAAGGTAATGAGTATATTGATTAAGAATGGTCGCGTAGTTGACCCAGCAAACAATATTGACGATATACGGGATATCTTGATTAAAAATTCAAGAATTTCCAGAGTCGCCAAGGATATAAAAGCGGAGACAGACCAGATAATTGACGCCGTTGGAAAAATAGTTATGCCTGGCATTGTAGATATGCATGTACATTTAAGGGAACCCGGCAGAGAAGACAAAGAAACTGTAGCAACCGGCACATATGCCGCGCTAAAGGGAGGGGTTACTTCTTGTCTGGCTATGCCCAATACTGAACCGGCTATCGATTGTGTTGAAAATGTCAGGCTGCTGAAAAACATCATTAAGAAAACCGCAAAGGCAAACGTATTTATTGCTGCTGCGATTACCCGGAATCGTTTGGGGCGCGAGATGACCGATATACCTAAATTGAAGAAGCAGGGCGTAATTGCGATTACCGACGACGGCTCATCCGTCGATTCCCCGGAGTTACTTTTAAGGGCGTTAAAGAGAGCCAGGCAAAACAAAATTTTAGTAATCTGTCATAGCGAGGATAGATTGCTTTCTCGCGGCGGGGTAGTTAATTTAGGAATTATTTCTACCCGCATGGGTTTACGAGGTATTCCTCGGGAGGCAGAATATAAAAGAATAGCAAGAGATATCCAGCTGGCACAGAGGGCTTCTAGCCCAATGCATATTGCCCATGTAAGTTGTGCTGAGTCAGTAGAGATTATTGCCAAAGCCAAGAACAAGGGCATAAGGGTAACCGCAGAGACCGCCCCGCATTATTTTTGTTTAACCGAGGAAGAGGTTTTGGGATACGACACCAATATGAAGGTAAATCCTCCCTTAAGAAGCAGGCACGATACAGAGGCAATAAAGCAGGGCTTGAAAAACGGCGCAATCGACACTATTGCCTCAGACCATGCGCCGCATACAGAGAATGAAAAGGATATAGAGTTTGACCGGGCAGCATTTGGGATTATAGGTCTCGAAACCGAATTGGCAGCAGGTATAACCGAATTGGTCAAGGCAGGCATATTAGGCTGGACGGATTTGGTTAAGAAATTATCTACCAATCCTGCCAGGATTCTTGGGATTGATAAAGGGGTTTTATCGCCGGGCAAAGATGCGGATATAATCATTGTTGACCCTGAACAGGAATGGATAGTGAATAAGGATAACTTTTTATCTAAGTCTAAAAATTCGGCATTCTTGGGCAGGAAGCTGAATGGGATAGTTGACTATACCATTTGTAATGGTAAAATTGTTTATAGGGGATGAGCCCCGTTAGAAGTCTCTATAGGATTTCTAATGGATTATTTCTAATGGGATGAGATTCATTTTGACCCCGGAATTGGGCAGACTCGCCAAGTGGTTACGCATTCTGGGTTTTGATGCGGTTTATTACCCGGGGAATTTTTCCTCCTTGCTTATTCAGGCATTAAGAGATAAGCGCATTATTTTAACCCGCAATTCACGTCTTATTAATAAGGCCAGGGGAGTCAAGCTGGTTCAGGTAAAGAGTGATGAAGTTAACCAGCAATTAAAACAGGTGCTTAAAGACTTAGATATCAAGCTGGATAAAGATGCGATGTTTAGCCGCTGCCTGATTTGTAATACAGAGTTACAACAGATTGAAAAACAAAAGATTAAACATAAGGTCCCTGAGTATGTATTTAAAACCCAGGATGAATTCTTTACCTGTGCTCTATGTCAGCGCATCTATTGGGCAGGAACGCACTGGGGAAACATTGAAAAAACCTTAGATGAGATAAAGTGTTAATTCTGTTATTTCCGTTAACAGAAATAACGGAACTAATGGACATAACGGACTAAACAGAAATGGAATTTATTGCCGATTTTCATATTCATTCAAAATACAGCCGGGCAACCAGTCGGAGTATGGATATTGAGCATATTGCTGAATGGGCAAAACTAAAAGGCATAACCCTGATGGGGACGGGTGATTTTACCCATCATTTATGGCTTGAGGAATTAAAAGTGAATTTAGAGGACTTGGGCAACGGCTTATTTAAGTATCGAGATATTTATTTTATATTAACCGCAGAGATTAGCAGTATCTATTCTAAAAAGGGCCGCGGATACCGTATCCACAATATCATCTTTGCCCCCTCGTTTAAAACAGTAGATAAGATAAATAATACCCTAAGCCGTTGGGGAAACTTAGCCTCGGATGGCCGGCCAATATTAGGCATTGATGCAGCGGAGTTGACCCGGATAGTTTTCGATATTGATGAGGAATGTTTTTTTGTGCCCGCACATGTCTGGACGCCCTGGTTTAGCGTATTTGGCTCAATGTCCGGCTTTAATAGAATCGAAGATTGTTTTGAGGAACAGACATCTAAAATATTTGCTCTTGAAACAGGTTTAAGTAGCGACCCGGCAATGAACTGGCGCTGGTCTAGTCTTGACCGCTTCAGTCTCATTTCCAATAGCGATTCACATAGTCCCTCGCGCATTGGCCGGGAGGCCAATGTATTCAATTGCCAGTTGACGTATAAAGACATTATCGATGTATTAAAGAAAAAGGATAAAAGTAAATTTTTATATACCATAGAGTTTTTTCCTGAGGAAGGGAAATATCATTTTGATGGACATCGGCTTTGCGGGGTTAGGTTTTCACCGCAAGAAACCAAGGCACATAAAAATATCTGCCCCAAGTGCGGCAAGTCTCTAACTGTGGGGGTAATGAATCGAGTACAGCAGCTTTCTGACCGTTCTGAAGGCTATCAGCCCCCCAATGCCATTCCTTATAAAAACCTCATACCCTTGGATGAGGTTATTGCTGAAGCAAAGGGAGTGACTAAAGGCAGTAAGGCAGTTGAGGCTGAATATCGGATGGCAATATCCAAGTTTGGCACAGAATTTGAGATTCTCCTGCGGGCAAAGAAGGAGGATTTAGAAAAGAATTTGCCCAGGCGTATAGCTGAGGGTATATTGCGTGTGCGCAGGGGAGGGGTTGTTGTTCAGCCCGGTTTTGACGGGGAATATGGCAAGATTTCTATATTCAGCGAGGGAGAAAAGCCAACAAAGAGCGAGGAGCAGTTGAATTTATTCTAATGATATGAGTCAGGCTGGTTTTCTCTACCATAATGTCAGATTTAAAAGATATGGCGCTCAAGCCTGGGTAATTGCAAAAGGGGAAATAACGAACTGTTCTCTTAAGGATTACCACTCTGCAATATTCCGGCTCAGTGTATTTGATAAAGATGTGCCCCTATGGAACGGAGTCGTAAAAATAGGGAATTTTAAAAGACGGCAAACAAGGGCCTTTGAATTGATTATGATAGGGATGGACCACAAACTACTGCCCACAATATCTAAACATGAGATATACTTTGATTCAGGGTATTAGTTTTGATTTTTTAGCATTACTGAAAATGTAAACCCTATTGGAATGAAAAGTATAATTATTTATTACTCTTACAGCGGTAATACAAAAAGGGTGGCTGATATTTTAGCCGAATATCTAAAACCAAAATATGAGGTTAAAATATCGAGATTAGAGCCGCAGGATGAATCAACGTCTTTCTTTGCTCAGGCAAGACGCGCATTTTTTCATAAAAAGGCAAAGATTCCTTTAGCAGATTTTGACTTATCAGATTATGATTTAATTTGCCTGGGAACGCCGGTTTGGGCATTTGGGCCAGCGCCGGCAATGAATGCATATCTGGATAAATGCTCTGGCGTCGAAGGAAAGGTTCTGGTTTTGTTTACTACCTATGGCAGTGGCACAGGCGTTGGGAAATGCTTTAGATACATGGAAGCCATCCTATCCAAGAAGGGTGCTAAGGGCTTCAGTAAATTCTCCATCCAGCAGTTTAAAGTCAATGATAAAGAATTTGTAACCAAAGTTATCAGCGAAAATCTGCTGAAGTAGTGTTCTTTGTAAATAATGGCGGACTTAAGTTTGATGCGACAGGGCTAAATGAACCTGTCGCTTTTTTCGCTCAACGTCGATTTCTTAACGCCAAAGGTCTTTCGCAACTCAGGTGTGCTCGCGGAACTCGCCCGTCGGGCTTACGCCCAGGACGGGCTCGGACATCCTCGCCATCCGAATGCTTCCGCGTTCGGATTCCCTCGTTGCTCAAGCTGCTTTGGCTAAAATCGACATTCGCTCAAAAACCGCCAGGTTCATTTTAAGGAAGGCCAAAAATCCTCATTCAAACGATGATAAGGTAGTTAAGATACGAGAAATTATCGAAAATTGCGAAATCATGTTAAATAAAATAATATTAATAACGATTCTTATGTGCTTGTTTGGAGGAGGAGTTATGGCTGACAATCAAAATATATTGGAATTAAATTCTGCCATGATGAGAAATACCTACAAAATTGAAGGGAAAGGTTCTATTGGAACATGTTTTTTAATCGGGCGACCTTTTAAAAAAGATCCAACTCAAGCAAGTTTTGTTCTAGTAACGGCGGCGCATGTGTTAGAAAATATGGAGGGTGAAGAGGCGACAATTTATTTGCGAAAAAAACAAAATGATGGTTTACTTATCAAAGCTCCTTGGAAGATTAGAATACGTCAAGGTAATAATGATTTATGGGTCAAAAATAATTCAGGGATTGATGTTGCTGCGATATATGTTAAAATCCCAGAGGATGCCGATTACCAACTGCTATCTACGAGTATGTTCGCTGATGACAAAATTTTGGCTGATTTCGAAATTCATCCTGGCGATGAAATGTATTGTTTAGGCTTTCCCTTTGGAACTGAAGCAAACGAAGAAGGCTTTCCTATATTAAGGAGTGGCAAAGTTGCATCTTTCCCTCTTATCCCTACGCAAAAATACAAGTCCTTTTTACTTGATTTCGAGGTTTTTAGAGGTAACAGTGGTGGACCTGTTTATTTTGTAGAGTCTAATAGAAATTATACGGGAGGGCTACATCTAGGTACAATTCAGTTTATTGCGGGTATTGTTTCGAGAGAGTTTTCCGTAGCAGAAACCGTTGAGAGTTTATATGAAACAAAACAACAAGTCCACCCTTTGGCGTTAGCTGTTGTAGTTCACGCATCTTATATATTAGAGACTATTAATCAATTGCCCGAGCAAGAATAATTCTTGAATATTCGATAATACAATATATCTGATTTTACTTCTATTGGTTATTTTCACTAAAATATCTCTCTACAGTCGCAAATTTAAGATATGTTGAAGATGTTAAGCGAATGACAGGTTTTTAATAGCTATCCGCCACAGGCGGATATAAGTATATGAGTTAAACTGCTCGCTGTTAAAAACCTAAGGGGGTGTGGGGGAGATTGTCCCCCACGCTTGGGGGAGAACAGCGACCAGCGGTTAATAAATATTGTGGAGCGTTAGGAGGGGGCTTGCCCTCTCCTAAGGAGTGAGCGTCCTAAGGACGCGAGCTTGGTCTTGACATACCAACAAGTAAAATTTGTTTACTTGCAACTCAGGAATAAGCAATAGCGAACGACGCGCCTGTAGCGTAATGGACAGCGCAGTGGCCTCCGGAGCCATATGTGCAGGTTCAACTCCTGCCAGGCGCACGAATTTTTGCGCAGCAAAAATGAGTCCCGAGTTTCTCTAGTTGAACTACATGAAACGAGGGAATATAAGATTAAAGATGAATGTGGTATGTATATATCTTAAGATGCAAGGATGGAACTTTTTACTCAGGCATATCTGAGGATGTTGAAAAAAGACTAGCATTACACAATAGAGGCAAAGGCGCTAAGTTTACAAGAAGAAAGAGGCCGCTAGAGTTGTTATATACGGAGCAATGTGACTCTAAGAGCCGGGCTTTAAGTCGTGAGATAGAAATAAAGAATCTTAGTAGAGAAAATAAATTGAGGCTAATAAAATTTGGATCTGGGAACAGGTTTCCCTCGGCTTCTACGCTGTAAGCGATTAAGCCTCGGGACTTCGTTCCTCGCCTTTTAAGGATTAAGATAGTAGGCTCGGAACTTCGCAACTCCTGCCAGGCGCATATGTTAGTTCATAGTCAATAGTTCATAGTTGATAGTTAACAGAGGAGAAAATGTGAGAAAAAAGGTAGTAGGAGTAATAGGTGGCCATAACTGCTCGAATGAAGTGGAACAATTAGCCCAAAATTTAGGCAAAAAATTGGCTAAAGTGGTTGATATTCTTATTTCAGGTGGCCTTGGTGGAACAATGAAGGCGATTTGTCAGGGTTTTAAGGTATCAGGGGGTTTAACTATAGGTATTATACCCAGTTACGATAAAAACGACGCCAATGAATATGTGGATGTTATTATTCCCTCTGGACTAGGCTTAGCTAGGAATGTATTAGTGGTAAAGAGCGCTGATGTAGTGGTGGCTTTACCTGGTGAAGCAGGAACCCTATCTGAAATCGCTTATGCTCTTCAGTTTCGCATCCCAGTGGTTAGCCTGAAATCTTGGGATATACCAGGGGTGGTGAAGGTTAATACAGTTGAAGAAGCGATAGCTGAGGTAAAATTAGTATTAAGTGGTAAAGATTAAGGAATAAGTAAAGATTATGGAGAAGATTGAAGTCCAAACCACAAAACGGATAGAGCTGGTTGATATAACCAATAAGATTCAGCAGATAGTTGCTAAATCAAAAGTAAGGCAGGGTGTTTGTTTTTTGTTTGTGCCTCATACCACAGCCGGGATTACCATCAATGAAAATGCTGACCCTTCGGTTAAGCAGGATATTGTTAATACTCTTAATAAACTGATACCCGCGGGTCGAGGTTACTCTCATATGGAGGGTAATGCGGACAGCCACATCAAATCCTCGCTCTTAGGTAACAGCCTGCATATATTAGTTGAGGATGGTAGGCTCTGTTTGGGCACGTGGCAGGGTATATTTTTTGCTGAAGGTGATGGTCCAAGGACAAGGGAAGTGTGGGTTAAGTTAGTAGCCAGTAGTCAATAATGAGGGGTTAGGGGATATGCCTGAATTGCCTGAAGTTGAAACCATAAAACTAGAATTGCAAAAAGCAGTTTTGGGTAAAAAGATTATTGAGGTTAAGATAAACAACTCCAAGGTTGTAAAGCAACCCGAGAAGGGAAGATTTTTAAAGGGCCTGAAAAATTCAACCATAAAAAATATCTTAAGAAGAGGCAAACTCCTGATTTTAGAACTATCAACTGGAAAATCCTTAACCATACATCTTAAGATGACCGGACAGCTTATCTATCCCGGTAATTCTACACAGAGCCGGGTGAGTTTTAGATTATCTGATAATAATTGGTTGGATTTTTATGACCGGCGCCTGCTGGGTGAGTTGAGGTTAGTGGATGATTGGAGGCGCCTAGATTTTATTAAGGAATTGGGACCTGAGCCGTTTGATTTAACAAAAGACCAATTCAAGCAGATGCTTGCTAATAAAAATACTAAGATAAAACCGCTATTGATGGATCAGGCATTTATTTCAGGGATAGGTAATCTCTATGCCGCAGAGGCCTTATTTAGAGCCAGGATACACCCCCAAAGACCTGCCTCTTCTTTATCAGACAAAGAAAAGGAAACACTTTTTAAACAGATACAAGTAGTGTTAAAGCAGGCAATAGATTATAAGGGTTCTTCTGTTGATCAATATGTTCAGTTATCCGGCCAGCCTGGGGATTACGCTAAGTATCATAAGGTCTACGACCGAGAAGGAGAACCTTGTTTTGTGTGTAAGACCCCGATAAAGAGAGTTACCCTGGCAGGTCGGGGAACCTACTTCTGTCCAAGGTGCCAGCGTTAGTTGGAAAATATAAACCACGGATGAACACAGATGGACACAGAAAAAATCAACAGTGTTTCCCTGTGTTTATCTGGGGTTACAAAAATTTCTTGAATTGGCTAAAATAATACAAAAGAAAGCAAAGATTGTTTCTAATATTCATTTAACTGGTGATTATTATAAATTGGCTCTTGATTTACCTGAGATTGCTCGGATTGCCCAAGCCGGACAGTTTGTAACATTGCGCGTATCAGAAGGTCATCAGCCTCTTTTAAGGCGCCCCTTTAGCATCCACTCTGTCAATAACGGGAAATCAAGGCATAATAAAGGTCGGATAGAAATTCTTTACAAGGTTGTTGGCAGGGGGACAGAGATTTTATCAGAGAAAAAACCCGGAGAATATCTAGATGTCTTAGGGCCTTTAGGAAACGGATACTCGATACTCGATACTCGATACTCGATACTCATTGGGGGCGGCATGGGAATAGCGCCTATGTTATTCTTGGCTCAACAGACGAGAATCCAGTATCCAGCATCTAGAATCCAGGTATTAATTGGTGCAAAGACAAAAAAAGAAATTTTATCTAAAAAAGAGTTTGCAACTTTAGGTTGTAGTGTTAAAATATCCACAGATAATGGTTCAGCCGGATTCAAAGGCAAGGTCACAGATTTATTAAAATATATATTATCTACTAACCACTATCGACTATCGACTATATACGCCTGCGGCCCAAAGCCAATGCTTCGTGAAATCAGCATAATCTCCCGGCAGCATAATATTCCGGCACAGGTTTCTTTAGAGGAATATATGGCTTGTGGTTTGGGCGTGTGTTTGGGTTGTATGGTTAAAACTAAGAGTGGTTATCAAGCCGTTTGCAAGGAAGGTCCGGTATTTGATTCAACTAAAATAATATGGTAAGGAGGGATGAAGGTGGATGGGTTTGTTGGATTGAAATTTTTAAGAAATTTAAGTTTAATCTGTAATGGGATTGGTTTCATAATAGCCCTGACATTTATTTTAGGGCCCAAGGTACTTATAGCGATAAGCAAAATTCTCGATGCATACCGCCCCAGCATAAGTTTGGAAAAGATATTAATAACTAAGGCCAGGCTAATTTTAGGATTTACTCTCTTAGTTATTACTGCCTTGATGTTAGCATTGGTCATAAGGATAAACGTATAAGCGAAGGGCTAATTAGAGGTTTTTAATTCTCCAGGGATTAAAAATAAGGAGGTGCCGGGATGGACGAGCTTACATATATTCGCTTACTTAGGATTATTGCTCTTATAGGAGGGATATCAGGAACCGTAATCGGGCTGGATTTGGTTCTTGGCGGTCGAGTTTTTTCTGTTTTTAGACGAATATTAGACAGGTCCTTTGATTTGGATAAGAGAATAGCTAACCCTAAGACTCAGAGGGTCTTGGGGATTGCGTTTTTACTCTTAGCCCTGATTATATTCTTATTAATCAAGAGAATTTAAATAGCTACAGAAGATAATCATAACAATAAATCCTACACCTTACCTAGGGTAATGTAGGGTTAGGATAAGAGGGTGGTGGGGTAAAAATAATCAAGGAGCTAGATGCATTTTGTTTCTGTTATTGTACCTGTAAAAAATTTTGAGCGGACAATCGAAAAGACATTTGAGTATCTGCTGAACATAGATTACCCGCGTGAACTTTTGGAGATTATTATTGCCGATGGCGGCTCAACTGACAAAACCGTGGAGATTATCAATGATTGGCAGAAAAGATACCCTTTTATTAACCTCGTCCAACTCCCCTATTCACCATCTCCGGCTTACGCCCGCAATCGTGCCTTAGAGGTTGCCAAAGGTGATTTTCTCTTTTTTACCGACGCTGACTGTGCGCCGTGTAGAGATTGGATTAGAAAGATTTTAAATCAGTTTGAGCGCGACCCAAAAATTGCTGCAGTAGGAGGAGAAGTTTTTACGCTGGAGGTTGACCAAGATAATCTTGTTGAAGCCTGGTGTCAGCATTTCCGATTTAATATGGTTTCTCCTAGATATGGATTTATTAAGGAGGGCTATTTTCCCAATTTTCCTAAGAGTCCCCGCCCGTCTGACATCGGAGGACATAGAGCCTATTTCTTTGGAACATGCAATGTTGCCTATCGGGCATCGGTAGTTAAAGAATTGGGGGCTAAATTTTGGGATAAGCTGACAGGGGAGGATATGGACTTTAGTTTTCAACATCGAAAGAGTGGATGGAAGTTTTATTTCGCTCCAAAGGCAAGGGTTGACCATATGCATCGCGCGGACTTGAAGTCCTTAAGAAAGGTTTGGGTAACCTATGGTCAAGCACATGCCCCTCTAATTGATAAGTATGTAAAGAAAAATGGCTTAGAGATAATTCTCCAATTTTTACAATCCAAACCCTCGCTTTTTCTTCCCTTGCCACTGAAGGGGTTTATCTACTTAGGCAATTTTCATTTGATGCACTTAAGTGCTTTATTATTTCTTCTTGGATTAATCTTTTCTTGGGGTTTATTTAGTTGGCTATTTCTTCTCCTTTATTTCTTTTTCGTTTATCAATATGTTAAATGGAACTTCTCGATGGAGCCACGCAGTAAATTTCTTACCTGGTGCAAGATGAAATACCTAACCAATCTCTCCTTTATCCAGGGGGGCCTGAAGGATTTAAAGACTTATAAAATCCTCTGCATTGAGCCAAGCTTTTAACCAAGCCTTAGCCTTAATGTTGGTTAATCCCTTTGGGATACCTCTTATCTGAATCAGCTAAATAAGTCCAAAAATCCAGATCAAAAATCCAGATTCAGTAAGATTAATTTGTGGTATAATAAATGAGACTCAAACTTATATCACATCTTGTGCCCCATGAATTATGCGTTAATTAAAAATGGAGGCAGTATGATTCCTTTTATTGTAGGTTTAGTTGTTGGCGTATTAGTGGTTATGGTTATTTTATGGATTAACAGGAGAGAAATGAAGGATTCCTTCAGAGCAATGTCCTCAGAGGCATTATCTAAGAATACTGATGATTTCCTAAGACTCGCGGGAGAATTTTTGGCCAAACAGAGCGAGGTTCACCAAAAGGAACTGGATAAGAAAAAAGAACTAATTGACCAGGCACACGGCCAGATGCAGGATAGATTAAAAGAGGTTCAAGACCTGGTTGTGGGTTTTAAGGAGGACCGCAAGCAGCAGTTTGGTGAGGTTAGCGCTCAAATTAAGTCAACCGCAGAACAAACCGCAAGGCTTCAGGAGACCACCTCGCGCATTGAGAGCGCTTTGAGTAGTAGCAGGATTCGCGGGCAATGGGGCGAGAGAATGGCTGAGGATATATTGAGATTAGCCGGTTTTATCGAAGGCATAAATTATACAAAACAGAGGGCACAAGAGGCCGGCCGGCCAGATTTTACCTTCCCCTTGCCGCAAAATCGGATAGTCAATATGGATGTTAAATTTCCATATGATAATTATCGGCATTATGTTGAAACCCGCGAAGATTCCGAAAAAACAAGATACAAAGAGCAATTTTTAAAAGACGTTAAGTTAAGGATAAAGGAGGTAACCACCCGAGATTATATTAACCCTGCTGCTAATACCGTAGATTATGTAATTCTATTTATCCCCAATGAGCAGATATACGCCTTTATTAATGAGAGCGATCGTTCTATATTAGATGAGGCATTGAAGAATAGGGTTATATTGTGTTCTCCGCTTACGCTGTATGCTATCCTGGCAGTAAT
Source organism: uncultured Planctomycetales bacterium (assembly GCA_964592485.1). Lineage (GTDB taxonomy): Bacteria > Omnitrophota > Gorgyraeia > Gygaellales > JAHJCI01 > CAZQEY01. The sequence continues at coordinate 18,781 of CAZQEY010000007.1, forward strand.
TAGACAGGCGGTGGATAATTTTAATCTGGAGCGAACCGCCGGGCATATACTTTCTCTTCTCGGAGCATTCAATAAACAATGGACTCTATTTATTGAATCTATGGATAAAATGGGTAAAAAAATAGACGAGGCACGGGATGAGTTCGATAGGTTAGTTTCGACCCGGCGCAATCAATTGGAGCGGCCGCTTAAGCAAATCGAAGAGCTTCGAACAAAAACAAAAAAGGAAATCAATATAGAGATGCTTCCTGATGAGAAAGAGGAAATCAACCAAGAAACCTAAGCAAGGCAGAGGTATTACTAGTCCCGCCTTATCCTTCCCCCACATCTTTGTTTATGAGGCCTCAGCTGGTTCAGGAAAGACAAGAAGACTGGCCCAGCGCTACATCGACTTCCTGCTTAATTATTCTAATAAGACTCCTGTTCCGTTTAATTTCCGTAACCTGCTAGCAGTTACTTTTACCAATGAGGCTGCTGACCAGATGAAGCAGGAGATTCTCAGGATGCTAAAGAGCCGGGCGCTTGGTGAGGATGAGGATTCATCTTTGGCAATGCAGATTGTTGATGAAATCATCCACAACTTTTCTGATTTTGCGGTACGCACAATCGATAGTTTTGTACACAGCCTGTTGGTTGCCTCAAGCCTCGAACTTAAACTGCCTCCTGATTATGAGATTACTCCTGAGACCCAACCCTATTTAGAATATGTCTTAGATATTTTTCTAGACGAGGCGGTCTACAATCAGGATATAGTTGAGCTTCTTTTGGGATTCCTGAATCACTTTTTGGTGATTGAGGGACAGAAACACTGGAATCCCAGAAGGATGTTGCTTGGTCTGCTGACCAGATTTTATCGGGAGGAGAACGCCCGGGCAAAGCTGTTCAGGGAGATTCCTGGGGATTTAGATTTAAGTCAGACAGAGAAGCAACTTAAAGAAAAGGTCGGACAGTGCCTTGCATCTCTGCCCGCGCAGAGAGATGTTAATCAAAAGTTTATCAACGGCCTGTCTGTCTCTCTGGATAGCTCAGGCGCCAACTTCCTTAAGATACTTAATCGTTATGTTAATAAAACTCTTTCACCCGGTGAGGGCATATTAAAAAAAGATGCGCAGCCGGCCAATGCAGATTTACTCAGAAATTGGGCAGAACTGAAGAGCCAATACGATAATTATGCGCATGCCTTTGTTTGGTTAAAATATAGCTTTTACCTTAAGGTGTTTGCGGAATTCCGAAAGCGCATGGAGGATTACAAGCAAGAAAAGAGGATTGTCTTTCTGGAGGAATTAAATAAAAAGGCAAGGCAATTTTTAACCAGCGAGGGCCTGTTGCCGGCAGAGATTTATTATAAACTATCGTTGGTATTCTATCATTATCTGATTGATGAATTTCAAGACACCAGCATATTACAGTGGGAGAATATACAGGCCCTGGTTGAGGATGCGCTCGCCAAGGGCGGGTCCCTGTTTTATGTGGGAGATAAAAAGCAGGCAATCTATCGCTTCCGGGGCGGGGAGGTTCAACTCTTTGATTTAATTAAGTCCCGATTTAAGAAGCAGGTAGTCAAGGTTTATGATCAATCCCTGCTGTGTAATTATCGCTCACGTAGGGCGATTGTTGAGTTTAACAATTCTGTATTCAGCCAGAAAAACTTAAAGCATTTTTTAGATAAATTTCCCCAATTAAACAAAGAATTCCAGCAGAGGGTCTTGGTTGTTTTTAAGGACAGCCAGCAGCAGCCGGCGGCAGCGGATTCCCGCGGAGGGTATGTCAGATTAGAAGAGCTGGAGGCAGAAAACAGTGAGCAATTACAGGATATTTTAAATATTAAAGTAAAGCAAACCCTTAGGGATTTGAAGAAGAGATTCAACTATCAGGATATCTTAATCTTGGTGCGGGATAATCAGGAAGCAGAAGGGCTGGCCGCATACCTTCTTGAGCAGGAATTTCCTGTTTGCGCATCCCGCACAATCAGTATCCGGCAGAATTACCTTATCCGGCAGATAATCGCGCTGCTTAAATTCTTAAACTCTCCTATTGATAATCTTTGTTTTGCCAATGTTATCTTAGGCGAGATATTTATTAAGGCAACAAAATTGAGTCCTGAAAATTTGCAGTTATGGCTGGAGGAGATGAGGATTAATCAGGATAGGGGCGTGCTCTATACAAAATTTCGCTCGGAATTTCCGCAGGTCTGGGAAGAATTCCTGCAATACTTGTTTGGCGCCGTGGGGTTCTTACCGGTTTATGATTTGCTTGAGAGCATCCTGATAAAATTTAAGATTGAAGACAATTTCCCTCAGCTCTGTGGCTTTACGCAGCGACTCCTGGAGATATTGAATGTGTTGCAAGAACAGGGCAGGAATTCTCTGGCTGATTTTCTGGAGTGGTGGGAAAATGCTCAGGAGGAAGACCTGTTTGTCCAGCTATCTTCGGGTTTAGATGCAATCAGGATACTTACCATTCATAAAGCCAAAGGGCTTTCCTCGCCAGTAGTAATCTTACCTTATGCGATATTAGAAATAAAGGTGGGCGAGGTTGCTTTTGAGGCACCCAAGATTGTTCATGAGACGCCCGAGGGGCTATATCTATTATATCCTCAGAAGGATATCTGTCTAGGGTACTCCGAATTGGCGCCGATTTATCAGAAGGAGTATTTTCAAGCCCTTTTAGATGAATTGAATTGCCTTTATGTTGGTATGACCCGCGCTGCCAGCGAGCTTTACATATTTATTCCCAAGAGGATTAACCGCGGCAGGAATCCGGCGATTTCCCTGTTGCTGGGGGCAGAAGAGAATGTAAGAGAGTTCGGTAGCAGGAAGACTTATCGGAGGAGACCTAAGCGCTTAAGCAAACAAGCTAAAAAGAATATTAAGCCAACCAGGGTTTTACCTCAAGAGAGGTTTGGTGATATATTTAAGAGTCAGCTAATTCAGGCGCAGCAGATTGGCCCCTTAGAAAAAAGATATCTGATTAATCGAGGCGAGGTTCTACATTATCTTCTGGCAGGGATTGACCCGTCTGGTTTCCTAAAAGATAGGTCCCTGTATGTTGAACAGGTAAAGGATGCCTGTCGGTTATTTAATTATCCGGAATCTGAGCAGATAACTCAGTGTCTTTATGATTTCTTCAACCACTCTAAGATGCAGCAGTTCTTTAATCCGGAATTCCCTGCCTTTAATGAAAAAGAGATAGCAGATAAATATGGCAATCTTAGACGGATTGACCGCTTGGTTTTTGCTAAAGATAAAATTTGGATTATTGATTATAAAACTGGTGAGGGTTATCAACCAGAGCACGAACAGCAGATTAGGGAATATGCGCAGCTTATAAGTGAGCTTTATCCAAAGAGAATACCAGAGTGCTGGTTGATTTACGTTGATACAAAAGAGGCGCGCCTTGTTTAAGATTCTGGTCAGGGTTAAACCGAATGCCAAGGAGAATAGAATTAAGAAGGTCGCTGAGAACCAGTTTTTAATATGGGTTAAGGCCAGGCCAAGACAAGGTCAGGCAAATCAGGCAGTAATAGAGGTTTTATCTAATTATTTCGCTGTCAGTAAATCATATATTTCGCTTTTGAAAGGCCAGGCCTCCAAGCACAAGATATTCGTTATTAAGGAACCAGAGAAATGAGGGTCATAAGTAAACAGCTAAGCCTAAAAACCAAAGGAGTAGGCGATTTAATAAATATTACTAAACAAGTTCAGGATGTTCTGGAAAAAACCGGCCTCCAGGAAGGCACAGTAACCGTATTTGTGATTGGTTCTACCGCCGCGATAACTACCTTTGAATACGAGCCTGGTTTAATCTCTGATATTAAGGATTTGTATGAGAAGCTTATTCCTTCAACAAAATCCTATGCCCACGATGAAACCTGGGGCGATGCCAATGGCTTTAGTCACTTGCGCTCTGCGCTGCAGGGGCCGTCATTAGTAGTCCCGTTTAATTCAGGCAGACTTATATTGGGTACCTGGCAGCAAATTGTGTTAGCTGAGTTTGATAATCGGCCGCGCTCAAGAAAGATAATCCTGCAATTTATCGGAGGATAAGAATGCATAAAAGAACATCCGCAATTTATGATGCAATTGTTTCTCGGCGTACTATCCGAAGATTTAAGCAAAAGCCCATTTCCAGAGCTGTTCTAAGAAAACTAATCAATGCTGCCAGGCTTGCCCCCTCGGCGGCGAATTTACAACCCCTGGAGTTTATGGTTATAGCCAATAAAAATATCTGCACTAAGATTTTCCCGCATCTTCGCTGGGCAGGTTACATCGCTTCTTATGGGATTCCCCCCCTAGATAACAGGCCGGTCGCCTACATCGCTGTTTTGGTAAATAAGATTAAGGCAGAGCCAAAATACGCTGCTTATGACGTGGGGGCAGCGGTCCAGAATATCCTTTTAGCTGCCTGGGAGCAGGGTATTGGCAGCTGTTGGATGCAGGCAATCAACCGGGCTAAGATTAAGCAGATATTGGATATTCCCGGAGATTACCGGTTGGACTCAATTATATCCTTAGGCTACTTGGGCGAATCTCCGGTTGTGGAGAAATTCAAGAATTCAATTAAATATTGGAAGGATAGACAGGGCAGATTGCATGTGCCTAAAAGAAGCATAAACCAGATATTGTATAAGGAGATAATATGAAATCCTATACCAAACACTTGTGGTTTAATACCAGAAACAAGCAGGAGTTGCTTAACATTACACCTCAGATTCAGGAGGCATTGAAGGAAAGCCGGATAAAAGAAGGGCTTTGTCTGGTTAATGCCATGCACATAACCTCAAGCGTGTTTATCAATGATGATGAAGAAGGTCTGCATCAGGATTTTACTCTCTGGCTTGAGGGTTTAGCTCCCTTTGATAAAAAAAGATACAAGCATAATCTGACCGGTGAAGATAATGCCCATGCGCATCTTAAGAGGACAATTATGGGGCGCGAGGTGGTAGTGGCTGTAACCGACGGAAAACTGGACTTTGGCCCCTGGGAGCAGATTTTTTACGGTGAATTTGATGGTCAGCGCAGAAAGCGTGTGTTAATTAAGATTATTGGAGAATAGATATTCGATGCTAGATGCTCGATACTTGAAATTAGAGGAAAATGGAAGATAATTTTGATTTTACAACAGAAGATGAACTGCCTGAGGAGCAATCCGCCGAGAAAAGAGACTGTCCCCATTGCGGCAAGCCTATCTCAGTGGATAGTTTATTTTGCCTTTATTGCGGCCAGCCGGTTTCGCCACTTCCGAAAAGTAAATGGATTATCTGGGTGGCTGTGTTTGTGTTGCTCGCCTTTATCTTACTGCTTTTAATGCGATGAATAAGAAAAAAATACCGGAAAATTTGGTTGAGATGCTGAACACAACCGCAGTTGCCAATGCGGATAAAATAGCTATGTATTTTATGGATAAGAAGGTTACTTACAGAGAGCTTGCCTATTTCTCTGATTGCTTTGCCCAGGGCCTCAAGAATCTGGGGATTAGAAAGAAAGATAAGGTTGCCATTTTCTTATCAAATTCACCGGAATTCGTGATTGCTAATTTCGGCGTAATCAAAACTGGCTCAATAGTTGTGCCGATAAACAATATGTTTAAACAAGAAGAGACAGAGTTTATCCTTGCTGATGCCAATGTTGCTTGTATAGTAACCTCGCTTGCTTATCTGGATATCGTCAGGCCAATAAGAGAAAAATTAAGGAGTCTTAAATACATAATATTGGTGGATGGCATAACCTCCGATACTCTGAATTTTTATGAAATTATTGAAAGAACCACTTCTAAATTAAAACTGGAAGAGATAAATGAAGAAAGCATTGCCTCAATACTTTATACCTCAGGCACTACCGGTCAACCCAAAGGGGCAATACTTACCCATAATAATTTTCTCTCTAATTGTTTTGCCTGTGATAAGGCGATAGAAGCTAACAAGCACGATAATTTTATCTGCCTGCTCCCCATGTTTCATTCTTTTGCCTGGACAGTATGCGTGCTTATGCCTTTGTATGCAGGAGCAAGCATTGTAATTATTGATTCGCTCTGGCCATTTCGTAAGGTAATAAGAAACGTAATTAAAAAGAAGGTAAGTGTTTTTGTGGGAATTCCTTCGATTTACCATATCCTTGCCCATATGCACATCCCTCCTGTTTTTACCTCGCGCATCTTAAAGATGATTGACCCGTTAAGAATATGTATCTCCGGCGCAGCAGCCCTGCCTCCGGAGGTATTAAAAGGGTTTGAGGAAAAATTTAAGGTTCCACTTCTGGAGGGATATGGTTTAACCGAGGCCTCTCCGGTTGTATCTCTAAATCCCATGCACGGGATAAGGAAACCAGGTTCAATTGGCCTACCCATTGAAGGCGTAGAGGTGAGGGTGGTAAATGACAAGGGAGAGCAATTACCGCCTGACCAAATTGGAGAGCTCTTGGTTAAGGGTCCTAATGTTATGAAGGGGTATTTTAATAATGCTCAGGCCACAAGGGAGGCCATAAAAGACAACTGGCTTTATACCGGGGACTTATGCAAGATTGATCAGTATGACTACATCTATGTTGTGGACAGAAAGAAGGACATGATTAATGTGCGCGGCTTAAATGTTTATCCTGCTGAGATAGAAAGAATTTTGCTCAAACATCCAAAGATAAAAGAGGCAGCTGTGTTAGGGGTGGCGGATAGATTCAAAGGAGAGGTGCCTAAGGCATTTCTGGTGTTGAAAGAGAATGAGTTACTTACCACCTCCGAGATAATCGGATATTTAAGGAAACATCTGGCGAGGTTTAAAATCCCCAAATACGTTGAGTTTAGAAAGACTCTGCCTAAAACCGCAAGCGGTAAAGTCGCCAAAAGGAAATTAATTTAAAATGGGCAAGATATATACTGTCGATTTTAGTATCGATATAATAGATTTGTTAGCTGATTTTCTCTTAGAACAGAGGAAAGAGAATAATTTTGACTTTTCCTCTTTTGCAGTTGTCACACCAGGCAGAAGGCCGCAGTTCTATTTAAGAAAGGCACTGGCCAAGCATATTAATAAGGCGTTTTTTCCTCCCAGAATATTTTCTATTGAAGAGTTCATTCAGTATCTGGCCAAAAAGACTGCGCAATCTAATAAACAGCCTGGCAGTTCCCAGCCAATCTGTTTAACCGATGCCTGTTTTTTGATTCATAAATCTATTCAGGAATTAAAGTTGACTTATCTTGATTGGCAGAGACAATTGGAGTTTAAACACTTTTTCCTCTGGGCAAGAAGAATATTCCGCTTCTTAGAGGAATTGGATAAGGAACTAATTTCAGAGAGACAGTTGTTAGACTTAGAGGAAAATGCACAAATCGGTCTGCCCTTACCCGATTATATTAATCAGCTGTTGGGAAACATCAACCAGATTCACCAGCAGTTTCATAGGTGTTTAGAAGAGAATAATCTTACTACTTCGGGATTTAATTATTATAAGGTGGCTCAGACAATAGAGAGGATTCGTTTGGATGAATTCAAGCAGGTCTATTTTGTCGGGTTTTTTGCCCTTAATGCCTGCGAGAGGAAGATTATTAAATATCTCCTTGAGCGAGACTTGGCTATTTTGTTCTGGCAGAGAGACGAAGATAGATGGTCAATATTTGAAGAATTGGAGGATTTTTTTGCCATTCGTCCCGAAAGGGTTAAACTATCTAATTATCGCCCGGCTGGAAATAGGTCTTCCCGTCCCAAGATTCAGATTTATGAGGGATTTGATACCCATTCTCAGATAGAGGCAGCAAGAGGGGTTTTAGTAAATCTCAAAGATTTAAGCCAGACCTGCGTGGTCCTGCCCCAGGCCGATAGCCTTATGCCACTGCTTTACCAGGGCCTGCCTTTCAATTTAACCGAATATAATATTTCCCTGGGTTACCCTTTGAAGCGCACGCCAATATACGCGCTAATAAATATGATTATGCAATTGCAGGAGAGAAAAAGACAGGATGGCAGTTTTTATGCCAAGGATTATTTAAAGGTGCTTATGCATCCTTACATAAAAAATATCGCTGACCAGAGAATTGTTCCGGAAATGAATAGAATTATGATTCATAAGATTGAAGAGGCGCTATTGGGAATAGACGAGAGAATAGGTTTACAAAAAAAGGCATTTATCAAATTAGAAGAGATTGAGGAGGCTGCGCTTATCTTTCAGGTTGCTGCTCAGGTAATCCATGGTTCCCAAGGCGCTCAGATTGAACCGGGGGTTTTACAAAATCACTTAAGACTCATACATAAAAGATTTCTCAATGCATTTGAGGGCTGCTTGACGGTCTTGGATTTTGCGCAAGCTACTAAGGAAATTCTCTATTTTATTTTAAAAAAGAGCAGTGTTGTCTCTGATGTTTTCTCCGGGGAGGTGTTTAATCGCTTCCTCTCGATTCTGGATAGCTTAGGAAATTCACTCCTGAAGCACGAGGCTATAAGGGATAAAACCACCTTTTTTGAATTGCTTAAAATAAATCTTTCTTTGGAGAAGATTCCCTTTTCAGGGACACCCGTTAGGGGTTTGCAGATTTTAGGGGTTCTGGAGACGCGTAATCTTAAGTTCAAGAATCTGGTTGTCCTGGATGTTAATGAAGGGGTTCTGCCCAGGACCGATAAGGGAGAGTCGCTTGTTCCTGAAGGGATATTTACTATATTAGGTTTACCACATTATCATAAAAGAGAGCAGATTATGCGTTATCACTTCCGCCGACTTCTGGGCTCAGCAGAAAATGTGTTTCTGATTTATCAAACCTGCTCTAAAGACAAAGAATCCCGGTCAAGATTTATTGAGGAGATAATTTGGAATGAGGAGAAAAGGAGTAAAAAGTTGTATTCTCTGGAGAAAATAAAACAAGTTGCATTTAAGATAATGCCAACTAAACAGGGGTTCTCTTTAAGCAAAACCCCCCAGACGCTTAAGATTCTTAAAGAGAATGTATTTTCTCCTACTAGTCTGGATACATATTTGCACTGCCCTGCTCAGTTCTACTTTAGATATTGCTTGGGATTAAGGGAGAAGGAGGAAATTACCGAAGGACTGGAAGCCTCGGATATCGGTAATTTTCTGCATTGCCTTCTACGCGATTTCTATTCCTTATTTTTAAATCAGACAGTTAAATTAGATAACAAGGCAAGCCAATATTTATTTGAACTTAAAGAAAAGAAATTCAAAGAATTCTTTCCTGAACGGACAGGGGAGCGATTTTTGTTAAGCAGGATCATTGATTATAGGTTGAAGTTTTTCTTAAAACAGGAATCAGCGAGAAGAGAAAGGATTAAAATACTTTATTTAGAACAGGAGCTGCCTATTGAGCCGGAAAGAATTAAGCTACAGACCCAATATGGCCCGGTATATCTGAAGGGGAAGCTTGACCGCGTGGATGAGCGTTTTCTTGACGGTAGGAGGCGTATTGTAATCCTGGACTATAAGTCCGGAGCATATAATCTGCCAAAGCGGGCTATCAACGAAGACGCTCTTAGTAGCAGGCGAGAGATTAAAAGAGCAATCGGCTCATTTCAGTTGCCTATTTATATTTATCTTCTCTGCCAATCAAGAAAATTATCTCCCTCAGAGGTTGAGGCGAGTTTTTATTCCTTAAGGCAGATAAAAGAGGAATTTCTCCTTGGGGATAATAAACCAGACGAATTATATAAGATTTACCTTACTGCGGCAAGCAGGATTCTCTCTGAAATTCTCTCTGTTGATTCTGATTTTGTGCGCGATGATTCTAATGAATACTATTGCCGCTGGTGTCCTTTCCCCGGCCTGTGTAAAAGATAAGATGATGTTTACTGAATTAAGAAAAAGCCTGGATGAGGCGATTACATATGGGCAATTTAAATCTGCCAGAAGAATCGCCAGAGATGGCTTGAAGCGGGCTAGGCAGAGAGAGCTTCCCGGAGAAATTGAGTATTTTAAGGGCCAACTCGAGATTCTTAGCGGCAATTATGACCAGGCAATTAGGCATTTTGACCAAGCAGTTGAATATAATCCTAATGATGGAGCAGCTTTTAATGACCGGGCATTATGTATGGTAGAATTAGGTATAATTGATGAGGCCTTTTATTATTTTGATAAGGGTATTGAGGTAGAGCCGGATTATGCTACCATCTATCACAATAAGGGTTGGCTGCTTAATAAAATTGGTCGACACAGAGAAGCAATAGAATATTTTAAAAAAACCTTGGAGATTGAACCTAGGCGGGCAGTGACCTATGAGAATCTCGCCAATGCCTTAACTAATCTCTCTGATTATAGAGGAGCCTTAGATTGTTACCAGAAAGCAATTAGCTTGCTAAAAGCCGATTATTCTGATATAAAGGAGCAGATAGTTGCCGAGATGAGATTAGTGGAGGCGAAAATTAAGTGACCCAGCTTTTTTGGTTCGTTAAATGCTTAAGTTAATTACCCAAAAGGGCGGGGTTCATTTAAAATGGATCTGGAAGAAAAGTGGAGTGAGGCGCTTGCCAAAACAGAGATTATCAGAATTAGGATTCCCTATCTTTCTGCCTTTGATGCCACGGCCATCCCTTATATCCTTTTGGCAGAATCAGCAGTAAATTTAGGAGATACAGTTGTGCGCCGTGGAAAAGTCCTGGTACACCGACCAGCAATTATCCTGCCTGAGGATATGCCCCAATTTGAGGGATTTAAATTCGAAGAAGACTATCAGGTGAACGCTGATATGGTAAGGATGTTTCTGCTTGTAAGGGGCATTTCTTTCCCTTCTCTTAAATATGAACATGAGGTTTCCAAGCTCGATATCTATGAAGGTGGGTTAGAAAAAGCAAAGGAATATTTTAAGCAGGAATTGGAGAGGGCCGAGAATGTGGAGACCGGTCTGATTGCGGGACCAGAAGATTGTTGGCAGTTTTCCTTGCTTATCTATGTGGGATTGCTGATTAGCAAATCTCTACCTTCTGATTTAAGAAAACTCTGGGAGAGATTTAAGGATAAATTCCAAAAGTAGTAGGTCGCTACATTATCTATAAGCTATGGTCGCAAGAATTTCTCTATTAATATTATTATTCCTATCTTTTATGTTTGCTTATTTAAGATATTTTGAGAAGAAAGGAATTTACTATCCGAGTAAAGAAATCGTATTTACTCCTGCCGATATCGGCATTAAATATGAGGATGTCTTTTTTAGAACCGATGATAACCTGATGCTGAATGGTTGGTTTATTCCTGCCGGGAATGCCCGCGGAACACTCCTTTTCTGTCACGGAAATGCCGGCAATATCAGTCATCGCGTTGAAATTGCGGAGATTTTTAATAAACTTAACCTGAATGTATTCATTTTTGATTATCGGGGTTATGGCAGAAGTCAGGGAACTCCATCTGAAAAGGGATTATATCAAGATGCCCAAGCCGCCTATCAATACCTGCTTAGTCGCAGGGATATTAATAAACAGACAATTGTAGTTTATGGAAAGTCAATCGGAGCAAATGTAGCAATTGACTTAGCCTCTAAGGTTAAAGTAGCTGCTCTTATCTCTGACGGCGGATTCACATCTAGCTATGATATGGGAAAGAAATTATTTCCTTATCTTCCCATACAATGGATAATTACAACTAAATTTGATGCCTTAGCAAAGATAAAAGATATTACTATCCCTAAGTTAATTATTCATAGCAAGGATGATGAAATCATACCATTTAGGATGGGTAAGAAACTATTTGAGTCCGCAGCCTCCCCAAAAGAGTTCTATCAGATGCGAGGCACACACAACGAGGCAATTTTCATGAATAGAGATGAATATACATCTAATATAGATAAGTTTCTTAGCAAATACCTGAGTCCTACTGCGTAGGTGGGATAGGTTGAAGCTTGAGGTTAAATTGGGATTTTAAAATTATTGTCTTTGATTGCTCCCTATGGTAATATTAAGGCGATAAATTAATAGCTTTTAAATATTTGGTATCATTCAAGGCGAAGGCGCGGAATAAATAGAAATCAAATCAAATCAGAGCAAAGCAAAGCTATGCAGGAAAAATTAAAAAAGGGTCTCGGGCTTCTGGATGTTTTTTGCATTGCCTCTGGCGCAATGATTAGTTCTGGCTTATTTGTTTTACCTGGCATTGCTTCGGCAAAGGTTGGGTCAGCCTTATTTATTTCCTATATATTAGCTTCATTTTTAGCAGTGCCAACAATGCTCAGTAAGGCCGAGCTTGTTACCGCAATGCCACGTGCAGGAGGAGATTATTTTTATATTAGCAGAAGTATGGGTTTTGCTGCCGGAGTAATCGGCGGTGCGAGTAGCTGGTTTTCCTTAAGCCTTAAGGGTGCCTTCGCCCTTATTGGGATGGCAGCATACTTTGAGTTGGTAAGCCCCATTCCGATAAAAACCATTGCGCTGTGCCTGTGTTTATTTTTTATTGTCCTGAATCTTATCGGTATAAAAGAGGCATCCAGAACGCAGGTAATTATAGTTGCCGGCTTATTTGCCGCGCTCATTTTTTATATAGTCCTTGGTTTCCCGTCTATTCATATTCAGAAATACGTTCCTTTTGCGCCCAAGGGATTCGGTCCGATTTTTGCCACTGCCGGATTGATATTTATTTCTTACGGCGGTTTAACCAAGGTTGCATCGGTGGCGGAGGAGGTAAAAAATCCCGGCCGTAATATTCCCTTAGGAATGATCCTTTCTTTGATTATTGTGGGGATTATTTACGCCTTAGTAGTATTTATTACGACCGGCTTGCTTCCTATGGATAGACTCCATTCTTCTCTAACGCCGATTTCTGACGGCGCTAAGACTTTTTCGGGAATTCCCGGGATGATTATAATGGCAGTCGCCGCAGTTTTAGCGTTTATTTCTACTGCCAATGCGTCAATCATGTCTGCCTCGCGCTACCCAATGGCAATGAGCCGGGATAAGCTTCTGCCTTCTTTCTTTGAGAAGATAAACGGGAAATTTAAAACTCCCCATTACTCTATATTATTTACCGGTATATTCATGGCCTTAGCCATATTGTTTTTGGAGTTGGAGTTTTTGGTTAAGATAGCATCCACACTGTTAATATTGCTTTATATATCGACAAATCTTGCCGTAATCATTATGCGGGAAAGCAAGATACAGAATTATCAGCCTAAATTCCGCTCCCCTCTTTATCCAACCATGCAAATACTGGGAATTTTAGGATGCGGCTTTTTGCTGGCAGAAATGGGCAGATTGATTCTGTCTATCAGCGGATTTTTTATTATTGCTGGTTTAATCTGGTATCTGGTCTATGCTAGCCTTAAGGTGGAGAAGGAATATGCGCTTATCCACGTAATTGAACGCATCATTAATAAAGAATTAACCTCGGGTATTTTACCCAAAGAGTTAAAGGGAATTTTAAGAGAACGGGATAATATTGTAGAGGACAGGTTCGACCACCTCATCAAAGAAAGCATAGTTTTGGATTTAGAGAATCCCACGACTTTGGAAGGATTTTTCACAGAGGCCAGCTCTCTACTTGCTCAAGATTTAGGGGCAGATGCAAAAGAATTAACCCAGGCCTTTATTAAACGGGAAAAGGAATCCAGCACGATTATACGGCAAGGTTTAGCCATACCGCATATTATAGTTCCCGGAGAGCATAAATTTAAGATTCTTCTCGTCCGGGCCAAGCAGGGAATTATCTTTGCTGAGTCATCGGCGCCTGTTCATATCGTGTTTGTATTGGCTGGCAGCAAGGATGAGCGCAATTTTCATCTGAGGGCATTAGCGGCTATTGCCCAAATTTGCCAGCAGCATGAATTTGATAAGAATTGGTTGAGCGCACGCAATATTGAGGAACTAAGAGATATTATCTTACTGGCTGAGAGAAAACGCTTTGGTATGATATAAACAGGGAGGAATGTTTTTCTTATCTAATTTTTTATCAGCGCTTACTAGAATATTGGATATTACGCTAACGATACTTTATTGGCTAATCCTCATCCGCGCCCTGACCAACTGGTTAAATCCCGACCCTTATAATCCAATAGCCCAATTCCTTTATAAAACAATCGAACCAATATTTTATCCTATAAGAAAAACTACTCCCGGATTTTCGCTTCGGTATTGATATCTCGCCAATGATTACATTTCTGGCGATATTATTCTTGGAGTCATTTCTGGTTGATGCTTTCATTGGATTGAGTTTGAGATTAAAATAGGCAGCAGTGATTATGAGATATAAAGGCATTTTATTTTTAATATTTATTTTTCTTTTCACCCCGTTAGAGATGCGGCTGCCCAAGGGCAACCTATCTGTAACGGCGTTTAGCAGAATTTGCCTGGCAGAGGATTGGGAGGAATTCCGCTCTCTGCATTTTATTATTTATTACAAAGAGGCCTCCAGGGATTTTTTAAATAAGCTGCGCAATTTGGCGGAGGATTATTATCAAGATATTCTCGAGGACCTGGGCTTCAGGCGAAGTAAATTCTGGACCTGGGAGAATCGGGCGAGGATTTATGTGTTTGATTCCCGCCAAGACTATATTAAAGCAACAAGGGCAGCTCCTTGGTCAGCAGCAAATGTAGATTATCACAACAAAATTATTAATACCTATCCTGATGCCCCGGATTTCTTTGAAAATATCCTGGTGCATGAAATGGCCCATATTATCTTTCGTGAGTATGTTGGATTCAGTTCAAATACACCATTATGGCTTGATGAAGGGGTAGCCATCTTTATGGAAAAGAAGAGAGAGGCCAATCGGATTATAAGGAAATTGAAAACATTAAAGAAAGCCAATGCCCTATTCGGCTTAAAGGAATTAACAGCGGTGAATAGCGCTGTAAATTTTTCTCAAGATAAGGCAAGCGCATTTTATATTCAAAGCTTCAGCCTAGTTTATTTTCTTATTGAGCAATTTGGCAGGGATAATTTTGCCGAGTTCTGCTATGCATTAAGGCAGGAGAGGAGTTTAAAAAGGAGCCTAATTTTTGCCTACGACATAGACAGCTTAGATGACTTAGAGATGAAATGGCAACGTTATTTCTTTGATTAAGGATTATACTATATGTCTGCCAGAGAAGGAAATTTTATTAAATTCTTGGGAACAGCCGGTGCGCGCTTTGTGATGATTAGGCAACTGCGCGCCTCAGGGGGCATCTGGATTTCTGCTTCCGGCAAGAATATTTTGATTGACCCCGGTCCGGGAAGTATTGTGCAGTGTAATAAAAGCCGGCCAAGGCTAGACCCCTGTCAATTAGACGCAATTATCCTTACCCACCGGCATTTAGACCACTGCGGCGATATTAATGTGATGGTTGAGGCAATGGCTGAAGGGGGAAAAAAGATTAGGGGCATTCTTTTCTGTCCCAGGGATGTTTTAGATGAAGACCCGGTTATTTTAAAATATACTCGCAGTTTCCTTAAGAAGATTCAGATTCTTAAAGGAAACGCAACCTACAAGATTGATGACTTTATGTTTCATACCTCAATGCAACATATTCATCCTGCCGAGACCTACGGCATAAAATTCAAAATAGGCAAAACCAGTATTTCGCTTTTAACGGATACAAAATATTTCCCTGAACTCACAGATTTTTACTCAACCGATTTGCTGATAATTTCTGTGGTCTTTTATCAGCCGCGTCCAGGGATTGAGCATCTCAGCCTTGCTGATGCCAAGCAGATTATTGCTCAGACAAAACCCAAAAAGGCAATCCTTACCCATTTTGGAATGACTATGTTGCGAGCAAAGCCTTATCTTCTTGCCCAGGAATTAACTGAGGAGTTGGGTATTGAGGTGGTTGCCGCTTACGATGGGTTAACTCTACAGTTTTAGGGATATCCCTGCCTGCCGGCAGGCAGGCTTTGAGGTGTTCGGGAGTCTGTCCCAGCGCCAAAGCAAAGCCTGTCCCCTTTTGGCAATCTGACACTTTATGAAGACAGCGATTTTGTACCATAATGAATTAGCAAGCTACAACTTTGGAGAAGGGCATCCTCTGGGAGGAGATAGATTCAAAGATTTTTTTAATTTTTTTAACTCCCGATTCTCAACTCAAAAAAACCAATTTAAGATAATCCAGCCCCCGCCCGCCACAGATGAAATGCTACGGTCGGTTCACAGTAAAGAATATATTAAAGCCATTCAGTCTGCATCTGAGGGCGTTGTGCTCTCAGATATTCACCGTTATGTTAGCGGCGATAATTTAAATCCCTTGACTGGTTGTGTCCCGCAGGGAGTAGAAAAGGGCGCAAGGATTATTGTCGGTATTTCCTTAAAAGCAGGAGAATTGGTTGCTGAAGGTAAATTCAATAAGGCAATTGGTATCGGAGGCGGCATGCATCATGCTAAACCGGATTTTGGAGAGGGATTTTGTTTCTACAATGATGTGGCTATTACCGTTTTGAATCTTAAACAGAAATACAATTTAAGAAGAATTCTTGTTCTGGATACAGATGCCCATGCAGGAAACGGGACAATGGAGATTTTCTACGAGGACCCAGAAGTCCTATTTATTGATATACATCAAGACCCCCGCACGCTTTATCCGGGTACTGGCTTTATTCATGAAGTTGGCAGTGGCAAGGGTGAGGGTTTTACTGTAAATCTTCCTCTTTTGCCTGGTGCAGGCAATCAGGCTTATCAGTATCTTTTCCAAGAGGTAATCTTTCCTTTGGTTAGAGAATTTAGGCCCGAACTCACCATTAGATACGGCGGCTCTGACCCTCACTATCTGGATGAATTGACTAATTTAGGCCTGACTCTAAAGGGGTTCAGGATGATTGGTCGACAGGTTAATGGGATAGCCAGAGAACTTACTGGAGGCAGAAGTATTGACCTCCTTCTTTCTGGATATAATTTAACAGTCCTCCCTTCTATCTGGTCAGCCCTAATCTCTGGCCTACTGGATTTAGATATAGATTTAAGTGACCTGGAAGAAAAATCTCCTCCCCCGGAAGATTCTCGTTTAAGAGAAACCAAGGATATGGCAAAGCAGTTAAAGAGGTATCTTAAGAAATACTGGCAGTGTATGAGGAGATAATTAAATATGAATCCTTACAGCTGGCAGAGCTCATATTCGGCTTTTAACCCCCATCCTTATTTGACGAAAACCGTTAAGATACTGATTGTTATTAACGTTGTTTTCTTTATCCTGATTCATCGCTTGCCCCGGGTTCCCTGGCTTTCCCTATTTGCAATAGTACCCCGTTATGTATTCGTTAGGTTTAGGCTCTGGCAGCTGGTTACTTATATGTTTTTGCATGTAGGCTTATGGCATCTTGTGGTAAATATGTTGATGTTATGGTTCTTTGCCCCCGCCATAGAAGCCAGGTGGGGCAGGAGGCAATTCTTATTTTATTATTTCTTCACTGGAATAGGAGCAGGCTTATGCAGTTTTATTGTTGCCTTTCGGTCTTCTATTCCTGTTGTGGGAGCTTCAGGTGCGATATTTGGTATATTGGTTGCCTACGCTATAATGTTCCCGGAAAGTATAATTTTGTTGTTCTTTATCTTTCCTATGAAGATAAAGCACGCGGTATTGATTTTAATTGGGATTAATCTTCTGGGAGTTCTGTCGTCTCCAAATAGCGGAATTGCTTATTTTGCTCACTTGGGCGGGGCATTATTTGGATATCTGTACTTAAAGAGCGAATGGATTCGCCTTCACATGTCTTATTTGAGCCTGAATAATGTGAGATTCTGGTGGACAAGAAGGAAATTTAGTAAGAAAAAACCACCACCAGAAGACCTTGACCAGCAAATAGATTATATATTAGATAAGGTATCCAAATATGGCATAGATAGCTTAACCAAGAAAGAGAGAAAAATTTTAGAACTTAAAAGCAAGGCAGATTAATCGCCCTGAACATATTTGGTGATATATTTATGGCAGGATAATTTCTGCTCTGTTGGGGTGAGATGTTAATTGGTGTTTAATCCGAAGTCGAATATAGTTAATGTTGATGGCGGTGATGTTTTCAAACGGAGGTTTCCATGGATATGCAGATTAAGGCAAGGCAAAAAGGAAGGGTTATTATATTAGATTTAAGCGGCCGTATTGATGTGAATTCTGCTAATTTTATTGAGGTAGTAGGCCGATGTATTCGCGACGGTTATGTCGATATACTCTGCAATTTTGAAGAGGTTGATTTTATTGATTATATGGGTGTTTCGGTTATAGTAATTGCTTATAAAGAGGTAGTAAACAATGACGGGAGGATGAAATTTGTTAATTTACCAGCACATTTAAAAAGATTATTTTATGTTGCTGGTCTGGATAGAATTATTGATATTTATGCCACAGAGGATCTGGCAATAAATAGCTTTAAAGAAGATAAGATTATAGAAAATATTAAAAAACTGCAATTGCGTCGTAGATTTAAACGCGTGCCCCTCGATATAAAGGCAGAAATAAAATATAAATACGATAAAGGCACCGCCTACCCAGTAATAAAGGTTGATATTTTAAATTTGAGCGCAACTGGTGCTTATATCTATGGCTACGATAAATTCAAGCTAGGGGATGAACTTATTTTGAAGCTTAAATTCCCGCCTAAATTTGAAGAGATAGAACTCGATGCAAAAGTCGTCTGGCTTTCCGATAAGCAAATTCAACCTCAGTTTCATCCCGGAATGGGCGTAGAATTTTACAATATCCCGAATCCTATCCAGCAAAGGCTGCTCGAATTTATTGAAAGAAATTTGCCCCTTATGTTTACGGATAACGAAAACAAGTTATGAGAGGACATTTCCTCAGGTGCTGGGTCAATCCGTTATAATCAGCAGTGGATAAAATTTTAAAAACCATTGGATTAATAGAAAGGCAAGTCAGGCGACTTAAGGTTCCCTGGGTTACTAAGGAATCTAAAACAAAAGACCCTTATCGGGTTTTAATCTCTTGTATCTTAAGTTTACGGACTCAAGATAAAACAACTGCCAAGGCAACTAGAAGATTATTTAAGGTTGCAGATAGCCCTGCAGAGATGGTAAAATTATCTCTGTCTCGTCTGGTAAGATTAATCTATCCCGTAGGTTTTTATCGCAATAAAGCAAAATTTATTTTAGAGATTAGTAGAAAGATTATAGATGATTTTGGTGGCAAGGTTCCCAATAGTCTAGATGATTTGCTTAAACTTAAAGGCGTGGGAAGAAAGACTGCGAATTTGGTTCTCGGCTTAGGCTATAATCTCCCCTCTATTTGCGTGGATGCCCATGTTCATAGAATTTCCAATCGCCTGGGATGGATAAGGACGAAAAATCCTCATCAGACTGAAGAGGCATTAAAAAGGATTGTTCCCAGAGGATACTGGATAAGATTAAACACAATCCTTGTTGCCTTTGGACAAAATATATGCTTGCCCATTTCTCCTTATTGTAGCAGATGTTTGGTGAGAAATTTATGCGGGAGAAAGAATATAGCAAGATATCGTTAGAATGTAAAAACACAAAGGGAGACTATAATGCCAAAACAGATTAAGAAGAAATCAAAAAGATTCCGTCTTATGCCGGGACCTCAAGAAGCAAGGGAAGAAAAAGTAAAAATAACCATCATAGACTACGATGAAGTGCATTTTCAGGAAAAGGAGGTAGAAAATGTCGAGGAGTGTTTTCCGTTTAAGGATAAGCCTACTGTTACCTGGATAAATGTAGATAGCATTCATGATATAAGGTTAATAGAACAGATTGGAAGGCACTTTGATATGCATCCCTTAATTCCAGAGGACATAGTCAATACAGCTCAACGGCCAAAATATGAGGATTTTGGAGGATATATTTTTACCGTTTTAAAGATGCTTTTTTACGATGAACAGGTAGGAGAAACAACCTCAGAGCAGGTAAGCTTAATTGTTGGCTCAAATTTCGTCATTTCTTTTCAAGAAAAAGAAGGAGATGTATTCAATCCCATAAGGGAAAGAATCAGAAATGCAAAAGGAAGAATCAGGAAGATGGGGGCTGATTACCTTGCCTATGCCTTGATAGATGCGATTGTTGATAATTATTTTATAATCTTGGAAAGGTTTGGCGAAAAGATTGAAAATACAGAGAGTGAATTGGTATTGAACCCTACGCCAGAGACATTGCAGGTAATCCACAAATTAAAAAGAGAAATGATTTTCTTGCGTAGGTCGGTATGGCCATTAAGAGAGGTAATCAGCGGCCTGCAGCATAGCGAGTCCGCCTTAATCCATAAATCCACAGCAATATTTTTGCGAGATGTGTATGACCACACCATTCAAGTAATTGATACAATAGAGACCTTCAGAGATATGACATCAGGAATGCTGGATATCTATCTCTCCAGCATTAGCAACAAGATGAATGAGGTGATGAAGGTTTTAACCATAATAGCCACAATCTTTATTCCTTTAACATTCATAGCAGGCATTTACGGGATGAACTTCAAATATATGCCTGAGTTGGGATGGCGTTTTGGCTATATTATGATTTGGTTTGTTATGCTTGTTGTTACGATAACTATGTTGTTTTATTTCAGAAGAAAGAAATGGTTATAGGTCTGGCATTTAGAGTTTAGTTACTGAATATGTTGCGAAAGAAATTTTATTTTCTAATTATTACAATAATACTTTTAATTTCAGTTATAATTTTTGCATTTGTTTCTTATTTCCTTTTTACAACAAGAGGTTCAGGCTTCATTACAAAATTGGCGCTTTCTAACTACCTAAAATGCGAAGATATAGACATTAAAAGAATAGAAGGCAGCTTAGCTCAAAAGTTATCAATGAAAGACATCGAGATAAAAAATTTGGAGTGGTTGCCCAAAGATAGTTTCCTAAGGATACAAAAACTTGATATTAATTTCACCTCTCTTAGTCTCGAAGGTCTAAATGCGGATATATTCAATGGACAAATAAAATTACCCAATTCAGACACTATACATTTTCACGGTAGGTATAGGGATGCCTCTTTGGATTTTAACATATACACTAAGTACATTGACGTTAGAGAAGTAGTTGACTTAGTTTCTGATAGTAAAGCCCTTAAAAATATATCAGGAAAGTTAATTGATTTGGATATTTATGCTAAAGGGCCATATCTTAATCCAGAACTGACTGGTGATTTTCAAATTGAGGAGATTTCGCGTAATGATTTCTTCGTCAAAAATTGTCCTACCCTTTTTACCTTACAATTTAAAGATATTAAGGATGAACTTAAGTTGTATGGAGAGGTATCTTTAAATAGCGGCGTAATTTCTGGACCCAAAACCGCTGTTATTAATCTAAAGCAAAGCAAAATTTTGTTTAGTGGTGATTTTAAAAAGCCTTCCTTTGATTTAAAAGGAACTTCAACCGTAGAAGACACCAAAATTAACATAACACTGAAGGGGGCAATTGATAAGCCCGATTTGGTTTTATCATCAGAGCCCCCCTTTCCTCAAGAATACCTGTTGGTTATGTTGGCAACGGGCAAGAGTTGGAAAGGCTCTGAAGACTCTTTGAGTAAAAGGCATATATCGTTAGACTTAGCCAGAGATTTTATAGATTATTTTGCCTTTTCTGGTTCGGGTAAAAAAATTGCTCAACTTCTTGGTGTAAACGACATTTCATTTATATTTGAGAAGCAGAAAAAGGGGGTTACAGTTAAGAAGGGCATTTCTGATAAGGTAGAAGCAAGTTATACTATTGAACAGTCTTGGATAGAAGAAGAAAAGGAAGCTGTTAGTCAAAAAATAGGAGGCGAATATAAAATAACGGAAAGTATTTCTTTAGAAGCCCAGAAAGAATTAAGAAAAGAAAGCAAAGAGGTCCAATTTAAGGAACCGCCGCAGACTGATGACAAAGTATTTTTAAAATATAAAAAAAGATTTTGACGTAATTTAGGAGAAACTGATGAACTGGAAGGGAGTTCTTATATTGATACTACTGCTGCTTTTGGTTATCTTTACTGCTCAAAATTATGAGGTAGTTGAGATTAAGTTCTTGTTCTGGTCATTTAAGACAAGTAGAGCTATTGTGATTATTTCGACGCTATTCACAGGTATTATTATTGGATGGTTAACTTCTCTTATTAAAAGAAGTTAAAAATTAAAGGAGGAGATTGTGAATCTATTATTATTTATTATTATCCTTGCAGTATCATTTGTAATAGTAAGAATAGGTGCTATTGCATTTGAGTTGACCGGCCTTGAATGGTCTTTAGCCAAATTTCAGGCTCTGTCCTGTTTTACGGGAACCGGCTTTACCACAAAAGAAGCCGAATTGATTACCGGGAATCCTCAGAGGCGGCGTATTGCCTCTGTTCTTATCGTTCTCGGCCATGCAGGACTGGTTACCCTGATTGCAACATTTGCCAACTCATTAAGAACAGATATCATTATGCCCAAATTCAAGATTCCCCTTTTGCACTCAGCCATTCCCTTTCATTTATTGCCTTGGGTAAACTTGGCAGTTATTGCGGTTGCCATATATATACTTTATAGAATTTTTACTAATACAAAGATTGCCGGGCAATTAACCGATTTTTTACGCTCGCACATCGTAAAGAAAGAGATTATTAAACCTGTATCTTTTGAAGAACTCATGATTGCGACCGGCGGTTATGGTGTATCCAGCATTGAGATTCGCAAGGATAGTCCGATATTAAACAAGACACTCCTTGAGTCAGAATTAAGACAGCACGATATCACAGTCTTGACTGTGGAGAGAGAGGGGCAGATAATTCCTAATCCCTCGGCAGATATAAAAATTATTTTAGGCGACAGACTTATATGTTTCGGGAAGTTAGGCAATATTAGAGACAGGATGTATGTGGTGTCCAAATAATTAACAGGTGGCGAAGGGTTTTAGGCAACGGTCCTTAGAGGAGGATTATTAAAATGGACGTTATGGAGGCAATTAAAAGAAGATGCAGTGTCCGCACTTATCGAGACCAGTTGGTTGAGGAAGAAAAGCTTAAGAGTATCCTTGAGGCGGCAAGGTTAGCACCTTCAGCAAGCAACTTACAGGAATGGAGATTTATTGTGGTTCGGGATAAACATACCCGCCAGCGTCTTATGAAGGCAGCTAAAAACCAGGCCTTTGTAGGAGAAGCGCCGGTTGTAATTGTCTGTTGTGCCCAGACTGATAATCATGTGATGAGCTGCGGTCAGTTGTCTTATCCTATTGATGTCGCCATTGCTATTGAGCATATGGCGCTTAAGGCAGTTGAAGAGGGATTAGGAACCTGTTGGATCGGGGCCTTCTACGAGGAGCAGGTGAAGGATATTTTAGGTATTCCCAAGGATATTCGGGTAGTAGAACTTCTGCTTCTGGGGTATCCAGTTAAACCTTCTCCGATGCATAAGGTTAGATTAAGCCTTGAGGAAATTGTAATGTATGAGAGATGGGGACAGGTGAAGCAATAATGCTTAATCGCCAAGAGATTCAAAAATTGATAAAAGAAAAAGGGCTGATTACCGATTATCTTAACCTAGATATTCAACTTACTCCTAATGGGTTTGATTTAACCGCCGGCAATGTATTTGAATTTATCGATTTCGGGGCTTTAGACTTTTCTAATAAAGAGAGAGTCATCCCTCAGGTAAAAGAGGTTCCTCTAAAGAAGAAAAATCCGCAGGATAAATTCGGCTGGTGGAATCTAAAAAAGGGTGCCTATAAAATAAAAACAAATGAAAGTTTTAATTTGCCCACTGATTTAGCTGTGATTGCTGCACCCAGAAGCTCTTTGTTGAGGATGGGGGTCTTTACACAAACCGCAGTGTGGGATGCAGGATTTAAAGGCAAGAGTGAATTTATATTAGTGGTTGAGAATCCAAAGGGAATCAGGCTTAAGCAGAATGCAAGAATAATTCAGGTAGTCTTTATCAGAATAAATAAAACAAATCTTGGCTACCAGGGGATTTATCAAATGAAGACATAACCCAGTCCTTTTGGGTAGTTAACTTAAGCGTTTAACGAACCAAAAGGGTAGGGCTCATTGAATATGAATCTGAATGACATATTTAAAGATGATGGGCTGCTTGCTAAGCACCTTCCGAATTATGAATTTCGCGCTGAGCAGATTCAGATGGCCAGTGCTGTTCAGGAGGCGATTCAGTTAAACAGGCATCTTTTGGTTGAGGCCGGCACAGGCGTGGGCAAAAGCCTGGCCTATCTTATTTCTTTTATTAAATGGTCAACAGATTTTAATAAAAAGGTGGTTATCTCCACTCATACCAAGACTCTACAAGAACAACTAACAAAGAAGGATTTACCTTTTCTACAACGCATATTAGGTATTGATTTTAGATTTGCCTTGTGTGTGGGCGGACAAAATTATCTTTGCTTAAGGAGATTTAACCAGGGTTATAATTACGACCTATTTGAAACAGGGGCAGAGCTAACGCAGATGCAGCGAATTAGCCGGTGGCTGGAAAGAACCGAAACCGGACTTTATTCGGATTTAGACTTCGAGCCAGCAGAATCTACCTGGAGCAAGATATGCCGGGAAGGCGACCTCTGTTTGGGGCGGAAATGTTTATACAGAAAGGATTGTTTTTATCGCAAGGCCAGAATAAAGGAAGATAAGGCCAATATTTTGGTAGTCAATCACTATCTATTTTTTGCGAATCTGGTTTCCGGCGGCAGGGTTCTGCCTAATTTTGAAGCGGTGGTTTTTGACGAAGCACATACCTTAGAAGATGTGGCTACTGAGTATTTAGGGATAGAGATAACCAATTTTAAGATAAAGAATCTTCTTGATTCAATCTTTAATCCTCAATCAGGCAGAGGGTTTTTAAATAAAATAAAAAAACTAAACCGAACTAAGGCAGAGAATATTGAGAAAAGTTTAAATGAGTTAAGAATTGCTGCCCAAGCCTTCTTCAATGGGTTAATCTCCAGGTTCGGCAAGGAATCAAAGGTTCAAAGAATAAGAACCAGAGTCTCTATCTTTAATCATCTAAAAGAGCCAATGTTAAGCCTTCTTTCGTCGTTGACTGAGGTTTTAGATGACGCCAAGAATCAGGAAGATAGAATCCAGATTAAATCATATTTGTCCCGCGCTAAAGGTATAGACCTGGGACTGGAGACAATCATCACCCAGGCCTTAGATGGCTATGTTTACTGGATAGAGATTGTAGCCAGGCCAAGGCGGCCTAAGTATGGTTTATATGCTGCGCCCATAGATATCTCGGCGGAGTTTAAGCAGAAGGTTTTGGATGAGATTAAGTTGATTGTTTTTACCTCCGCTACCTTAAGCACGGATGGCAATTTTGAGTTTATAAAGAAATCCTTAGGAATCCAAGAGGCGAATGAGCTTCTACTAAGCTCTCCCTTTGACTACAATAACCAAGTCCTTGTTTATATTCCGGAGACTCTACCTGATCCAAGCAAGGAGTTTGAGTCCTATCAAAAAGAGGCAATTGCCGAAATTAAGAGAGTCCTGGCGATTACAAAGGGAGGAACCTTTATCCTATTTACTAATTATAAGATGCTCGATGTAGCTAATGATATCCTTAAGCGGGATTTGACGGATTTCAATATCTTAAGGCAGGGTGATGCCCCGCGATATAAACTCCTAGAGAAATTTAAAACCAATAATCGCTCTGTTCTCCTGGGCACAAACACATTCTGGCAAGGGGTAGATGTTCCAGGCAGGGCCCTTGAGTGCGTAATTATTACTAAGCTTCCCTTTGCTGTGCCTGATGACCCGATTGTTGAGGCGAGGATGGAATTGCTTCGCGCCCAAAATAGAGATCCCTTTATTGATTATCAAATTCCCCAGGCAATTATTATGCTTCGCCAGGGCTTTGGCCGGCTAATCAGGGCAAAATCCGATGTCGGTATGGTAGCTATACTTGACTCCAGGATTAAAACTAGATTCTACGGTAGGAGTTTCTTAGATGCGTTACCTGAATGTCAACATGTATCCAGATTGGAAGATGTCGAGATATTCTTCCAAGAAATGCTTTCGCCAACTTAGCGAATGATACCTTAATGGGAGGTAAGAGAATGAAGGTAGAGATTTCCCGAGAAAGAGCAACGCGCCTAATAAGCATACGAAAACACTCAATACAAGGGAGGTAAGGCAATGAAGGTGGAAATCCCTAAAGAAAGAGCAACACGCCTAATAAGTAGCGGTAACGTTATTTTACTAACCTGTGCTTACAAGGATAAAACCAACATTATCACCCTTGCTTGGAAGACCCCCCTTTCTCATAAGCCGCCCTTGGTAGGGGTTAGTATTGCCAAGGCACATTTCTCCTGTGAACTGGTTGAGAAATCCGAGGAATTTATTATCAATATCCCGAACTTAAGCCTTTTGGAGAAGGTGGTCTTTTGCGGCAAGGCCTCTGGGAGGAATGTGGATAAATTCAAAGAGACGAAATTAATCCCGCTTAAAGCCAACCGCCTGATTAAGACCCCTTTGATTTCTGAATGTATTGGCAATCTGGAGGTTGTCTTGAGGGATATCCGGGAATTTGGTGACCATAAATTCTTTGTTGGCGAGATTATCTATGCTCAGGCAGAAGAAGGTTTATTCGACCAAGCCTGGAATGTGGATAAGGAAAAACTTATCTATCACTTAGGCGGCAGCTTTTTTACCAGCTCGGGCAAGATGATAAATGTTTCTGGATAGAATACTGATTACCTCTAGGGTTATTTATGAAATGTAGCTTAGTTTAGATGAAATTTTAAAAAAGGAGGTCATATGATAATTACAAATATTGATTCTGTTCCAGGCAGGAACATCGTTGAGCATTACGGCATTGTTATGGGAAGCACAGTCAGGGCAAAGCATATCGGTAAGGATATCATGGCAAGTTTAAAAAATATTGTAGGCGGAGAGCTGAAAGGGTATACGGAGCTTCTCAATGATGCTCGCAAGCAGGCAATAGAGCGTATGGTTGCTCAAGCTGAGCAATTAGGAGCCACTGCCATAATTAATGTACGTTTTGCCACTTCATCGATTACCCAGGGAGCAGCTGAACTTTATGTTTATGGGACAGCTGTTAAAGTTGGATAACGCCGGAGGCAATAATGATTCAACTTTTTACATTTGTTGTTATTATCGCCTTTACTTATGTTGTAGGATGCCTCATTGAGACCTCGCATTATAGTTCTATACGAGAGCGCGAAGTAAAATTTCTAAATTTACCCACAATAACCAGTCAACATTTATCTGATGAAAAGGCCGAGGTTCAAGAGGCCGCGTTAGTTTACGGGAATGTAGTGATTTCCATAGATTATTTCAAACGTATCCTTGCGGGATTAAGGAATATCTTCGGTGGAGAGGTATCTAGTTACGAAACGCTAATCGACCGTGGGCGTCGCGAGGCAATCATAAGGATGAAGGAAAGTGCTAAATGGGCAGACGCTATTCTTAACTTGCGTTTGGAAACCTCGATGATCGGCCAGACTGCAAACAAAAAAGGCCAGCTCGGCAGCATCGAGATTTTTGCCTACGGGACTGCGATTACCTTGAAGAAATAGGGATTTACCCGTGGATTTAAACTGGACGTGCTAAAATAACTTTATTCTGGATTCATTAACTAATTTGAGAAAGGTCAAAAAGTACATAAAAAAATGAAATTTATTCCCAAAGAAATAAGAGACAATATTAATATCTCCTCCCAATCTCCTCTGAAAGAATTTTTTCTTCTATTATCTGCGCTGTTAGGCATTATCATCTTAGTTTATATTGCGCTGGGATTCACTGTTGATTTGATTGTTCCCAAGTTGCCTCCGGGGGTTGAAATGCGGCTGGGTAGGATGTATTCCAGAATCTACGAAAGTAAAAAAGATAAAAAAAATATGGAGGCAGAGATTGAGCTTCAGACAATATTGGATGGATTAGTAAAAGAGGCAACATTTAATCAGTCTTTTGAAGTTCACCTCGTTTCCAATCCAAGGGCTAATGCGGTGGCTTTGCCGGGTGGAAATATTATTGTAACTACCGCGTTAATTAAAGAGATAGATTCAGAGAATGAGCTGGCTTTTGTTCTTGCTCACGAATTGGGACATTTTGCCAATCGAGACCATCTGCGCGGATTAGGAAGAGGCTTGGTTTTCTTAACCATTTCTACTGTTCTGTTTGGGGCGGATAGTTC
Organism: uncultured Planctomycetales bacterium; assembly: GCA_964592485.1. Lineage (GTDB taxonomy): Bacteria > Omnitrophota > Gorgyraeia > Gygaellales > JAHJCI01 > CAZQEY01. The sequence continues at coordinate 46,748 of CAZQEY010000007.1, forward strand.
AGTGAGTCAGCTTTTGGAGAATTCCCTTCAAAATGTGGAGATGAAATTTTCCCAGAAACAGGAAAGGAAAGCCGATTTATTCGGTTTAGAATTATTAAATAAGAGATATGGCCACGTTACAGGAGCAATTGATTTTTTCCAAAAGATGAAGAAAAAAGAAAAGGGAGGCCGTTTTTTATACTTTTTCGCCACTCATCCTCACTCTCTGGACCGCATAAATGCCTTAGAGCGGGAAATTGCAAGTAAGGGATATTTGGTAGCAGAGAGTATTCCGCTGAAGAAGATTTTTAAGCAAGATTTTTGAAAGTATAAACCACAGATAAACAGATGAAACCACGGATGGACGCAGATGAACACAGAGAAACAAAAGAAAAAGATTTCTTGCCCTTTATTATGAAATTTAACAGTGTTTACCCGTGTTTATCTGTGGTTACAAAATTTTCTTGAAGCTTGTCTTTATGGAAAAGGTTCTTCTACATATTTGCTGCGGCATATGTGCAAGCTCGGTTGTGCAGACACTAAGAGAAGAAAATTTTTATGTAGTTGGATTCTTTTATAATCCCAATATTCATCCACAACAGGAGTACCTTAAGCGGCAAGAAGTGGCTAAACAGGTCGCCCGCATTCTTAAATTTGAGTTAATCCTCGGTTCTTATGATAAAGAGGGGTGGCTGGCAGAGACCAGGGGTTTTGAAAATGAGCCGGAGGGCGGCCAGCGATGTTTTGCTTGCTTTAAGATGCGGCTTGAGCAGACACAAAAGAAGGCAAGTCAAATGAATAAATCTAAATTTACTACTACCCTCACCGTCAGCCCCCATAAAAATGCTACAATAATAAATGGGATTGGTAAGTCGATAAGCCCTTCAGGATTTCTTGCTCGGGATTTTAAAAAACAGAAGGGTTTTCAGCTTGCAATTGATTTTGCTAAGCGATATAATTTATATCGACAGAATTACTGCGGTTGTATATATAGCAGGAAAAATAAATTAAAATGTTAGACAGGCTATTTAAATTAAAACAATCAGGCGCAAACATTCGTACAGAAATAATCGGCGGTATTACTACTTTTATGACAATGTCCTATATAATTTTTGTTCAGCCAGCAGTATTGTCTCAGGCAGGTATGGATTTTGGCGCCGTGATGATGGCTACCTGCTTGGCTTCGGCGCTGGCCACGATTTTAATGGCGTTCTTGAGCAATTACCCCATTGCTCTTGCGCCGGCAATGGGACATAATTTCTATTTTGTTTTTGGGATCTGTTTGGCCTTGGGCGTTTCCTGGCAAGTCGCCTTGGGGGCAAATTTCATCTCTGGTTTTACCTTTGTGATTCTTGCTCTTTTCGGCCTGCGAGAGATGCTACTGAATGCCGTTCCCGCTTCATTGAAAAATGCAATTGCCGTGGGAATTGGCCTGCTGATTGCCCTTATTGGTTTTGAGTGGTCAGGGATTGTGGTTTCAAGCCCCGGGACCTTGGTCGGTTTCGGTAATATAAAAAGCCAACCAGTAATCCTTTCTTTATTGGGAATTATCATTATTTCAATAATGATGATGAAGAAAATAAAAGGCGCAATATTAATAGGAATAATAATTTCGGCATTCCTTGGCTGGCTGATGGGGATTGTTAAATTTTATGGCTTTATCAGCCCTCCGCCTCGCCTTAGCCCAACATTGTTTAAATTGGATATATTAGGAGCATTGAGTCTAAAAATGCTCCCCGTTATATTTATATTGTTTTTTCTCGATTTGTTTGATACCGTCGGTACCTTAATTGGCGTGGGAGAGGAGGGCGGGTTTATAAAAAATGGCAAGCTTCCCCGGGCGCGGGGAGCGCTCCTTTCTGATGCCTTAGGAACAGTTACCGGAACATGTTTGGGGACTTCGACAGTGACAAGTTATATTGAGAGTTCAACCGGCATCTCACAAGGGGCAAGAACCGGCTTGAGTAATTTAGTCACGGCTTTATTATTTCTACTTTCCATATTTTTCTTTCCTGTGGTAAAGATGATTGGTGGTGGCTATACTTCTGATGGAGGCTTAACTCTTTATCCGGTAATTGCTCCCGCGCTAATCATTGTTGGTTGCATTATGCTTAAAAATGTGGCTAAGATTCAATGGAATGATTATACTGAGGCAATACCTTGTTTTCTGACCTTAACTATAATGACATTTACCTTCAGCATTACTGAAGGAATTGCTTTTGGGTTTATCTCTTATGCGCTCTTAAAATTGGTCAGCCGAAGACTTAAAGAGGTTCATTGGATTATCTATTTATTTGCCTTTTTATTTATTCTTCGCTATATTTTCCTTAAATAAGCGGAGGTGTTTCTTACGCTGAATATACAACGCAAAACGGGGATTCGATTAAGTTAAGTCAAGGAACGTCCCTTAGAAAGAATGAATATGAATATTTTTTTCCGGCGAATAATCCGGGCAGCCAAGCTTGATTACAATCTCTATGAGGAGGCAAAAAAGGACATAAAACTACTGCCTCAGGCAGCGGCAGTGGTTATACTTTCTATTGTAGCCACAGTCATCGGCAGTTTCTCTAAAATTGGCAAGGAAGGTATATTAGGAGGTATATTCTTTGGCATAATTATTGGGTTGATTATTTGGTACATCTTGGCGATGTTTACTTATTTAATTGGCACAAAGCTCTTTCCTGAGTCGCGGACCAAATCGAATTTAGGTGAGTTGTTACGCACAATTGGCTTTTCCAATGCTCCGGGTTTGATTTGTGTTTTTGGAGTGATTGGCACTCTCCAGCGTTTAGTTTTTTCCTTGGCTGCTGCCTGGATGCTGGTGGCAATGGTGATTGCCGTAAAATGCGCCTTAAATTATGAGAGTATCTGGCGAGCAGCGGGGGTTTGTCTGATAGTTCAGGTTATTCTGCTTGCCCTGTTCTTTTTACTTTCTGGAGGTCAAAAGCCATTATGATTTCCCGAGAAGACCTTGATTTTGAGATAACCTTTTATGAAAAGATTCTTAAGCAGAATCCCGATTTTATTAATGCCCTGATTGCCTTAGGTGATGCTTACACCAAAAGGGGCCGTTATAAAGACGGGCTTAAGATTGATAAGAAGTTGATAAAGCTAAAACCAGATGACCCGATTGTTTACTATAATCTTGCCTGTAGTTATTCCTTGCTTAAAATGGCTGATTCAAGCCTCTCAGCTCTTAAAAAAGCCATCCATCTGGGCTATTGCGATTTCGCCTTTGTAGAAAAAGACCCGGATCTTCAGTTTATCAGAGAAGACCCCCGCTATAAAGAGTTGTTATCTCAATACACCAAAAAGACTAGTTAAAAAATCCTTCCTATAATAGTTAAGATAACAAAGTTAGGATCCTTCCCCCCCATCCAGTTTAAAAATACCCCTGAGACATATCTTTTGGACAAGAATTAATGTGAGATTTTGCTGCTTTTTGCGTCTATTATAGTAGGGATGGGAACCACAGATGAACATAGATGAACACGGGAAAAGAATTTCTTTATAAGGAATTGACCGGTGAAATTATAGAATCAGCCTTTAATGTCCATAATACTTTAGGGTGCGGATTGCTTGAGAAAGTGTATGAGAATTCACTTGCATGGGAATTGGAATTGAGAGGCAGGAGTATTTCTTCGCAGAAAGAATTCAAAGTAATTTATCGTGGAAAAGAGGTTGGGATATATTATGCTGATTTGGTTGTGGAAGGTAAAATAATATTAGAAGTAAAGTCAGTAGAGAAAATAGATAATATACATTGCGCTCAATTGTTAAACTATCTTAGAATTTCGAGGTTGAGAGTCGGAATGATTATAAATTTTGCTAAGCCAAGATTACAATATGAAAGATTTATAATTTAACAGTGTTTACCTGTGTTTATCTGTGGTTTCTGATAATACCGAAGAGATTATGAAATGGGAAAGATAAGGAAGGCAGCCTGTCCCCGGACAAGCCGAGGGATAAAATATTGGCCCAAAGCTGACCGCCCAAGAGAGAAATTATTTAAGTTTGGCGAACATAATTTGAGCGATTCCGAACTTCTGGCTATACTGCTCCGCAGTGGGGTAGAGGGATTGAACGCCATAGATTTGGCAAGAAGGATTTTGCAAAAATTTAAAACCTTTCGCAATATGGGTCATACGGATTTATCCCACTGGAAAGAATTCAAAGGTTTAGGAATTGCCAAGATTGCTCAGGTGAGAGCAGCAATTGAGATAGGAAGAAGATTCAGAGAAGAAAAGATAAAGGAAATCCAACCTAAAATAGAATCGTCAGAAGACGTGGTAAAGATTTTAATGCCCAGAATGCGGGATTTAAGAAAAGAAGTATTCAAAATCTTGCTTTTGAACTCGCAGAATAGAGTCATAGATTTAATAGAAGCTGAAGAAGGAACTGTTAACCAAGCCAATCCCATAATAAGGGAGATTTTTCAAAAGGCCATTCAAAATTTTGCCGCATTTATAATCTGCATTCACAATCATCCCTCAGGAAACCCTAAACCCAGTCAGGAAGATAAACAATTTACCCAAGAGTTAGTTCAGGCAGGGTGGATTCTACAAATAAAGGTATTGGACCACATAATTATTGGCGATGACGATTATTTCAGTTTTATAGATGAAGGATTGATGCAATCTATTTAGAGATTGCTGAAAAAGTCTGAGGACGTAGCAATCTCTGATTAAAGGTCTCTGATATAGTTTTTACGGGTTTCTCACGGTATATCTAAAAAAGTATAAACCACAGATGAACACAGAAGAAAGAAAAAGACTTCCGTATTTTTATTATGAAAGTTTAACAGTGTCTACCTGTGTTTATCCGTGGTTACGAAGTTTTCTTAGGAACCTCATTTAATAAAGAAATCAAGCCTCTTTTTATAGACTGCAGCAAATTCCTTTAACTGAACTACATCGATGCGGCACTGCCCTGCTTCTATCTTAGAGATGTAGGACTGTGTTCTAGCCAATCTTTTAGCAACCTCTTCCTGCCTAAGGCCTGCCTCTTTACGAGCCTTTATTAACTGCTTAACTAGATATCTGTGGCTCTTTGTATAGATTGTCTTTTCCATTTTAATTGACAGCTTACTATGCGACCTCTGCCTTATAAATATTCCAAAATGGAATATTTTGATTGACATCTATTTTCTATTATGATATATTCATTTCTTGAATATTCCAAATTGGAATATTAATTTAACAAAAAAAACAAGCCTGTGTGGAAAGGGGGTGAGATAGCAGGGGGCATGTTTTCAAGGAGAATCATCAATCGCGAATTTACTTGAAGGTTTAAGAAGGAGGTGTAAGAATGAAAAAGTTGATTGTTTTGAGTTTAGTATTATTTTTTTGCTCGCCTTTAGCTGCTTATGCGGCAAGCATAGGCGGGGCAGAAACGCAAGGCCAAGGCAGGCTTGCTTTCGGCTTGGATACAGCCTTTATCTTTGACAGGGAGTTGGAGTTCAAAGAAGCCACAGGGCTCGCGGCGAATCAGGAAGTAAAAAACTTAGAGATGGATGAAGCATATCAGGCCATGCTCAAAGTTTCTTACGGCCTGCTTGAAGATCTTGATGTCTATGTCAAGCTCGGAGTGGCTGATTATGAAGGAGAAGCTGAGGGTTATGTTTCGGGCGTTAAGGCAACAGATGAAAAACTCAGTACAGATATGGATTTTGCTTACGGGTTTGGTTTGAAAGGAATATGCGACCTTGGCAATGACTGGCTTCTTGGTTATGACTTGCAGTATCTGCGTTCAAAGCACAAGGCAAAGGTTACTCAAACCACAATACTGGGAGCCATAGACTCCACAGAATACAAATCCGGTGTTATCCAGGAATGGCACATTGCTCCTTATGTTGCGAGAAGAATAAACAATTTCACTCCTTATTTAGGTGTAAGGTATTCAGACGTGGAGATGAAACTGAAAAGTCCTGCTGAATCCGGCTGGCTCGACAACATAAAATTTGAATCAGATAACAATGTAGGTGTGTTTGTGGGCACGGATTACAAGCTTGGAGAAAACCTGGTTCTAAATCTTGAAGGCAGATTCATAGATGAAACCGCAATGAGTTTTGCCTGTACTTACAAATTCTAACAGAACTTGCATGTTTACTCATTTCCTCATGCTAAAAGCGCCTCTTTTTAAGGGGCGCTTTTAGTTGTTTTTGGATTCTAGGAATTATTGGAATTCCAGCGTCGTTAGAATTTCCCAAATTATAGGGGTTGGTATGAGAAGAAATAATAAAGGAACAAAGGTTCTAATTGTAGATGACAAAGCAAATATCAGAGAGATTTTGAGCTATATATTTAAAAAAAGAGGATTTATTGTTGAAGGTGCGGTAAGTGGAAAAGAGGCGCTTCAGAAGATTGCTCAAGATAAACCCGACATTATTATTCTTGATGTTATCATGCCCGAGATGGATGGCCTCGAAACTTGTAAACGCTTAAGAGAAAATCCTGATACACAAAATATCCCCATCATTTTTTTATCGGCTCAAAGACACATAGCCGGGGTTATCCAGAGTATACCGGGAGCAGCTATAGAATACATTCAGAAGCCTTGCGATGTTGAATACCTGCTTAAGCGAATCAATAGCCTCATCACTGAATAAGAGGCTGTTTTAAATACCTCTCCCTCCTTTATTCGGTTAAAACAAAAATTCTATCCCCGTAAACATAGCCTATCCCCCCACGCAGTATAGAAATTACCATTTTACAGTAGAGCAGATTTTGTGTATAATGACTTACTAATGGCTAATCTATCGGTTAATATAGGTAAGCTTAAATTAAATAACCCTGTCTTGGTTGGTTCAGGCACTTTTGGCTGGGGTGAGGAGTTTAAGGGTATAATCGACCTGGACAAATTAGGGGCAATAGTTACCAAGACTATTACCTTGGTTCCTAGCAAGGGTAACCCTATGCCGCGCACTATTGAGACCCCCTGCGGCTTACTCAATTCTATAGGATTAGAAAATAAAGGAATCGACGATTTTATCAAGTATAAGATTCCCTTTTTAGCCAGGCTAAAAACAGCAGTAATTGTTAGTGTTGCCGGTGGGTCAGCAAATGAATTTAAGGCGTTGGTCAGCATTCTTGATAAACAGAACGCTGTTGATGCCGTTGAGCTTAATATATCCTGCCCAAATATTAAAGGAAAAACAAAGCTGATTGCTCAGGACCCGAAGGAAACCTACCGGGTGGTTAGCGCAGCCAGAAAACAAACCAGAAAGACATTAATCGCCAAGCTCTCCCCCAATGTTACAGATATTGCCCAGATTGCCAGGGCCTCTCAAGAAGCAGGGGCTGATGCCTTAAGCCTGATTAATACTGTTTATGGAATGAGTATTGATTTAAACAAAAAAAAGCCAGATTTAGCCAGTAAATTCGGCGGGTTAAGCGGACCGGCAATAAAGCCAATCGCCCTGTATATGGTGTATCAAGTAGCTAAACAGGTTAAACTTCCTATAATTGGAATGGGTGGGGTTATGACTGCTCGGGATGCCTTAGAATTTATCCTTGCTGGAGCAACCGCCGTAGCCGTGGGGACGGCAAACTTCGTTAATCCCAAGGCAAGTATTGAGATTATCCAGGGGATTAAACAATATTTAATAAAACATAAAATTAAGCACATAAGAAAACTTATAGGAGCTTTAAGAGTATGAAGCGCACAACGCACAACGCACAACGCACAACGCAATTAATTGTTGCCTTAGATGTTGATAATTTAAAAGAAGCGCAGCGCCTGGTGGATATTCTCTATCCTACGGTTGAGATGTTTAAAGTCGGAAGCCAGTTATTTACCAGCGAAGGACCAGAGGCGGTTAGGGCAATAGGCAAGAAAGGCGCGCAGGTATTTTTAGATTTAAAATTTCACGATATACCGAATACAGTATTTCAGGCTGTTATGGCGAGTACCCCCGGCGTGGTTATGATGACTGTCCATATCAAAGGCGGCAGAGAAATGTTAGAGTCAGCTGTTAGAGGCGCTACAGAAAAAGCAAAGGAATTAAATATTAAGAAACCTTTTATTATAGGCATTACACGCTTAACCAGCGACAAAAATGAGGGCAGTACCGAGGAAGATGTTTTAGATGCGGCAAGACTCGCTAAGCATGCCGGCCTGGATGGCGTGGTTTGTTCTGTGCTTGAGGCAGACAGGATTAGAAAAGAGTTCGGCAAGGATTTTTTAATTGTAACCCCTGGCATAAGACCCAAAGGTTATTCGTCGGATGATCAGGCAAGGGTTGCTACTGCCAAACAGGCAGCTGCGGCCGGAGCAGATTTTATTGTGGTTGGCAGACCGATTATCAAAGCTAAGGACCCTTTGTCTGTTGCTAAGAGTATAGTTTATGAGATAGGTAGCCAGTAGCCGGAATAAGGAGCGATTATGGAAATGGAATTAAATAGTTTGATAAAGAAGATAAAACAAGAAGGTATTGCGGAGTCCAAGAAGAAATCAGAAGAGATTATTAAGCAGGCCGAAGAGAGCAAAAAGGCTATTATCCAAGAGGCAGAAGAAGAGGCAGGGCGTATTATTAAACAGGCCGAAGCGCAGGTAACTAAGCTTAAGGATAATTCACATAAGGCTATTACTCAGGCAGTCAGGGATGCAACGCTGAGTCTAAAGCAAGAAATAAAGAATTTATTCGATACTATTCTAAAAGAAGAGATTCAACGCGCCCTCTCTGATGACTTTATCCAGGAATTGATTCTCAGGATAACAAAGGCCTTGCCTAAAGGTAAACAAGCAGGCATTGAGATTTCACTAAGCCAGCAGGACAAAAAGAGACTGGAAGGTGTTATTCTTTCAGGCCTTAAAAAGAAATTTGCCTCGGGGCTTACCTTTAAAGTAAACCCCAATATAAATAAAGGCTTATATATAGGTATAAAGGATGAAGGTTTCTATTATGATTTTACTGACCAGGCGATATTAGAGATTCTTAAAGAATACCTACGTCCGTTTATCGTGAAGATTCTCGAAGAAAAATAGAATGGATAAATACTACTATTTAATTGCCAGCCTTCCCCTGCTAAAATTTATGCAGCTGCCTCCTATAAGCAGAGAGAGCTTTATTCCGGAGGCAAAAAAATGGCTTTCCACGGAAGATTATATTATTTTATCTAACGTAAACATCAATAATTTTTTTCATCGTCCAAAAGATACACTGCTCTTAAGAAGATGGAAGGAATTTGAGTATTCCACCAGAACAGAGCTTGCTTTTTATAGGAGAGCGAAAAAACAGCACACCGAATATAAAATTAAAAAAGACTTAGGCAGTGTAATCCAAGAGAGTAGAAATCCTTTAGAGATTGAAAAGAAACTCCTCAGTCTTAAATGGAATTTTCTGGAGGAACAAGAGATAGAGCATTTCTTTGATTTGGATTTTCTGATAATTTATTACTTAA
>CAZQEY010000008.1:0-54724 GCA_964592485.1 uncultured Planctomycetales bacterium
TAAATCAGAACTGGATAATTTGGCGAATCAGCTCCGCCAGAGGATGGATGAGATTTTGATAAAAGAAGGTGAAATAATTCGTCTTAAACATGAACTTGGTGGAATTTATAATTCTGAAGGTTTCCGTTTTGTTCTACGCCCCCTCTGGACGGGTATTTGGCATATGCGCAGATTCCTTAAGGTAGCCAGAGGAAAATTAACTCAGATATTTTGGTTTGCAATTACTGTTACGCTGATTCCGGTTTTCCTATTCTTAAGTTTATCCTTTTGGCTAGAATATGTTAGCTGGGTTATGCTTGCGCCATTGCTAAAAAGAATAACTTCAAAAAGAAAAATTAAATCGATTAAAGAAGAAAGAGTAAGCTTGGTTATGCCCAATTACAACGGGATTGATTGTCTGAAGGAATGCCTTCCTTCTATCTTTGCTGCCGATGGGTTTACTGACGGCCAGAATGAGGTTGTGGTGGTTGACGACGGCAGCAAGGATGGTAGTGTAGATTTTATAAAGAGTAATTTTCCTCCAGTTCGCCTAATTCAAAACAAAGAAAATAAGGGATTCGGTTTTACCTGTAATCGGGGCGTTAAGAGTGCAAAAAATGAAATTATTGTTTTGATAAATAATGACATCATCCTGACCAAGGATTTTCTTAAGCCATTAATTTGCCATCTTCAGAAAGAGGATGTTTTCACGGTAACTCCTAAGCTCTATGCCTGGGATAAGAAGACCTTTGTCTGGGGAATGCATATGGGCAGGTTCAAGGAGGGGTATATAAGGCTGTGGAATGAGGCAGAGACAGGCAATGGAGATAAGGTTAATCAAACATCTCCTTCTGTATTTGCCATTGGCGGAGCAATGGTTTTCAGAAAGAGCGACTTTCTCTGGTTGGGTGGGTTTGATGGTATCTATCGTCCAAATTGTTGGGAAGATATAGATTTATCCTACCGGGCCTGGAAAAGGGGGTTAAAGGTTTTATATGAACCGAAGAGCCTTGCGTATCATAAAGGCAGAGCAACCCTCAGTTATGAGCGACCTAAGGAGATAAAAAATGAACTTTTATTTACCTGGAAGAATATTACCGATGAAGAGATTCTGAAGAACCATCTAAATCTTCTGCCTTGGAATCTATATCGCAATAGGATGAATTTTTTAAGGGGATTTTTCTGGGCATTGAGTCATTTACCCCAGATGTTTCTTCATCGAATCCTTGACCGAAGATATATAAAAACCCAAGATAAAAAGATATTCAATCAATGCATGCTCTATTATCGAAATTTTATGCGAAGGGGTTTCCGACACTTACAAGATAATGAGAAAAAGAATATTTTGATAATTACCCCCTTTATGCCTTATCCCCTTGATTCAGGAGGAAAGATTCGAATTCACACCCTGACTAAACTTCTGAATAATAAATTTAATATTTCTCTGTTAACTTTAGTTAATCTTAAAGAGGAAACAAATTATATCTCTGAATTAAAAAAGGTATTCCAAGAGGTCTATGCCGTATATCCCAAGACAGAGATAGAAGACGAATTGTATCCGCGACGTTATAAATATGCCCACAGCCATATTCTAATTGATAAACTCAAGGAGATTCAAAAAAATCAACCAATTGACCTTATTCAGATAGAGTCAAATGAGTTATTGTATCTTACTGAATATATAAAGCATATTCCAATAATTTATACGGAACACGACTCGAGCATCTTATTCTTTAAAGGTTCTTATTATCAGATTAAGGATGGTACAGTTATATCTAATTTTTTTGATTATCTTAAGAGAGTCCGTTTCCATTATTCAGTTTATAAGAAATTGGATAGAATCATATTGCTTTCTCGGGAAGATGAACAAATCTTGCAAACATTTTTCCCCAATAGCAACTTCTCCTATATTCCTACAGGAGTTGATATCGAACATTTCTCATTTGTCCATTCAGACAGACCAAAGTCAAAGAGACTAATCTATGTAGGTCACTACCCACATTATCCGAATGAGGATGCGGTTATATATTTTATAAAGAAGATATTCCCCCGTATCCGAAGAAAGATTCCTGAGGTTGAGTTCTTGATTGTAGGTTCTGGCCCGACTGAGAAAATCAGAAAGATTTCAGTTCAACCCAATATTAGATTGGTACCTGACGTAGATGAGGTCTGGCCATATCTTCGAGAATCAGCAGTTTTTGTTAACCCGGTAAGAATCAGTGCCGGCATAAAGGGGAAGGTTCTGGAAGCAATGGCAACAGGGGTTCCCGTGGTTTCCACTAAGGTGGGGGCTTTTGGGATAAACGCAAAGAACAGAAAGCAAATTTTGATTAATGATACGCCCTCTACCTTTGCCCGGGCAGTAATCAGGCTTTTAAAAGACGATGTGCTATATTCAGAGATTGCCAGGAATGCGCGGCATCTGGTTGAGGAGAGATACGATTGGCAGAAGATTTATCCGTCCCTAAATAAGGTTTATGAACAAACGGCAAATTTTCTTGTGCCGTCGTCAGTTCAAGAGAAAACCCCACTCGATAAAGTTATAAATTTAAGTAATCAGATTGTTGAGGAGTCAGTCCGTCAAGGAAGATTTCGCTTCGGTTCCGAGTATGGACCCGAAGAATTACATATTGAACTTACCTATCGTTGCAATAGTCAGTGTATTATGTGTGACCTCTGGGATTATCAGAAAAGAACTCCTAAAGAGAGGAAGGAAATAACCCTGGAGGAAATCAAGCATTTTGTAGAGGATTCCGAACATCTGAAAAAGATAAAAACAATAGTGCTATCTGGCGGTGAGCCATTTCTACGTAAAGATTTATCGGAAATCTGTGGATACCTAATTAGGAAGTTTCCCAATATTTCTTTGGGCATACTTACTAATGGAGTTGATACCCGGACTATAATTAAAACGACGAAACAGATTCTGGATAGATACAAACCTAAATATCTCTGGCTGGGTAGTTCCCTGGATGGAGTTGGCGAGGCGCATGATAGAATACGGGCGAAGAGGGGAGCATTCTCTTGCTTGCAAGAGACAATCAGGGCCTGCAGGAAAGAAGCCATAGATATCACCCTTACCTTTACGCTAAGTACTCATAATTTTGACCAGCTGATTCCCGCTAAGAAGTTCGCTGATGGTTATGGCTTACAGTTTTATATTCAATTCGTTGTTCCCAAAGAGGTTAGAGATAAATCGGTATTTAATTTTAGTCCAGCACAATTAGCCAAGATTGAAGCAGACCTCTATAAGATAATGCAGGCAGAAATCAAGAATAAAGATTATCAGGATTTGTTGCGGGACTTTAGAACCGATTCCTACCAGGGTCTTGTGGCAAAGCTGTATTACCTTTCTCATTTAGTGAAGTATCAGAAGAATCCTAGAAGATATTTTCGAAAGTGCGTAGCAGGAACGAGATTTGCCATGCTTTCGCCTTTTGGGGAACTGTATTTCTGCCCGGGATTGAAAAATGGCAGTATAGGCAATGTTAAGGAAGAAAAATTCGATAATTTATGGACTTCAAAGAAGGCAGAAAGCATCAGGGAATTTATTGCTCAAGAGCTTTGTCATTGCTGGTTGGTCTGTGTCGTATTCCCTGTTATTGATGAAGCGCGGGCATCTATAAAGGAGTCCGTCGAGGAACAAACACCCGAGGTTACATTAAAAACAGGAGAAAAAATAATTGAACTATTGGAAGATAATGGCCATCTGTCGGAAGAAAATAGCCATCTCAATGAGCAGGAATATGAATCCGGGAAGGTTAGTTTAGAGTCAACCCCCCGGGGCATTGGTATAGGTGCACATTGGCGCTGTAATGCAGACTGCATCTTTTGTTTAGGCGGCTATCCCAGACTTTTTGATTTGCATACCTATAAGCAATTCTTCGAGAAGAGACTTTCTCAAGTTTTACCTAAAGCGGAATTTATCAATCTCTGCGGATTTGGCGAGTTATTATTAATGCCTAAATGCGAAGAATTCCTAGATTATATAAATCAGACCCTTCCCTTTAGCAATAAGATAATCACTACTAACGGCACCACTTTATTAAAGACAATCAATCAGAGATTAACCGAGAGTAGATACAGTCTGCAGGTTTCTCTTCATGCTTCGGATAAGAGGCTCCACCGGATGCTTACCCACACCGAATCCTTTGACCGGATTATCCACCAGATTCAAAATCTTCTCTTAACCCGTAAAGATAATAGATCCCCAACGGTGAGTTTGATATTTATTATTAATACCCTTAATATTGAGAATCTGCCTGATTTTGTTAAGTTCGCCGCTAAGTTAGGGGTAGATAGCGTGGCTACTAATTATATGACCGTATATACTCCGGCGCACTTGAAACTATCCTGTTTTTTCAAACAGAAGACTACCAATAGGATGTTTCGTGAGGCAGAGGAGCAGGCGGCTAAATTCGGTCTTTCCTTGAGGCTTCCGCCTAAATTTGGCGGCAATGGCAATGGCTCAAAATATCCAAGGTGTCCTGAGCCTTGGCAATATCTTTATGTGGAAACCGAAGGCTCTATCTTGCCTTGCTGCTATGCCGGAGCGCATATCGGTTATCTTTATCGGGATGAATTTCAAGAAGTTTGGAATGGAGAGATTTATAAAAGCTTAAGGAGGTCATTGGTCGAGGGTAAAGATTCCGGCTGGTGCAAATACTGTTATAATAATAAACCCTCCAATGTAAATGACATTCGTTCGCATGTGAGTTTTCGCCCAGACCTACAGCAAAAAATTCTTAGAGGGCTTATTTGAGATGAGAATAGCGCTAATTCAATGTCCGGCGTGGGGCAGAGATTGTCCGCCTTATAGTATGGCGTTACTCGCTGCTATATTGCGAAATGCGGCTCATAAGGTTTTTTGCTTCGACCTTAATAATGCTCTTTATTGTAGCGGCCCCGCAGAATATCAGAAATTCTGGGACGATAAAGACCTTTATACCTTCTGGTCAAGTAAAGACCTTATTGATAAATTTATTCAGGATAACCAAAAAATGATTCAGCTTCAGGTTGCACAGATTTTAAGTAGCGATGCAAAAATAATCGGCTTTACCGTGCATTTCAGTTCTATGCTTGTAAGCCTTGAAGTTGCCAGGCTAATTAAAGAGCAGGATAAGAAAAGGATTATTGTTTTCGGAGGCCCGGATTGCTGCAGGCAGCTAAGGGGTTTTGAACTTATAAAAAACGATGCGGTTGATATTGTTAACGTTGGCGAGGGAGATAAAAGTATTCTTGAATTAGCCAGAATCTTAGAGAGCGAAGGCAGGATTGATTTTCTTAAGGGCTTCCTGATTAAGAAAGACGGCGGTTTTATTGACTGCGGCGATATAGATGTGGTGGATAATCTTAATGTATTGCCCTTTCCCGATTATTCTGATTTTACCGAGGATATATTATCCGGCTTTTATAGACAGCCGGAGAGACTCGAGATATTCGACAGTCGCGGTTGCACTACGAAATGCCATTTTTGCAGCGAATGGCAGTTCTGGAGGAAATTTCGTTCGATGAGCGGGGAGCGTATATTTGCCGAAATCGCATATCAAGTAAAGAGATTCCCCGGCGTTAACTATTTTTATTTTATCGGCTCATTATTAAATGGTGATATCAGGGCGTTATCGAGGTTTTGCGATTTAGTGATTCAGAACAGATTGAAAATCAGATGGTTAGGCCAGCCAGTCATCAGAAAAGAAATGACCAGGGAATTTTTGCAAAAAATGAGAGAAGCAGGATGTCAGTGGCTTGGTTATGGCGTAGAGAGCGGCTCCCAGAGGATTGTGGATAAGATGAATAAAAGATTCTCATTGCAATTAGCAGAGCGAGTTCTCAGGCATACCCGCGAGGTTGGTATCCAGGTCCAGGCAAATTTTATGTTTGGCCTGCCCACAGAGACAGAAGATGACTTTAAACAGACGTTAAATTTCTTAAAAAGAAACCGCGATAGTATGGATTCAGTTTTGGCCAGTCAATCTTTCTGTGTTATAGATAAGGATACCTATCTTTACGACCATCCTGAGCAATTCGGCATTATAGACCGGGAACATCATCTTTATTGGGAAGCAAAGGGAGCTAATACCTATCCTGAGCGCTTTCGAAGATATGAAGAGTTCTGTAAGTTAGCTCTATCCCTGGGGATTCCAGAGACTTCAGGGGTATTGCGGGTTAAGCCTGATAAATGGAGATTGTTGGGCGATTATTACCTATACAAAAAAAATTATTCCCGGGCGATTGATTGTTTCCAAAAGGCATTAGAGAAGGAATCTCAAGAAGATTCATTACTGGATAAGATTAATCAGTGTCAGGAGCAGTTAGTGAAAACCAATACAGAGCATCATATCGAGGTTCCCAATCTAGGAATCTGTCGGGATAGCCCGCGCAACGATTATGAGTATGAGTTTGATAAAAGGCAAAAGAATATAATTGATGCATTAAGCCGGCTCAATTTAAAAGAAAAATTAGAGAATTTTATTCTCATTGAGAGACAGAAGTTAAAGCGCGAAGAATATATTCAGGGTTATCCGTATTGGTTGACTATTGACCCGACCAATTTTTGTAATCTTAGGTGTCCATTCTGCCCCACCGGTCAAGGCAGGAATTCCCGTGTTAAAGCAGCGCTCTCCCTAGATAATTTTAGAAAAATAATTGATGAATTAGGGCCATATTTAATCCATATTGATTTCTGTAACTGGGGAGAACCTTTATTAAATAACCAGATTTATCAGATGGTAACGCACGCCAAACAATACCATATCGATACAAAAATAGATTCGAATCTCAACCGGCTTAGCGAAGAGGATGCGGAGGCCTTGATTCTCTCGGGTCTTGATAAATTAATCGTCTCTATTGACGGGGCTACGCCGGAAACCTATTCCAAATATAGGGTGGGCGGAGACTTCAACCGGGCAATGGATAATCTAAGACTTTTGATTGAGAAAAAGAGACAGCTAGGCAAAATCCATCCCTATATCTGCTGGCAGTTCCTCGTATTCAGACATAATGAGCATGAGATTGAAAAAGTAAAAAGGATTGGCAAAGATTTAGGAGTCGATGTTGGTATTACCAAGGCATTTATCGGCAACAAAGACTGGATCCCCTTAAATGAAGATTACAGTCACTATAGAAGAAAAGAAATCAATAGCGAATATACATCCGAGCATTTTAAGAAATCCCAGGAAGCAATGTGTAATTGGCCATGGGAAGCAATCACAATAAATCCTAACGGCTCTGTTTCTCCTTGTTGCTCGGTTGAGGATGAGAAGTATGATTTCGGCAACGTATTTCAGAGCCCGTTCAGGGAAGTCTGGAATAACCAGAAATACAGAGAGGCAAGAAGGTATATTAGAAATAAACAGATAATCCAGGGCTCAAATAATAATATCTGTATTAACTGTAAACATTCAGGGATGATTAACTTGGATATTCTTTCCTGTCACAGTCTATTTGCGTTATAAGAGCAAAGTAATGATTAAATTTTATCAGGTTCGATATCGTTCTCAGACGTTGTTGATAGATAATAAAGGCCAGATAATATGAAAATTGCACTTATTCAATGTCCTGTCTGGGGAACTTATGACCCTCCATTGGCTTTGGCGCAACTTTCTTCTTGCCTGAAGAGCGAAGGCAATGATGTTTATGTCCTTGACCTTAATATTAAATTATATCTCAATCGTACTGAGAATTACAGGAATATGTGGGCCTGGGAGCAGAGTTCGTTCTGGTATGACGCCGAGTGCGTAAGAAATTTCTTTGAGGATAACGATAAAGATATAGAACTGCATCTTAAAAATATAATTGAAAGCGGGGCAAGGATTATCGGCTTCTCGGTGAACGCTGCCTCAAAGCTGTCCAGTATTGAAGTAGCCAGGCGCCTTAAAGAACAGAATAAAGAATTAATAATTATCTTCGGAGGACCTCTCTTCTTTGAAAAGAGGCTCATTACTTTGATATTAAATGAAGCGGCAATTGATGTGGTTATAGCGGGCGAAGGCGAGGTTGCTTTTTGTGAACTGGTCAGATTAATAGAAAAAAATCAAGATATCTCTTTTTGTAAAGGTCTGGTTTTTAAAAAGAATGGCAAGGTCGTAAATACCGGTTCACGAGGATTGTTGCCTAATTTGGATAGTTTGCCATTTTTGGATTTTACCGATTTGCCCCTTAGCAATTATGATGACTTAAGGCACATCCCTTTTATGGCTAGCCGCGGATGCATACAGAGATGCGCCTTTTGTAGTTCCCGTACCTTCTGGCCTGGGTATCGGGCAATGAGTGGGGAGAGGATATTTAAGGAGATTGAGTTCCACAAGAGACAGCTAAGTAAGATAAATCCAGACTTCAGTCATGTTGATTTTTGGGATTTATTATTTAACGGCAATATGAAATCATTGAATGATTTCTGCGACTTAATGAGCAAGATAAAATTGGATATTTATTGGAATGCCAATATGATTATCCGGCCAGAAATGGATATCGGACTAATTAATAAGATGAAAGAGGCTGGATGTGAGCATGTAATATTCGGGATTGAGTCAGGTTCGCAGCGCGTCTTGGATTTGATGAGGAAACACTATAGGGTTGAGGATGCTGACCGGATTATTAGATGTATGCATAACGCCGGCATAACCGTAACCGGGAATTTCATGTTTGGCTTCCCGGGAGAGACAGAGGATGATTTTAAAAAGACACTCGATTTTATAAAGAGAAATGCTAAATTTTTAGACCGTGCCTATCCCAGTCGGACCTTCTGCGCTATTGAGGAATACAGTTACTTTCATTCTCATCCAGAAGAGTTCGGTATAATGCCCAACCCCCCCAATCATCTTTATTGGGAGACCCTTGATGGAAAAAATACCTACCCAGAGCGGCTGAGGCGCTGCGAGGAGTTCTGTAACTTAGCCTCATCTTTAGGTATTGAGGTTGGTTGCGGAGTTCAGACTTCTGTTGAGTTGGATAAGTGGTATAACCTAGGCTTTTATTATGAATATAAAAAGGATTATCAGGCCGCAATAAGCTGCTTTTTAAAATATAATAAATTAGACCCGGCAAATGAAGTAGTATCTAATAAAATTAATTTTTACAATCAAGAATCAAGAAATGGCAACTCAGAGATGGGCCTCGGCGAGGATTTACTTGTCGGCTTAGAGAGGGCTGTAAATACTAAAAGGGCAGATACATAATGTTGACCAATCAGGCAGCAAAACTAGTCGGAGAACAGGGTATTGCCTTATTGCAACATCAGAAAAGAGATAATTCCCTGTTGAATGATAAGGAATTCGAATCCAGGAAGATGATACTGGAATCTACTCCCAAGGTTTTTTTCCTCCAGGCGGCTGGGCCCTGTAATTCATACTGTGTTTTCTGCTCCAGAGGAATAGATTATGAACTCTTTGATTTAGCGACACATAGAAACTGCTTTGAGAAAAAACTTAATTATTTCCTTCAAAGAGCGGAGCAGATTATTCTTACGGGGTCAGGGGAGTTCCTTCTTCTTCCTGAAGCCGAAAAGATTCTGGATTATTTTGATAATAATTTTCCGCAGGCGGATAAGGTATTTTCGACCAATGGTTCAAGTTTGGTACCGGAAATATGCGAGAGGATTCTCGCAAGTAAAAGCAAATACACCATTCATATCTCTCTCCACGCAAGTAATAGCAGACTGCATAAAGTGCTTACCCGTACGGATAATTTTCAAAAAATTATTGGTCACCTGAATTATTTACTTAGACTCAGAGGAAACTCCGGTAAGCTTAATCTGCATCTTATCTTCGTAGCCACGACTCTCAATATCGAAGACTTACCCGATTTTGTAAGATTAGCAGCCCAGCTGGGTGTGGATAGGGTTATTTGCTATTATAATTACATATACATTCCCACTCAGAAATATCTTTCCTGTTTTTTTAAACAAAAAATAACCAACCAAATGCTGGACGAGGCAGATAAAATAGCTCGCAATTTAAATGTCAGGATAGATTTGCCGCCAAAATTCGGTTTAAGCACCTATCCTGTTACGACTATTTGCAGGGAGCCATGGAGTCAGATTATGCTTAATGCCAAAAGCCATGTTATTCCCTGCGACGCATCAGAAGATGCAAACGAGAGCCTCGACGGCAAGGAGTTTATGGATGTCTGGAATGGTCCTTATTACCAGAACCTTAGAAAGAATTTAATCGCCGGTAATTGCTCTTGTTTTAAACATTGTTTCCGCGCCAACCCTGCTTCGGTGAATGATTTTCGTTCGCATGTGATTCATCGCGGCAGGAAGGACTCAGATATTAATTTAATCTGGGGTGATAATTTTTGAAAAATGACAGCAGTCCAGAAGCCAAGAGTTCGGTTTAGTTGGATTATACATTATGCCTGTAATTACAGATGTCCCTATTGCTTTTATTACGAGGGTGCGGGTTGGGAAATCCTTAGAGAGAGGAATATCTATCTTTCTCCCGATGAATGGCTAAGACACTGGGAGCGAATTTATCAGAGCTACGGCCGGTGCTACATCGCTATCACAGGCGGAGAACCATTTACATATCCAGATTTTATCGAATTGATAAGTAGATTATCTAAGATGCACTACCCGATAAATATTTCAACCAATTCCTCTGGGGATTTTGATTTTTTTGTAAATTCAGTGTCTCCCGAGCGGGTTTCGTTATCCCCCAGCTTTCATCCTGAGTTTGACGAATTGAGTGCCTTTTTAGAAAAAATAAGGCTTTTAAGAAAATACAAATTCAATGGCTGTATCAATTTTCTTGCTTATCCACCCTATTTAAAAGACCTGAAATATTATATAAAAGAATTTGAGTCCATAGGAGAGAGCTTAAAAATTATCCCCTTTCGCGGTATCTATAGAGAGGTTGCATATCCAATGGAATATACAGACGAGGAAAGGGCACTTATCGGGCTAAAGACAGAATGGTTTGATAGAGTTAGAAAGAAGGGCTCAATTTGTAATGCAGGAAAAGAATCAGGATTGCTTCTTCCTGATGGGCAGGTAAGTAGATGCGGTCAACTTTTTTATAATTGCATTATTGGTAACTTCTTTGATCTTGATTTTAAGCTTTTGGATGAACCTCAAACTTGTCCTGTAGAGAGATGTCCCTGCAATGAGGATATACTGTGGGGAGAACAAGCATATACAAATAGCTAAAATGGCAGAAGTAGTTCGTTTTACTTGGAATATGCTTTACGATTGTAACTACCGTTGTTCCTACTGTTTCTTTGAAGGTAAATGGCAGGAATATAGAAAGAGAAATATTTATCTTGCGCCCGATGAATGGTTACGATACTGGAAGAGGATTTACGATAAATATGGACCTCCCTATATAGTTATCACAGGGGGAGAGCCATTTATTTACCCCGGATTTATTGAAATAATAAAAAAACTGTCAGAGATAAGTTTTCATATAAATATCTCCAGTAATTCCAGCGGTGATTTAAATAAATTCGTAGAAGAGATTAACCCGCAGAAGGTCTCGTTGTCGCTTAGTTTTCAGCCGGAATTTGACGAGCTGGAGGATTTTATTAAGAGAGTTCTTTTTATAAGAAAATACAAATTTAATGGCTGTATAAATCTTGTAGCTTATCCCCCGTTTTTTGAGGACATAGACAGCTATAAAGCTAAATTTGCTTCTATCGGAGAATCTTTAAAGATTATTTCCTTTTTTGGAGAATATCAAGGCAGGATTTACCCGGAGGGGTATACGCAAGAAGAGAGAGATTCGATTGGAATCGATGATGCTTGGTTTAAAAAGATTAGAAAAAGGGGTTCTCTATGCCCGGCAGGTCAGAAGACCGCACTTATTTTTCCCGATGGAAAAGTTGCCCGTTGCGGTCAGATTGGCGAAGATATGGTTTTGGGAAATTTCCTCGCCCAGGATTTTAAGTTATTAGATAGTCCTTTACCCTGCGAGGCCGAATACTGCCCCTGCGATGAAGGAGAGGTTATCCCCGAGGATAAAAAGGAAGAGAATCTCTTGGCAGATACCAATCAGCATACAGAGGGTCAAATAAAACCGGAGCCTGAATTGAATTCATCCAGCGCTGATAGAAAAATATGCTTTACCTGGGATATCCATTATAAATGCAACTTCCGTTGTCCTTACTGTTGGTTTTATACCGGATGGGCAGATGCGGCCAGGCAGAATGTTTATCTTTCGCCCGAAGAATGGATGGTTCATTGGGAGAGGATTTATAGAAAATACGGCTGCGTCCACATAGAGATTACCGGTGGAGAGCCTTTTATATATCCAAATTTTATTAAACTGGTAAAATTGTTATCCGCCATTCATACAGTCAAAGTTACCACCAATATCTCGGGTGACGTTGAGTCCTTTGCTCGGGAGATAAATCCAGAGAGGGTAAATATGGATTTTAATTACCATCCACTTTTTATAGAATTAGACACGCTTATAAGAAAGGTTCTGATTTTAAAAAGAGCAGGATTTAAGGGAGGGGTTTGTTATTTGGCTTACCCTCCACAAATGAAGCTGATAGATTCGGTGCGCAGGCGAATTGAGGAAGCGGGAATAAATTTTGCTCTGGCCGCTTTTTGGGGAGAATACCAAGGGAAGAAATATCCGGAGAGTTATACCGAGCAAGAGAGAGAAGATATGAAGCCATTTCTAGGGGATATTAACAGGGTTATATATCATCTGAATGCCGAGAGTCCCCGGGGAAAATTATGCAAGGCCGGTTACAGATATGCAGGAATACATGCCAATGGAGATGTGGTAAGATGCGGTCCCTTGGCCGACAGGATAATAGGAAATATCATGGATGAAAATTTTAAGTTATTAGATAAACCTACTCCTTGCGAGGCAGACAGCTGCCCCTGCAATGAGTATGTAAATTTATTGACTTGAGGATATGAAAATGGATATAAGCAAAGTAGAGACAACAGAACTGGAAAGAACCTTATTAAATAATCCACCGCAATTTCCGCGGACATGTCCTCCCTACCGAATACATTGGAATTGGGAGCTTAGCTATCGTTGTAACTACAGATGTTCTTACTGTCCCTACTGGGAAAAAGGACAGAGGGAAAGGTACCCAGATGTTAGTATGCAGAGATGGAGGGAAATCTGGGATAGAATATTTGAGAAATACTGGTCCTGCCATATTCGCTTCTCTGGCGGTGAGCCTACAATTTACCCCAATTTCTTTGATTTAGTCGCTATCCTGTTGGAAAAAAATACAGTCGATATTACTACAAATTTGAGTTTTGACATCAGTCAATTTATGAAAAAAGTAAAGCCTGGAGCAATCTCTGTCTCAGCCAGCTTTCATCCAGAATTTAGCGAGATTAAAACGTTTTTAGATAAGATTTTATTTTTACATCATAACGGCTATCCATCAACCATTTGCTACGTGGCTTATCCGCCACATATAGAAAAAATACCTTATTTTAAATCTATAGTTGAAGAGAAGAAGATTATGTTTAAAATCATTCCTTACCAAGGCCAATGGCAGGGAAAGCACTATCCTCGGGATTATACCCTTAGAGAGAGGAGTCTGTTAGAAGGTTTCAGCACCGATTCGCAGGATACTCACCAGAACGAAATTAATACCAGGTGGTATGAGTGGAATGTCAAGCGAGAGAATAAGGTCAAGATAGAAAAAAAAGGCAAGTTATGCAGGATGGGGCAGATGTACGCCATTATTCATCCGGACGCAACGGTAACCAGATGCTGCGCCAGGGGCGACGATAACTCTTTTGTGGAAGTTATGGGCAGTATATTGGACCTTGACCTTAGACTGCTTGATAGCCCCCAGCCCTGCAATGCAGACCGTTGCCCCTGCTTTAAAAGTATGCTTGTTGGTTACGAGGAGGATAAATGGCTGCCTCTCTGGGAATCTCCGCAGCACCCGGTTTATAAAACAGAGTATATGAAGAAATTTTTGGAATTGAATAAACAGGATAAACATAGTGCTCGCACATTTACCTCTTTCAATAACGCCCAAAAATCTGCTACAGGAGAAACGCAGGAGGTTTCTCGTCAATCAATTCCTCCTAATCGGGTATTTTACACCTGGGATATCCACTATGCATGCAATTATCGTTGCAGCTATTGTTTCTTCGCTAAAGATTGGGATATAAGAGCCAGGGAAAATCGCTATCAGGACATCGGCCGTTGGAAAGAGATTTGGGACGATATTTTCCACAGATACGGAACAGGACATATTCATGTTTCCGGAGGCGAACCCTTTACCTATCCATCCTTTATTGATTTGATAGCCCACTTGGCTGAAAAACACACTGTAGAATTTGATACTAATCTCTCGTTTAATCTTTCTGAGTTCATCTCTAAGGTAAGGCCCGGGAGGGTTAAATTCGCCACGGCGTTTCATCCGCAGTTTACCACGCTGGAATCTTATCTGCCCAAGGTAGTAACATTGAAAAAAGAAGGTTTTGACATAGGGGTAAATTACGTTGCCTATCCCCTTCAATTGGACAGAATGAAAAGATATAAAGAGGTGTTTGACAGCGAGCATATCTCTTTCGATATTATGCCGTTTAGGGGGGAATACCAGGAGAGGAATTACCCCAAGGGGTATTCCGAGAAAGAGAAGGAATTAATCAGGGTCTGCGACCCCCGCACCGCGCCGAGGATGCTGGAATCATACGGTTGCGAAAAAAGACTTTCCCGTAAGGGCGAGGTTTGCAGGATGGGTCAGATGTATACTAAGATTCATCCCAATGGCGATGCTTACAGGTGCTGTTATATTGATGAGCGGGGCAAGTTAGGCAATCTTATTGACGGAACATTCTCGTTATGGGATGAGCCAAGGCCGTGCGTATATGAACATTGTTCCTGTTGGACCGCAATGATTGTGGGCAAAGAGAAGGAATGGCTATCCCATTGGGCGCTTCCGAAATAATCAATTATTGAATGAACATTCATCAGGGAAATTATAATGATACCGAAGGTAGAACTAGAGTGGCTCATACATTATAAATGCAACTGCCGTTGCCCTTACTGTTTTTTTGATGGCATGTGGGAGGAATTAGCAGCACGCAATCACTATTTGCCTTTAGAGAAGTGGCTAAGGGCTTGGCACAGGATTTTTAAAAAATATGACTCCGTGCGCATATTAATCACTGGCGGCGAGCCATTTATTTATCCTGACTTTACTGAGTTAATCAGGGAATTATCCAAATATTGCACCATTGGTTTTGATACTAACTTATCTTGCGATAAAGAATATCTGGCTAATTTTATAGAAGACACAGTCTCTGAAAATATTTCATTAGGATTGAGCTTTCATCCTCTGTTTGCTGATTTCGGCTCTTTTCTAGACAAGGCATTGTTTCTGAAGCAAAAGGGGTTCAAAATCTGCGTTCAATACGTTACTTACCCACCACAGATTGGGCAGATGAAATACTTTCAGGAAAGATTTAGCAGGGAAGGCCTGTATTTTATTCCCTTAGCATTCAGGGGCACATATAATGGTATGAGTTATCCCCGTACTTATACCAAAGAAGAAGAAAGGCAAATATTCAGCGTTACAGATGACCTGGAATTAGAACACAAAGAGAGGGTGATAAAACAGGTAAAGCAGGTTAAGAGCAAGGATAGATTATGTAGAGCAGGGCAGGTTTATGCACGTATTGATACAGATGGAACCGTATATAGATGCGGACATTCGGTTAGTAATCCCAATAATAAACCGTTGGGGAATTTCTTTAATGAAGAATTTAAGTTGTTAGAAGAACCCTTGCCGTGTGAACAAGAGATTTGTCCTTGTGAATTCAGATGGCTTGTGGAGGACCGGCATGCAAGAACACGCCAATAATAAAGTAAGTTTTTCCTGGGATATCCACTGGGAATGTAATTACCGCTGTCCTTATTGCTGGTGGCATGGTAGGTGGGAAGATCTCTCGAAGCATAATTATTATCCGGGGATAGAAAGATTAATGAATGTTTGGGAGAGAATCTATAGACAGTATGGTTGTGTTCATATGGATATAAGCGGCGGAGAGCCGATGATATATCCTGAATTTATTGAGTTTTTATCTAGAGTAACCCGGTATCATACGGTTGGAATTAATACTAATCTTTCCTGCGATGCAAAAAAAATGGTCAAGAAAATACGTTATAACAGAGAGGCGCTTAAGATAAACGCCACCTTCCATCCCTTATTCGCCGATTTCGATGAATTCATCAATAAAATCTCTTTTCTGGAAGAAAATAATTTTCCTGTCGGAGTAAGTTATCTTGCTTGGCCTGCTCAGATAGAGCAGCTTCCCCGTTATAGAGAGAGCTTCCAGAAAAGAGGATTCCGCTTATCGATATTAACCTTCTGGGGTAAGTATAACGGTAAAGAATACCCCAATTCTTATACAGAACAAGAAAAAGCAATAATAAGTCCAAATTTGGGTAATCGTTCAGGAGCGGAATTTCAGATTAAGCCGGTAATAACCGAAGGTAAACTGTGTAAGGCCGGCAGCGTATATGCTACCGTTCATCCCGACGGCAAGGCATTGAGGTGCGGAGGGGGAAGTTGGCAGAGAGAAGATAGTCCTCTGGGGAATATCTTTGACGATGATTTCAGGTTATTAGATGAAGCAATGCCCTGCACGTCAAAATATTGCCCTTGCAATGAATGGGCATTTTTGCTGGTAAAAGATGCAAAATGAGAAGATAACCTTTGGATGGGATTTGTGTTATACGTGTAATTATCGTTGTCCCTATTGTGGCGTATGGGAGAAGAAATCCGACCAAGACCTTATGCTTTCACCTAAGGATTGGAAGGATGTTTGGCACAAACTATATGAGAAATATGGAAGCATGCATATTTATTTATCTGGAGGAGAACCAAGTACCTATCCCAATTTCTTTGAATTAGTAAAGTGTTTATCTTATGAGCATACCCTGGAGATATGCACTAATTTATCCTGGGATGTGGAGAGATTGATTCCAGAAATTAGTAATGATATTTTAAGAATTGCCTCGACTTTCCATCCTACATTTGCTAAATTTGAAGATTTTTTTAACAGGGTAATTAAGATAAAAGAATATCTGCCAAATTATCAGGTATATTATGTCGCCTATCCCGGTCAGATAAAGCAGATGCCTGAAAGAAGCAGATTACTTAAGGAAGAAGGCATAAAGCTCATTCCTCTACCTCTTAGGGGCGATGGTTTTGTCCTTAATTCAGAAGAGGAGAAGCGAATTGTCGAAGAAGTAAGCCCATATAAAGGGGAGAAAATAAAATACCAATTACAGCAGATTTCTCCCAGAGGCAAGCTTTGCCGGGCAGGCCAGCATTATGCCGTAATCAGGGCCAATGGCATGGTTGACCGTTGCAGCCAATATTCCAATGGGATGTTGGGTAATATTTTAGATGAGGATTTCGCTTTATTTACTACTCATCAGCCTTGCGAGAGGGATTATTGTCCGATTGAATCTCAATGGATAGTAGGATGATGGAAAAGGATTATAATTTTAGCACGGAAGAAAAGAAGCATTTAGACCTAGGCTACGACTATATTGAGAAGAGCGATTGGGATAGGGCAATAGGAGAGTTTGAGAAAACCCTGCAAATTAATTCGAATAATATCTGGGCGCATATTGAATTAGGCAAAATATATAGAAACAAAACCGAGTTTCATTCTGCGGAAGAAAAATTTAAACAGGTGCTGAATATGCCTTTAAATAACGAACAAGCCGAGATGGCGCACATAGGCCTGGGAGAGATTTATAGAATGCTTGGCAGTTATAACTTGGCAATGGAAGAATTCCGAGATGCGCTGAGGATTAATCCGAATAACAGAAAATTACAGAGGTGGATAGAGGAGGTTGATGAGGTTTGCGGTTTCCGTAAACAAATCGCCCCGTATCGCGTCTTCTTCACCTGGGGTATGCACTATCAATGCAATTACAGATGTTCTTATTGCCATGCCCCCAAACCGGAGAAGCCGCTTTTTGATCAAGACCAAAAGAATCTGGCTTCCTATCTTGATGCCAATGACTGGATTAGAATCTGGACCGACATTTATAAAAGATATGGTAGATGCAGAATACGGCTTGACGGAGGAGAGCCTTCGATTTATCCGTCATTTACCGAATTGGTGGCCGGATTATCGAAGTTACATCTCTTGCAGATCAATACAAATCTTTCTTTTGACGTTGAAGAATTCGCCGGTAAGGTAAGTTCCGATAGGGTAAGAATAGATGCAAGCCTGCATCCTGAATATGTTACCCCGGAAGATTTCCAACGCAAGATATCCACTCTTAAAAAATATAATTTTAAAATCGTAGTATCTATCGTAGGATACCCTCCCTTTTTGGATAAGATTGAGGAATATAAAAAACCATTTGATGGTATGGGAGTGGCATTTATAATTTTGCCTTTTTATGGTGAATATAATGGTAAAACCTATCCAGATGGTTTTGCCAGAAACGAGGTATCCGAGATTTACAAAGTTGATGAGACTAGTAAGGCAGTATTATCTTGGAAGAAAGGAGAAGATAAGACTACAAAAGGAAGAATATGCCGAATGGGACAGATGTACGGCAGGATTTATCCTAATGGCGATGTTTATAGATGCTGCGCCAATGGAGGCACGTTAAACCTGGGAAATATTCATAAAGGAACATTGCAATTATTGGACGAGCCTTTATATTGTGATTGCGATGATTGTCCCTGCTGGAAATGCATGATTGTAGGCGAAGAGAAGAGGTGGACATCTATGTGGCTTGACGATTGGGAAAAGCCAAATTAGGGAGCGTTAGTTTATGGATAAATCTAAGAATGAGCATTTGAGTTTTAAATTAGCAAACTTTTATCGAAACAGAGGCAAATATGATTCGGCTTTAAGAGAATACGAACGCCTCATTATGATTGAGCCGCAGAAGGAGTTGGCTCTGTTTGAATTGGGGAAGCTATATAAGATGACCGACAGATGCCCGGAGGCGATAGAGAAATTTATAGAAGTAATTAACCTAAATCCTAATAATAAAGAAGCGCTTATTGAGTTAGGGGAGACCGCTCGTATAAGCAATAACTATGATTCGGTAATAGATATATTGACAGGGGTGGTGGAGAAGATACCGGATAACGAGCAGGCCCATATTGAATTGAGTAAGATTTATCAAAAAAAGGGTTGTTACGATGCAGCATTCGAAAAATTTAAAAGCGCTTTAGAGATAAATCCGCGCAATAGCGGAATTTATGTGAGTCTGGGTCAGATTTATAGAGCCAAAGGCGAAAAGGAAAAGGCAATTAAAAAATTTAGAGAAGCCATCGAAATTGACCCCGATGATAAAGATGCCCATATGGAATTAGGAGAAATTTATATGGAGCAAAATAATCATCCTGCCGCAGTAGATGAATTTAAATCAGCTGTTGATATTTCTCCTTCTGACCTGAAGCTGAGGCTGAATCTGATTAAGCTCTATGTCGAAATGAATAAATATGATTTATGCGATAAAGAAGCCGAGAGGACGTTACAGCTTGCGTCCAGTAATCCATTCTTGCGGGATTCAATACTCAATGATATTGAGATTATACAAAGAAAAACCATTCTTAAGTCCAAAGTCAAACGCCTCTGGGTCACCGTGACCACCAGATGCAATATTAAATGCAGAACCTGCGGTCTCTGGTCCACACCACCTTGGGACATACCGGAGAAAACAGCCAATGAAGTAATGGGATTGTTTCCATATTTAGAAAGGGTGGTATGGCTGGGTGGGGAAGTTTTCTTATATAAATTATTTGATGAGATTTTTGATAAGGCATTAGCCTTTCCTAATATCCAGCACCAGATTATTACTAACGGAGTAATCCTTAACGAAGAATGGATTAAAAAAATAGTAAAGGCGGGAGCCGAGCTTACTATCTCAGTAGACGGCGTTACTAAGGAAGTTTATGAATATATAAGAGTAGGCGCAAGTTTTGAGAAACTAGTCCGGAATATAAAACTTGCTCGAGAGTTTATCAAGAAATATCATTCAAGGACAAAAATGAGGCTCAATGCACTTATAATGAAGTCGAATTATCGACAGATAGAGCAATTTCTGGATTTTGCTCATGAATTTGACTTTGTGCAGGTTTCCCTCCTGGCTCTGCATTTTGACGAGGATCCGAAGGAGAACATCTTTTATATTAAAAAGAATCATCGGGCTCTGGAATATATTACGAAAGCTATTCCTAGAATTAGGCAGAAAGCCAAAGCCTATAACATTGATTTGGATATTCTGCTTCCTACCGAAGACCTGAAGTTCGACACATTTGAAAACGAGAATAAAAGTCAACCTATGTCATCTCAACAGCCCCAGATATCCCAACAGCCTCAGATACATTGCAAGATGCCCTGGAAGTATATGTTTATATGCGATAAGGGGACTGTTTATTTAACCGGTTCTTGCCAGAAGCCTATCGGGAATATACATGAGAGTTCTCTTGATGATATCTGGAATAGCCCGGAGGCGCAGTTATACCGGGAGAGTATGTTGAAGAATGAATTTCAGGAGCTTTGTCGCCCTGAGTGTATGACGCGGTGGGAAATATAATCTAGAGTTTTTTTGATAAGACAAGCAAATAAAAATGGATAGATTGAATTTAGCGAAAATATATAAGAGGAAAAGGAAGTATAATTTAGCTCTGGCGGAATTGAAAGAGGCGTTAGAGTCCGATTTTAATAACGTCAATCTTCATCTGGAGTTGGCATGGATTTATCACGATATAAAGGATGATGATTCGGCCATAAAAGAACTAAGAAAGACAATAGAGCTCGGCCGCGATAATAACGAAGTTCGTTTGGGTCTGGCTAGGCTATACCGAGAAAAGGGTGAATATGAACGGGCCATCCAAGAGTTGGATATCGCCTTAAAGCGCCATCCTCCTGACGGTCGTGTTTATCACGAGCTGGGATGGATTTTTCGAGAAAAGGGGGAGTATGGTCTGTCAGTAAAAGAGCTGGAGGAAGCCAGTAGAATTAATCCATACAACAATGGCCCCTTTTTAAAAAATGAAATACTCAATGAAATCGAAATTTCCCAGAAAAAAACAATCCTGGAATCCAGACCCATGGTGCTCGGAGTTACTCTGACTCATAGGTGCAATATAAAGTGTAAGATGTGTGAGGTCCGAAAGAGACCTTGGGATATACCGGAAAGCATAGCCAGGGAAATTATAGAGCTTTTTCCGTATTTAAAACACATATATTGGCAGGGCGGAGAGCCCTTTCTTTCGCAGTATTTTGAAGAACTTTTTGAAAAAGCCTGCGAATACCCCGATTTATCTCAGGTAATAGTTACCAACGGTCTCCTCATAAACAAAAAGTGGGCTGAAAGGTTAGTTATGGCCAATGTGGATATTATTTATTCCATAGATGGGGCCACTAAACAGACCTATGAAAATATCAGAGACGGTGCAGGATTTGAAGATTTGATCAAAAGTATAAATATTGTAAATGAATATAAAAATAAATACCGCCACAAGAAGGATATATCAACACAGATGTCTACCACAATGCAGGTAGTAATAATGCGGTCAAATTACCGCGAAATACAGGAAATCGTAGATTTCGCCCAGAGATATAAATTTGATTGTTTAAATATGATTCCAATTCGATACACATACGGACGGGAAAACATTTTTCTTAATAGGGACTTAGAGGCATTAAATTATATAGAGAAGGTTATGCCGGATCTTTTACAGAGGTCCGCAGAGGCAGGTCTTAAGTTTTTTAATCAACTTCCCCGCATTGACAATAGTGAGCCCTGCTTGAAAGA
Source organism: uncultured Planctomycetales bacterium (assembly GCA_964592485.1). Classification (GTDB taxonomy): domain Bacteria; phylum Omnitrophota; class Gorgyraeia; order Gygaellales; family JAHJCI01; genus CAZQEY01. Next base: position 21,717 of record CAZQEY010000008.1, read on the forward strand.
ACCCAAAAATCAGAAAAAAGAGATTAATTATTCCGGGCAGGATTCTACTTCAAATAAAACTAATCAAATACTGTGCTACTGGCCATGGAAAAGTCTATATATCCTTCGTGATGGCAAGGTAAAACCGTATGGTTTTTGCGAAGAGCATATAGGAGATATAAATCAAGATTCTTTGCGAAATATTTGGAACAGTAAAACCATGCAAACATATCGGCAAAAACTTTTTGATGCTATTTATTCAGATTGGTGCAGCACTAGGTGTATCTCTGGTGTGATGCCCAGAAATTGTCTGATGTTGGAATAAGGAATCGCAGAATGGAAGAAACAATACAGTCTTACATAGAGCTAGGCAAGAGCTATTCCGAACAGAAAAAATACGATTTAGCTATTGAGCAGTTTCAGCTGGCGATAAAGACAGGCCATAAAAATGAACAGGCTCATTTTGAATTGGGCAAAATATATTATATTTTGGAGGAACACCTTTTATCTATAAGGGAATTAGAAGAATCTATCAAAATCAACCCCAATAATAGCTACGCCTATCTGTTTTTGGCAAAGGCTCATAAAATACAAGGAAGTAATGAGCTCGCTATTCAAGAACTTAAAAAGGCATCAGAAATAGGCGGTAAAGATAAGAATATGCATATAGAGCTAGGTGATCTCTTCAAGAGGGAGGGGCTTTATAGCCTGGCCATAAAGGAATATGAACAGGCCTTAAGAGATAATCCTGACAATAGGGATACATTGACCTTACTTCAATTATATAATTTCCAGGGTGAATACGACAAGGCTAAAGAATGGATCTATCCCTTGTTGGGAAATTCATTTTGGCAAGAGCCTTTCCTGAAGAACAGTTTGATAAGCGAGCTGGAGATTTGTCAAAAGAGATTAATACTCGATTCCAAGCCGAGGATTTTGCTTATTACTTTATCTAACCGCTGTAACCTCAATTGCTATATGTGCGGGAGGGGGGATTCTATTTGGGAAATTTCGCCAAAAGTAATTGAGCAGATTATTTCCCTGTTTCCTTTTCTTGAATTAATCACCTGGCAGGGGGGAGAGGTTTTTTTGGTAGATAACTTCACTAAATTGTTTGGAAAAACCTACGGATTCAAGAATCTAAACCAGATAATCATTACTAATGCCCTGTTGATTACGGAGGAATGGGCCGATAGACTTGCTTTGCGCAACAATGTGAGCTTGACAATCTCTATTGATAGTGTGGATAAAAAAATTTATGAGTATATTCGCCGCGGGGCGAGTTTCGAAAAATTAACCCAGAATTTAAAGACAATTAACAAGGCAAGAAAAAGATGTGCATCCAATATGACGACGCATCTGCGTTGCACAATTATGAAATCAAATTTCAATCAGTTAGAGAAATTTATAGAGTTCGCCAAGGATTATGAATTTGATATTGTGCAGATGGCGCCTATTTCCAGCGACGAATATGACCCGGAGAATATTTTTACACATAAAGATAGAGAAATCATGATACATATATCTCAAGCAATTCCAAGAGTCAGAGAATTAGCCAGAAAATATGGAATTAAATTATTGGACTGGATTCCTGTTGCCGGTGATTCAGATAACCACGCAGAAAAGATAGAAACACAGCCAGAGAATAAAAAGCCGGTTTGCTTCAGGCCCTGGAAGCAACTGGCAATGAATGTAAAAGGGGATATCTTCCCTGAATGTTTATGCGCTGAGCCGGTGGGCGATATCTTTCATAATACCCTGAATGAAGTTTGGAATAATGAAAAGATGCAGGCTTACCGCAGGAAGCTTTCAGACCATGAATATACAGATTGGTGTAGGCCCGATTGCGTTTCCGGCGCTATACCGCCGGAGCATCTGAAATTCACATTTGTATAAAACAAACATTGATGACAGATAAATTTACTGCCAATAAAATATTAAACGACCAGGAAATCCAGCAGAGAAAAATAAAACTCGAATCTAATGCAAAAAATTTGATAGTAACCCTATCAAGCCGTTGCAATCTGAAGTGTATTATGTGCGAGGTCAGGCAGACTCAATGGGAGATTCCGCAGAGGGTTATTGACGAAATTTTTGAGTTTTTCCCTTACGCCGAGAGTATTATTTGGCAGGGAGGAGAACCGTTCCTATTGGATTATTTCGAAGAGTTATTTGACCGCGCCTGCGGATTCCCACAGTTAAAGCAGACAATCGTCACCAATGGCCTTCTGTTTTCTGAAGATTGGGCGAGGAAGTTGGTAGATAGTAATGTGGAACTCGTTTTTTCTATAGATGGCGTTACGAAAGAAGTTTATGAGTCGATAAGAAAAGGTGCTAAATTTGATAATGTGCTCAGAAGTATTGAGCTTATTAATAAAGCGAGGAAGACTTCGATTTCCAGGAATATGTCATTGAGGCTTCATGCGGTAATAATGAAGTCAAATTATCATCAGTTAGAGGCATTTATTGACTTCGCTAAAGAAAACGGATTCGACGCAATCCATCTAATTTCGATATGGGGAAATCTTGATAGCGAAGAGAATATTTTTTACCGTCAAGAAAAAGAGGCTTTAAATTATATTAACGCAATTAGAAATAGAGTTGAAGAGAAGGCAAGGAAGTACAATATCCAATTATTAAATTCTTTACCCCCTCCCAAAGAATGCACTAATGAAGTATCGAGTGAAGTATCGAGTGAAGTATCAGGTAATGCAGAAACGGATAATAATGAACTAATCTGTCAACTACCTTGGCAACAATTAAACGTGGACCCAGGCGGAGGCGTTCGCCCCGGATGCCTCTGTTTAAAGGCTGTGGGTAATGTTTTGGAGAGTAGCCTTAAGGAAATATGGAACAATAAACAGATGCAGATGTACAGAGAAAAGATTGTAAATGGTGAGTATAAGTCTTGGTGTAATCCGGCTTGCCTTTCCGGACAGATAGGCAGGGAGTTAAGGGGTTCCTGAGAATAGATTGTATAAGGGGGAGGCGTGAAACAAGCATCATTGGCGGATAGAATATCTTCAGCAAAAATCCATAAACAAAGAGGAGAGTATGATTCGGCCATTACTGAGCTGGAGGAGGTCTTATCTTGCCAGCCGGGAAATATCGAATCCCATCTCCTTATGGGCCTCATTTATCAAGAAAAGATGCAATATGATTCAGCTTTAAGAGAGTTCAGGGTTGCCCTTGAACTGGAGCCGGGGAATAGCAGAATCCATATTCTCTTAGGGAATATCCATAATTTACAGGGAGATTATTTGCTGGCAGAAAAAGAGTATAAAAGGACTATCGAATCGAAGACTAAAGACAGCCAGGAGGCCCACTTTGAATTAGGCAAGATTTATGAAAAGCAGAATAGATACCAGGAGGCTATAAAGGAATACGAAAACTCGGTAGAGTTGGAATTTAGAAAAGAGCCGTTATTACATCTGGTTCAGCTTTCCAGATTCATCGGGGAGTTTCAGCTTATAGAAAGATGGACTCTGCGTGGATTGAAGACAATCCCCGAAGAGGACCTATTTTTTAGAAACATATTATTGAATGAACTTGAGATGGCGCAGAAGAAAGTAATTCTTTCATCGCAAATAAGAAGTTTTACTATTACCCTGACGAACAGATGTAATTTGAGTTGTCTGGCCTGTGAGGCCAGAAGATATACATGGGAGATGCCGGAGAAGACTATAAAAGAGATAATAGGTCTTTTTCCTTATCTAGAGTATATCATGTGGCAGGGCGGTGAGGTTTTTCTTGTAGATTATTTTGATGATATATTGAAAGAATCCAAGTATTTCCCCAATATGAAACAGTTGATAGTAACGAATGGCACGCTCTTTTCAGAAGATTTAATAGAAAAATTGGTTCTATTGCCTGATATAGTTCTGGCTATCTCCGTAGATGGCGTGAATAAGGAGACTTATGAAAGCATCAGGAGGGGGGCAAAATTCGAGAAACTCATCTCAGATATCAAACTTATAAATTCAATGCGCAGGCAATATAAATCAAATATGCATTTACACCTCAATGTTACAATTATGCGCTCCAATTATCATCAGTTATTAGATTTTCTGGAATTTGCTAAAGAATATGGATTTAGCACGGTTCTTTTCAGGCCTGTGCAGGGAAATTTTGATAGCCAAGAAAATATTTTTAATAATCGCGATGAAAAATCACTCAGTCAGATTGCTGAAATGATATCCGAGGTCGAGAATAGAGCACGCAGGTACAATATAGCCTTAGATAACAGAATCCCCGCTTTTGGTCTGCCTCATCCAGAGAAGAATCAAACGAAAGCCAATAATATCCAAACAGATAATAAGAAAGTATTGTGTTATGCTCCATGGCTGCGTTTATACATAAGTTGGGATGGAAATGTTTATCCTGATTGTATGTGTGTCTGGCCGTATGATACGGGAATAGCCAATGTAAAAAGGGATGCAATAAAGGATATTTGGAATAATGAGGGGATGCAGATTTACAGAAGGAAGATTATAGATAACGACTATATGGACATCTGCAGTTCTGATTGCAGCTCCGGCAACATACCGAGAAGGTATTTGATGTTTAATAGATGAATATTATGACTATAGACGAGGTTTTTAAAGAAAATTTACAGATTAACTTCAATGAAATTGAGGATAAAAGAATAATCCTTTCTTCTAAGCCGATAAGGTTGAATGTGGTTTTGACAACAATGTGTAATCTTTCTTGCCTGATGTGTGAGGTAAGGAAGATTCCCTGGCGAATTCCCGAAAAGGTCATCCGAGAGATAATTTCTCTTCTGCCCTTTCTTCAAGAAATAGTCTGGCAGGGTGGAGAGGTTTTTCTTTTAGATTATTTTAAAGAACTGTTAAGGGAAGCGGGCAATTATCCGAATTTAACCCACGAGATAACTACCAACGGCCACCTTATAAATGAAGACTGGCTGGAGTTGCTTAATAGAATTAATCTTAATTTAAATATTTCAATAGATGGATTTAATAAAGCAATCTATGAATATATAAGAAAGGGAAGTCGGTTTGAGGATATAATCAAAACGCTCAGTCTTATAAATGAAACCAGGGATAAAAGACCTGACAGGTCGTTGACGCTAGTATTGATTATAACGGTAATGAGGTCCAACTTTCGAGAACTAGAGAGAGTAATAGATTTTGCGAGGCAATACAATTTTGACCGGGTCATTTTACAACCTGTCAAGGGCAACTATGATAATAAAGAAAATATCTTCTTTTACAATGAAGAGAAGATACTGCAGTATATCAGCGGTGTTAAGAAGATGATAAAGGATGAGGCCAAAGGTTCTGGTATTAAACTGGTAGATTTACTGCCTGTCCCTTCTTATGGGTTAGAGCGAGAGCGGACTCTTCTGCATGAAAAAACACCCCCTAAGAAATGCGGGGAGACGAGAATGGGAAAATTACTTTGTCGTGCTCCCTGGCAGCAGATGTTTATCGAGTGGGGCGGTTATGTTTATCCCCATTGTCTTTGTATTCAGGATGGCTCTAATGAATCAAAAAAGATCGGCAGTGTTCTTGAGGAGAGTCTAACCGATATCTGGAATGGGAAAAAGATGCAGCTTTTTAGAAAAAAAATTACAGATAATACCTTTCAGGATATATGTAATCCCGATTGTGTCAGTGGATTAATTTCCGCCGATGTTCGGGACGTTCCCCCGAAGTTATGAGAAATATGTCCGATATTAATAAAGCGGCCTTTAATCTAAAAAATCTGATGGCACTGGGTAAGGATTACTTTGAGAAAAAAAGATACGACCTGGCAGCAGAAAAATTTAAGGAGATTATTGCTGTCGCTCCCAATAACGGAGAAGCCCATTTTGAACTGGGGAAAACTTACTATATCCAGAATGATTATCAACGGGCTTTAGATGAATTGAAGCAGTCAGAAAGATTATGCCCTCAAGGCATTAATCATCATCTTCTCTTGGCAAAGATCTATAAGACAATGAGAAAATTCGACCTGGCTTTAAATGAAATCAAATATGCCTTGGATAATCCGTTGCATAGCCTTGAGGCAAACAATGAGTTAAATGATATTTATCCAGAATTTATCAATGAGATTAAGTCTTATAATTTCAAAGGAGACTATAAGAAAGTCCAGGAGAAAGTGCAGGCTGTTTATAGCCTTATCCCCCAAGATGATATTTTCTCTAGAAATAAGTTGTTGAATGAACTTGAAATAGCTCAGAAGAAACTCATACTTGACTCGAGGATGAGGAATCTCATTGTTACTCTTTCTACAAGATGTAATTTGAATTGTACGATGTGTGAGGAGATAAGGCTTCGTTGGGAAATTCCGCAAAAAACACTTCGGGAAGTTATCTCCTTTTTCCCTTATCTTGAGCGTATAGTCTGGCAGGGGGGCGAAGTATTTCTTTTAGACTTTTTTGGCGATTTGATAAAAGCTGCCGCCAAATTTCCTAAATTAAGACAGGTAATAACTACAAATGGTTTGCTTATCGATGAAAGATGGGCTGAAGATTTGGTGAAAAGCAACGTCGACCTTACTTTTTCTATTGACGGTGCGACTAAGGATATCTACGAAAGTATTAGAAGGGGAGCCAAATTTGAAACTTTAATCAGAAATTTGAGCAATTTCAATCAATTGAGAAAACAACATCATCATCCGATTGATATTAATCTTCATGTGGTAGTGATGAAATCCAATTATCATCAGCTGGAAAGATTTATAGATTTTGCCAAAGAGTACGATTTTAAGCTTTTAGCCTTGCTGCCTATAGGCGGCAATTACGGCAGTCCGGAAAACATTTTCCATTTTAAGAATGATAGGGCATTAAAATTCATTAAGGAAACTATTCCTAAAATAAGAAAAAAGGCGGAGGAATACGGCATTCTTTTAGAAAATCGCCTTCCTATAATTGTAGATGAACACAACTCAGACGTCACAAATTCCAGTCACAGAGATGAGGCTCCCCAGCGCAACAATAAGATGTTATGCCATTTACCCTGGATTCAATTATACATAGATTATGACGGGACCATCCGGCCGGATTGCGTATGTGAACCGCGGGAATACATTGGCAATGTTTTGGAGGATTCCCTAGAGGAAGTTTGGAACAATCAAAAGATGCAGACTTACCGTAAGAAGATTATAGATAATTGTTGTGACCAGATATGTAATCCCGAATGCGTTAGAGGCAGGGTTTCGGAAAGATATCTGAAATTCTCATAAATTAAAACTAACATTAATTATACATGAAAGAGATTGATAATTTATTTTTAGAAAATAAGCGTCTGAATAGAGAGGAAATTCAACAGAAAAAATCTATTCTTTCCTCTAAAATTACCAGCCTTGTAGTTACCCTGACGACCAGATGCAATATTTCTTGTATAATGTGCGAGGAGAAACTAATCCCGTGGGATATGCCGGAAAATGTCCTCCGGGAAATTATCAGCCTTTTTCCTTATCTTGAAGAAATAATCTGGCAGGGAGGAGAAACCCTCATTTTAGATTATTTTAAAGACTTGGTGGCAGAGGCAAATAAATTTCCAAATTTACACCAATCCATAATTACTAACGGACTTCCTATTACAGAAGACCTGGCAGATAAGCTCGTTAGAGACAATATCGAACTTACTTTCTCCATAGATGCAGTTACAAAAGGACTTTATGAGTCGATAAGAAAAAGGGCTAAGTTTGATGAGCTGGTAGATAATATCAGATTGGTTAATCGCTTAAGGAAGCGGCGGGATTTTAAAAATATGTCTTTTCGGATGCATGTGGTAGTGATGAATTCGAATTATCAAGAATTGGAAAGATTTATTGATTTCGCCAAAGAATACCAATTTGATGCACTGCATTTGATGCCCATTTGGGGAAATTTGGATAGCTCAGAAAACATTTTTTATCATAATAATATACAGGCATTAAACTATATTAGAGAGAATATTGGCAAGGTTGAAAAAAAGGCACAGGAATATAATATAAACCTACTAAATTCTTTGCCTTATTCAAGTAATCATAGAGATGACAGTCAGGCAGAAGTAATAAGCAGCAAAAAGAGTATTAATAGTGATTTGTTTTGTCATATGCCCTGGAAGAGATTGGTAATAAACCCTGCGGGAAATGTTTGCCCTGCCTGTCATTGCAAGGAAATGGTTGGCAATGTGTTGGCAGAGAGTTTAAGCAATATCTGGAATAATGAAAAGATGCGAGATTATCGCCAAAAGATTATATCTAAAGATTATATGAAGTTATGTAATCCGGATTGTATTAAGGGTATTATCTCGGAAGAATTGCGCGGCTTGAAATAGGCCTGAAAATAGACCTGAAATAACAGAAAGCCCGAATCTAAAACAAAGCCATGCCAAAACAAGATTCTAAAGCTATTTTAGACAGTTTAACTCAGAATACTTCTGATGGTTATGCCCATTTTAAGTTAGGGCGGGCTTACCGGGATATCAAAGACTACGAGTCTGCCTTGCAAGAATTCAGTCAGGCCATAAGGCTTGGCTTGAATGAGCCGGAAGTTAATCTGGAAATGGGCAGGACGTATCGAGAGAAGAAAGAACTTGATAGGGCTATAACTGAATTAGAACAGGCACTCCAACTGGGTTTAGATAACGACGAAGTGCATTTGGAATTAGGTAGGGTTTACCGAGAAAGGAAGCAGTATCTTAAGGCAATAGAAGAGTTTAAAGCCGCTTTAAGATATAGACCGTCTGAGGCCCGCATACATATGGAATTAGGGTGGGTTTACAACGATAATGAGGATTATGATTTAGCCGTAAAGGAATTAGAGCAAGCCGGGCTTCTTGGCATTGATGATGATGAATTCCACATCAGCCTTGGCAGGATGTATCGCAAGGCAGGTGAATATGAATTATCGGCAGAGGAATTCAGGAAGGCGATTGAGAAAATCTCTGGTAAGGACGATGTTTTTCTTAGGAATAAGATGCTCAATGAGATTGAGATTTCCCAGAAAAAGGAGATTATTAAATCTTGGCCCAGGTATCTGGGGGTTACCTTAACCAGCAGGTGTAACCTCAGATGTATAATGTGTACCGTTAGAGAAAACAACTGGGACATCCCTTACGATATAGTTAAAGAAATTATGGGATTTTTCCCTTATTTAGAGCATATAATCTGGCAAGGGGGAGAGGTCTTTATATTAGATTATTTTAAGGAGCTTTTCCAGAAGGCAGCCTCTTATCCCAATTTAAAGCAAACAATAGTTACTAATGGTCTTCTGATTGATGAAGAATGGGCGGAAAAATTAACCAGATGTAATGCAGACATCATTTTCTCCATTGATGGAGTTACTAAAAAAACATATGAATATATCAGAAGAGGAGCAAGATTCGATGACCTAATTAAAAGCATAGACATTTTAAATGCATTTAAGGAAAAATATAGTAAATCTAATAATTCTACTCCAGCTATGTCTGCAATGCAGGTGGTAGTAATGAGGTCTAACTATCAGGAGTTAGGGGGAGTTATAGAATTTGCCAGAAGTCACAAATTCAACCGGGTTCTTTTGCAGCCGGTTAATGGTAATTTTGATAATGGAGAAAACATCTTCTTTAATAACGAAGAGAAGGTATCGCGATATATTGGCGAAATTATGAAAGTAATGAAAAAAGAGGCCCAAGACTCTGGAATCAAACTGATAGAGTGGCTTTCGACCTGTTGTGAATCAAGACAAGACATTAATCATGGAGGAATAGGCTGCAAGAAGGGCGATGACCGAAAGAAGAATGGGTTACTTTGTTATGCTCCCTGGCAACAGATGATTATCGAATGGGGTGGAGAGGTTTATCCTCACTGCCATTGTATCCAAGGGGGCGGCTCTAATGAGTCAAAAAGGATTGGCAATGTTCTTGAGGGGAGTTTGACTGATATTTGGAATGGGGAAAGGATGCAACTTTTTCGAAAAAAAATTATAGATAACGATTTTCTGGATTTATGTAATCCCGGTTGCCTCAGTGGATTAATTCCTTCTGAGGTTCGGGATGTACCTTCCGGATAAAGAGAAGTTAAGCTCTTTGATTAGTGGATATTTATTTCAGGTAGCCATAGAAATAAAGTGAGGAGATAAAATTGGGGGAGAGCAGTTCTAGATACGAAGAGTATGCCGAAAGGGGCGAAGCCTATCTTGGACAGAAAAAATATGATATGGCGATACAGGAATTTACAGAAGCAATCAAAAGAGGTTGTAAAGATAGCAAGTTTTACAAGGATTTAGGTATCGCATATTATGAACAGGGTTCTTATGGTTCTGCCATACAGCAGTTAGTACAGGCTATTGCGCTTGGCATGCACGATGTCGATATTTACCTTACATTAGGAAAGTCTTATCGTGAAGAGGGAAAATATGAACAATCCATAGAAGCCTTCAAAGAGGCTGTTAAATTCATACCGCGCGGCGATGAAATCTTTTTTAGCAATAAGATTCTTAATGAGATCGAAATTTCTCAAAGAAAAACAGTCCTTGAATCCAAACCCACAGGGCTCTGGATTACTTTAACTACCCGATGCAACTTGAGATGCATAATGTGCGAAGTCTGGAAACAATCTTGGGATCTTCCTAGAAAGACGGTTAAAGAGATTGCAGAGTATTTCCCATATTTAGAGACATTGTACTGGCAGGGCGGCGAGGTATTTCTCTCAGAGCATTTTGCTGAACTTTTCGAAAAGGCCTCTGCCTGTCCGCACTTAAAACAAAATATAAATACGAACGGGCTTCTTATCGATGAGAAATGGGCCAGAAAATTTTCCGGGAAAAATATCAATCTTACTTTCGCTATAGATGGGATTACCAAGGATACTTATGAAAGAATTAGGAAAGGCGCAAGGTTTGAGGATTTGGTTAGAAGTATCGAGTTGGTCAATAACGGTAAAGATAGTTCGGATGGGAATTCCAGAGATAGAATGTCCACGACGATGAGTTTTATGATTATGAAATCTAACTACCATGAATTGGAGAATACAGTAGATTTTGCCAAGGAGCATAATTTCGGACTTCTTCAAATATATCCTATAGACGGGACGCTTGATTTAGAGAACATTTTCATTCATAAAGATAGAAAAGCTCTGCAATATATCAATAAAGCTAGGTACACAATTTATAAAAAAGCAAAAGAGTATGGCATAGGACTTTTGATGAAGATACCAGAAGATATCGAGAAACAAGATTTTTCTTATAACAGACTGGTTCAACAGGAGAATTCTCCTGCGATGTGTTCGAGGTATCCTTACCTTAAATCGAATGTAGGAGATTCCACTAAACAGAGCAAATCCAATTCTATTTTACAAAAACCGAACGCTGAGGGTCTTTCTATCGAGAAAGACAGGGAAGATTCAGATTCAGAAATTTATAAGTGCCCTGAGTTAAAGAAAAGGAAAGGGAATTGCTATTTGCCCTGGCAGCACTTATTCGTAAGTTCTGCGGGCGAGGTAAGGCCTTCTTGCGAATGCCAAAAAGAGATAGGCAATATAAATGATATGTCTTTAGAAAGAATCTGGAATGCCGATAAAATGCAGTTATATCGGAAGAAACTCCTGGAGCGGAATTATCGCGATTTATGCATACGTATTCCCAGAGAAGGTGATGTTCATTTTGAATCGATTAAAACTTGCTATGCCCAGAAAAAATATTCTATCGTCTTAGAGGAGTTAACAGATTTTACAAAGCATAATTCAAAACATATTGAGGCCAAGATTTTGCTGGGAAGGACTTATGCGTTGAAAAAAGAATATGCTTTGGCTGCTGAAAAATTTAAAGAAGTCCTTATCTCTTGCCCCGAGAATGGGGAGATACATTTTGATTTAGGAATAAGTTATAAGAAATTGGCAGAATACGACTTAGCTATCGAAGAATTTGAAAAAGCAGCGAACTACGGTTTTGATGACTTGGGCGCTAATTTGGAAATAGTTCAGGTTTATTATGAAAGAGAAGAATTCGATTCAGCCTTGGAAAGGTTAAATTCCCTGTTAAATAGTTATCCAGAAAATATGTTTGTCAAAATGAAAATAGCGCAAATCTATCGGAGCCAAAAGAAATATGACCTGGCTATAGAGGAACTTAACAAATTGATAGAAAGCGGTTTTGATAACCCCAGGGTTTACCTTGAGTTAGGAATATTATATCGGGATAAAGGAAAGTACGGTCTATCCATAGAAGAACTTAACAAATTGATAGAAAGCGGTTTTGATAATCCCGAGGTTCATCTTGAGTTAGGAAGGTCATACAGGTGCGTAGAAAAATGGGAGTCAGCAATAAGCGAGTATGAAAAAGCTGTTAGAGAAGAGAATGAAAATGTTGTAATGCATAGGGTAAATAGAGAGTTAGCCTGGTTATATTTTAGGGTAAAAGAGTATAATCTTGCCATAGAGCAGTTTAAAAGAGCAATCGAACAAAGGTCCGGAGACGGGTGGCTAAATGTAGAACTGGCAAAGATATATGGTTATGGGAAGAAAGAATACGACTTAGCCATAGAAGAATTTAAAAAGGCAAGAGACAAAGGCATAGATAACGAAGAGATAGCAACAGAATTAGGTAAATTGTATAGGGAAAACAAGGAATACGCACTATCGATAGAAGAGTTCAAAAAAGTCTTAGAGACTAAGTCCGAACCGGCCTTTAAGAATAACATACTAAGCGAAATCGAACTTTCCCAGAGGAAGACAATTCTTCAATCGAAACCGAGGATTCTTACGGTTACCTTAACCTCCGTTTGTAATCTTAATTGTATTATGTGTGAAGTCTGGAAGCAATGGAAACAACCCTGGGAGCTTCCCGCAAAAACAGCCAAAGAGCTTGTAGAATATTTCCCTTATTTGGAATATCTAACCTGGTCAGGGGGAGAGGTATTTCTTTATAGGTATTTTAGGGAACTTTTTGAGGAGGCGTCGCAGTACCCAAACCTTAGGCAGGAAATAGTTACCAACGGCTTGCTGATTGACAGAGATTGGGCTGAGAAGTTAGTTCAAAGCAACCTTACCCTGATTTATTCAATAGATGCATTTAGCGAGGAAAATTATGAGCGTATTAGGAGGGGAGCGAAGTTCCAGGATTTGATTAGAAGTCTTAATATTCTAAATGAATATAGAGGTGAATGTAATAGTGGGTTGCTTCTGGTGCTGAACTTTGTAGTGATGAAGTCAAATCTGCATGAAATTGAAAAAGTAATAGATTTTGCGACAAGGCACAGATTTGATGAAGTCAGATTTGCAGAGGTGAAATTCCTGCAGAATCAGGAGAACATTTTTCTCAATCGCGACAAGGAAGCCTTAGGGTATATACTGGAAACTATGCCAAAAATATTAAAGAGGGCTCAGGAGAAGAAGATTGTTTTACACAACTGGTTTCTTAATCTTGATCATTACTGTAATTGTGTCAGAGATAATTCTGACATGAATGAGGAAGAAGTAAAAAAGGAAAAAGATAAGGACTTCTTTTGTTACTTGCCTTGGAGAGAGATGTATATCGAGCCCGGCGGCGATGTCAAGCTGCAGTGCTTTTGCAATCAGAAAGTGGGGAATGTCCATAAGCAAAGCATAGACGAAATCTGGAATGGCAAAATAATGCAGAGTGTCAGGAAAAAGATTCTGCAAGGCGATTGCACTAACTTTTGTGATTCACAATGTACCTCCGGAGCAATACCTAAGGAGCTTTTGGGTTCTCCATGGCATAGAATTTTGAAATAGATAATAAATAAGTTTATACTCTGAAAAATGGAAAATATTGAGTTATTCCTGAAAAATAAACGTTTAAATAAAGAAGAGATTAGACAGAAAAAATCTATCCTTTCCTCTAAGTTTACTAGCCTTATATGTACTTTAGAAAACAGATGCAATATCAGGTGTATCATGTGCGGAGTTTGGCAGAATCCCTGGTCTATGCCTGAGAAAATCTACCATGAAATTGTCGAGATGCTTCCCTATCTGGAACATGTTATTTGGTTAGGGGGAGAGGTTTTTCTCTCTCCGTATTTTGCAGACTTGTTAGAAGAAACAAAAAAATATTCCTATTTGGAACAGAGAATCAATACCAATGCCCTTTTAATTGATGAGGAATGGGCTGATAAGTTATTCCAGAATAATATTGAATTGATATGCTCAATTGACGGAGTAACGAAAGAAATCTATGAGCATATAAGAAGAGGGGGTCGTTTCCAAGACCTACTGAGGGCACTTAATATTATCAGAGAAATGAAAAGAAGGAATACCGACAGGAGGTTTAGCCTAAGGATGAATGTGGTAGTGATGAAATCGAATTATAGGGAATTAGAAAGAGTGATGGATTTTGCCAAAGAATATGATTTTGAAAATGTTCAGCTTATCGGTATACAGGGAGAAGACAGTCCCGAGCATATCTTTACGGATAAACCAGAAAATAAGGAAATATTGAAACAATTAGATGGAATCGTACAAAAACTTAAAAATAAAGCAGACGAATATAATATTGAATTATTAAATTGCCTTCCTTTACATAATTCAATTCCTGAATCAGAAGCTAGAATAAACAGTAATAACGGCGAAGTAGAAGCCTCTCGCGGGGATAGCTTCTTTTGCTATTTACCATGGCAGCAGATATTGATAGAACCGTACGGTCACGTCAAGTTCGGTTGTTGGTGTGCGGATCCAATAGGCAATATTATGAATGAAAGTATTGAAGAGATTTGGAATTCAAAGACAGCGCAGATTTATCGACAAAAGATTGCAAATAACGATTATCAACATTTATGTGATTCCAGGTGCTTGAAGGGAGATATACCTAGACAATTACGCTTAGTGGATGAATTTGATAAAAGATATGCAAGTAAATTCATTCTATAGTACATATTCAGAAGAATTTAAATTACGGAGCAAGTTAAGACCTCAATTATACACATTATTTTTGGTCTAGTTAAGATATAAATCTGACAATAAATCCGGGGAAGGAATCCAATGAAAGAACTTCCAGAAGAATTAAATCATAAAGATAGAAAAATAGAGACTAAAATTAACGATGGTAATTTTCCAACTATAACCAAGTCGTTTCGTAAGGATATACCGCCTTATAGAGCTTGTATGACCTGGCTTATTAATAATAAATGTAATTATCATTGCAGTTATTGTCAAAATGAATTTAAGGAACCAGAGGGATTCAAGGTTTTAACTCCAGAGGAATGGTTCTCAGTTTGGAAAATGATATATGATAAATACGGTACAGTGGCGGTTCAGATAACGGGCGGGGAGCCAGCCGTATACCCTAAATTATTCGAAATCCTGAAAAAAATTTCTAAGATGCATCATATTGAAATTCAGTCTAATCTTACATGGGATCCCCAACAATTAATCGAGAATGTTCCGCCGGACCGTGTTTCCAGAGTAGGAGCCAGTTTTCACCGGGAATTTGTCAATTTCGATATATTTTTAGAAAAGATGTGTAAGTTGAAATATGCTGGATATAAAGTAGAAATAACTTATGTGGCCTATCCACCTTTCCTGGAAGAAGGAAAGGATTATCTTAAAATATCTAAAGAGGCAGATGTTCCATTTAGCGTTTTATCCTTCCAGGGCGAATATCAAGGGAAAAGATACCCCGAGTCTTATAATAAGGCGGAAATAGAGCTGCTCAAGGAGTTGAATCTTTCTATTGGCAATTACGCAGAAGCAATGGTGGAGTGGGATATAGAGCACAAGGTAGTTGTAGATAAAATCGAGGAAGCAGAAGATATCTTAAAAACCTGTCGTATGGGACAGATGTATGCGTGGATTTTACCTAATGGCAATGCCTTTCGCTGTTGTAAATCCCCGATTTCTTTGGGTAATATAATGAATGGTACTTTCAGTTTATTAGAAGAGGCAGAGCCCTGCCGCCTTAAAAATTGTATTTGCTGGAGAAGTATGGTAGTGGGAGAGGAAGAGAGATGGAGAGAGCGTTGGCCCGGGACCAGAGCGAGGGCGCAAGATTGATTGAGGTTTTGCTTAAATCAGGAAAAGAACATAGCCAGCGGAAAGAATACGGCTTGGCTATAGGTAAATTTAAAGAAATTATAAAACTCGACCCGGATAATGATGAGGGACATTTTGAATTAGGTAAGATATATTTAATTCAAGAGAAATATAATTTAGCCAAGGAACAACTTTTAAGGACTGTAGATTTAAATTCTTCAAACCCATTCGCGCATCTATTGTTGGCAAAAGCGTATAAGTATAATGGGCAGAAGAAGGATGCGATCGAAGAGTTTAAGAAAGTTATGAATTTAGCTTATAAGGAAGAGAATATCGCAAAAGAAATCTCAGATATTTATAAAGAATTAGGCGAAGAATATGAGTTGTCCATCGATTTCTTGAAGAAGTCCTTGGAGTATGGTTACGATTCTGAAGAGTTTAAGAAAGATTTGAATGAGCTTTATTGGAAAGAAATTCGCCTCCTCCAAGATTATAATTTTAAGGGTGAATATTCCAAGGCAATAGAAGGGGCTAACAGGTTCTCAAATATAATTCCTAAGGAAAACCTGATGCTGCAGAATATTCTTCTTAGCGAGAAGGAGATAGCGCAAAAAAAAATAATTCTCTGCTCAAAAGTAAGAAGTTTAACCTTTACCCTAACTAACAGATGTAATCTTAAGTGTCTTATGTGCAATACCAGAAAGAAATCTTGGAGCCTCCCTGATAAAACCAAGCAGGAAATCATCAAATTATTACCATATTTAGAAAGGATAATGTGGCAAGGTGGCGAAGCCTTTCTGTATGATGATTTTGAAGAGCTATTAGACGAAACAGCTAAATTTCCCATTAGGCAGGTCCTGGCAACAAATGGCTTATTGATTAATGAGAGAATGGCCGAGAAGCTTGTAGGGTACAATGTGGAACTGACCTTTTCCATCGATGGAGCTACAAAAGCAGTGTACGAATATATCCGCCCGGGCGCTAATTTCGAAAAGGTATTACAGAAGGTTAATTTGATTAATACATTAAGAAGAAAAAATAATTCCAAGATGAGCACGCGTCTTAATGTGTTGATTATGCGGGCAAATTATCATCAGATTGAGGATTTTGTAGAGTTAGCAAAAGAATATAAATTTAATACTTTATTTTTTAATTCTGTGGGTTGCGATTTTAAGAATTTCCAGGAAAATATCTTCTATTATTATCATGACCCTGAAATCCTAGCCTATATTAATAAGATTCGTGACAGAATAACCAAGAAAGCAAAGGAGCTCGGTGTAAAATTGGAAAATTGGCTGCCATCAACAGAATTCCTTCAGCAGGCATTAAAGGAGAATCTGCAAAAAGATGATGAATCAGTAAATAAAAAATACTCTAAAGACAGAAAAGAAAGTGAGGCTGCTGGTAGTCCCGAGAAGATATTCTGTCATGCCCCCTGGCAAAGGTTATATATAGATTGCGGCGGTGGCGTCAGGCCCGATTGTTTATGCTTGCCAGAAAAGCCGGTAGGCAACCTCTTAGAGAATACCTTAGAGGAGATATGGAATAACGAGAAGATAAAAGAACTCCGAAAGAAGATTGTTAATAATGACTATCAGAATTTTTGTAACCCGGATTGTGTCTGGGGGAGAGTTCCGGAGAGAAATTTGAAATTTGTTTAATTCGAGATGGAAGTCGGAGTAAGCAAGACAAATAAATGCCATTATATTAAATCTTGCGCCGGAAGGAGAGAAGAACTTTTTCAAAAAGAAATTTTTCTGGCTATAGAACAATATCGCAGTGATTCTTTAAACTGTTATTTTAGGAGGCAGATTGGGAGAGACTAAACCCGGAGAAAGATTTATAAAAAGAGTCACTATAGACATAACTACCAAATGTAACCTTCGATGTATAATGTGTTCTTCGTGGCGGGAGACCGATAATCATGATATGCCTATAGAATTATATAAAAAAATTGCCATTGAGGTTTTCCCGCATACCCATGAATTGTTTTTCTCCTGCGCCTACGAAGCTCTAATGTCAGAATACTTTATTAATATTTTAGAATTTACCGAACAGTTTAATATTCCGGAAACCGTACTTATAAGTAATGGTTTATTATTAAACCAAGAAAATATTGTCGCGGTAGTCAAGTCTAAATTAAACACTCTTCTCATTTCTATAGATGGAGCAACGAAGCAGACTTATGAAAGGATAAGAAGGGGAGGAAATTTTGAATTGCTAATTTCCAATATAGAGAAGTTAAATAAAATAAAAGCAGGTTTGCATTCAGATAGTCCCAAGATTATATTCACCGCCGCTTTAATGAAATCCAATCTTAAAGAATTAATACAACTCATTCATCTTGCGCGCAGATTAAGCATAAAAAAGATAAATTTTAAACCTATGAAAATTGACGTTAAGGAAATGGAGAAAGAAAGTTTACTGGATTCTAAGGATTTAGTCGCCAGGTTTATTGACCGGGCACACCAGGTTGCCGAGGAGGAAGATATTGATATCGGGATAGCTCCAGAAATTTCGACTTATCTCGGTGGCGGCGGTAAAGATAACAGAAATGAAGAAGAATCTGGAGGCAAACATATACAAAAAAAGTGCATTGAGCCTTTTCCCTCAATGTATATTCTACCTGATGGTAAAGCCTTGCCTTGTACAATCTGGCAGGAGAAACCAATGGGTGATTTCAGAGAGCAAAGTTTTAAAGATATCTGGGAGGAAAATGAATATTCAGCTTTAAGGGACGGATTGGCAAGCGGCAATTTTAGGCAGGGCTGCGAGAGATGTTATTATATGTGCTGTTAAATTAGTCAAGAGTCGCCTTAAGTAATCATTGGAAATGATTGATAAAATCAAGAATACAGATTATTCAAACCTGCAACTCTCTTTGCAAGAAGGTAAAAGATTGTTCGATAAGGCCGATTATGTTTCTGCTTTAAAACATTTCAATAAAGTAATGGATATTGAACCTCAAAATAAAGAAGTGGCCTTTGAATTGGGCAAAACCTATTATGCCTTAGGAGAGTTTCCGCGCGCTATCGATTTACTCCAGAAGGCCCAAAAGCTTAATCCTAAGAACGGGCATATTTATATTTTGTTAGCTAAATCCTATAAGTTCATCGGGGAATATGACCTGACTTTGAAGATGTTGGCGAAATTAAAGGAATCTGGATGCAGCAATGCAGACATAAATTCAGAGCTATCTTCCGTATATGATGAGAAATCCCTCTCGCAATTGGCACAGACTTATAACCTTGAGGGAAAATACGATGTTGTCAGGAAGCTAATCCCCGAGGCAATAAAGTTTATGCCTAAAGATAATATTTTTATGCGAAACAAATTATTAAATGAGCTCGAAATAGCAGAAGGCAAGGTTCATCTTTCCTCGAAGCCGAGGCGCTTAAACGTGACACTGTCCAATAAATGCAATTTATTCTGTATAATGTGTTTGACAAGATATATAAAATGGGAAATACCTAGGAGAATTATCGAAGAGATTTATTCTCTTTTCCCGTATCTTGAGGTTGTTATGTGGCAGGGCGGCGAGGTATTTGCTTTAGACTTCTTCGAAGAGATATTATCGGTTGGTTATAAATATCCAAATTTAAGACAAATTATAGTTACTAATGGTCAGCTTATCACAGAGAGTATAGCCGAGAAATTAGTCAAGAATAATGTAGAATTGACGATTTCAGTAGATGGAGCATCTAAAGAGGTATATGAATATATCAGAAGGGGGGCTAATTTTGAGACGCTCATCAAAAATTTAAAGATAATCTCAGAACTAAAAAACCAGTATAAATCAAATATGACTCTAAATCTCAATGTAGCAATAATGAAGTCCAATTATCATCAATTAGAGGATTTTATTGAATTTGCCAAGAAATTTGGTTTTGAATTTATTTGCCTTATGCCAATACATATACATTTAAAAACACCAGAGGATATATTTACCAATCGAGATATGCAGGCCTTGACCTTTATAACCGATATTAGCCCCAAGATTGAAAAGAAGGCAAGGCAATATGGGGTACGCCTGGAGAACAGGTTACCCCGATTAAGTGAAAAACATACAAATAAGGATAAAGTAGAACAGGATAACTCCCGGGATAATTTCAAAGAAAAAAAGGATACAAGATTATTATGTCACATACCTTGGCAGCAATTATTGATAGATTATGATGGTTCCGTGCGGCCAGATTGTTTATGTAGAATCGAAAAAAATGCTGGGTCTCTATTAGAAAATATTTCTCTTGGAGACATTTGGAACAATGAGAGGATGGTGGAGTATAGAGAAAGAATTGTTAATCATGACTATATCGATTTCTGTAATCCTATTTGTTTTTCTGGCAAAATATGCGAGAGTCACTTTAAAATTCCCTGAAAAGTGATAAAAAAGTTTTTCTTTGATTGTACCTATGGTCTAAGAAGCATTGCGTTAAGACGGAGTTGGCGGAACTATTATTAACAAATTTAAAATTTAAAGGAGGTGGGTAATGGATTTGAATGTAGATTTGGTGCAAAAACGTGAGCGAATTAGGGAACTTGCTCATAAGGGAGAGATTGAGACAGCAGCCCAATTAGCCCAAGAGTACATAGTAGCCGATTCAGTTAATATAGAAGTTCTTATTATATTAGCTGATTGTAACGCCAGTATAGGAAAGTTTACGGAAGCAAAAGAGGCCATAAAAAAGGCTCTTAATATAGTCCCTGACAATGTTTGGGCTACCAGGACATTGGCTAAGATTCATAGAGTAGAGGCTGAGCAGATTGAATCAGTTGTCGCGAAGAAAAGACTGTTTAGTTTAGCGCAGTCTAAAATAGAAGAGGCTCTAAAGCTTGATCCTGAAGATGCCTGGACCAACGCAGAGGCAGCTCTTATCTATTTGGGTCGCGGGAATAAGGCTCGTGCTTCCGAATTGATAGATAAGGCTCTTAGTCTTCAACCCAATGATGATTATTTTAAAAATATAAAAACAAGAATTGAACCCGTTTCTTTGAAAGAAAAATAAGAACTATATTTATAAATTTAAGATGAGAATGTAGAATAAATGAGGTGAAAAAAACAAAGAATTTATATAGTGCTGTAGTATTTATTATTTTTTGTCCTTTATACTAATAACCTTATAGAATTTATTGAGTTAATAATCGGATAAGAACAGTAATAATAATTAACCAAGGTTACTTTCTATTTTATTGTCAATAAGAATACCGAAATTATGCAAAGTCTTAATGCGTTAGAGGAAGGTAGCATATTAAACAGCGTTAGGCTAGGAAGGCTATATCGCGAGCAAGGTCGGTGTGGTCTGGCGCTGGAAGAATTTGGAAAAATTTTTTCAAATATTTCGCATAAAGATAACCCCGCTCTTCACAATATGATATTGAATGAGATTGAAATCACTCAAGGTAAAAGAATTCTTGATTCTAAGCCCAGGGGCATCGCTGTTACTTTAACCAGCAGGTGTAATATAAGATGTATAATGTGCGGTGTATGGCAGAATCCTTGGGATATCCCTGAGAAGACTATCAAAGAGATAATAGAGTTTCTTCCATATCTTCAACGACTATTCTGGCAAGGCGGCGAGGCGTTTCTCTCGCCATATTTTGAAGAGCTATTTGAAGAGATTGCCTCATATCCGAATATAAGGCAGGATATAAATACCAACGGTCTTTTTATTAATAGAGAGTGGGCCAAGAAGTTAGTTAAGGCCAATGCAAATATTATTTTTTCCATAGATGGTATTACTAAAGAGACTTATGAATATATAAGAAGAGGAGCAAGATTCGAAGATTTGCTAAAGAGTGTTGAACTACTCAATGAATATATGTGGGAGGCCAGACAAGATATAACCCATACCGGGAAAAGGAGTTCAACTATAATTAATCTGGTAGTTATGAGGTCCAATTATCATGAATTGGAAGGATTCATAGATTTTGCAAAGAAATATAAATTTGACCGTTTACAGATTACGCCTGTTGATATAGGTAGCCAGGAAAATATCTTTCTTCATAGAGATATGGCAGCCTTGGCTTACATAGATAAAATTATGCCGAAGATTTTAGAGAAAGCAAAGACATATGGAATTGATATATCCAACTGGCTTCCCGCAGCTGGATACTCAAGGTCATTTCAAGAAGATGCAAAGTTATTTAAAGATGGACAGCAAATTAACAGCGTCGGAAATAGTTCTCCCGTTGCAAAGAATAATAGCATATCCTGCTATTGGCCCTGGCAGTTTTTATTTATAGATTCGGGCGGTCAAGTAAGACCTCAATGTTTTTGTATAAAGGAAGTTGGAAATGTATGTAATAATACAATCGGGGAAATTTGGAATAGTGATGCAATGCAAATATATCGAGGAAAGCTTTTTGATAATGACTACCGGGATTGGTGCGATTACAGATGTGCTACGGGAAAGATATCAAAAGAGGCTTTAAGTTTAGATTAGGAGTAATCTAAGAAATGCTTACTTTGATAAAGCAAAGCCCTAGACAGATTACTTAAGGTTGACTCCAGAATAATATATAAGATATACGAATTGCTCAAAGGCTAAAAATTAAAAATGGATACCGGAGATTTTGACTTATTAAAAAAGACTTTTCAAGGTGAAGATCTTTATATAGAAATAGGTAAATTTTATCATCGGCAAGGAAAATATACTCAAGCAATAGAGGAACTTAAGAAAGTCACAGAAACGAACTCTAAAAATGAATTAGCTCATTTTGAATTAGCGAATGTATACATGAAAATAAAAGATGATTCTTTAGCAGAGAAAGAATATAAAAAAGCCTTGGAACTAAATCCACATTTTTGTGGTGCTGCTTTGGAATTAGGTAAATTTTATCATTATAGGCAAAGACGTATTGATTTAGCAGTAGAGGCGTTTGAAAGGGTTCTTGCGGGATCGCCCGGCGATTGGGAAGCCAATTATGAATTAGGAAAGATATATAAACAAAAAGGACAATACAGGTTAGCCGCAGAAAAATTAGATAGGGCATCTAAAGAAAATTGTAATAACGAACAGATCAATTTTGACTTGGGTAAGGTGTATCGGGATTTAAACATGCCCGATTTGGCTATCAGAGAATTTAAAAAGGCATTAACGGTAGGCAATAATAGTAACGACACCTTTATTAAAAATAAGGTATTAAATGAAATTGAGATAACAGAGAAAAAAATAATTTTAGAATCTAAGGTCAGGGCTATAGTCGCTATGATAATAAATAGATGCAATCTCAGATGTATAATCTGCAACATATGGAAATCCTCGTGGCAGGCTTCTCAGAAGACCATGGGTGAGCTAGTAAGGCTTTTCCCATATATAGAAGACATGGTCTGGGAAGGAGGAGAAGTACTTCTTATGCAGGGATTCGAAGATATTTTAAACGAAGCTACGCGATATCCACATTTAAAACAAGTAATCTTTACCAATGGACTCCTGTTTACCGAGAAGATAATAGAGAAGCTGTTTCGCGGGAGGGTGGATATTGTTTTTTCTATCGATGGCGTAACTAAAGAGACCTATGAATATATCAGAAGAGGCGGAAAATTTGACCGCTTAATCAGAAACCTAAGTATGATTAAAGAGGCGAAAGAAAAATACGGCGGAATTATAGAGACATATTTGAATCCGGTAATAATGAAATCCAACTATTCTGAGATAGAGAGGTTTATAGACTTTGCCAAGGAGTATAACTTTAATGCGATTACTTTTACTCCTATCCGCGGGAAATTCGGTGATGAGAATATCTTTGAGAGCAATGATATAGAAGCCTTGGGATACATCAAAAAAATTTCACCTAAAATTGCAAGGAAGGCTTATGAATACGGGATTATTTTAAATAATTGGCTTCCCGTACCACAGGAGGGGATTTGTAATTCGGCGGAACAAAATGTAGCTTGTGGAAATTCTAATGCCAATGAAGTATCCTCTGGGGATAAGACAGACAGAAGGATAATCTGCTATGCACCGTGGCAAAGATTAGTGATAGATAGTGAGGGGCAAGTCAGACCTTTTGTCTTTTGTCTGAATAAATGGATTGGGAATACCGACCAAAGTTCTCTTGAAGAGATATGGAATAGCGAAGGAATGCAAGAATATCGAAAAAAAATTATTAATCATGATTATATGGATATATGCCAACCGGAGTGTATTTCTGGCCAGGTAGCCGACAAGATACGCGATATAATCTAATCCTGTTCTTATAGATATAACCTGAGTAAGCAAATACCAGAAGGGAGGTGAGGTTGATGAGGGTGGTATAGAGCTTTTAATATTTCGCAGTGAATCATTTCTGCAACAAATTAAATACAATTTATAGAAAGGAGATTAAAATGAAGGGGAAATATATTTTTGTAGCTCTTTTTATTTTAGCTTTTGCAGTGGTAGCTTTGGAGCCTGCTTTTAGCCTCGCTCAAGTTGAAGATGTAGCTGAAGAGGTAGATGTAGAGAAGCAACGTGAACTAATTAGAGCAGCTGTTCAGCAAGGCGATATGGAGACAGCAATTAAGTTAGCCGATGAGTATCTAAAAACCGATTCAGTTAATGTAGAAGTTCTTATTCTATTAGCTGATTGTAATGCCAGTATAGGAAAGTTTACGGAAGCAAAAGAGGCCGCAGAAAAGGCTCTCGATATAGTCTCTGACAATGTTTGGGCTACTAGGACATTGGCTAAGATTAATAGAATGGAAGCTGAGCAAACCGAATCGGTTACCGCGAAGAAAAGACTGTTTAGCTTAGCGCAGTCTAAAATAGAAGAGGCTCTAAGGCTTGATCCTGAAGATGCCTGGACCAATGCAGAGGCAGCTCTTATCTATTTGGGTCGCGGGAATAAGGCTCATGCTTCTGAACTGATAGATAAGTCTCTTAGTCTTCAACCCAATGACGGCTATTTTAGAGATATAAAACAGAGAATAGAAGGCGAAAGCGCTCTTTAATTAAAGGTAGTATATTTTTGGAATGTAGTTACAGGATTAAAACAGTTAGAGATTACCTAAAATACTTTGGGAGGAAAAGATAGGGCAAAATAAAAAATAGAAAATGTACTTAGAATTAATTCTGAAAATGTATATTTTCAGAAAATAAGGGATAGAGTACAGGTTTCAAGGATACGCTTTCATAGGATAGAGATAAACCGAGCGTATATAATCAGTTATTTATAGGTGTTGCTTCGCAGAGATCAAATAACGATGATAAGATTTTGGCTGAAGAGGATTAAGCCCAGGTTTGTTGTAGTTAAGGAGCTATTGTTCGTTGTGTGACAGAATAGGTCCTGATAAATGATTCCTATGATTCTCATTTTCTTAGGGATGATGATTATCTTTACCTAAGAGTTCTGTGGTGGCACCGTTTATTTATACTCTAATCTAAAGGGAGAGTTAATTGCAGACAGCCCCAGTGATGTATTCAATACATACTCAAAAAGCAAAATGGATATGCTTGTTTTGGACAGTCTCATATTGAATAGATATGAGATAAGGTAAAATGAGAATAAAAAAAATAGTAAAGATGGTTGGTAAGCTTTTTATTGCCTTGGAGCAGAAGGATGAAAGAATAATTCGACAATGCGTATTAGTTGTTGATAACGGCTATAGCTGGCTTGGGCATTTGAATTCTGCTATTGAGAGAATCAAAAATTACTTTCCCAAAGCAGAGATATCAGTTATGACCTTTGAGCAGAGAAAATCGAATCTCGAAAAAGATTTCCCCACACTTAAATTTGTTCTTCCCTCCCAAGAATTAAGACCGAAAAGATACCGCCTTGCCTTACAGTTGTTGAAGATGCGGAAAGAAAGTTACGATTCCGTTATTTTATTTTCTCTGGATATAACTCCATTGGTTATTGCTCTGTTTTTTCACAGGTCTAAAATAATCTTATATAACCAATGGGGGCAATGGTGGTGTTTAAAATTAAGAAGTATTACTGAATTTTTTAGGATTTCCTATGTTAAGAAAAAAGCAAGGTTTAATTTTAAAAATCTTCTAAAAAGGATCGGGTTATTTTTTATCTTAATTCAGCGTGAGGATGAAGAGGCGTTAAAACATTCGGTATTGCTAGTTGATGATGGCCGAGCCGTATTTGAACACGCAGGTTTCTTTATACCAAAGATAAGAGAAACTCTTCCTTATGCTAAGATTTCTATATTAGCCATGGATTATAGGGTGGAGCTTTTCAAGAAAGTTTTTCCCGATGTAGAGATTATTACTGCACATAATTTCATAATAAAAAAATATCGTATTTTTCTGCATATGCTTAGATTGAGAAAGAAGCGGTACAATTACATTATTCTATTATCTCTGGATATAACCCCAATTATCGCCTCCATTTTATTTATGAACAGTAAGGTGATTTTATACAACCAGTGGCATCAGTGGTGGACGCTTAAACCTAAGTCAATAAGGGGCCACTTAATGATATTGCCTCATTTTATTTTTAATATTATAATTTTTGCTTATCTTTTAATTAGCGTTTCTTTGATATTCTTGCGAAGGGCATTTAATGTTTTTAGCTTCAGGCTTTTAGGAAGGAGGACTTAGAGGTTTATTGTGGCAATGGATGTGAGACAATTCAGTTCTGATAAAATTTTAAAACATCTTGACCAGGTAAATGCTTGGCTAAGGGGAGAGAATCCTGCCCCCATCACTGTAGAGCTGGATATGACCAATGTCTGCAACCATCGTTGTCCAGAATGTTCGGGCTGGTACTTCCAGAATAGAAATTTTGATTCATTACCTTTGGATTTGGTTAGGGATGTGATTAGACAGCTTGCCAGAGCTGGGGTGCGGGGGTTTATCTTTACTGGCGGAGGGGAGCCTCTTTGCCATCCCCATACAAAAGAGGTGGTAAGATTAGCCTATAACTTAGGTCTGGATATTGGTTTTATTACCAATGGCTCGCTCATTAATGAAGAAATTGCTGGGGTTTTATTAGAATGCTGCACGTGGTTAAGGATTTCTCTGGATGCCGCATCTGCCAAGACCTTTGAGATGATTCATGGTATGGATGGCGATGCCTTTAATAAAGTGGTTGATAACATTGCCCTTTTAACAAATATGAAAGACAAGCTTAAAAGTAAAACCACAATTGGTCTGGGATATTTGACTTCAGATTTTACTAAGAATGAGATGTATGATATGACCATTCTTTGTAAGAAATTGGGCGTTGATTATCTTCAATTTCGTCCGATGCAAATACATAACAATGGCAGATTTGAATATCATTGTAGCGATGATATAGAAAAGCAGATATTTAGATGTCTTAAACAATCCAATGATGGGTATAGGGTTTTATATTCGAAGCATAAATATGATATGATGAAAGAGAAAAATTATGGTCGGAATTATCAAAAATGCTATGGACAGCAATTCGCCACTGTGATTGCCGCAGATTCTCGGATGTATATTTGTTGTCACATGCGCGGTTTTGATAAATACTGTATTGGCGACCTTAAGAAGAATACCTTTGAAGAAATCTGGAATTCAGACCGGCGGAAGAAAGTAGTAGAGAATATAAATTTTAATGACTGCGTTCCACTGTGCCGCGATAATACTTTTAATCAGATACTCTGGAATATAAAACAGCCAAGGGAACACGTTAATTTCTTATAATTAGTAAAATGAATTCGGTTAATATATCAATCATTATTCTGTCTAAGAATGAAGAAAGATATATTAACTCTACTTTGGATGCCGTATTCAGGCAGGACATAGATAAAGAATATGAAGTGATTATCATTGATTCAGGCTCACGGGATTCTACATTAGAGATTATAAGCAGATACCCCGTTAAGATGTTTCAGATACCCCCAGAAGAATTTGGTCACAGCAGAACGCGCAATCAAGGAGCTCAAATAGCAGTCGGTGAGTTTGTTGTATTTTTAAATGCTGACGCTATCCCAATGGATGAAAATTGGTTAAGAAGACTCATTGATAATTTTAAGAATGATGAAAAGATTGTTGGGGTCTATAGCCGTATATATCCCCAGCCAGATTGCAATCCCTTGCGCTCTTGGGAGATTTTAAATGATTTCGCCTATTCCTATAGTGAAAGCAGGATAAAGTATATCGAAAATTTTAATAAGTATTGTCGTATAAAACCAAGAGATAAGCGTAGACTTCTATCCTTTCAAACCATTAGCTGTGCAATAAGAAAAGATTTTTTACTTAAATATCCATTTAAAGATATAGAGTTTGGCGAAGACTTAGAATGGAGTAAAAGAATCATGGAGAAGGGATTTAAGATTGCTTTCGAACCTGAATCTGTAGTTTCACATTCTCATAATTTTTACTTCTCTTTCATTAAGACTTTTAAAAAATACTTTGATGATGCAAAATTAAACAATTATCTTTTTAATATTTGGTCCTGGCGAAATTTTCCAGTGTTAACCGGATGTATAGTATATAAGTTACTTAGGGATATAAGCTATATCTTCAATTCAGAAAAAAATACACTTTATAAAATTGGCTGGTTATTTTACTCCCCGGTTATCCGTTTAGCTGAATTCTTCGGTATAATTGCTGGTGCCAATAGTCAATATTTACCCTGTCGAGCACAATCCCTTTTTTCCTTGGTAAATGAGATTAAAAAAGCTGCTTTATCCTCCAAATCTAGATGAAAATTCTTCAAGTAGTTCATAGTTTCCCGTCATGCAATAACGCTGGTACAGAAATCTACACTTATCATTTGTCCAAAGAGTTATCCAAAAGGCATAATGTCTTTGTTTTTTATAGGTTGAGTGATTTTAAAAAAAGGGAGTACGAACTTAATTATAATCAATTTAATGGGTTAAATACCTTCACTATTAATAATACCTTCAGATTTTGTGATTCCTTTGAAAAGTTCTATAGAAATGATGCTATTGCTAAGGAGTTTGTTAAGGTTCTGGATAGAATAAAACCGGATATAGTCCATATTCAGCATCTAATATTTTTATCGACTACAATTATTACCGAAATTAAAAAAAGAGGCATCCCGATAGTTTTTACCTTGCATGATTATTGGCTAATTTGCCCCCAGTGGCATTTCTTAAAGAAGGATTTTAGTATTTGTAATAATAATGATATATCTCAATGCATAGATTGCCTTGATAATCAGCTGAGTATTAAGAGATTGTCTAAGAGGATTTATTCAACCTTTAGAAACTCTATGCCAGATTTCTTTATGCGGTTTTTAAAAAATATCTATTTAAGTGTGTCAAAAACTAATTTAAACTCTCAGGAAGCACTTGAAAAAATAAAATCAAGGATAAGACATATTAAAGAGGTATGTTCAATGGTTGATTTATTCATTGCTCCTTCTCAGTTTTTAAGAATGAGGTTTATTGAATTTGGCATCCCCGAAGATAAAATTAAATTTATTCCACACGGTATAGATACAGAGCTTTTTAAAAATTTTAAAAGGAAGGAATCAGATAGAATCAGGTTTGGCTTTATCGGAACTATACTTCCAGCCAAGGGTGTGGATATACTGATAAACGCGTTCAATAGGATTAGGGATAGCCGGGCAGAGTTAAAGTTTTATGGCAGGCTATTTTCTTATCAAGGATTTGAATATTATCCAAGGTTTATAAAAAGACTGGCAAAAAGTAGAAATATTAAATTTATGGGGGGTTTCAACCATGAGGATGTGGCAGAGGTCTTTTCTGAAATTGATATATTAGTCCTACCCTCGATTTGGTATGAAAATTTCCCCTTAACTATCTTAGAGGCATTTTCGACCAAAACCTCTATAATTGCTTCAAGAATTGGAGGCATACCGGAGTTAATAAAAGATAAGGAAAATGGATTATTGTTCCAGCCAGGGGATTCTTATGACCTCTATGATAAGATGAGTATTTTTGTTAACCATCCTGATTTAGTTGAAAGGCTTAAAATGGATATTAATCCTTCTAAAAGTATAAATGAGAATGGACAGCAAATAGAAGAATTATATAAGGATTTATTGAGCAATAGACAAATTTTAAAATGATTCCAAAAAGAAACATCTCTTCTTGCAGGGTTTTATTATTAATGCTGATATTGCGTGTTTTACTCCTGCCTTTAGAGATATCGGCAAAAGATAATATACCGTCAGCGTCTTCTATCAGACTGAATCCAACTCAGTCTGAGCAGGTGACAATTAGGATATATGATGAGAAAGTTATAAACGACAATTTCTACGGTTTTGGCACAGAGACATTACCCTGGCTGTGGACTAAGGAGAATAAAGAGGCAGGGATTAATGAAGATGATATAAGATTGAATCTGGAGCGCATTAGGTATATGGATCTTCCGATTACCCGCATATTTGTGCCTTGGGAGACTTGGAATCCAACAGTAGACTACAAGACATTTACATGGGAAAGCGATGAGATGAGGAGTCTTTATAAGACTCTGGACATTTATCAAGAGATAGGCACTTCGGTTATTATAGTAACGGTTGATTGGTTGGAGGATTGTCCCTGGCAAGATGCAGAAGGAAGCGCAGAAGCGGTGTTGACTCTCTTAGAATATTTAGTTAGAGAAAGAGGATATAGTTGTATCCGATTCTGGACTCTAACTAACGAACCAGAGGGTACTTATGGATGGATGCAGAAGCTGCCTTTTGAGAATTATGTTCAAATTCACCGCCTGGTGAAGGAGGGATTAAGCAAAAGAGGGCTTCCAATTAAAATTATTGTTTCCGACGAAGTAGAATCTCAGGAGTGGTTTGAGAGATCTGTGAAATTCCTATATGGCGCAGCCGACGTCTTCAGTTCACACGCCTATTTTTATCCACGACAGATACAGACTGTTGCAGATTTTTTCAGAAAGCGAATAAATATTATTAAAAAAGCTTCCTTGGCTAAAAGGGATATTCCTTTTTTTCTCTGTGAATTTGGGTTTCGCGGTTCTGATTTTGGGGTACGCACCAATAGTTTTATGCAGGATTATGAATATGGTTTATATGTTGCCAATTTATGTGTTGAGGTATTAAATTCAGGCGTTGATGCCGCTTCATTATGGTGTTTGAATCAGATTCGCTTAATTGACGAAATTAAGTCTGAAGGTGGTAAAATGATGCGCATTGGATTGTGGGCCTATAAGGATGAAGATTGGCATTTGTTTCCCATATTCTATCTTTATCGGCTCTTTACCAAATATATTAAAAGCGGTTCGGAAGTATTGGAAGTAAAAATTTCTTCTAACCATAAGCTGAAAGCTGCCTGCGTTAAACACGGCGGACACTACTCCCTGTTTATTGTTAATATGGAAGATGAATCAAAATCATTCGTAGTCCGGGGGTTGCCCGAAGATGCGGATTTAAAGAAGTATATATATGCCGATTCAAAATCTTTCTGCCAACAGACTATGCTTGAAGCAGATGCGTTGATAAAGGCGAGAGGGTATCTAAGGGGCGAAATCCCCTCCGGCAGCGTTATTTTATATACAAATATGTTAGAGGAACATTCGGATGCTTATTATGAAATTGTTGATTAGAGATAGCAGATATTTTCGCCTTTGCCTTCTCTGCGTTTTATTTTTTATTTCCTTCGCATATTTTTTATATGGATCTCAATATTTTAATCTTGAGAGATACCATTTTGACGAAGGTGCATCTGCCTACGGTGCTGAGCTCATTTTGAATGGAAGTGTACCGTATAGAGATTTTCCGGCTCTTTATACTCCCGGCAGTTATTTTATCCTCGCTGCGGTCTTTAAAATATTCGGGATAAGCATTAGGGTGAAGAGATTGTTCGCAATAATAATTTTGGCTTCAACGGTTTGCGGTATTTACCATTTTATAAGTAAGTTATGTCCGAAGGCCTTTGCTTTCCTAGCCTTTTTACTTTCTCTGGCCTGGCTGAAATCATACATGGTTTATAATCGGCCGGCACAATTGGCAATACTATTTTTAATATTTTGCTGCTTTGCTTTCTTTAGGCATATTAAAACTGAGAAAAGAGGATGGCTTTTTATAACGGGAATTTTGACGGGAGTAACAAGTCTATTCCGACAGGATTTCGGATTCTATATCCTTATTTCTATATTTTTAGTTATTCTATTAAAACAGCTAAATTATTATAAAAAAGAGAAATGGCAGGCGAAAGGGGGTTTAGTATTAAAGAATGGGCTCTATTTATTCTCCGGCCTTTTCCTGGTTCTTTTGCCGTTTTTTCTTTATTTTATTGCTAATTCTGCTTTTAGAGAGATGTTATTCGACATTGTAATTGCTCCCGTATTCATTTATCCTAAAGTCCGCAGCTTACCCTTCCCGCAATTTAAAAAAGCTTCCATAATCTTTTATTTGCCTTTATTTATTTTTTTATTAACCGGTATTAGGTTAGTGGCCTATAATTGGAAAAACCGGATTAATAATCCTATTCCTTGGCTCTTTTTATTCTTTTTATTTCTGGGCCTCGGATTATTTAACTATACTCGCGTGCGTACGTGCCACCCCCAACTTTTACCGACGATGATTCCCGTAATAATATTATTTATTTTGCTGCTCGATGACTTTTTTAAAAAAATTACAAGTAAAAATCTATATGCCTGGAGAATCTCAGTTTTGGCTGTTTCGTTTTTGATATCTTCCGTTCCCCTTTTTTATTTAATAAACCAGGATTTTACAAGATTGAAATCTTTATTTAAGAAAGGAACTGATGCTAAATTAGATGTCGCCAGAGCAGACGGATTTTATGACGATTCAAAATTTGCCCGAGCTCAGCTTGCGGCCATTAAATATATTCAGAGCAAGACAAAAACGGATGAAAAAATATTCGTCGGTAATATCAGGCACGATACAGTGGTAAATAGTGACATAATGTTCTATTTTCTTTCCCAACGCCACAGTGCAACTAAACATTATATACTGAGCCCGGGGTTTACAGATACTATAGAAGTACAGGAAGAGATTATCGATGATTTAAAAAAAAATAACCCGCGCTATATTGTTCTCTGGTCCGGTTCAAAAGGGACAAATGAACCTAAGGAAAACAGCAGAAGCAGCGGGGTATTTTTGCTCGATAATTTCATACGGGAAAATTATGCACTTGAACAAAAATTCAGTCTGTATTTAATTTTAAAACGGATTTAAAAATTTGAACCAAAAGGATGAATAAGGTTTCTATCAATGGCTAAAAAGAGGATTCTTATCCT
>CAZQEY010000009.1:0-51803 GCA_964592485.1 uncultured Planctomycetales bacterium
TTACTAATAACCTCCGGGTCATAAGGATATTTTTTAAATACCCTTCCCTTATATTTATAAGCAACGCAAATCTTAATCTTCTTTAAATTATCCAGAACATCAAGTTTCATAATTGCTAATGCCGAGATTCCGTTTAGTCTTATTGCCTCAGCAACCATAACCGCATCAAACCATCCGCAACGACGCGGCCGGCCGGTAGTCGCCCCAAATTCATTGCCTTTGTTGCGGATAAGTTCGCTAAATTTAGAAGGAAATTCCGTGGGGAATGGACCTTGCCCTACACGGGTAGTGTAACTCTTAGCCACACCAACCACCTTATCTATTTTAAAAAAATCTACGCCGCTACCCGAGCAAATCCCACTGGCAATAGTCGAAGAAGAAGTAACATAGGGATAGGTCCCAAAATCAATATCCAAAAATGCCCCCTGGGCACCTTCGAAAAGCAAAGATTTTTTATCAGTACCTGCTCGGTTTAATAAATCAGAAATGTTGCTAACAAACGGACGAAGGAATTCAGCGTAGCCCAGATAATCCTTATAGATTCGTTTAAAAGGAAATCCCGGATGATTATAGACCTTTCTGAAAATTGCATTCTTTTCTCTGAGATTGTCCTTGAGTTTCTCTTTAAAAATACGGGGCCTCTTAAGGTCAATCATCCTTATCCCGCATCGGTTAATCTTGTCAGCATAACAGGGCCCTATTCCTCGACCAGTTGTTCCAATCCTATGGGTTCTTCTCTTTTCGCGCAATTTATCCAGAATCTTATGATAAGGCAAAATTACATGGCAAAGTAAAGAAATCCTCAATCTATCTTTAACATCAATGCCCCTTTTACTAAGTTGATTTACCTCGTTAAGGAGAACCTCGGGGTCAACTACAACGCCATTGCCAATCACGCAAATCTTATCCTTGTGTAAGATGCCCGAAGGAACAAGGTGAAAGATAAATTCTTCGCTTCCAACTACCACCGTGTGCCCCGCGTTATTGCCTCCCTGAAAGCGAATAATGAAGTCGGAACTCTCGGACAGAATATCGATAACCTTACCCTTACCTTCGTCTCCCCATTGAGTTCCTACAATTACTACGTTAGGCATAATTCTTACCTCTATTATGGTGACATCATAAAAATCTTCTGCGCAATATCAGGATATTTTGCAATGAACTTCAGCTCTTCGTCAACTAATGGCCTTATTATGACTAAATTTCGCTGTCTTGCCTCTTGCCTTCATTCGCTTTCCCAGGTAGACTTACTAAGTTAAGTTTATCTTAAATTCGTCAACTTGAGAAACCAGAATAATCTGCCTTGAGGTGGCTGCCAGCTTAAATCTTATGGTTTCTTCAACTTAACGAACCCAACTCAAGGTTTACTTAGCAAGCTAAGTCCAAATCCAGCTAAACGCAAAAGGCGATGTCAGGGTGTCATCGCAAAAATCTTCTGCGCAATATCAGGATATTTTGCAATGAACTTCAGCTCATCATCTACCAAGGGCTTTTGATTATGAACATTGGCATAGCGTACAAGCTCTAAAATCTTAACTGCCTCAGCCTCATTCTTAAATGCGATTTCTAACTTTTCAAAAACATTTCTAAAGCCTTTGATTCCGGAATATTCACCGGCGGTAATTTTGCGGCCGGTCTCGATTATCTCCGGCTCCCCTCGACCTAATTCCTCAAAGTCATAGAGTTCATAATTACGCCGGTCCTTTAAAGCGCCATCGGCATGAATGCCTGATTCATGGGCAAAGGCATTCGCTCCTACGCCGGGCTGGTTTATCGGTATAGGTACGCCAAAGGCATAAGAGGCATATTTGGTTATCTTCCAGGCAATCTTTAAATTTACTCGCTCATCTAAGATATACTTATCCCTCATGCCGTTAGAATATTTTATTGCCAATATTACTGCTACTAAATCAGCATTCCCTGCCCGTTCGCCCATACCGTTAACGCATGTATTAATATAGGCATCGAATCCGGCATCAACTGCTGCCTTTGCTCCCGCCAAAGAATTAGCCACAACCAACCCTAAGTCGTTATGACAATGAATCTCAATCGGCAAACCCACACTTCCTGCCAGCGATTTTACCCGCTCATAAATTGTAAATGGAGAATCACAACCTAAGGTATCGCAATAGCGAATGCGGCAAGCCCCCGCCTCCTTTGCCGCCTGGGCGAATTTAATCAAATAGTCCATATCTGTGCGTGAAGCATCCTCGGCATTTACGCCGATTGTCCGGGCACCCAATTTATGCGCCTGCCTGACAGCCTCAGTCATCTCTTTAATTACTGAGTTGTGATCCAGCTTACCCTTAAATTTATGACTTATCATCTGGTCTGAGGTAGATATGGAAAGATTGAGATGTTTTATTTCAGGAACCAAATCAAAAGTGGCCTCAACATCCCCAGTTGTCGCCCGAATCCAACCTTCCAAACGAATCGGCGCTAAAACCCCTCTTTCAGCCAATTCTAAATTCGCATTGAGATAGTTTGTCTCATGGTGAGTAATGGGAAAACCAAACTCTGACTGGAATATTCCCATCTCGTTAAGATAGAGATTAATCATTGTCTTCTGTAATTTAGAAAGGCAGATACGCGATGTCTGTACCCCATCGCGGTTGGTAACGTCAATGATATAGATTTTCGGATGTTTGCTCATCTCTCACCTCATAACTTAATCAGTTTAACTGCCAAGACATTATCAATCTTTTTTATCTTTGTAAAAAGGTCGCTAGATATGGGACTGTCTACATTTAATACGCTTATCGCTTCACCACCCGGTTCTTTACGACCAAAGGTCATGCTGGCAATATTTATATTGTGTTTTCCTAACAGGGTTCCCAGATTACCGATAATCCCCGGTTTGTCCCAATTGGTTATTACAATCAGATAACCGCAAGGCGAAAGCTCAACATAGAAATCATCAATCTTGACAATACGTGGCTGTCGATTTGGCGAGAGAGTAGCAGCAATTCGCCTTTTCTGCTTATCAGTATCTATCTTAACCGAGATTAAATTGACAAATTCCTCTTCCGAAGATAATTTTGTTTCTTTAATCTTAATCCCCCGCATTTCCGCCAGTGATACGGCATTGACGAAATTTACTGATTCCTCTAATATAGGAGTAAGCAACCCCTTTATTAAGGCCATGGTAATCGGCGCAACGTCCTGTTGGGTTATTCCACCACTGTATTGAATAGATACCGCCTTTAACCTTCCCTCAACAAGCTGGCTGCTGAAGTTACCCAACGCTTGAGCCAGGTTGATATAAGGAGCGAGGATTTTATATACCTCGGGTTCAATCTGCGGATAATTTGCTGCATTGCGAATGCCCCGGCCAAGCAGATAATCGCGCACACACTCAGCAATCTCAATAGCAACATTAATCTGTGCCTCTTCGGTAGAAGCGCCTAAATGCGGTGTGGTAATAACATTATCCAGCTTAAAAAGTTCATAATCAGCAGGCGGGGGTTCTTTCTCGTATACATCAAGGCTGGCACCTGCAACCCTTCCCTGCTTAATTGCCTTAATCAGCGCCTGCTCATCAATAATTCCCCCTCGCGCGCAATTAATAATCCGTACACCGTCTTTCATTAAAGCGAATTCATTATCAGAAATCATATGTCGGGTACTTTCGGAGAATGGCGTATGAACAGTAATAAAATCAGAATCCTTGAGCAGATTCTCCAACTCAACCATCTCTATCCCCAAGCCCTTACCTACTTCACCAGAAAGATAAGGGTCAAAGGCAATTACCTTCATCCCAAAAGACAGTGCGTGCTTGGCTACCTCTGTACCAATCCGGCCCAGGCCGATAACGCCTAAAGTCTTCTTATGAAGCTCTGTGCCCATAAATTGAGAACGCTTCCATTCGCTTCGTTTTACTGAAGCATTTGCCTGGGGAATATTGCGCGCCAGGGAAAGCAGCATACTCATTGTATGCTCACAAGTGGAAATTGTGTTGCCTGCCGGAGCATTCATTACCACAATCCCCTTTTCTGTGGCAGAAGCCAAATCTACATTATCCAATCCCACTCCTGCCCGACCAATAACCCTTAAATTTTTAGCAGCCTGTATAACCTCTTTGGTTACCTTAGTCCCACTTCTTACTACCAGGGCATCGTAATCACCGAGCGCTTTTTTAAATTCCTCGGGTTTAAGCCCGGTCTTAACATCCACCTGAAAGCTCTTTTCCCTTTTTAAGACTTCTAAACCCTCATTGGCTAATTTATCGCTTACTAATATCTTCATCCCCTTCTCTCCTTAAGTGAAGACTTGATTTATGAAGCACTAAGTGTAGCATAAGTTATGTGCTCATTAGAAATACCCCTTCTGCTGCCTTAACGCCCGCACCTTGCTTGAATTTATAACCCATCTCAGACAAAACCTTCTCTAAACAATCAATTCCCGCAATAATATCAAACCTGTTGATATAACCCATATGGGCAATGCGGATAATCTTTCCCTTTAATTCTGCCTGTCCGCCGGCAATGGTAACCCCATAGGTATCGCGCATTGTCTTTACCAATTTCTGACCATCAATACCTGTCGGTACCTTAATTGCAGTTACCGCATCCGAGGCAGCGACAGGAGCCAGAAGCTGCATACCCAGAGCCTTGGCTGCAGCGCGAGTTGCTTCAGCCATCCTTTTATGCCGTGAGAATACATCCTCCAGGCCTTCCTGTCTTATCATCTTCAGCGCTTCATTCAACGCAACTATCAGAGATATCGCCGAGGTAAAGGGCGTATCTGTTTTGTCCAATGATTTCTTAGCGGATTTTAAATCAAAGTAATATCGCGGCGATTTTGACTGGTTAATTAAGTCCCAGGCCTTAGGGCTTACAGAGATAAATCCCAACCCAGGAGGAAGCATTAAGCCCTTTTGCGAGCCAGAAACGACCATATCGCAGTTCCAGGCGTCAGTTAATATTGGAATTGCCCCCAAACCACTGATTGCATCAACCACCAGAACGGCACTGCTTGAGGCTACTATTTTACCAATGCCCTCAATGTCATTGGTAACGCCGGTTGAGGTCTCACATAAAGTAACAAAAACTGCCTTTATCTTGGGATTTGCCTTTAATCTTTTTTCTATTTCTCCGGGCTCAACTGCCTGACCCCACTGAACCTTAATAACCTCACTATTTATTCCGTAGGCGCGGCAGATTTCTGTCCAGCGCTGGCCAAATTTTCCGCCCTCTACAGTTATTGCTGTATCGCCGGCAGAAAGCAAATTTGCTATTGCCGCCTCCATTGCCCCTGTGCCTGAAGAGGCAAAGATAAATACATCGTTGTTTGTATTAAAAACATACTTTAAACCCTCTTCTGCCTGCCTTAGGATTTCCTGAAACTGGGGTGTGCGATGATGAATTATTGGACGGCTTAAAGCCTCGGTTACCTGTGGTGGCAGGGGAGTTGGACCTGGAGTTAACAGATAAGTCTTCTTCATAGATTATCTCTTCGTTTATGTCGTTGTGTCCGTTTGGTCCATTATGTCCGTTAGGTCCGTTAACGGAATTAACGAACTAACGAGATAAAAAATTTTATTTTTTCTTTTGAGTAATAATCACCTCATCAACCAATCCATACTCTTTTGCTTCTTCTGCAGACATAAAAAAATCTCTGTCGGTATCCTTCTTAATCTTATCCAATGACTGATGTGTATGTAAGGAAAAAATAGCGTCTATCCGGTCGCGCAATTTTAAAATCTCTTTAGCGTGCCGGGAGATATCCTCAGCTGCCCCCTGAATCCCGCCCCAGGGTTGATGAATCATAACCCTTGAGTTAGGCAGCGCAAAGCGTTTTCCCTTTTTACCTGCACACAAAAGCAACGCCCCCATACTGGTTGCCTGGCCTACGCAATAGGTAGCCACATCCGGTTTAACAAATTGCATAGTATCGTATATCGCCAAACCAGCAGTAACTGAACCACCGGGAGAGTTTATATAAATACTCATCTCTTTATCCACATCCACCATCTGCAGGAAAAGCATCTGGGCAATCACAAGATTAGCCACATTATCATCAATGGGTGTGCCGATGAAGATGATGCGGTCTTTTAATAAACGGGAGTAGATATCATAGGCACGTTCATAACCACGAGAGGTCTGCTCAATCACCATAGGAACTAAGGTTTGATTCCTCGCACTCATTACTCACCTCCGTTGTGTCGGTTTGATCCGTTTATCCCCTTAACGAAAATAACGGGCTTAACGGAAATAACAATTTTTAAGACGGTTTTTTCCAATCTGCCTGCCGCAATAAAAACTCAATCACCTGATTGGTCATTTTTTCATCTCTGACGATATTCTCTCGACGCGCCACCTCCTCTAAAACCAAAAAAATCTCTACCTGTCTTTTTGCCTGAGGCTCTAAATTCTTCCTTAATTGCGGCGTCTGTTTCTCGAGTTCCTCCTTATTCATTCCTCGCAGAGTCAAATCGAGTTGGGCCTGTTTAACTAAACTCTCTAATTGCTGATTGATTAAACTGGAAGGAATCTGAAAATTTACCTGTTTAAACAAAGCCTCAATAATGCCATTCTCTAAATTTATTCGCTGCGCTCTTGTCTTTTCCAAATAAATCTGTCTCTCTAAGACGTCTCTTAAGGTTCCAAGATTAGGGTAACCTAAACTATGGGAAAACTCGTCATCAGATAATTGATTATAATTCTGTTTTAATTTATCCAAGGCTTTATTTATTTCATCGTCGCTTACCTGAATTGGCTTATAATTAACGGGGAGGCGCTTATAATTTTTTAAATCTATTTTTGGCTTAACTTCTAAATTGGCCTTGAAGCTTAAGCTGTCTTTTTGTAAATTAATTTCGGAAATCTCGGGCATGCTAACCGGCTCAAGACCAGCCTCTCCTAAGGCTTGATTATAAACCTCAGGGAGCAACTCTTTTAATATCTCCTGGTGGGCAATGTTGGAGAACTGTTTCTCCAAAATATCGCGAGGGATATTGCCCGCCCTAAACCCCGGGACCTTTGCCTCTTTATTAATTTTTTTATAAACCTGATCAAACTTCTGTTTTACAACATCTCCCTCAACGTGGACGGTTAATTCCCGTTTATGCTGGTCTATTTTTTTGACTTGTGTTTTCACCCTGTAGCTTCTCCTTTATCTAACCCTCCCCACCAGCTTTAAGATACCGTAAACGATAGACTGGCGCGGGGACTTACATAGTAAACTTCTCCCCCAAATAAATCTTCCTCGCCTTAGGATTACTGAGTAAATCCTGGGCAGTTCCCGAGATTAGAACTCTACCCTCGGCAACTAAATAGGCACGGTCAGTAATCGAAAGGGTCTCCCGCACGTTATGGTCAGTAAGCAAGACCCCCAGCCCTTTTTTCTTTAATTCCTTAATAATCTCCTGTACCTCACTGACCACAATGGGATCTATACCGGAAAACGGCTCATCAAGAAGAATAAA
Organism: uncultured Planctomycetales bacterium; assembly: GCA_964592485.1. Lineage (GTDB taxonomy): Bacteria > Omnitrophota > Gorgyraeia > Gygaellales > JAHJCI01 > CAZQEY01. The sequence continues at coordinate 7,427 of CAZQEY010000009.1, forward strand.
AGAGGGATTACTCACCAGGGCACGCGTAATCTCCAACCGTCTTCTTTCTCCACCAGAGAGTGTATAGGCTTTATTCTTTGCTAAATAGGTAATGTTTAACTCTTCTAATAGACAATTAAGCCTATTTTTCCTTTCTCGACGGCTCAGCGGTAATGTCTCCAGTATAGCCATAATATTCTCCTCGACAGTGAGTTTTCTAAAAATGGACGGCTCCTGGCTAAGATAGGCAATACCAAAGCGGCAACGGATGTGAATGGGAAACCTAGTAATATCCTGATTATCAAAAATAATCTGGCCCTCATTGGGATGAACTACTCCTACAATCATATAGAAGGTAGTAGTCTTGCCTGCACCATTAGGCCCGAGAAGACCGACAATCTCTCCTCGCTTAACTAAAAGATTAATCCCTCTGACAACTTGCCGGCCATCATAGGATTTTAATAGATTCTTAGTTTCCAGTAGATGCACCTATTCCCTCCGTAGAATAGATAATTAACTTTGGCCTTCCGGTTAAGGTAAGAGTCTTATCATCAGCATTATAGATTGCCTCATTGGAGAGACTGTAATTATCTTGCCGCACAATCTTAACATTACCCCGAGCAATAATCTTCTTAATCTCGCCGCTCTTACCACCAACAAAAGAGCCGCTTTCATCATCTGACTCAGAAATCTCAAAAATTACCTCCATCAAATCGGCATACATCTGAGACTCGCCGTCATTAACAAAAACATCCTTTTCAAATACGGCAATGTTATCGGCATAATTTATACTTAAGGGGCCGACACAGGTAATCACAATCTTATTCTTATTCTTTTTATTATCAATCTCGACTTTAACATCCTTCTCTAAATCAACATTATTAAGCTCGGTATCGCCTTTTAAGCCTAAACCACTAACACCTATATTGTCTTTCTTGATATCAACCGGCGCCTCAGTCTCAACTTGCGAGGTATTCCTATCCCAATCCAAATAATCGGTAGTTAATTCTGCCCCGGACTCGGTAGTAATTACAACGTTATCCTCTAAATGAACCTTATTTTGAAGTTTATTAAAATTTCCTTGCTCGGCAGTTAAAATAATCTTCTCCCGACCATAGAGCGTACCCACAAAATCTTGAAGTTTTATCTCATCACGAAAGATATCTGCTGACCTGCCGGAAATCTCCCAGGTTCTCTCGCCCGCCTCGCCAAATCCAGATAAACTAAAATCAGAAATTGTCTGATCCGGCTCCTGCGGTATTGCTTCAGATAGATTCCCCGGCAGAAAGATAAATAACAAGATTAATCCCATTAGGAAACCGCCCCTTATCGGGAGGCGTCTTTCTAACGGGGCTAGCGGGATTAACATTTTATTACATTAAGATTCCCCCCATTAGGGAACCTCTTTCTAAGCTGATTGAGACTGATAAAGCTCAAGCATTGCCTGCCATTTGCCTTGCGATTTTAAAATTAACTCGGCAACCTCTCTGACAGCTCCTCTTCCTCCTTCTTTCTGGGTAATATAATGGGCGAGATTCTTTATTTCCGTACAGGCATTAAACACGGCAATGGCAAAGCCAACCTTATCCATCAGGCATAAATCAACCAGGTCATCTCCGACAAAACAGACCTCTTGAGCAGTAACGCTGTATTTTCTTAATATCTTATCAAACACAGAACTCTTGGGATAAACATCTACGAATACCTCAGCAACCCGCATATCACGTGCGCGGGGCCTAAGTGTCCGGGAGTCCTTTGCAGTAATTAAGACTGTCGGGATGCCTGCTCTTTGAAGTAGATACACCCCTAATCCGTCGTGGACATCAAAGAATTTAGAGTCACTACCCTTGGAATCGTAAACTATCCGGCCGTCGGTTAATACGCCATCCACATCCAATAAAAGTAATTTTATCCTGCTTGCCTTCTCTCTTAAAGATTCATCCATTTTTATACTACGCCGGCCTCTAACAAATCCTGCACATCCAACAAACCCACCACCTTACCGCGCTCATCCACCACCGGCATCTCGTCAATCTTTTTTGTCTCCAATATGTGCATTGCTTCGGCAGCCAGATGGTGTTTACTAATTGAGGTTGGATTCTTGGTCATAACAGCCTTAATCTTACGCCGCGGCAAATCACGGTCAATCTCTAAGTGACGACGCAGATCCCCATCCGTAAATATGCCTTTTAGTTTACCCTGTTTATCCACTACTGTTGCGCTGCCGGCACGCGCACGGGTTATCTTTAACAAAACCGAGGAAACAGCTTCATCCTCGCCGACCACAGGATTGGCCCTTCCGGTGCGCATAATATCCTCTACCTTAAGTAGGAGGCGCCTGCCTAAAGAGCCGCCTGGATGGAAAAGAGCGAAATCTTTTTCTTTAAAACCCTTACGCTCCAGAAGGCATACGGAAAGCGCATCGCACATTGCCAGCATTGCGGTTGTGGAAGCAGTAGGCGCCAGACCTAAGGGGCAGGCTTCTTTCCTTACCGCCACATTAATGGTGATATCGCTGAAACGGGCCAGAGACGATTTGGTATTGCCAGTTAAAGCGATAATGGGACTTCCGATTTTCTTTAAAATCGGCATAAGCTTCTTTATCTCTTCGCTCTGTCCGCTGTTAGAAAGGATAACTACCACATCATCAGCGGTTACTCTACCTAAGTCTCCGTGGATTGCCTCAGCCGAATGCAGGAAGAGACTGGGCGTTCCAGTCGAGGATAGGGTTGCGGAAAACTTCTGAGCGATAATTCCTGTTTTTCCCATGCCGCTGACTACAACCCGGCCCTTTGTATTAAAGATTAAGTCGAGGGCGCGCTTAAAATTCTTATCAATCTTTGTCCGCAAATTTTGGATTGCTTCAGCCTCGATATCTAAAACTTCTTTTGCCCGCTTTATGGGATTCATTTTAATGCCCTTTGTATTGACTTTACCTGCTTGAGCAAGTGTTCAAGCTCGGTAAGGTTAATCATATTCGGTCCGTCGCAAAGTGCCTTATCCGGATGAGGATGAACCTCAATAAATAAGCCGTCACATCCAAAGGCAACTGCTGCGCGAGCAAGCCCCGCAACAAAACGGCGCTCGCCACCCGATGCGTTGCCCAGGCCTGAAGGCAACTGGACGCTGTGAGTAGCATCATAAATAACCGGATAACCAAAATCTCTGATAATTTCCAACGCGCGCAGGTCTGAAACCAGATTATTATAACCGAAACTTACCCCTCGCTCGGTGATTAAAATCTTCTTATTACCTACGGACTCTACCTTTCTGATTATCGGCAGGACATCCGCCGGCGCCAGGAACTGGCCTTTTTTAATATTTATAACCTTGCCGGTTCTTGCTGCGGTAAGCAGAAGGTCTGTCTGACGACACAAAAAGGCAGGTATCTGGATGATATCCAAAACAGCCGCTGATTCTTTAACTTCTTCCTGGCAATGTACATCGGAAAGCAAGGGGATATTTAATTTCTGCTTTATTTTAGACAAAATTCTGAGACCCCTTTTTAGTCCTGGCCCGCGGAAGGAGTTGATTGAAGTACGGTTTGCCTTATCAAAACTTGACTTAAAAATAAAAGGGATATTGAGTCTTTGACAAATCTGCTTTATGCTCTTGGCTACAGACAAGCAAAGCTGTTCGGACTCAATAACGCAGGGACCGGCAATTAAAACTAGGGGGTTATCCTTGCCTATCTTTATATTTCCCAACTTGACTTCTGTTTTCATCCTTATTTTTGTTTTGTCAGAATCTCTCTGACCCTGTCTAAATCCTCGGGTGTATCCACGCCTATAGTTTCGAATTTCGTCTCAATTACCTTTATGCGGAAACCCTCTTGTAAGACACGCAGTTGTTCCAACTTCTCTGCATTCTCAAGAGACGAAGCAGGAATGTTCTTATAGGTAAAGAGAAAATCCTTGGTATAAGCATAAAGGCCGATGTGTTTATAGTAAACTGACTCAGCCTTGCTATTCTCTGCTTTATATGGAATTGCTGCACGCGAGAAATAAAGGGCGAAATTATTTTTATCCACCACTACCTTCACTATATTGGGGTCAGTAATCTCGTCAGAATTTTCAATCTTCTTTATTATGGTTGCCATATAGATAGATTTATCGCTGAGTAATGCCTCGGTGAGCCTATCAATCATTATCGGTTCAATCAGCGGCTCATCAGCCTGAATATTAAGCACCACCTTAACATCTAACGGAGCAACAACCTCGGTAATCCTGTCGCTGCCGGAAAGATGACCCCTCGCAGTCATTATACAATTGGCGCCGAAATTTCGGGCAACACCAAATACGTTTTCATCGTCGCAGGCAACGATTACATCATCAAGCAGTAAAGCCTGTTTTGCCCGTTCCCACACATACTGAATCATCGGCTTTCCGCAGATATCAGCTAAGACCTTACCAGCGAAACGCGTAGAACTGTATCTGGCTGGTATCACTCCTATAGCTTCCATATTATACGCTCTTAATCCTTTCTAATAGCTCTCTCCTGGAAACAGTAGCCGTGCCAATCTTACTGACCACAATGCCGGCGGCAAAATTAGCAATGTGCGCTGCTTCTAATTTGCTAGCGCCGCAGGCCAAGCTCAAGGTAAAGGTAGCAATCACCGTATCGCCGGCACCAGAAACATCAAATACCTCCTGGGCCTGAGTAGGAATATGGGAAATCTGCCTATCCTCGAACAGACTCATCCCTCCCTCTCCCAACGTAATCAAAAGTGAATCCAATTTAAGATACCTTAATAACTCTCTGCCTGCACGTTCCAAATCCTTATCAGTCATTAATCTATCCGTGTTTATCTTAAAGGTATTGGTTGTATCCTGAATCTTTAAATTCCTGACCGCGCTTTCTGCCTCTTTGCGATTGGGGGTTATGCTGGTTGTGCCGGCATAATACTGAAAATGCTCTTCCTTGGGGTCAACGGTTATTATCCGATTCTTCCTCCTGGCCAAATCAATTACCATCTTTGCCAACCAGGGATTTATTACCCCCTTGCCATAATCCTCAATAATTATAGCATGGAACTTAGCAATATTTTTCTCAATAAAATCATATAATTTAGCATTGCTACTCTGGAGTAATGAATCAGTATGCTCCCAATCCAATCTTACTACCTGCTGATGACCGGCAATAATCCGGGTCTTGACTGTAGTGTGTCTTTTAGCTACCCTCAATATCCCTTCCTGAGAAATACCCTGTTTCTTTAATTGCGATAATAAAATCTCCGCATTCTTATCCTTGCCTACCACACCACAAATACAGACACGAGCACCCAGGCTGTTAATATTATTAGCTACGTTAGCTGCACCGCCGAGAACATAAGAATGCTTATTCGCCCAGACTACCGGCACGGGCGCCTCAGGGGAAATCCTCTGAACATCCCCCCAGATATATTCATCAAGCACAAGGTCACCCAAAACCAGAATCCTTGCCTGAGGGAATTTCTTAATTATCTCTCTTAGATTTCTCATTGTTAAACTTTCTCAATAACTGCCTGTGCTAACAAGGGAAGCATAATCTCGTGATGACCGACAATATAATAACCTCTGCCCCCTAAAAGAACGGGTCGACGCACAACATTCTCTGCCGGGCGATAGTGGTAAATCATATCAAAGTTGGCAGTAGTAAAATTCTTAACTTTATAACCTAAATTCCTTGCCAGGTTTAAGGCCTTCAGGAATACTTCGGGTAAAATCACAGCTGAACCAAAATTAAGCAATACCCCTGCCTGGCCCAATCGCGAAACTATCTTAACCAGAGTGTGAAAATCGCGCAAACTCCCTTCAGCAGTCAACCCCGCATTAAAATTCGGATGCTGATGTATAACGTCCGTTCCAATGGCGACGTGAACAGTAACCGGAATATTGGACTTGATTGCCTGATAAATAATACTTAAATTCTTAAAAGGGAGACGAGCTTTACTAATTGCTTCGCCTATTGCCTGACCAATGCCCAAATCTCTATCTGCGCCTTCGGCTATTGCTTGATTTATAAATTGGGCGGTCTTGCGATTCATGCCAAATCTTCCCTTGTTTAAAGAAGAGGCTACATCCTCAGATGTCCTTCCCTGATAGGCAATCTCAAAATCATGAATGATTCCTGCGCCGTTTAAGCTAATGCAGTTAATTACCCGCCTTTTGATAAGCTCAATGACCACCGGACTAAGCCCGCATTTAATAACATGCGCCCCGCACATAAATATAACCGGTTTGTTTTTCTTATTTGCCTTGATGATTGCCTCAACGATACTATGAAAATCACGCCCCTTAAGAATGCGGGGTAAAGACTTATAAAAATCGACAAAGCTCCTTCCTGATTTTGGCACACGGGCAAAATCCGAGCTTCTTACCTTAAAGGCAAGCTTTTGGGGTAAATAGGTTTTAATTTTAGTAAAATTCATCATTTCAAACTATTAGTTTATCACGATTTTAACCAGGCGTCAATGAAATCCCGAACCCTCACTGCTTCATCACTCTATAAGCCCAGGGATTAAGTCTAGAACCTCATCTACACTGATACTGTGCATACACTCAATGGTATCAAACTTACAATCCGGCTTTCTGCAGGGCCGACATGAAGCCTTGCCAATAATCACCTTGGATTTACTTGACCAGGGACCGTATCGCTGTTCATCGCTGGGGCCAAACAAGGCAACTATCGGAACGTCCAAATAACTGGCTAACTGTAAAGTTCCTGTATCGCAGACTACAGCCAGACTGGCGCGCTTTAAGAGGACAGCCAACTGCGTTAAATTAGTCAAACCCGCAAAATCAAAAATCTTCCCTCCTGTGCAATTTGACTGGATATATCCGGTTAAAGGCTCATCATCCTTCCTGCCAATCAAGATTACTGCATATTTACCGGATAACCTCTGGCAAAGCTGAACAAATTTTTCCCTACCCCATCTTCTTGTCCTGCCTCCGGCAGCCGGACTGACAACAATAATTTTATCGTGATTAGTGATATTGTTTTTTTGTAAAAGGGCATTAATATAATTCATATCTTCCTGACTAATGTAAATTAATTTCTCTTTGCCTGTCTGCCAAGAACCCTTATATCTTAATGCCTTTTTTAATCTATAAAGATTCTTCTCCTTCATATGCTTTATGCCAACAGGCACATACAAAAATGGCGAAGTCTTAAATTGAGCCGGAAGCAATGCCCCAAATAGGGTATTGCGTAAATCAATTATTATATCAAAACGCTGTTTCTTAAGTTCAAAAAATAAGCTTATCTTTCCTCTCAACCTAGCATATTTATCATAAATTATCAGGTTATGTATATAAGGATTGCTCTTAAGGATTTCTGCTGCGCGCGGCCCGACCATAACAGTAATTTTTGCCTCGGGATATTCGGCGCGTAAAACATCCAACGCCGGCAAACTAAGTATCACATCTCCGAAATTACTCAAAGTAATAAACAGTATCTTCTTAATCATTGTTTAGTAGTCAGTAGATAGTAGCCAGGGGTTAGGGTAAAATTATTGAGCAATTATACAACAAATAATATTCTGCTCAAGGCCAAAAGTTTTCACATATCTAATCAGTAATATGCGGTTCAATATTGATTTCATCAACTCGTTAGTTAGATAATATTTTCTTAACTCTCTTAAAAATGGCACAAATTAGCACAATTACTCCAATAAGGCTCAAGCCTAAAACATTAAAATCGCGAATTATTATAAGCTCACTCTTTCCCTCGATTCTTATGACCCTCGATACGTCTTTAAATAAGTTCTTATCCCATTCAGAAAAATAGAGAGATTCCCACGCCTTAAATGCATCGTCTTCATCGCCCTCCATCTTTTTATATAGAGAGTGAATCGGCGATTCGCCTGTAGGATATATAAACAATGTTGGTTTTATTCTAAATTTTCCTGGTTTGTATTTTTCGGTAAGAGTAAAAACAAATTCCAATTGCGTTCCTTTTTTTATCGTATCAAACATCTTATATGACAAGAGGGTAAATTTCTCTCGGCCAGGCTCATAACCCGAACCTTCGTCTTTGGCTTCGGCGATTTCTAAAACAAGTATCCCTTCTCCGGCGTCCAAGTCTTCTTTAGGTACTATATTCTTAATTATAAATGTAAATCTTGCCTTGGGCCAAATGTCATTAAATAGAATATACCAAATGGGTCTATGAAAGGAAAGTTCTGCTCTACGGTATATCATATATCTTTCCTCTGCTGCATAAGATGCAAAAATACAACAAGTCAGAGCTATTGATGTTAAGATAACTAATAATATAAATAATTTTTTATAATGAGTCATCTTATGCGAGCAAACATAAAAAAGAATTAACGATCCCTCACTAGCCGCTTGGATAATGAACCCGCCACATTCGCTCAAAAAGTGCCAGGTTCATTATATTAAAGAACTAGCAGTCCTTCTACCTTCTCCAGCACTTCATCCACGCTAATTGTCTGCATACAACGATAATCCTGGCAGTCTTTGTCATAGCAAGGAACCTTACAACCAACATCCTTCTGAATAATGATATGCTCTCCTAACGGATAAGGACCAGTAATCACAGCAGAGGTCGGCCCAAACAGAGCAATCACCTTCTTACCCACTGCCGCAGCAATATGCATTGGCCCGGAATCAGCAGTAATGATAATATCCGCTTCCTGCATTAAGGCGCCCAATTGCCCCAAGGTAGTCCTGCCGGCAAAATTATAAACCTCAACACCGGACTGCCTGATTATTCTCTCGGCTAATTCCTTATCCTTATCTGCTCCGGTTATGGCTATATTTATAGGAAACCTTTGTTTGATTCTCTTAATCAACTGGGAAAAATTCTCAGGCAGCCAACGCTTAGGAAGCCAATTGCCGCCGGGATTGATTACAATCAAGGGCAGATTGCGGGGAATGCCTGTTTGAGACAACAACTTATCAACATAAATTTCATCTTCCCGGGAAGGATAAAATACGTATCTGCGTTGATTTATCTTAAACCCCAAGTGCTCTATCATAGATAGGAAATAATCTATTTTGTGTAATGCCTTATCAGGTAAAGGAACCTTATCAGTAAGCAACCACCCGCTTTTAGGATTATCAAAACCGACAATCCTCCCAACCCCCGAGAGCTTAAGTAATAGCGTGCGGCTAAGTGAGGGTTTGATAATAAAGGCGGTATCAAATCCTTCTCTTTGTAATCTAAAGATTAATCCCAGGCGCTTGATTAGGCTTGCCTGCCTGCCTTTTTCGTCAAACTCAATTATATTATCGACATCGGGATTATTCTTAAAAATCCATCTTACCCGGGGAACGCATAAAACCGCCAAATGTGATTGAGCAAAGTTATGTTTTAAGGCAGCTAAAAAGGGGGATAAAAAAAGCGCATCGCCCAACCAGTTGGTAGTAAATACTAAAATTTTATTCATGTATCAATTCTTTATACACCGACTCAACCTGGCCAACCATATTCTCCAAGCTAAACCTTTGTTCAATCTGCTGCCGTGCATTATCCACTATCCTCTGGCGCAGTAGAGAATCTTCCAGGAGCAGCTTTATCCCCTGATATAATCCATCGCAATCACCCGGCTTAACCAGAATTCCAGTTTCTCTATCCTTGATAACCTCGGTTATCCCCCCCACAGAGCTGGCAACGACCGGTACGCCATTTGCCTGTGCCTCAAGAATAGAAAATCCCAACCCCTCAAGAGTAGAAGGCAGAACAGAGACGTCAACAATTTTAAATAATGAGCTTAATTCGGGAACATTACCTAAAAAGATAATCCCAGAGGTTAAATTTTCCCTGCTTACCCAATCCTTAAGCTCCTCTTCCTTCCTGCCTGAACCAACGACCAATAACTTCGCGCGGGGATAATCCTTAATCAATTTCTTGAAGGCAGAAAAAAGCAAGGTATGCCCTTTCTCGGCTGATAACCTGGCAATAATACCCAGGGTCGGACTGCCTTTAAGGTGAGAATAATCTACACCCTCACACCAATGCATTGGTGTGAGGGTAATCGAATTATAAATCACTCGTAGGTTCTTTCTATTCAGATTGAAGTCATCGATTAAATGCTGTCCCACTGCCCGGCTGATGGCAATGGTTAAATCTCCCAAACAAGGAAGCATCTTCCTTATTAGGTGGGCACGATAAAAACCGTGGAAGGTCGAGACATAAGCGATATTTAATTTCTTACTTAACAGAAGGGCGAGAAATTGAGTGATACGGGTTTGAGCATGAATCAATTGGATATTTTCCCGGATAATAAATCTTTTTAAAATAAAGTAGGAGAAAATTATCTGGGGACTGAGTATAGACTTTGTCTTAAGGGCAAGCCTCAGGAAAGAAATATCATTCTCCTTTAAGAATTTTTCACCCCAGCCGGGAAGAGAACCGACAAAAACCCTATGTCCCCGTTTTTTTAAACCGTAACTTAGATTCAAGACATAGCGGGTTATCCCACCAGTATTGAGGTGATTGGTTAGCAATAGAATATTCATATCGAATATCTTGTAATCGGTAATTCGTAACTTTTTAAATTACAGGCTATGCCGCCTCTGGCGGCACCCCGCCATCCGGCAATGGCGAGTTACAAATTAATATCTAATATTTGAATTTTCCAATAATTTCTCTACTGCCTTGATTACATCTTGGGGCTTGATTGAATACATGCATTCCTGCGTTTTGCATCTGGGCTTATAACAAGGACTACAGGCAAGGTTCTTATAAAGGATGATGCCCTTATGACCAGAGGCAATGTGCCACCTTGGGTCGGTTGGACCAAACAGCGCAACATAGTTTGTCCTGACCGCAGCAGCAATGTGTAAAGGGGCAGAATCGGAACTGATAAAAACCTGACATCTTTTAATCAAACAGACTAACTGGTTAATGTTGGTCCTGCCGCAGGCAATAATTGGCTTGGCTTTTCTTAATAAATCAACAACCTCGCTTGCCAGAGATAAATCTTCTGCTTCGCCGGTAAATACCATACGTATGTCTTTAGAACTGAGCTCTTCACAAAGACTGGCGATGTGCCCCCTGGGCCATGCTTTGGTCTGCCACTTTTTACTTGCACTAAGATTCATTCCTACTAAGACCTGATTAGGCCCTAACCATTGCTGATTTAGGAAATTTTCAATATATTCTTCGTCCTCTTTACTTGACCAGAGTATGAGATGGGGATCCTTAGTCTCTATGCCCAACATCCTCAATATCCGGAACTGATGCTCAACCGGGCCCTGGGTCATCTTATCATGAGGAAGCGAATGGTTAAGTAAGAAACCAAATTTTCGCTTGTAGCCATAGCGTGCAGGAATTAGGCTTAAAAAGCTCAACAGATGACTCTTATGATTATTCTGCAGGTCAATTACAAAATCAAAATTCCTTCTCCTCAAATCCTGACCGAGCCTAAGAAGTCCACTTATGCCCCTGTCTTTATCATTCAGGTCCGAAACGATGAGTTCGTCAATATAAGGGCAATTAAATAGAATCTCCTGATAAGGGTTATTTACCAAGACGCTGATTTTGTAATTTGGTTTGGGGAATTTCTTTCTTATTGCCCGCAGACTTGGACCAATCAAAACTACATCTCCCAAGGAACTGAATTTAATAATCAGAATCTTAGAATGGGAGAGCGCTTCCCGATAAACACCTAATGTCTTTTTACTCATCAACTCTAAGCTAAATTTTTGTTTTACCTTCCGATATGCATTTTTGACAAAATAACTGACCAGAGATTTATCCTTCATAACCTTGATAATCGCCTGAGTTAATCCTTCAACATCGCTAGGAGCAACCAAAAGTCCCGTTAAATTATCATCAATAATATCGACAACACCTCCCACCCTTGTTGCTACTACCGGAACCCTGGCTGCCTGCGCCTCAATAATCACCCGGCCAAATGCCTCATGATAAATAGAAGCAAGAACCAAGAGGTTCAGGCCAGATAGAACCTGCGCTATATTCTGCTGAGTACCGAGGAATTCAACGCAATGCCCTAACCCCAATCTCTTAATCAGAATCTGTAATTCGCGCTTATAACCTTGACGGGAGGCAGAAGCATCTCCCACTATCCAGATCTTAATAGAAGCGGTATTGACTCGATGCAACACCCGCGCTATTGCCCGCAAAAAATAGGTATGCCCTTTTAGCGGAGTCAACCGACCAATGATTCCAATATTAAATGCACCTGACTCTTTCTTATCCGGTTTGATAAACTTAAATCTTTCTAAATCTACCCCTCGGGGAACCAACCGGATGCGCTCTATGGGAACCCCAAAATCCTTATTCATATGACTGACAATTACCTGGCTGGGACAGATAACCAGTTTCCCCCAGCTCATTGGCCGACTGGCAAAATGTGTTTTATAATAGCCATGGCAGGTAGTGATAAATACTTTACCGGTAAGGCGGGCAGCGAAAAAAGCACTCCAGGCAGGAACACGTGAGCGGACATGAACAATATCTATCTCTTCCTTACGGATAATCTCAATAAGCTCGGGAATCATCAAGAGAATTGTAAATATTGACTTCTTATGTATGGGAAGGGTATAATGTTTTGAGCCCTGACTTTCTAACTCTTTGACCAAAACTCCTCCATTGGAGACAATTACGCTCTTATGCCCTATCTTAACCAGGTGCTTAGCCAGGTCCCGCGTTCCTGTCTCCACTCCTCCCACATTTAATTCAGGTAATACCTGTAAGATATTCACCCGCAGCCTCTCCTTAAAGTAATTTCTCCAGCGCATGTTTAACCCGCTGGTTATCCTGCAACCTTACAACCTCCGGCTTTTGCGCAACAATCTCCTCTAAGATTTTAGATATTTGATGAATCTGAGTTAGAAAAATATATTTCTTCTCAGCAAAGCGCTCCAGGAACCGGCTGTGCCTCTTGCCGATATCCTGAGGGGGTTTAAAGACCACTACATACTTGCCGGCAGTAACTGCTTCGGAAATCATTGAAATACTCTCCGGAGAAATAATCACTATTTTACTCAACCCCAAGATTCCCCCCACCGCAAAAGGCAAGTTCTTTTCATTAACAATAACCAATAATTTGCAACGGCTATAATTGCTGAATTCCTGTTTGATGAAACTCTCAACCTCAGGGCTTGTGCGCCGCGAGGTGGTAATTAGAATCTGGCCATCGTATTTCTCTATAAATAACTTGATATCTGAAATCAAGGGTTTTAATAAACCCGCGGATAATTTAAACCTCCTGGTATCCCCTCCCAATAATAATCCCAGAACCAGGTCCTTTTCAATTGTAACCTGAGAGGCTAACTCCCTAACCTGCGAACTTAGATATTCTTCGTCAACTAAATTCAGTGCCCCCTCGGTCAGTATAATATTATTCCCGGGAGGTAAATTATCATGATAGGGCGCAATTACCAAATCGAATCTGCCTGTGCTCAACTGCCCGGGGCGCATTAGAACAATAGATTTTGCTTGATTCTCGCGGGAGATGACAAAATTCACCGCTGAGGTTGATGAACCACAAGAAATTACTATATCAGCAAAATAGGATTGTAATTCCTTAAAGCTATCTGGCTTCAGGAATGCCTTAAGACACCACAAACACCCCCTACACGAATAGCGATCCGCCAAGCTTATACTTAAAGACTGTAAGCTTACCGAAAGTTTACTCTTAAAATCTATGTTTATTAATTTGGTTTTTATTTCTAAGTCCTTCTGCTGGGCAACCTCCTTAATCAGCTTTATTAAAGCCTCACCCTGCCTGATATGCCCGGTTCTGCCATCATGTAAAAATAAAATATTACGCTGGCTACTGTATTTAAAGCGCTTATAAAACCAGAGATACTCATCCGGGTATTTGGTAATATAACTCTGAGTTATCTGATTGATTGTCTGTAAATTAACATTTATATCCTCATCGAGACTCCCGGTTGTTCTAATTTCTAAAGGAGGCATAATTATCAGTTCATGCCTGGGGCCTTTAATCCTGCGAATATATACCATCAAGATTGGCACCCCAAACTTAAGGCCAATTTTCAGGGCAGCAGTGGGGGTGCGCGTCTTCCTGCCAAAGAAATCAACCAAAATCCCCTCTTTTATCCCGTGGTCAGAAACCATACCCACGAACTTGCCCTCCTGCAGGGCGCTGATTACCCAACGAGACGCCTCTTGCACCTTTAGCACTTTGACGCCGTGAACCTCTCGTATCTGGTCTAAATATCTATCCAGTAAGGGGTTCTTTATTTGTTCTTCAGTAACAATATAAATTGGATACCTCAGCATTCCGGCAATAGCAAAACAGGTTTCCCAACTACCAAAATGTGCTGCCAGGACAATTGCTCCCTTTGAATCCTCAAAGGCTTTGTCTAAATACTGTTTGCCTTTTATGGTAATATATTGGTCAATATAATTCTTATTTAATCTGGGTAGTCTCAATGTCTCAATCGCATTCATCCCTAGGTTCTGACAGTTCCTCTTAAGAACAGCTTTTAATTGCGGGACAGTATACTCTCCGGATAAAGCAATGCGTAAGTTTAAATAGGCAATCCTGACATGCTTTTTATCCATCCAATAGTAAAATGCCCCTAAGGCCCTGCCGATAAATAAAGCCAATTTTATGGGTAAGGCCTGAATTAACCTGGCAACTACTTTGAGGTTAATATAAAGAATGTATTCGTTTAAAGAATACCTCATTCTCGAGCACCTCTAATCTGATACGCAAGACAAAATAGTCCATAGTTAATAATTCATAGTTCATAGCGGAAAGACGAACAGAATCCTTTTCGGTGGTGATAATTATATTTATACCTTTTTGCTTAGCATCGCCTGCAATTTTATCCAAATCCTCTTTGGTATAAAAATGGTGGTCAGGGAATCTGAAAGAGGAGGCGATATTTATTCCTAAATTGCTAATCAGCTTCTCAAATGATTCGGGGTCAGCAATCCCACAAACTAATCCTACCGGCTTATTTCGAAATTCCTCAGGATTTAACAAGTTATCGGGAGGCTGACCGAGTTTATAAAAACCAACCGGATTATGAATCGCTTCAAAAACAAAAGCCCCGGCATTAATTCTTTGCAGGAATTGCTTGATATCTGCATTATCTGTCTTCAAATTAACCTTGGTTAAGATAAAAATATCCGCACGCCTTAACGCAGATAAGGGCTCACGCAGGATTCCTCGGGGAATAAGGCGCAGGTTTCCCCAAGGATTTGTGGCATCAATGGTCACAATATCCAAATCCTTAGCTATCCTCCACTGCTGAAAACCGTCATCTAAGATAACTGTATCGAGTTGATAATCCCGAACGGCCCTTTTTGCTGCCCGGATTCTATCTCTGTCTACTATCACCGGAACATCTTTTAAATTCCTGCTCAACATATACGGCTCATCGCCCATATTCTCGTAACTGGTAACTGGTAACTGGTAACTGGTAATCTTTCTTTTATACCCACGGCTCAGAACCGCTACTCTATGTCCTCCTTGCCGTAGATTCACCGCCAGCATTTCCACCAATGAGGTTTTCCCTGTGCCACCTAAGGTAATATTACCCACGCTGATGACTTTGCAATTTAAACGATAGGGCTTAAGACAGTAAAGAAAAATTAAAATCCTAACTACTAAACCATAAAATAAAGATAGGATAAACAAAAAGCACTTAATTGCCCCAGGAATAAACCCCTTATATCTGTCCGTAGCTAAATTATAAAGATGATTGCGCATTGGCTTTCCCCTACACCTAAACATAAAGATAAGAATCGATATTAATAAATATTTCTTTAGCCATATCTAATCTTCAGTGCAAGAATTAAAGAAGCTAACATTAACATAACGGCATTGGCTAAAATTATGGGAGTCTGTCTTATTAAAATGCCATAGATGAGCCATAAAAATACACCCAAACATAGGATTGAAAATGTAATCAGGGAAAGGTCCTTTGTATGTTTAGTCTTAAAAGCCTTCATCAGTTGGGGCATAAATGAAATCGCGCATAATATCCCCGCAAGCAAACCAATTATATAATCAATTTTTAACATAATTCTATATATTCAAAAAGCTGCCTCCCCTCAAGGCAGAGGCTATTTTAAAACTTATACATAATAATTTATTCAGACATCTTGGGAAGTACTGTCCTAATGAATTCTGCATTCCTTTGGGTCGCCCCCTGGTTTTCTAAAACTAACTGTCTTGCCCTTTTGCCCATTATCTCGAGTTCAGAGGTATTGCTTAATAAAAACCTGATTTCTTTTAATAATTCCTCTTGCCCACGCGCCATTCGGGCCGCGCCTTTACTTAAGAATAAATCGCTTATATCCCGGAAATTAAACATATGCGGTCCGAAGATAATTGTTTTTGAGAAAAATGCCGGCTCCAGGATATTCTGTCCTCCCTTTCTAATCAGACTACCCCCCACAAAAACAATATCTGCAGCTGCGTAAAAAGGTATGAGTTGGCCAATTGTATCCAAGATAAACACAGTATTTGGCAAAGAGCGAGCTGACAAATCTAACCCACTGATCAACACAGAAGTAAATCCTAATTTATTAACCAAACTCTCTATCTGCGGGGCGCGCTCAGGATGACGCGGTGCAATAAGCAACTTAAGCCCAGAAAATTCATTGATTAATCTTCTATAAACATCCAGGATTATCTCTTCTTCGCCAGGGTGGGTTGAACCGGCAACCAATAGCTGGCCCTCCCTACCTAAACCTAACCTTAGTCGATAACCTACGTAATCTATCTTAAAATCGGCTAGATTTAAAATATCATATTTCATATTCCCGGTAATCTTAAGCTTATCGGCAGGCACTCCTAAAACTGATAATCTCCGGGCATCACTTTTGCCCTGAACACAAAACAGGTTGATTTTGTTCAATATGGATTTAATAAGAGGTTTCGCCATTCGATAACCTAAGAATGAGCGGTCAGAGATTCTGGCATTAACCAGAACTATAGGTACATTCGTTTTATTAAGCTGGGTTATTAAATTCGGCCAGATTTCAGTTTCCACAATGATACAAATACCAGGCTTAAGTCTGCGGATAACCCACCTGGTAATAAAGCTCAAATCAAAGGGTAAATAAAACACAAAGTCATTCTCGGTTTTAAAACTGTTAACAATTCTATTGCCGGTGGGAGTTACTGTGGAGATAGCAATCTTCTGTTCGGGGTAATTCTTGCGTATCTGTTTTACCAACACACCAGCTATCTTTGCCTCCCCCACGCTTACCGCATGTATCCAAATAGACCGCTTAAAACTTGAATCAATCGATACAAATCCCAGACGCTGGATAATACCCCTATGCAGTTTTTTCTTCAGGAGAAAATACGGCAAATAAACTATCGCAAAAATAACAAATATTAAATCATACAAAATAAACATAATTTTAGGGACATCCCTGCCTGCCGGCAGGCAGGCTTTGAGCCAATCGGGGGACACCCTTGTATTCAGCTCTGATCAAACTTTTGTCTAGACTGAAGCTTAGCTTAAAGCAATACTTTAGTCAAGGCTTGAGTTTGATTAAAGCAGAAAGGGCGTCCCATATTAATTAATCAACGTATCCTACAGGGATAATATACAGGGGTTCCTGTTCAGGAGGAAGGGATAAAACATCCTTAACCTCCTGGTCATCAAAGGCACCTATAGGGACTGAGCCGAGGCCAAGGCTAATTGCCTGTAAATGAATATTCTCTGCTATGTGGCCGACTTCAATATGCGTATATCTTATGCCGCGCCGACCGTATTTTGCTGTTACCCTTTGATAAACGGCGCAGATAACAATATCAACCGCCGCCTGCCTTACTGATGACTGGCCCAAACAAGCATCAGCCAAAGAATCTCTTAAATCAGAATCTCCCAAAGCCTGCAATTTATGTCCGGAGGGAAGATAATGAAACAGCCCATCTTTACTAAGCAGATAAATCTCCATTGGATATAGAGCCCCGGCTGAAGGGGCAGCGCGAAAACTGTAACCCAATTTTCTTGCGGTTATGCCTTGAGCCGCCCAAAGAAGTTGACCAATCTGAACTAAATCTAAGTCCTTTTGTATAAAACTCCTCTGAGAACGCCTGTTTAGTATGGCTTCCTCTACAGAAACCTGACTCGCTTTAATTGGCAGAGGCAGTTGAATCTCTTTTAATTTAGCCATAGCTATCTCCTCATTCGCACAAAGAATAACCAAGAAAGTCAATAATATCCCTGTATACTTGCCTGCTTTCATATCTTAAACTAATCAATTAGCTAAGCATGGGGATGCGTCTTATCATAAATGCTCTTTAATTTATCCGTGGTAAGATGTGTATAAATCTGGGTCGTGGAAAGATTGGCGTGGCCTAAAAGCTCCTGTACGCTTCTTAAGTCCGCACCGCGATTTAAAAGATGCGTAGCAAAGGAATGCCTTAAGCTATGAACGGAAACGCCTCGCCTTAATGAAGTCAGGCGTATATACTTGTGCACAACATTTCTTGTTCCCCGAGCAGTCAACCGCCTGCCATTCTTATTTAAGAATAAGGCGGCTGATTGTTTCTTTCTTTTATCTAAATAGACTCTGATTGCCTTCAGCGCATATTCACCAACAGGAAGTAAACGCTCCTTTTTTCCTTTACCCTTTGCCTTTGCCACGCCGCTGATAAAATCAATATCATCAACATTTAAACCCACCAATTCGGAAATCCGCATACCCGTGCTGTAAAACGTCTCCAAGATTGCCTGGTCGCGTAATGCCCTTTCATCATCACCCTGAGGAGCATGTAATAATTTAACCATTTCCTCTTCAGTTAAGAATACGGGTAGATGTTTATCCAGTTTAAAGGTCGTCAGGCTTAAGGTGGGATTATCTTTAATATAACCATCGCGACACAAAAACTTAAAAAATGAACGCAGGCACGAAAGCTTGCGGGCAATAGTGCGCGATTTAAGATTCCTCTCTTTAAGTTGGGCTAGATATCTGCGTAAGCTAAGGTAATCCGCCTTCTCCAGGGCTAAGTGCTTTGCTACCCCTGGGGCTTTCTCCTCCTTTGTGCTTACCGCGACCGGGCTAAGGAAATTTGCGAAATCCTCTAAATCCTCCCTGTAATTAAGCAAGGTAAACGAAGAATAATTCTTTTCAATCTCTAAATATCTTAAAAACTTATCAATGTAGCGCTGCATAGATTATGGGTTGATTCTTAAATCTGGTTTCCTTAAGGGGTTATCGTGTGAGTATCTCATAAACCTCCCCCTATATAAACACATTATTTACCTATTATACTACTTATCTTATATATTTACTACAAAAAAAGGGCGAGTCTCTCACTCGCCCTTAGCTTAAAATCGTTTAGCTTTAGCTTTACTTTAAATCTCTTCTCCCCCTTCCCCCTCTACCTGGAAGCCCTCTTCAAGCCAGAGGAGCCGCCCTTCCTCTCTTAAGCGTACAGTTCCTTCAATAAACTCATACATATCTTCGGTTACCTGAAAGTCATCGAAGGCAGATGTATCGGTTTCGGTTACGGGATGGTGAAAATATACCGACCCCATCATATCAAAGGAATTAACCTGGGAATCGCTTAAATTTTCGGTCACAGTCGTTATATTTACCCTTACGACTAAATTAGTGGAAGATTGATTATTAAGACTGACCGGCCATATAGCGAAATTATTAAAGGAAACTACTCCGCTTGGCGTACAGTTATAAATTACCACCGTTTCCGAAGGAGTAGTGCCGCTGAGGTTTGCGCTCAAACCCGCCTTGACGCCGAAGACTGTAACCCAGCAATCTCCATCGGTAAGTAGAACACCAAAACTCCTGGTCGAGGTTCCAATGACACCGCTTGCCGAAAGCAAAGAGTTTGCCGCTGCTTCAAGGTGCAGGCCTGAACCAGTCGCATAGATTGAGCCGGAATTGGCAATAAGATTCACTCCGCCTGCAGTCGAGGCAACTGTTCCGGTAAGGACAGTAATATCCCCGCTTGTAGATATAATTATATTACCGGGAGTCCTTATAGTGCCGAGTATTAAATTTCCGGTATTATCTATGTCGATATTGCCGCTGGTTGTATTGGTAGCCTTAAGATTTGAGACAGATGTCTCTAATTCATCACCGCCTAAACCAATACCATTAGCCGCAGAAAGGATTAAATTAAGGGCGGTAATATTATTGTTGCCCGCATTATTATCATTGATAGCGCCTGCAGAGGTCAGCGTTACATCATTGCCGGAAGCAGTAATGGTTCCGAGAAGAATATTACCTGAACTGGTAGTCAAAGAGATATCTCCGCTTCCACCCGCCGCTACATCTCTGGCAGTCATCTGCCCTCCGGAGATAATGGTTATATTTCCGTTAACAGTATCTATATCGGTTAAAATAACAACATCGGTTTCATCTATTATGATATTGCCCGCTGTTAAAGCATGGGCTGTAAGGCTGCCCACTGCTGTATCAAGGTCTATCCTGCCCTGCGCATTCGCTGTCAGCGCATCTGCTACCACATCCGCTGCTGCGTCTCCATCCTGTGTAATCGCTCCTGCAACTGCGGTGATACCAACATTACCTGTGCCAGCATCTACTTTATCGATCAAGAGGTCATCAGCTTCATTAATGTAGATACTGCCGTTGTTGGTGGAGCTTGCGTTCAGGCTGGAGACATCAGTATCTAAAGCGTCACTTGAGGTCCCGATGCTGGCGGCCTTAAGAATTAAATCTTTGGCAATAATATCTGTTTCGCTATCTCCGGCATCTTTAATGTAACCCCCTGCAGTTATATTTACCAATCCCGAGCTGGCACCTGCTGTTGAGATATCTGTGATTTTGGCATTTCCGCTTATATCCAAAACTATATCCCCTCCAGAAGAAGTTCTTAATAGAGAATAATTATAAAGGTCGCCGTCAATTGTTAATTTATTATCATTAACATCAAGCGTTCCTGAATTATTGGTAAAATCTCCTATGGAAGTCGTATCTCCCAATAATTGGACTGTTAAGGCCTTGTTTATATCAACATCGCCTATGTAAGTCCCCGCCCCCGCTGCTACGTTAACTGTGCCATTTGTATTTACCGCATTTATACCTTCTTGGATTTTTCCTGAACCACTGATATTAAGGATATCTACATCAAAACCAGTAATGATAATAGGATTTGCCGTTAAGGTAAAACTTGTAGTCGAAGGATTGTCGCTTCCGGTTACCGTTAGTGCCTGACCGATATTTACATCCTCGCCATAGCTGCCGCTAGCTACATTAACCGTATCGCCAGAAGAGGCAGCGTCCACGCCGTCCTGGATACTGCTCCAGATGGTATGAAGCGGGGAACTACCTATATGATCAACAGTCACGGCGCGGTCAAAGGTGTTATTGGTTAAGACATCCTCAATAACCATAACCTCAGCCTCATCCCGCACCTGGATATTGTTATTCTGGAAGCTGATGTCACTTATGATAACACCTGTTGAGCCTGAATAGATACTCACGCCATAAGCATTACCGGTAATACTGCCTCCGGTTACCGTTATGTCAGCGATGGAACCTCCGGTAGCATTATAAAACGTTATTCCGGAGGAACTGGTAACGCCGGAAATTGTGGGATTGGTAATCGTAACGTCGGAAACCGGACCATAAGTCCAGAAAAGAATACCTGAGGCTGCACCTTCCCCAGCCGTTACATCGGTAATTGTGCCGCCAGAAAGCCCGCCCAGTATGGCAATGTCGCCGAATTGTGTGGCTCCTGTATAGGTCCCTCTGGTTATCTCCAGGTCAGTCACCATAGACGGGATTGACCAGATGTAAAGGCCGGCTTCAAAGTTGTCGACCATCTCGCAGTCGATGAACTTCACCCCGTTAACGGTAACGTTTTTATAGTGATTCGCTCCTATCCCAAAGCCCTTTTGGTTATTATTGGAGAAACTGCTGCTGATAACCTCAAGGTCGTTTACAGTAAGAGGGTCTGCATCGTTACCCAGGAGTTGTGCGCCGTGCTCATAATTCTCAACAACTATGTTCTGCAGCGTCACGTAGCTGATAGTGCCAGGACCCAGCATCCTCAAGCCGTCCTTGTTGCTTGTGCCGCTGAAATAGATATCTTTAATAACGAGCCGCTCTGTCTCAGAGCTGCCGCCCACGGCAATGGTAAGGTTGACGAATTCACTACCCGGGGTAACTACGGTGTTTGTAGCTGGGTCACTGCCGCTGCCTGCACCCTGTATTGTAATTCTTTTATCTATGATGATATTTTCGGCATAGGTTCCGGACAATACGTTGATGGTATCTTGAACAGTATCACTTGCAACATCTATAGCGTCCTGGATAGAATCATTGGTATACCAGGCCCAGGATGATTCGTGAGGGTCGTCAACATAATCTACTCCCCACCAGGGAGAATAATCTACATTGGCGCTGACATCATTGCTGGGATCAACATCTCCCCAGTAATTACTAGAGGCATCCAGAGTGCCTCCCCCTTGGGCAAAGTTTCCAACTCCATAACCACCATTGTCATAAATGGTATTGTAGTTAACATGGATATCAGCACTTACTGTTCCGGACTTGTCACGGATAGTGAACCCCTGGTAGTTTCCAACCAGAGTATTGTTTGTAACCGTTGAGTTGGTTACGCTCGGATAGAAACTTATAGCGCCCTTATCCGTAGCGTTGACTGTGTTAGCATTTGTGATGTAATTATCCTTTATGGTAATGTTCTGGGCATCAGAAACTTGAATACCCACCTGCGGTATATTTCTGATAATATTATCTGATATAGTGTCATTAGCCGCATTGCAAAGAATTATCCCGCTGTATGGCGTGCCGTCAATCACATTACTACTTATAATACTATCTTCAAGCCCATCAAGGAACAATCCTGACATCTGCCCGTAAGTCACGTTGGAAATATTGTTATCTGTTATAAGCCACCCATGCTGGATACCCGGCGTGTATGCAAGAACAGCATGACCTTCGATATTTTCAAAACTGTTAGAACGGACAGTAAGATTATCGCCAACGGCGGTAATAAGGCCATTGGCGCCGGCCACCGTCTTATTACTCACATCCTGGAATTTAAATCCTTGAATCGTAACATTTCCTGCGGAAACCGCCACTTTCATACCGCCGGTTAAAATAGTCCCGGTAGTTCGATAGTTTCCTGTATCTGATATCATTGTCAGTGATTTACTTATAGATATATTTTCTGTGTATGTACCCACCCCCACATTAACCGTATCCCCTGCCACTGCCGCATCAATACCGCCCTGGATAGTATCTGAATAGGCAATGATTGAATCACCGGGGTGGTCAACTGAGACATATTGAGTAGTTGATGTGGTTGTGCTGGTAGCATACCAAGGCATAAAGGTAACATTATCAGAGACTGAATCGCCTGTAGTAACTCCAGTGTGAGGACTACTGGAGTGTTGGGGTCCTCTTGCATCTCCCCAGTAATTCTTGGTGGCGTCGACTTGACCAACAGCATCATTTTTTACACCACTATAGGTGTTTCCTACTATATTATTGTAATGTGCTGAGACCTGCCCGGCATCAACGTCAGAATTTATCGTTATACCATAATCTGCTCCAGAGATAGCCATATTCTCTATACTTGCAGTTGAAGTTGAACCCAATATATAGACTCCATTTGTTGTAGGAGCAGTAAGGCCTTGGATTTGCCCCCCAGTCATAGTAGTTCCCTCTGAATGGGAATTATAAATCCCATATGCTTCAGTATTGCTATCAACATTGTTAATATACGTATCAATGAAATTAGTGCCTATAATTTTTTTAGAACTATCTGCTGCGCTTCTAATACCACACGCTCGTCCTTGTTCTGCATTTATACCTGAAATGGTAGTATCAGTAAAGGTATTGTCAACAACGTCACCAGAATGCCAATATGATAAAAGGAGAATTCCATCACTATTAGAGGTTCCATACGATGTCAAATCTTGTATAATCATATTGTTGAATGTATTGTTCTTGAAACTGTTAAAGGTGATAAGACCAGAAGCATTACCATTATCATTAGAAACAAGATTACTGATAGTGATATCATTGAATATATTATTGTCAGCGCCGTTTGTTATGAGTCCAAAAGCACCTGGGCTATTACACCCTCCTCCTCCTGGAAGCTCAGTCAAATCAGAGATTGTAATATTTGAGAAAGTGCTTGAATCCCCACCAAGATGTATTCCTTCTGCACGGTCGAGTCCTTCTATATTCTTAATAATAAGATTTTTGAAAGTGCACCCTATTCCAGAGGGAAAATAGATTCCTGCAAATACGCAATTTCCTACCTCCCCTCCATTAGCATTTTGGATAGTAAAACCGTCTAATGTTAGGCCGTCTGCCCTTACTTCAATTACACCAGACGGAGTAGAGTACACGCCCTTATCACCTACATCAATGATGGTATTTGCCGCACCATGGGTTGACTGAATGGTCAAATCTGATTTGCCTGATATAGATATAAACTCATTATATGTACCCGCTGCAACATTTACTGTATCTCCACTTATAGCGGCATCAATACCGCCCTGGATAGTATCTGAATAGGCAATGATTGAATCACCGGGGTGGTCAACTGATACGTTTTCCCCGTTATCTCTGGTAGTAGCTGTGGCATACCATACGATAAAGTCTACATTATCGGAGACGGCATCGCCTAAACCTGCGCTTGGATTGTCTTCGTGATTGGGACCTGTGGCATCGCCCCAGTAGTTCTTGGTGGCGTCGACTGTCACGCCGGACAATACATTATATAAGCCAAATTGAGTGTTTCCGGATATAGTTGCATTATTGACAGTTATATTTGCAGGAGAGGTATTGTCCTTACCCGGTTCACCAAAGCGCATACCTGCTTCATTCCCGGTAAAAGTTCCTCCATTCACAGTCACAACACCGAGTAGAGTTGCCGGGTTAGAACTATAGGAAGAATCGTCTCCTGTTCCACGCGCCTTAACCGTGAGCCCAACGCCATTAGTGGAGTCAATTCCATTACCAGTTACCGTTAGATTATTAAACATGAGATTCTGGTAGGCGCCATATTTCAGGTTTATGTCAATTCCGGCATTCCACGGATCAGCCCAAGAGGGCGATAGGTCAATATTGCCGTTATTAGTTACCGTTACATTGGTAAAGGTTGCATCAGATAGTTTTTCTGCATAGAAACCCTTTATGGAATTGTTATCAAAGGTGGTATCGCTTACTTCCATATACTGCACTGTGGTTGGGCTGTCGCCATAATTATGGAAAATCATTCCATAAGCCATATCGCTGAATTCGCAATTATTTACCACAAAATGGTACAGATTTGTACTGCCGTCTACTCTTACTCCAGATTCAGGAGTACCCTCCGACTCTGTGCCAATGACGCGGACATTATTCAGCTCCACATAGGATACCGTATAGGATGTTTCGGAATCTCCGGGGCGTATAAGAATCCCGGGAATCTGCCCTGCAGCGCCAATAATATCCTGTCGCGGCCGTATCATCAAATCTTTAAGCAAGACAGGATCACCATCAATTCCTGATGCGCTCAATATTACAACCGGATTGTATTGTGTATATGTCACGCCTGCTATATTCGGCGGATTGGTGCTTTGAAGCACTGTTCCCGTATCACTGCTGCCTGCACCTTGAAGGGTAATTCTTTTATTGATATCAATTGTTTCATCGTAAGTTCCGGCTGCTACGTTGACTGTGCCGGCGGTGGTTACTAAATCTATGGCTTCCTGGATTCTTCCAGTTGAGCCGGTCTGCGGGCTGTCATCGTCAACGTAGAGAATGGAAAAATCTGGCTGGAAGCCGGCTGTCCCGCTATCTGTATCTATGCCGTTGTCTAACCAAGGCGAATAATCAACATTTGCACTGACTACTGCCGCAACATCTTCAGGAATATTTGTTCCCCACCAGTTGCCGGAGGCGTTAAGATCTACGCCTTCTACATAGTTTTTCAATGCTAGCGCACCATCAATAGCACCGCCATCATAGAATCTGTTCTGGATAAATGTAATAGTGCTGGCATCGCAACCACTAAGAACACGCACACCGTAATCAGGTTTAGTGATACTATCATAGTTATTGAAATAGAAATCGTTACCTGTCACAGTAACGCTGTTTGAACCGGTGGGAAAACCATATTGTGTACCCCAGAAAGTCAAACAATAAGACGGATAATCATCGTACGGCGATGGATAGTTTTGCTTGAAGACATTATTGGCAACAGAACCACCGAGTACGCCAATCTGAGCACCTGCGTATGGGTTATCTTCGAACAAATTATTATTGATGTCGGCGTCGTACATATTACCCACGTTAATGCCGGCATCGCAATGGTAAATATAGTTCCACTTTATGACGGGAGCATCAAATCTATAGGCATCTGTAGTTGCGCCACAGAAAATGCCATAGGAATAATCCGGGTTGGTGAGATAGTTATAGGAAATCTCAACATTTTTAAATGTGACAAAATCGAAATAAGTCGTGGCACCGGTAAAATCGATTGCAGCTAACGCATAGGGGTCGCTGCCGGCACTGGCACTTACATCAATAGCGTTGTGTGTAATGAGAATATTATCAAATGTTCCATCTCCAGTACCTGCATAGCCCTCTCCAACAACAATCCCCACCCAGGCTTTGTCTGAGTGCATATAATTGTATTTCAGGCTAATATTCTCTAAAGTTGTTCCTGCCTCTGCCTGTACATTAATTCCATATCTGAAACCATCAAACTCAAACCCATTGACAGTCACATTACTTGTCCTTATCGTTAAAGCATAAGTGCCAGTAAGCACGCTCTCATCACCTGTACGCAAGGTACCACTGGGTATACCATTCACAAGAGCCTTAGGTTCAACATTGGCTTGAGCACCTAACAGCGTAATGCCCTTATTGACGGTTATCTCTTCATTATAAGTTCCCGCCAACACATTGACTGTGCCACTTGATGTAACTAAATCTATTCCTTCTTGAATCCTTCCGGTCGAACCGGTCTGGGACTCTAAGGCAGTCACAGTTAGCTCAGAAAAATCACCCTGAAAACCCGTATCAGTACTTATATCTGTGCCATTTACCAAAAATGGAGTAAAGTCAATATTTGTGGTAGAGCCTGCGCCTGTTCCGCTACCTGCGCCACTCGGACCACTGGAAGCTCCCCAGTAGTTAACCGAGGCATCTATTGCTATACCGCCGCTTGCTGCAGGAGGATTATCCACGCGCACATCTTGCCAAGACTCATCCAGTTCAAATAGACTTATGGCGAAGTTAGTATCAGTTACGCCAGAGAAATCATTTTCACGGATAACTACGCTATTGAACTTTGTAGCATAATTACTAGGAACGTAATCCGGATCAACAAAGAAGCTTATGACATCTCCAACTACATTGGTAATTTTATTGTTGGTAATGTTAAGAGTAACTTTAGTAGTAAGGTCAATCCACTGATTATAGACAACAAAATTCCTCATTCCATTGATGGTATTGTATTGAATGTTAATTGTACCACTTTCAGGCGGGTCGTATTCGGTGAAGTTTTCAAAGAGAATCGCCCTCTTACTTGTTGCTCCCCCCTCAAAGTAGTTGCGTAAGATATTGGTTGTGCCTGAAACTGCATCCAGATATACGGCGTCGGCGGATTGTCCTATAAATTGACAATCTTCTATAGTAAGGTTTCCAGCAGTGATATAAGCGCCTTCTTGTCCACCTTCAAAGATAAGGTTACGCAAGGTAATATTTTCGTATGCGATTGTATAGGCGCCCCAACCCCCTCCCCTGGGAATAGACAGAATAGAATTTATCCAGCCTTCCTGGTATTCTTTTTTAAGATAAAGATTTTCTAAAGTTACATTACTTGCAGTAATGGTCACACCCGCATTGTCCTCAGCAGGAAGGTTAATTAACGGCTTGTTATCAGGGTCATTGCCTCTAAGGATTAAAGACTTGTTAATGCTCAATTTTTCATCGTAGGTGCCGGCTGCGACATTAATGGTGCTTGTGCCGCCTACTGTGCCGATTGCGTTTATTGCGGTCTGGATGGAATTAACATCTGAAGCATTAATCGGTCTTCCGGTAATGGTAAGGTCGCCGGCAGAGATTACAGTGCCGAGTAATTTAACTGTAAGTCCGGTTATCTCAATATTTCCTGAATTGTTGGTTTGGATTATTCCTGAGGTTTGTTCGAAGATACTTGTTGCGGTGAGAATTATATTTCCGTCGGTAACAATGATGTCTGCACTAACATAAATATTATCCCCTACCCCAGTGTAAGTACCTACTTGGTTAATATCGGAATCGATAATTAAATCGGTAGGGTCAAAGAATACTGTCGCGGCTTGATATCCCGGAGGGGCGCGGCCGTTCAGTATTCCGTAGAAACCTAATTGCTCAAATGCGCTGACTTCTATAAAACCGGCGTTGCCGGCTTGTAATCCTGCGGAAACGTCTATGATTGCATTCCTATCTACCACTGTATTACCGCCTGTAGAATTAATTGTAATCCTTCCGCCGTTGCCAACGATACCTAATGCGCGGGCTTCGGTTCTACTGCCTTCATCCAAGACTGTGGAGTTTTGAGAAATAATAATTATTTCTCCTGCTGTTCCCTCTTCAAAAGCATTGGCAGAAATTATACCCCTATGTAAGATTGTCGCTGCTTCGATAGAAACCCTGCCGCCATCGGGTAAAACTTCAGAACCATCAGTAATAATCTTACCTATATTTATAATAGGCGCTCCTTCGGCAACCAGCTCAATTACGCCGTTGCGCTCAACTAAGGATTTTGCCTCAATGATTCCACTGTTGTTTATCGCATAATCAAACACATTATTTAAGACCTTGGCAGTTAAGAGAACCTTGCCGCCGTTTGCAGAAATTATGCCGCTGTTTTTTATCGCGCTGTCTAATCTTTGCCCCTGCGGCCCGAAAACAGCTTCACGAGCTGACTCATCAATAACTACGCTAATCTGGCCTAAATCATCTAAAGCCAAAATCATCTTTTCGCCGGAAGCCACAACTACAGTTCCTAAATTTGCCTGAATTGTTCCCTGATTTTCTACAGCTTGTGAAAGAAGACAGACATAGCCGCCGTTTCTGATTGTTAGATTTCCTTGATTGAGAATGGAAGCTGCTTTGCCATCTTTAAAAAAATTATACCTGCCGTTAAGGAAATCATCATCGGTGATATTCAGAGTCGAGGCAACTAAGGCAGCAACATCAACATGGGAATTAGACCCGAAGATAACGCCGTTGGGATTAACCAAAAAGATTCTGCCGTTGGCGGTAAGTGTTCCCATAATGCTTGAGGGGTCAACACCTACCACCCGATTCAAAGCAATGCTACTTGTTGAAGGCTGGTTAAAATGCACCGCCTCTTGCTGGTCAATGGAAAAACTATTGTAATTAATAATAATTTTTTCTGATGAGGTATCGATATTTAGAGTGTTGGAATCTGGATGGTCAAAGATAGCGCTGCCGACAACTACTTCTTCGCCTTTTGGAAGGGCATAAATAAAATTGGGTAGGATAAGAAACCCTATACTTAAGAGAATGGTTGAAAATATATTTTTTTTAATCTGCACTTCATTATTCTGGTAAGCCTCGTGGCAGGCCTTAATTTTGCGGCATGTTATCTTTTTGATTATAACTTATTTTTTTACTTTTGTCAACATTAAACGTCTAAAACTTTTTGGAAACCTCAACCCAGGGATGAAAATGCTTGCCGTCCTCCGGCGTTTTATCCAACGGCCAGGCAAAATCTAATCTGATTGAGAAATCCTCAGGCAAATTAAAGCGGAGGCCACAGCCAGCTCCCCTTAAGGTTTCTGATTTTTCTTCTCCTGCCTGAGGCCGGAATAACCGGACATTGCCCCAATCATAGAAAGCTACAACTCTAAGCGCATCATAAAGTGTTGCGCTTGATTTAGGAACCTTTATATCTTTGGGAATAAAATAAACAGGAAACGACTGCTCCCAGGTCATCGCGTATCCCCTATCTCCTACCAATTCCGCCGGAGGATAACCACGCACATTAGCAATTCCTCCAATTTGAAACTGTTCAGCGGCAGGCAAAATATAGGGACTGATTTGAAATTGATTCTTCCATAATAAAGTGGAAGAAAAAGGCATTCTCTGCAGTCTTAGCAAGTTGATAGTATCTTTTACAAATTTACCGCCTGAGCCGCTACGGCTGGCTCGAGAATCTTGTTCTTTTAAACCTCCCATAATATTGGGAATGCCGAAGTCAATCTCAAAGGTTGCGATTGTCCTGCCAAAATTATCTGAAACATCCGAATCAAAACCCGCCTTTACTACGCGTAATCTATCGCGGCTTGACTCATTGTCTAATTGAAAATTTAAGATATCCTTGTAGTCAAAACCTAGATTTAAATTAAGGTCAATATTCTCCTCATCGATTAGGTATTGTCGTAGGTAGATGCCATAAACTTTGCTTTTGCCCCGTGCGTTCAAATCCTTATACTCTCTGCCTAATTTAAGTTTTGTTCGGTAAGTAAACAGGCCTATTTCGCTTGAATCGGTAATCGGAAATAGATAACGAACAGCAGTCAATCTGTAGGCGTCGGCATCGGCTAATTGATACTGCAAAGTCAGGATATCATCAAATCCTAACAGATTAT
This sequence comes from uncultured Planctomycetales bacterium, assembly GCA_964592485.1. Lineage (GTDB taxonomy): Bacteria > Omnitrophota > Gorgyraeia > Gygaellales > JAHJCI01 > CAZQEY01. Next base: position 37,936 of record CAZQEY010000009.1, read on the forward strand.
TATGGGTGAGAGTTGACTGATACCGGTCCTTTTCAATGTAGCGAGAGCCAAAGTTATCCCAGCTAAAACCAATATGGATAGGTAGCTGGTCTTCTACTTCTAAGAGTATATCTGTAGTCCCTGGTTCCTTACCCGGCATAAGTACAACGCGAGAAGTCCTATCCATATGTCTATTTATTTTGCTAAGATTTTTTCTTAAGATATTATAATTAAACGGCTCCCCCTTTTTTAAGGTAATCATTTTCTTAAGTAGAGAAGTCTTAAAATAACGATTACCTTTAACTTCTATTTCTCCGGTAAGACCTTCTATGACCCTGATTTCCAATATTCCCCGCTCAATCATTTGCGGGGGCAGGTAGGCACGCGAGGTAATGTACCCCTTCTGGCGGTAAGCATCAGTAATTAAATCGGCAATCTTTTGAAAACCCTCCAGATTGAGTTCTCTGTTCTTAAAAGGTAAAATAATATCATTGATTTCTTCTTCCGAAAGAAGGGTTACGCCGAAAACATTAATCTTCTTAATAAATACCTTTTCTTCTTTGGGAGGGGCAGGCGGGACAACAACAACTTCTGGCTTTTTCTCTACCTTTCTCTCTAAGATCTGGTGTATTCTCTCCATCATCCAAAAAAAAGAAAGAAAGATTACAAATAAACATAGAATTATGCAGATTAATTTTTTCTTCACATCTATATTCAATCCCTTAATTCTTCAACCTGAATTTCTAAGTTATTATTTTCAATCTGGTAAGACGACTTAAGCTCCTTCTCACTATATCCCTTCTGCTTGTAGGCTTGAATAATTAAATCAATGACTTGCTGAATATCTTCCTGGGTGAGCCAGCGCTCCTCAAAGAGTAGGGTTATTTCCTGCAACTCCTGCTCGGAGAGCAGACTTGCGCCTTCAACCTGAATCTTCTCAACAAATTGCTTTTGCGGCTTTTCAATCCTCTGCCTTAACTCCCTTTCTTTCTCAAGCATTTCCTGAGTCTTCTGTATCTGCCCGGTAGGGGGTTGAGCCGAACAGATGCTAAAACTTAGAAAAAGAAACAAAACTATCCACCTAAGCATTGGGTAACCTCCTTGTAGTAAACCTGCATTTGGGAAAATTAGAGCAACCATAGAATACGCCCAACTTAGAGCGCCGCTCTACCAACTCACCGCCGCAGCTAGGCTCAGGACAGGCCACACCCGTAGTAATTGACTTTGAGTTCTTGCATTTAGGATATCCTGAACAACTTAAGAACCTGCCCCGCCTACCCCATTTTACTATCATTGGACGGCCACACTCACTGCAAACCTCATCGGTTAAGACTACCTCTTTTTTAATATTCTTCTGGGCAAAATCAAGATGGGATTTAAAGGGTGAATAAAAATCATTCAGCACCGTGAGCCGGTCACATTGAGCCTCTTCAATCTTATCCAATTCCTCCTCCATCAAGGCAGTAAATTTAAGGTTAACTATCTTGGGAAAATATTCCACCAATAAATCGCACACCCTGAATCCCAGCTCGGTAGGCTGAAAATACCCTTTAATCCTGCGCACATAATCGCGGTTAACAATTGTCCTAATTATCGGCGCATAGGTAGATGGGCGACCAATACCCTCCTCTTCCAAGGCCTTAATCAATGAAGCCTCAGAATAACGGCTGGGTGGTTTGGTAAAATGCTGACTGGGGATAAGTCGTATAAGGTTGAGTACTTCATTCTTTTTTAAATCAGGTAATTTTTTTTCATTGTTTTCCTGTTTAGGGTAAATCCTGGTAAAACCGGGAAAAATCATCTCAGTTCCGGATGCAGAAAATAAATATTTGTCCGCCTGAATATTTACACTAGTTGTCAGATAGCGTGCAGGAGTCATCTGGCTGGCAACAAAACGCTTATAGACCAACTCGTATAATTTATATTGGTCTTTATTTAAAAATTCCTTGATGCTCTCCGGTGTATATTTAAGCGAGGTTGGCCGGATTGCCTCATGAGCTTCCTGGGCGAGCTTCTTTGTCTTATAGATGTTAGCAGAGGCAGGTAAATAATCCTGGCCAAAATTCTTGGAAATAAAATTACGCACCTCTTTGAGCGCAGAGGAAGCGATATGCGTAGAATCAGTCCTCATATAAGTAATTAATCCCACTGGTGCGTCTTTGCCGATTTCAATTCCTTCGTACAATTGCTGGGCAATAATCATTGTCCGGGTGGCAGTAAACCTCAACCTATTAAACGACTCCTGCTGCATAGTGCTGGTAATAAATGGGGGTGATGGATTGCGCTTCTTTTCACTCTGCTTGACCTCTGTTACGATATACGTCTTTTTCTTTAAATCCCTGACTAATTTATCAGCCTCCTGTTTATTCTTTATTTCTACCTTCTTGCTATCTACCTCTTCCAATTTTGCAATAAAACTCCTAAGCCCTGCCCCCTGACTACTGGCTGCTGATTTTTCAAGTTCTGCCTCAATCTCCCAATACTCTACCGGCTTAAATTCCTCAATCTTCCTCTCCCGCTGAACAATTAAGCGAAGTGCTACTGACTGAACCCGGCCGGCACTTAAACCACGGCCAATTTTACGCCAGAGCAAAGGACTTAAGAAATAGCCGACAATCCTGTCCAGGATTCTGCGGGTAAGTTGAGCTTCTACCATATTCAAATCAAAATCGCGCGGTTTGTCAAACGCCTCCTTTACTGCCTGGGGAGTAATTTCATGAAAAATCACCCGCAGGAATTTCTTATCCTTGGGTAGCTTACCCTTAATATGCCAGCCGATTGCTTCTCCCTCACGGTCAGGGTCAGTAGCAATATAAATCCTTTGCTTATCAGCTGCCTTTACCTTCAACCCATCCAATATCTTTTTCCGTCCAGAGATAACCACAAAAAAGGGTTTGAAATTATTCTCGATATCCACGCCTATCTTCTTCCTGGGCAAGTCGATAATATGACCCATTGAAGAGGCAATTGAATACTCCTTACCCAGAATATTGCCAATGGTCTTTGCCTTAGTTGGCGACTCAACGATTACTAACGAGTTCTTCACTAATCCTCTCCTTGTTTTTTAATATCGGCTGTATCTCCTCAATGATATCATCTACCTGCTCAACTAATTTCGCTCCCTCTCTTAATAGTTGATGACTACCCTTCATAGTAAAACTGTCTGCCTGACCGGGAACACAAAAAACCTCACGACCCTGCTCAAGGGCAGATGAAGCAGTAATCAAGGCGCCACTTCTTTTCGGCGCTTCAATAACCACTACGCCAATAGATAAACCGCTAATTATGCGATTGCGCCGAGGAAAGTTCTGCCGAAACGGCGGCGTCCCCATAGGAAACTCGGAAACCAAAGCACCCTTCAGGATAATCTGCTCAAATAGGCGATAATTTTCTCGAGGATAAACCACATCCACTCCGCAACCAAGCACAGCAATTGTGCGCGCATTAATCCCTAAGGCTGCCAGATGAGCTGTTGTATCAATGCCGCGCGCTCCGCCGCTGATGATTGTAAGCCCCATTTGACCTAACTGAGTACTGAGTTTGCGTGTCATATTCATTCCATAAATTGAAGCTATCCTGGTGCCAACTATAGCAATCGAGAGCTCATCCTGAGGTAAAATCTTACCCCGCAGGAATAAGGCCAATGGGGGATCAAATATATTCTTTAAATTAACCGGATACGCTGGGTTCTCCTGCGTAATAATCTTCGCTTGATATTTATCAATCAGGCTCAATTGCCTATCCAAATCAATGGCCTTTCGCTGTCGGTCGATTACTTGAGCAGCCGAATCACCCAACAGAGAAGCCAGCTCTTTGACGGAGGCAGCCAAAATCTCTCCTGGATTGCCAAATCTATCCAGAAGCTTCTTGCCTCGCGCTGGGCCAATCGCCGGAATAAGCGCTAACTTAAGCCAATCAAGCTTGTTTTGCTCTGACATATTCTAAAAGCTTACTAACCACAGCAGAAACCGCCAAATTTGAGGTATCAATAGTGTAATCTGCCTGGGCATAAAAGGGCGCACGGACCTCAAGCAACTCCTTAATTGCCTTTGTAGGGTCATCTACATTTAATAAAGGCCGATGTTTATATCCCTGGGTGCGCTGGAGTATTACCTCCGGCTGGCAAGCAAGACAAATCATCACACCCATGTCTTTCATAACCTGAATATTCTGCTTATCCAAGACAATACCCCCACCGCAAGACACTACTAAATCTCCTGCTTGAGATACCTCAAGAAGCGCCTGTTTCTCCAGCTTTCTGAAGTGAGCTTCACCATCCTTAGCAAATATTTGCCTGATTTTGCGCTTCTGGCGTTCTTCAATCAGCAAATCCAGGTCAACAAACCGCTGGTTTAGCTGCCTGGCTACCTCTCTACCTACTACAGTCTTACCAGTGCCCATAAAGCCAACAATATAGATATTTCCCATTATATATGATGTTTTCCCGGCCGACCTCACCATCTCGGTCGGCGTGCTAAGCGGTGCTCCTTATTCGTCGCAGCAGCACCCCATAAAGCCAATAATATAGATATTTATCCTACCTTGTCCTTTTTCCTTATCCAGGCAGACTTTAGTTTTAACACTTAATTAGACTTATGTCAATATCAACTTTCCTATTCTATCCCTATGCTACTTTATTAAAAAACCGGGGCCAACTCCACTCTCTTGACAAATAAAGCCCCGGAGGGTCTTCACGGGGCTTTATCCTTAGTTCCAACTAACCTACTACTCTTGATATGCGGCTAAGACTATCTCAGTCAAGGCCTGTTTTGCCTCTGGAGTCTTTGGAGAAAAGGAATTATACCAACGCCCGTCCTTACCTTGTTCCTGGGGCATTGCCAAAGATAACCCCTTTTCGCCCTGAAAGATGCGAAATCCCTTTACAATGAACTCGCCGATTGCCACATCAACAAAGGCCCTGAGTTTGGAGTCCTCACCGTCAAAACGGTGCAGCCGCACCACCTCCACATCTATCTTCCGTGACATCCCAACCACCTCCCTTCCTATTCTAATAGACGCCAGGGAGATGATTTTCTCACATAATTTTTTTCAATTCTTTTGCTACTTCAATCGCTCCAGATAGTTACGATAACCTGCCTTTATATCGCCAAGAGCATCGTTACCGAATTTCCAGAGGAATGCACGTGTTAATTCAAAAGCAACCGCAGCTTCGGCAATCACAGCCGCTGCCTCAACTACACAGATATCTGAGCGTTCAATGCTTGCCTTAGCTTTTTTCTTTGTTTTAATATTTACTGAATCAAGAGGTGTAAGGAGAGTAGCAATAGGCTTCATACATGCCCGCACTACAATGTCCTCACCATTAGAAATCCCGCCCTCAATACCGCCGGCATTATTTGTCTTGCGATAAAACCCCTCAGGCTTAGAATAATAAATCGCATCATGCACGCTGGAGCCGAATTTATCAGCATAACCAAAACCCAAACCAATCTCGACTGCCTTAACCCCGGGTATTGACATTATTGCCTGGGCGAGCCGGCCATCGAGGCGTTCATCCGATTGGGTATAACCCCCTAGTCCGGCAACCACATCCTTAGCTCTAACCTCAAAGATTCCGCCGATTGTATCCTTCCTCCTCCTTGCCTCATCAATAATCCAGCGTATTTGCTGTCTTTGCTTTCTGCCACCTACCTCAACCACCCGGCTGGTTATCTTAATCTTAAACTCTTCCAGTAGCACCTTGCATATCGCCCCCGCTGCTACCAACATCGCTGTTGCCCTGGCTGAAGCGCGCTCTAATACAAAACGCACATCAGAGAAACCATACTTAAGCACGCCGGGCAAATCCGCGTGCCCTGGCCGCGGACAGAATACGCTGGGCAACTTCCCGATACTGAAATCCCTATTTTTAATTAAGATACCTATTGGACTGCCTAAACTGAGTTCTTCTTTCAGTCCAGATATAATTTCAGCCTTATCATTCTCAATCTGCATCCTTTTACCCCGACCATATCCCTGCTGTCTTCGCTTTAATTCTTGATTTATCCGGCTAATCTTAATCTTAAGTCCTGCAGGTATACCTTCTAAAATACCCAGCAAATCCTTTCCATGGGATTCCCCCGCAGTCAAATACCTTAACATTCCTGCCTCCTTGTTATTGCTCGCTCCAAAGTCCTCGGTTATTCCTCCGCGCCTCCTGATAAAGCGTCAGAAATAAATCTGCATACTTTACGTTCGGTGGTATGGTTAATAAATACGCATACCCTTCTTGAACTATCTTGGCATTGACAAATGTACCGTCTTTTAAATAAACATAGCAAAGTAAGCGGCCGTATCTGTCATACTTTTCTATGTCGAATTCAAGCCGCACACGCTTGCCCTCAACTAAATTGCGGGTAAATTGATAAGCTGTTCTGCCCAGGGCCATTATTGTCTGGATATCGGTTCGGCCTCGCTGGGCATTTCGGTAAAGCTTATTGCCTTGATGCATCTCGGGTGTATCAATACCAATAAGCCTAACCCGTTCATTGTTCTCTAATATCAGGGTATCCCCATCAACTGCCCTCTTAACTAAAATGTCCTCATAAGTATAATGGGGACTGCTTATCTTAAAGCAACCGCAAATCCCGCAACTGGCCAAAATAAAAATCGCACAAAGCAACCAACGTATACTCTTCATATTTTATAATTATACCACTTTTCTCGCATTTGGTAACTAAATTCTGCTTTTTGTACTACTTTCATTGTTTCACTACACATATATTCCCCCTACCGACAAATTGTCAGCCACTTGCCGTTAGTCGCTTTAGAGCGGTGGTTACTAAGTTAAGTTTATCTTGGATTCGTTAACTTGAGAAGTCAGAATAATCTGCCTTGAGCCGAAAAATACTGTAACGATGGGTCATAAATAATACGCTCTCTAAATTCTCTTTTTCCTCTTGAACTTAAACCTGAATACCACAATAATAACCAGGATGAGGTAAATAAAGCTCCAGAAAAATGCGACCTTATTCGCTCTCATATAATCTATTAGAGCAGACGGATTCTTGAATACGGCTACACCCACCCCCGCCAGGATATATTGTATCCAGAATATCCGCAGGGGTGAGCCGATAACTACGATTATAAGATACTTAATAAAACTAATAGAGGTAAGGCCGGCAAGTAAATCCAGGAACCTGTAAGGAATAAGCGGGACTAATCTTAACACTAAAAATCCCTTGAAACCCCAGGAATCAACAGATTCATCGATTGCCTTGGCCCTACCCCTTAACCTCTCCTGGACAAACTCCCTTCCCAGATAGCGCGCAAGATAAAAAAGCAGTATTGCATTTATTACCTCGGCAATCCATATCCCCAAGCTGCTTAACACAGCCCCCAAACAGACTGCCCCTATAATTTTAAATATATCCTTGGTTATGGGGATTAAGATGGTCCCTATCACATAAACAAGGGCATAGACTAATACCGCCAGCCATACAGGAAACCTCTCAAGAAATGCCTTTGCATTATCCGGGTCAATCCTTAAATAGCGGCTGACTATCCAGATACCAGATAAAATCAGGATTAAGAATAAAAATTTTAGCCTGGCAGTGCGCATAGCATATTTGCCTTTTGATTGGTGTTATTTAGATAATTCTAATACACTTGAGGCAAAATGGCAACAAAAATACCCATAGCGATACTAAAAAACGTGCTATAATACTTTTATGCAATATGACCGTTTTCAAACAGAGGCAATTAATCATATAAACCAGGGCCATTCGGTAATCGTCTGTGCCCCTACGGGTGCCGGCAAAACTGCAATTGCCGAATACATTATTCAAGAGTCGCTTAACCAACAGCAAAGCATAATTTATACGGCACCGATAAAGGCCTTATCCAATCAGAAATTCCGCGATTTTCAAAATCAGTTTCCCGGAAAAATCGGTATTCTGACCGGTGATGTCTCACTAAATCCCGATGCCCAGGTTTTAATTATGACCACCGAGATATTCAGGAATAAAATCCTGGATGAGCCGGAATCCTTAAAAAAATACTCCTGGGTCATCTTTGATGAAATTCACTATATTGATAATCAGGAGCGGGGAACGGTATGGGAGGAATCTTTGATTTTTCTACCCTCGCATATGAGGATGCTGGCGCTTTCTGCAACCATCCCCAATATAAAAGAGTTTGCCGATTGGGTTGAATCAGTTCAGAAAAAGCCAGTTAAGACTGTAGTCGAAAATAAACGCCCGGTCCCGCTTAGCTTTTTATTCCATTGCCGTAATGAAATCATTGAAAGCCTTTCGGATTTAAAGAGACTGCTCGCTCGCCAGAGACAAAGAAAATTCTTCCGCCCTAATCGCTTATCTTCTCTGATAGATTACATCCGCCAGAAACAGGGTATGCCCTGTATTTATTTTGTTTTCAGTAGAAAACGAGCAGAAGACCTTGCCTTTGAACTGTACAGCTTTGATTTCTTAAACCAGAAAGAAAAAACCGAGATTATCAACCTATTTAATCAACTCTGCCAGCGTTTTGATTTGGTAAACGAAGAAAGCGCCAGCCGCATATTCTATCTAATACAGAAAGGCATTGCCTATCACCATGCCGGGATGCTGCCCACCCTGAAGGAGGTAATTGAACAGCTATTTACTAGCCGCCTGCTTAAGGTTATCTTTACCACTGAGACCTTTGCCTTAGGGATTAATATGCCGGCAAGAAGCGTGGTATTTGATAACTTAAGGAAATACTATGGCCGCTATGTGCGCATATTAAAGGTGCGCGATTTTTATCAGATGGCCGGCAGGGCGGGAAGGCGGGGAATGGATAAGATGGGATTTGTTTATTGTCGGGTTAATCCGCGCTTCATCAATCCAGACCAGGTAAAACAGATAGTTACTGGACAACCTGAACCAGCCAGAAGTCAGTTCAACACCTCCTACGCTACCCTGCTTAATCTCTATCAGCGCTATAAAGAGACGGTTACAGAAATTTATCCCTTAACCCTGCATCATTTTCAAGCGCGAAAGCATCAGAAAAAAGAGGCATTGAGGCTAATGCAGGCAAAATTAAAACTGCTAAAGGATTTAAATTATATTAAGGACTCTACGCTTACCCAGAAGGGGCTATTTGCCAGTTCAATATATGGTTATGAGTTGGTGCTTTCCGAACTAAACGAGGCAGGGTTATTAGAGGAATTGGATGAGTTTGCTTTAGGTGTTCTTTGCGTTGCCGCCGTATTCGAACCCCGTAAGAATCAGCGCTTACACGGACACCTACCTAAGAATGCCCGTTATTTACAAGAAGCCTGTGAGGAGATTTACGCGGCGATAAAAGACGAGGAAAGGCGCTATCGCATCTACCCAGTGAGTAAAAGGCCGTATTTTCACCTTGCCCAGACAACCCAGGCCTGGCTTGCCGGAACCGGCTTTTCCAAACTCACTCGCTTAACTGATACTGATGAAGGTGAGCTTATACGTTATTTCCGTATGGCAGTGCAGATTTTAAGAGAGATTAATTCCTCACACTCAACCTCACCTGAGCTTAAGAAGAAAACAGCTGAGGTCATGCGTATTATCAACCGCGACATTGTCGACGCAGAAAAACAACTCCGCGCCTAACTCTTCCGCGTCGTAACTTCAGATTGCTCTCTCGCGAGTAATCAATGAACCTGACGGTTTTGGAGCGAATGTCGATTTTAGCCAAAGCAGCTTGAGCAATGAGGGAATCCGAACGTGGAAAGGTTCGGATGGCGAGGATGTCTGAGCCCGTCCTGGGCGTAAGCCCGACGGGCGAGTTCCGCAGCCACCGAGATGCGAAAGACCTTTGGCGTTAAGAAATCGACTTTGAGCGAAAAAAGTGGCAGGTTCATTAAAGTTTCGAAAGATAGCCTCTTATCTTGTTATCTTTAATATCCTGTATTTTAATGCCCCTGCAGGGATTTCAATCTCAACCGTTTCGTTTTCTTTATGCCCCAACAAACCCTTACCCACCGGAGAGGCTACGGAAATCTTTCCCTGGTCATAATCCGCCTCTTCCTCTGATACCAGCATATATTTAATCTCCTCCTCTGAATTCAAATCCTTTAACTGGACAGTCGCTCCTATCAACACCTCGTCTTTAGGAATGTTTTCATCATCAATGATTCTAATGTGCTGTAGTTTTCTTTCTAATTCGGCAATCCTGTCCTCATTTGCAACCTGCGCCTCCTTGGCAGCATCATACTCGGCATTTTCGCTTATATCTCCGTGCTCCCGCGCCTTCTTTACCTCCTTGGATAACTTCCTGCGCTTAACCGTCTTTAACTGCTCAAGCTCTTGCCTTAATTTCTCATATCCTTCACGCGTCAAATAAACATCCCGTATTCGCATTTATCAACCCCCGCAATATGAGGCAATTAAACAACTATTGCAATCCAAACCGCCTGAAGAAAAGAATCGTATTTCACACTTAGGTAAGTGTAATAATTACCTAAATTGCTCCTTTACCTTGGGGCGGGTGAAAAAATAGATGTAAGAAGAATAGAATATTAATGATAAACCTGCCGCTATCCCCATGCCCCATAATTCTGCTGTTAACTCAGCTCCCTGATAATATTGCGCATACTTAGAAATCGCGAAAGGAACCCAGAGAATTAAACGGCCGATTCCTATGCACATAAGACAAATAATCCATTTTCGCGCCCATCCCCTTAATCGTAGAACACTCCACGCCACCCATGTTCCAATTACCGCAAGGGGTAAATCTATTGCATATTTAGCTCGGAACAACGACAAAATCAACAAGGGAAGCGATAGCGATAGGCATCCGAGCGATTCAACATTATCTTGAAGAGCCAGAGAAAATGTTCCAATGATAACCAATATTTCACTTAATAAATAAAACCAACCTAGGATTATCACTCCCTTAGAACGTTTGCGCATATTTATTTAATTTTATCCAGCATCCGAAACTGGTGACTCTGTAAAATTATCTACCTTTCTAATTATACCACCGCAACCCCAAAATGATAGGGATTTTAAGTGGCCTCAAGGTATGGAATGTGCAATATTTTTTGATTTTTGTTTAACCAACAAACAGAATTCTTTTGCAAGAGGGGCTATTTTGCCATCTTCGTAAGGAAATTCTTTGCAATAGGTTGGCTTTAGATTATAATCAACTTTGTGAATAGAGCATAATCCGTCAGCAGTAAGAAAGGAACAAGGACTATCCTCGTAACTTGTAGCAACCTTATATCCAGAAGGAAACTTTTTATCCTTCCTTAGATGATAAAACCTCCCGCTCAACCTAAGAGACGAAATGTTTATGGCTTCCCTTAAATCTACCCACGCCCCCTCTTGGCAACAATACTCTCTCTGCTGACATTCCAAACAATTAATTTTCTCCAGTTTATTCATATTACGAATATAAAAGCCCCTGTAATATATTATATCAAAGAGAGCCAAAAACCAACCTTCCCTCGCTCCAGACTTCAGCTTGCTTTCTCGCAGGGCGACATTCCTCTTACCTATATATATCACTCCTCCTTCCAGCGGCGTGCCCCGATGGTTGCAAAGGGTATGAATAAGGGCAAAAGGTATATTATTGACCACCAATTCAGGCCTGTTTTCTTAAGCCCACCCTCAAAATATATGCACAAACTAACGGATATTATCAATACTATATAAATCGGGAGCATCAATTTCCAATATTTTGTTTCGGCATGCCTCCAGGGAGCCCAAAAAACCACTAGAAGCATTGCCACTACGAATAGGCTCATTCCCAATAAACCATTAATTATCTTGCCCTGCACAAGCCACACAATTGATAAAATACATAACCAAAGGAATCCACCCGACCAGCCGCCCATCCAACCAATCTTCTCTCCCCTTCTTTCCTGCATAATCTACTCCTTCCTAATAACCACAATCGCTCCCCCGTTAATTATACCACCCCAACCTCAAAATGGTAGGGAATTTAAATAGACAAAAAGGCGAGAAAATCTCACAGGAATTTTTGGAGGGATAAAAAGAGGATCAAAACATTATAATAAAAAGCAATATGAAGAACAAACCGAGAAATATAAATATTACTCCGGTAATAATAGCTAATATGCCATTTATATTAACGCCGAATGTAAGATAATAACCCCAATTTTTACGGTCAATGCGTTTCTTTTGTATAAATTGAATACCACTTATAATAATTGTTAACCCTATAATACAACCCAATGCTCTCACAATAATTTCATTCATTTAAACTGTTCCTTTATTTTGGGACAGGTGAAACTTTTATACTGTTTTTCTGATTAACTCTATTTAATTAGAGGGAATTAGCTAAGACATCTGGGAGTCTATTTCTTCAAGAAAATAGAACCGTCCCCTTTTTTTGTTATTTGCCGTCGCGGTCATGCACAAAATATATAGAACCTTCCTATTTCTACACGTTCCTATTACTTCGTTTGGTAAAATCTCTCCATTCTTTCATGCCATTCTTCTGCCGCCGCCTTAGTATCATCGTCAGTCTGACCACCGTAACCAAGAGCCATTTTGGCGAAGCCACGCGTCAGGATGTCTCTATCTTTGATGGCTTCTTGAAGAACATTGATTGTCTTACGAAAGGCAGGAATCTGACTACGGTACATCCCTAAAATGGCCAAGGACATTGAAGCGGATCGTCGGACGACAGCCTTTTTATCATAGAGGCATTGCATCAATATGTCGATTGCTTCATTAATGTCTTGGCCTCCCCAAATCGGCCAATTCGGCAAACTTTCAAGGGGACTAACTATTCTCCAACCGATGGCTTCAAGGGCAAGTGTTTGAATCTCCGAATCCTCCATCTTTGCCATCTCGATCAAACCCTGTAAGATATTCGGATCAAACTCCATAATAACAACCGTAGTCTTGTCCACGTATTGGCCTAAGGGATCTATAAGATATCTCGCAGCAGAAGCTATCTTGGACAACTGATCATCTTGTTCATTAGATGCAACCTCACCGATGGCATTAAGAGCTTTCTTTGCCTTTGGGCCCATCTTTGATAACGTAACAAGCGCATTCAGCTGGACTGTGCGATCAGCGATCTGCATTTGTTGAATCAATTCAGCGATATTATTTTTATCTTTTGAGCACCCAAAAATAAAGATAGCTACAAGTGCCAAAACCAAAATTAGTTTCATCTTTTTATCTCCTTATCTTCGTCCCTTTTTCATTTTGTTTATGCCATAGAAGATTGGGGACGTTTCTATTTTTTAAAAAATAGAAACGTCCCCTTTATTTACTTAACGCTACGGCTCAGCGGTGGCGGAACGCCGTCCGTCCGCTGCAGTCGCTTGTTGGGCGATTGGTTTCAACGACCACCGCTACCCAGCCTGAAAGACAGGGCCTTGGCCTTCTGGTCGCCTATGAATGTCAGCTCGTATTGTGGTAGATCCATCAGATTCGGTAGATCCGCTACATATGGCCCAGCTATGACGGATTTGCTGCGAAATAACACAATGTGAAACTGAAGGGGTTGTTTGCCCGTTGCTTCGAGGACTTCTCTAGTGTAGCCATCCGTTGTGTAATCGAAGTCCAAAGACTCGCCACATTCAAGGATGCTGGGTTTATTGTCGCCCTTTTCGTAAGCGTCAAGGGACTCATGCTTGGATTTGTCATATGCGAATGTCCGCTGAATGAGTGGCTGACCTTGGGAAGGGACGAATGCTGCTTGAATCTCATCGAAAAGGATCTTCTTGGTGCCGGAGTTTTTCACGTGCACTTTTACATGGTAGGCAATCGGCAATGCTGCCATACCAAAGCCACCGCCCATCATGCTAATGTATGCTTCTTTCGATACCTCCCCCGAGACAGAGACTGTGTCAGCGGTATTACTGCCACACCCGGAAATCAAACTGAGAATTAACTGAACTCGCTCGGAGATGTGTTGACATATTGGAAGTAAAACGGGATCATGTTAAC
>CAZQEY010000010.1:0-50753 GCA_964592485.1 uncultured Planctomycetales bacterium
CTCGCCGCCTTCGCGTTCTCACCCGTAGGGTATTCCTTTAGATAGGCCTCCCAGGCTTCGATTGTGTTTTGGTTTCTCGCTGCCTGGTAATCCTCTTGTTCGCCAGCTTGGAGCGACGATGAAAGCGCAAGCAATAGCAGGACCGAGAGGACCGCTGTGAGTGCCTTGCCGATGATGCACCTATCTGAATTCATGATTGCACCTCCTGACGTTTTCTTTTGGAAACATAACAATTAATAGACGAACTTCTCTTTTGTGTTACTTCATAAATTTAACCTCTTTTTGACCTCATTTAACCACTCCTTTGTGGTTTATGAGTAAATGGTACTCTCTTTGGTAGAAAAAGTTAATTTCAAATTCTTTTACATCAGATCGCATGTTGTATACTATCTTAAACAATATGGATCCATTCCATTAATTTTTCCTGTTTTAACCCAAGCAACCACCCAGCATCCACCCCAACATCCTTTACCATAATCTTTGCATGAATTACACTCATCGGATTTACCAGCATATTTTACGTTCTTTAAGACTTCACTGTGAAGCCAAATGTCTAATAAACTATTTCCATGTGTTATAGTTCCAGCCAAGAATGTTTTTTCTTTATCAGCTTCCTGGACAAAACCACAAGGATAAACCTCTCCTGTATGGGTAACATGCACCCCCCATAACGGTGCACCACATGAAACAGGTCTATGGAGATCGTAAATTGGAACTTGTCGCCCTTCTTCAAATATATCAAAATTGAATGTAATTGGTACACCTGTTTTTTGCCTTAATCTTGTTGCATGTATAGTATACTCCCTAAGTTGTTCCTTTGAAGGAACTTCTTCCCAAAACTCTGATGCTTTCCCAATTGGCCTCAGTGGAATAGGTTGAAAACCAGCGGAATATTCTTGAGCAAGACCTACTAAATGTTCGAGCTCTTTTGTATTGCACGAAGACCTGAATATGGTAGTACTTATCCTCGGGTTTAATCCATACTCAGATAGTTTAGCTAATGTATCTACTGTTTCCTTATAAGTTTCCTTACCCCTAACAGATTCATGAAATTCAGGTGTTCCCTCTATGCTAATCTTTGTTTGTATAATATTATCATAATTTGCTAACTCTTTTAGGAATTGTTCTTTTCTATCGATACAATGCCATACACCATTGGTGGAAAGTATAACTGCTAAACCAAGCTTCTTAGTTTTCTCAATTACACCTAAAAGATCATAGCCCC
The DNA here is from genome assembly GCA_964592485.1 of uncultured Planctomycetales bacterium. GTDB lineage: Bacteria > Omnitrophota > Gorgyraeia > Gygaellales > JAHJCI01 > CAZQEY01. The sequence continues at coordinate 1,226 of CAZQEY010000010.1, forward strand.
TTATTCCTATCTCGCCACCAGTTAATTGTATTTGAAATGACCCAGCGTCAGCAATTTCTTGAAGTAAAAAATCTTCTGTTTCTTCTGGAGCAGGTTTAAATTCATCATGGAAATCTCGTGGGCCACAAAATTTACATGCTAAATTACATCTTGGTTCAATACCATAATAAATTCTTAAAGGTCTATTAAGGCAATTGGCTTCTTCATCAATTATATCAACTTTGGCACCTAAGGCGTTTCCCTTAAAAAATATATTTAATTCATTATACTTTCGAGATAGGCTTCTTAAGCCAGTTTTATAGTTGGCCTTAACAAAATCAATCTCTTCCCTAGATAGTAAGATTCTTCTCATTCTTCCTTTTTGATCTTGAGTTATTAAACCATCAGGGTCTAGTCTGATTCTTTTTAAATTAGTCATTTCTTAACCCTATATAAATTGAAATCTATACCAATCGCTTTTGATAAAATCTATCACTGGATTGTATCTTAACATTGGGCAATTTGGAACGCATGTTGCAGGATCAACAGCATCAAAAACCTCCTTATGACGTGGGGAATCCCAATGTCTAAAAAAGCCACCCTCATGTATATTTCCTAAAGAATGCTGTTTTTTTCTGTGTTCAAAAAAGGCGCAAACATATATTTCTCCATCCCAATCAACCACAGGATGCAAGAAAGTCATAAGACACTTCTGATATGTCCGCTTCCCTTTATATGTAGGAACAAGTTCAGCAACTAAAGGTTGATCTTTAACAGAATCGATTTGTTCCTGTATCTTTTCTGTCAATTGATTGATTTCCTGATTTGGTAATATCAAGTTCATAGGATACCCTAAAAATTTAAATTGAAGGTAATCTGCCCTTAATTCAAGAGCTTCATTAATTGCTAATAGAGAATCTTCAGCATTTAACTTGGATATCAATGTCTTAAGACCAATTTTAGGTGTCTCATCAGCCATATCTACAAATTCGGAAATGGATTGCTTTAAATTCTTATAACTAATCTCTTTTCTTCCATGGACTCTTTTATAAGTTTCATTAGTAAAAGCATCAACTGAGAATCTAATCCAATTACAACATTGTATAGCTTTCTCTTTTAGCGTACTTGAATCAGTAAATCTGTAGCCATTTGTGATTAGACCGACACGAAATCCTCTTTGAATGAAATAATCAAAAATTTGTTCAATTTGAGGATGCATTAATGGTTCTCCTCCGCCCGACAATTCAATAGCATGAATATTTCTCTGATAAAGTTCATCCAAAAGGTTCTCCAAAGCAGCTATATCCATATATGTTGAATTATCCCCACGATACTCTCTGGACCTGCAGTGGGGACATTCAAAATTACAAAAATTAGTGGGGAATATCTCAACAACTTCAGGATCAGGAATTTCGTTCCTTAAGACCTGTAATACCTTCGGCCATGCTGAAATTAGTTGAATTACTGAACTATCATATTTACGATAAATTCCCTTTTCATCTTTCTTTTCATTCTTCATAGTATCATCTATTGAGTTAAGATTTATAACAAAAAATGGCGTCAGCTTTTATTTCTTATTATGCTTATTTTCTCAAAACCAGCCACTGATGGCTGATATCCCTTAATTTTAGGGTACGGTATTGCGTATAACTTAAAATAACTGAATTGCTTCGTAATCCTCCTTCTAAAACAAAAAAGCAGAACCCTCTTTCATTATTATTGAGGAAATTAGCTAACGGGTTTAGGGATTTAAATAGAGATGGTGCTTAACGATGTACATGTTTATGAAGCCCGAAGGCACGAAGTCAGATACGCTCTGTTATGTGAAGTTGTCCATTCTCTCTTAGGTTGAACGACCAACCGAACAAAACGCCTTAACTCTCTTACTGTGAAAATAAAAGAAGAATAATACAATTATCAGTGTTTGTACTGCTGTGTGAAACAACATTTCCGGGTTAATCGCCAAGGCTTGTATAGCCGAGGACAATATATTGATTACCCATACGACGTGGATGGCTACCCATGCCCAGTACCGTCCATAACGTAGTCCAATGAGAATTGCGATTCCTGCCGTGTTGATCAAAAATGCCAAAATCGCGGCGGGATTTTGCCCGATTTGACCCAATGACGCTATAGCTAACAGAACCAATATAATGGGACCCAGCAATGTCACTACAGCAAGAAGCGTTGGGCGCAAACTCGCATTACACTTCGTACAGCGGAAAACACCGGGCTTGTTTGCCTCACCACACTTTGGGCACTTTACAATTATACTGTGCAAATCCACCTTCTCTTGTACCATTTTTGTACCTCCTTTCCTCGCTCCTCCAAGAAAAGAGCAATTTCATATAACTTAAAATATCCGAATTACTTCGTTTATGCCTCTACATTAGCACATTTTCCGAAGTAATTAATAATTCTCCTTCTAAAACAAAAAAGCAGCCCCCGACTTAGAGCGTTGCTTCTTTCACATTGCTATTTTTGTCTTTCAATAGCGTTAAAACTCTTAATGTAGTAATTAATACTGTAGTAAATATCAACATAGAACTCCAGAATAAATTTTTTAAATACATAAAGAATAAACCCCAGGAAGAAAAATAATGTAATAACATTTGGAAACCATTTAATTTTGTTGAGTGTGCTTGCATATATCTTATTGCTTCCCCATAAGGCATAGTTTCTATTTTAGCCCAATCTTCAGGAGTCATACCTTCTATGCTCGACCCATGGCCGAAAATAATGATAGATAAGATTGAATAAAAGAATGTTATAACTATGCTTATTAGTAGAATATTTAATAAAACCTTTCTTGGTATCATCTCTCACTCCTTTTTCTTAATTATATCACCGTAATCTCAAAATGGTAAGGAATTTAAGGAAGAGAAGCCACCAACTCAAACTCAATGCCCTCAGGCGTATTGTGTACACATTGTAAGAGTATTATAGACGAAGGAGGCGATTTAATAGGCATAAAAAATCCCTCCTTTCTACTTATGATAGACGAGAAAGAAGGGTAAATCTAACTTAAGAAGTTATAGTTTATTTAGTAACAACTGGTTATAATACCACAGGGTGGCACCTTGAGGGACGTCCCTAGATTTAGGATTTAGATATAATTATTGTACTGGTCAGGTCGCTATCTCTTTATTCTTTCTATCTTAATTATTTCAAGACTAAGAAGATCGATACCAACCGTAGATAAATGTTGTTTAACTCGGCGTATTATTTCTTTCTTAAACTCATCAGATCGAGAATTTATCATTTCTTCATAAAGATAATTTTTTGCAACTGTCCTCTTTATAGCATCGGAAATCTGAAAATTCATCTCTGGTTCATAATTCCCATCAAGATCTTTAAATTTTTTATACATTTCCTGCAATCTGTCAACAATTAGTTGAAATTGAACTCTAACATAAATATTTACAGATTTTCCTTCTTTATCTATGCATCTTATAGGATCAGGGTCGCCCTGTAAAGGATTCATATTATAAGTAAGTATCTTTCCATTAGAAAATTTAACGTTATAAGGATAAGGTTTAACTTTTGCAGTTTCTTGGTTAACTTTTTGCCAAGCAGATATAACCTCTGGAATTCCTCCAATAAGATAGCATAAAATAGCCACTATGAATATGGTCATAATGACAATAATACCTGATTTAATCTTAGAAAATTCTGACAACACCCTAATTGCTAAAATTAAAATTAATAACTGCCATATAATAAAAGTAATCATTGTATAAAAATAAACAGACTTATTTAATAAATGAGAAATGCCCAATATAAAAATAACAACATAAGCAAGTATACTAATAAGATAAGTAGAAAAATAGGCAACAAAAATACTTCGTAATGTACACCTATTTGAACTCCTTCTTAGAAAAAACCAAAATAAAAGAGGAATAAATAATAAGTTACCTACTCCCTGAATAATTATATCGGAATTAGTTTGCGTAAAAACATAAGGTATAAAAACTCTATATTTATGATTTATTAACAACGTGAGTATGTAGCTTGCAAAAACACAAAAAACTCCAAATATGAATGGTATCTTATTATTTTTTACCGATTCAAAAAAATGCTTCGGCCTGAAGAATAAATTTAATATATTTTCCACTGGCATCAACTCCTTAATAATTCGTGGAGAAGCCTTAATGAGATTAATCATCGCTTAACCAGACGTTTTAGTTAATTATAACTCAATCAATAGGTGGCGCAACAAATATTCTACTTGGGCTTCTTGGACAATATTGACTCTTACAGGATTTCTTTTGGAAGGGATTTAATTAGAAAGGGTTAGCTAAAGCGTCTGGGAGTCCTGTTTGTTATGTTGGTTCTTCTGTATAAAATGGGGTAGAGTAAAGTAGAATTTACTGCCTACTCCTAATTCAGACTCGGCCCAAATTTCACCACCATGTTTTTCTATCAACCCCTTTGCAATAAAAAGCCCCAGACCCACTCCTTTTCTCACTCTGCCTGGTATTTTAGAAACATGGACAAACCTGTTAAACAATTTAGGTAAATCTTGTTTGGCTATTCCGATGCCTGTATCCATTACTCCTATTCTAATCTTGGTTTCCAAAACTTTGAGTTCTATCTTAATTCTCCCGTTCTCTTCAGTAAATTTTATAGCGTTGTTAATAAGAATTGAAAGAACTTGTTTTATTCTGGCGGCATCTATAGAAATATTGATTTGCTCTTTAGGCGGCCGATAGTCTAAAGCAAGACTTTTATCATGTGCCATTTTTTTAAAAAAGTCTGATGAATTTTGTACTAAATCATTAAGATTAACCCGAGAATAATGCAATTTAAGCCTGTCACTTTCAATCCGGGATGTATCAAGCAGCTCCTCGACCACATCCTTCAGGCGCTCTATGTTATCCTCCGCTTTTATAAGGAGCTTTTTTTGTTTGTCATTAATCGCCCCGGGGATTTCATCAGAAATGAGCATAACTGCCTCTTTAATGATTGCCAGAGGAGTTCTCAGCTCATGCGAAACAACCGAGATAAATTCGGTCTTCATCCTATTTACCTCTTCCAGCCCTTCTAACTTTTTCGCAATGCGTTCCTTTTCTTCTCTCAAACGCTCGAGTTGCATACGGTGGGTGATATCTCTGGTGATACCCATTAAGCCTATAATCTTTCCTTCTTTATCATATCTAGGTATTTTAGTAGTAGTTACATAATTATCCACCCCATCTGGCCGTGTAGCTCTTTCAATTTTGTCAATTATAGGTTTACCAGTCTTTAGCACATACATATCATCCTTAGCCATTATTTCAGCCCGTTTTTTTGGGAAAATATCAAAATCTGTTTTCCCCACAACCTCTTCGGGCTTAAGGCCTAAACCCCTTGCGTGGGCCTGATTTACCATAATGAGTCTTCCCTTTTTATCCTTGAAATAAATAACATCGGTAATATAGTTCATAAAATCGGATAAAAGCTTGTATTTATATGCCAAATCTTTGTAGTTAATTAACCTTTTTGCTTTCCTCTGGTTAATTTTTGTTTTCTTTTTCATTTTTTCCTCTGTTTAGCCTGGGGCTACTATATTATTTAATCATCATCTTTTTATAGCTAAGACCCATGAGCAACCTGTTTTAAAATAACCAAAGGGCAACAAGTCAATATAATCTACATAAATGCATGCCTCCAGCGCATTAACAATTTCTGCAGGCCCGGGCTTCTGATAAACTCGCGAACGCGGCTTGCCTATATGAAACGCAATAAATTTAGATACTGAGCCGGACCGAACAATCATCCATCCTATCCAATATTTTTGCCCATCAATCTGGACTTCTTTATATTCGTATCCCTTGCCCATTTTTTGCAATAAAGTACTGAAACCAGCATAGCCAAGCTCTTCAACCTCTTTTTCTAAAAGCGCATTTGCTGTTTCTGATTTGGTAAAATATTGGTAACCAATCCAAATTCCCCATACTAACAGAATTACCAAAATAATCCTATTTATAATTTTCATATGTCTCCTCCATGCTGATACTTATAATAATATCTTATCGTTAAAACCCCAGATAACTATAAATAAGCGCTATTGAATCTATGCCGCAAGATGTATACATTATTCGTTAGGAAAATTCTACCGCTTCCAAACGATTTTTCAAGAAAAATAATGTAGGCTGAATAGTGCGGGACAATCTTCAATAGCCTTAAAAAATATAGACAGGAGGAACTAATTAATATAATATATTTAACTATGGAAGATAAGGAAATGGAATTGATTAAATTAGCTGAAGATTATTTTGGATTTATGGCTTGCACCTATCCAGTGATGAGCCTGTCTGACGAATTCTATTTCTTCCCTCGCGCCAAGAAGGCAATTCAATATCTGGAGCGCCTAGACAGTCTGGATGAGGAAAAGATAAAACAGGATATCTCCTACATTAAAACCCTTAAGCGAAGTTTAGAAAGATTGAATACAAAACATATGAGTCTAGAAGCGCAGATTGACCAACAGCTTCTTAAGGCGAGTATGGCCGGATTCTTGCGAGAGTTTGAACAAATAAAAATCTGGCAAAGCGACCCTATTCTTTATCTTAAAATAACTGCCTTGGGGATAGAACAGATTGTGAACAAATTATCGATGATAAAAACAGATATCCGGGAAGAACTCGCTTCCCGAATCAAGCAGATTCCCTCCCTTTTAAAAGAGGCAAGACAAAACTTAAAGAAAATCCCTCTTCTTTATCAAGAGACAGCAATTCAGATGGCTAAAGCAGGAACGGAGTATCTTGGAGGCTACTTCCCTTTATTTTTAAAAGCGAAATCCCTGGATACAAAAGGACTTAGAGTTTTGGCCAAAAGGGCTATTCAATCATTAGAAGATTTTAAAAAATTCTTAAAGCTAAAGCACGGCCATGATAAATTTATCAAGGATAGGAGTATCCTTGAAGATATAATCATCAACAGCTTCTCTTATAAGCGCGGGCTCTCGGAAATATTTGAAATCGCCTCGGATGAATACCAAAGAATAATAATCAAATTAAAAAAGGTAGCCAAGCCTATCTCTCCTTCTAAAAGTTGGCAGGATATCCTATTGGGTTATAAATTAAAAGCACAAAATACACGGGAATTGCTAAAAATCTATTCTGCGCAGATTATTAATCTAAAAGATTTTCTTGTAAAGAGTCAGCTCATCAGTATTCCAAGGATGCAGAATATCAAGGTCCTGCAGACCCCTGTTTATTTAGCGCCGATTAGGGCCTCAGCCTCCTACGCCTGCCCCTTGACCAGAAATCAGAAAGAATCAGCATTTTTTTATGTGAGCATTGATAGGGCTGGGGAGAATATCCATCAGGAATATATCTTTGTTACTGCCCATGAGACCTATCCCGGGCATCATTTACTTGATTCATTCAGGCGCAATATTAAAAGTCCCATCCGCCAACAGATTGAATCACCGCTCTTTTATGAAGGCTGGGCCTCCTATGCGGAAAGGTTAGTTGATGAATTTGGGTATCTAAATGAACCGGAGCAAAAGCTGGTTGGCTTAAGGAGACAGGCCTGGAGAGCAATAAGGGCAAAACTGGACGTGGGTATAAGGATAAATAAAATAAAAATCTCTGAGGCAGCAAGAGAATTACGCCGACTGGGTTATGACTCATCCAGAGTCAAGGCAATGCTTAAACATTATGTGCTTACCTATGGGTATCAGTTATGTTATACTATTGGCAAATTTGAGATTGAAAGATTAAAGAAAGAATTTGCTCCCCAAATGGGGATAAAAAATTTCCATAACTTCCTGCTTACCGGGGGGCAACTTCCCTTTGATTTAATTAAAAAGAGGATGGAGAAATTATGCCGGAAGAATTCTTAGGATATCATTCGGAATGGAATATGGGTAGTCCCGGCGGGTGGGATTATCAAAGGATGGCGCAAGAAATAGCCAGATTCTCCTGGGGCAAGATTAAAGAGCAATCTGGTATTGATATAGATTTAGATATTGACCATCCGATTCTTAATCCTCTGCCTGCATTCGCTGATATGCTCCTTGAAGCACATAAGAGGGATTTCGGCAGGCAGAAGCCGTTTATTGCCCTGGTGGCTGAGGAAGAAACCCTCAAGAAGGTAGGCGAGAATATCCACTTTATCCAATATCTAAATAACCTGCCTAATGTCTCTGCCTGTCTGGTCAGCCCGGACAAACTGGAGTTAAAAAATAAACGGGTTTTTGTGGGCAGAAACAGAATCACCTTAATCTTTCTGGATTTCAACAACAATGTGATTGTAAAATTAAAAAAGAAATACAATCTTCGCCCGCTCATTGAGGCAATAAAACAAGGAGCAGTCGTAAATCCGCGAGGAATGGAACCGGTTGGCGCAAAGGGGATATTTGAGGCAATAACCTCAGAATATAGAAACCTAATCAGCCAAACCACGCTTAAGAGAACTCCCTGGACAAGGCAGTTCTTCTCCCGCACAACCACCGGCCCGGAAGAAGAAAAAATCCCTGATTTAATTAAATGGGTAAAGGAAAACTGGGATAGAATTATCCTAAAACCAGTACATGGCTATTCCGGCAAAGGGATTATCATCGGCCATAAAGAACCTGATAGTGATAAATGCATACAACAGGCATTAAAAAGCGGCGATTATATCATCCAGCCCCTTATTCCGATGAACCTCTGGGCCGAAGAGTTTCCCTGGATTGATAAAGAAAATAAAAAGATATTCCTGAAATCCTGGCAAACTGACTTTCGCTGCTTCATTACTCCCCGAGGCCTGATTGGCTTTGTCACCCGATTTGGCGGCATACCTACCAATGTTGGCTCAGGCGGAGGAGTACAGAGCACAGCAATCTTACACTCTAAGATTTCGGTCAATGAGGCAATTGAAAGAATTAACGAAGCCATATTGAATTTGGGATTTGATTTTATTGCCCAACTCCAAGCAGAGATTGATAAAAAGTCTATCCGGATGGGAAATGTATATCTATTAGGCCCGATTATGTCCACGCTAAGGCCGAGGATAATTACCCCTAAGCATATCTTAGAGTTACAAACTTATGCCAAAAATCTCTGGGATGATGCAAGGAAATTAGAGAGGCTGTGGCAGGAGGGAAAGTTGACAAGATATGTTCAAATAAGCAAAGAGGAAGAGGAAATTGCCCGCCTTGCTCCCTGGCAAGGAAATCCTGCCTTAATTGCCTCCGATGGTCTTTTCGGTTTCGAGAAATAAGGTAACAGCAGGTAAAAGGGACCTCCCCATTTAGTATTCCATGATTAGGGTAAAAAAGAACTGGTGGAAAGACTTTTTCAATAATATTTATTTAATTACTGATGCCCGCAGCGTAGGCGATGTTCATCTTACCTGCCGCGAGGTTGATTTATTAGAGAAGGTTTTGCGCTTGGATAAAACTGACCGCATCCTTGATTTATTTGGCGGGCAGGGGAGGCACTCAATAGAGCTGGCAAAACGCGGCTATCGAGATTTAACCGTGCTTGATTATTCTGATTATTTGATTAATTTAGGAAGGTGCTCAGCTAAAAAAGAGAATCTCAAGATAAATTTTTATCAGGGCGATGCACGTTCTACTAAACTTGCAAATAGTAATTATTCTGTTATTATCATAATGGCTAATTCCTTCGGTTATTTCACCAATGAAAGAGAAAATGAAAAAGTATTAAGAGAAGCACACCGGTTACTTAAAACCGGAGGCAGGTTGCTTCTGGATTTGATAAATTCTGAACATGTTAAAAATACCCTCAAGCCCACTTCCTGGCATAGAATTGACAATGATATTGATGTGTTTCGAAAAAGAGAAATTAAAAATAACCTGGTTAAAACCAAGGAGACTGTAATCTCTCAGCGGAAGGGACTGATTAGGGATGGTAGTTATTGCGAGCGCATTTACACCAAAGCAAGAATCTGCCGATTACTTAAGAAGGTGGGTTTTAAAAATATTAACATAAAAAATAATCTTTCCCTCCATAAAGAAAATCAAGATTATGGTTTGCTTACCTCAAGGATGATTGTTACCGCAAATAAATGACCCCCCTATCCTTAATAAAGAAAACTAAAATTATGGTTTACTTACCTCAAGGATGATTGTTACCGCGAACAAATAAAAACTCCTATCTTAACCTGAGATTTGTCTTAAGGACAGCTGATTTGAGCTAACTCTTCAACTGCTTTTTTAATCCGCAACATTCGTTCAGGGGAGGAAGGATGGGTAGAAAGGTAATTTCTAATCATTGACTGGGGAATCTCAATGGCAAACCTTTCCTGAAAATTTGCGCATACACAGGGGTCAAAACCAGCAAAATAGGTGAATCTCATGCCAAAATAATCTGCTTCCCTTTCCAGGTCTCGAGAATAACGTGCTTTAAATAAATCAGCGGTACGCATCACTAAATTACCGGTTCCTGGCGCAGCCTCATCGGCAATCAAGCCCAAGGGTATCCCGAATAAAAGTGATAAAAACGAGCTCAGCTGCGCCTTACTTACGTGGCCACGCACAAAATGCGCCAACTCATGACCCAGAACCGCAGCAATCTCATCATCTGATTTAGCAAAATTCAACAGGCCATAGGTAACATAAATCGCATTGCTACCAGCTGCCGCGTTAACCTCCTGGATATCAACCGTTATAATCGGCACATTTACGGGGATTGAACCGACAGTTAGAACAATCTCATCAGACACGCCTCGCCTTTGAATATGTAGTCTGATTGAATCTCCGATATTTAATCTGCGGCGATATTGATTAAAATCACTGGTAGAAAAAAACCTATTGCCATCAATAGAAACCAAAATATCTCCTGGTACTATCCCCGCTGCCTTTGCCGGCGAACCATCAACCACAGCAATAACCGCCAGGCCCTTATCTACCTGAAGGTTATATAACTGCTTAAGATATTTATCCACTTCTGATACATATATACCCAAATAGGACTGAGGCTCTTTTGTGATTTTAACTTCTTCTTGGGGGATATGGGCAATCAGCTGATAGCCGATGTTATTAACCTTGGTTAATTGATTAAGCCGAAACCCCAAGGATTTGACCTTCAACTCCTCCTGCGCCCTTAAGATTTCCCCCTCTTCAACCGAGGGTCCGGTAATCGTAGCACAGCCGCTTAGGAAAAATAGGGCTAGAGTCAATAAAATTACATACCGCATCATTGTTTTTGTTTTCTCTTTTCGTAATAGCAAAGTAGAATGGCCAATAATATCGAAGGAGGTAATATAACAGTCAAGGCAAACCCCTTCCCCATCCTCATACTAAATATAACCAAGCCGAGAAATACCATAAACCAGAGAAGTTTTCTTAAGATATGTAATTTAAACCCGTCACAAAAACAAAATCCCACGAATGAAGCAAATAAGCTCAGGGTTAACCACTGCCAGAAGATTGTATTACCCATTTTATTTGCCCCCTATTAGCGCTAAGGTCTCGGCACGCGTCTTCTCGTTCTCTTTAAAAATCCCGCGCACAGCTGAGGTTACTGTCATAATGCCAGGTTTTTTTATCCCCCTGAAAGACATACACAAATGTTCTGCCTCGATTACTACCATAACCCCCCGTGGTTTAAGTTTTTTCATAATAATCTCGGCAACCTGAGTGGTGAGCCTCTCTTGAACCTGAGGTCTCCTAGATAGCGTGTCAACAACGCGTGCTAATTTGCTCAAGCCAGTAACCCTTCCTCCCTTAGGAACATAAGCAATATGGGCACGGCCGACAAAAGGGATAAGATGATGCTCACAGACCGAGTAGAGTGGTATTCCTCTAAGCAGAATTATCTCATCATGTTTCTGCTCAAGGATTACGTCGAGTTCCTTTTCCGGATCCCGACTGACTCCCCCGAATATCTCTTCATACATTTCAGCAACTCGCCGCGGCGTGTCCCTCAAGTCTCTCTTCGTGGGGTCCTCGCCAATTGCAACCAAGATATCTCTTATTGCCTTTTCTATTTTTTTCTTATCCATCCCCCCTCGCTCCTTTCAGTCGCTCAGGAGAAACCAGAGAACAAAATACAGATTTTCTGGTTTCTTTAATTATTTACCTATACAAAATTCACTGAAGATTCTATCCAACAGTCCATCGGAAAAACGCCCACCCAAAATCTCATCTAAAAAACCAATTGCCTCTTGGAGGTCCTGGGCGATGAACTCAAAAGGTAAATTCGCATTAGCTGATTTTCTCGCCCGCATAATTGATTTCTTTACCTTTCTAAGTTGCTGAATATGCCTTAGATTAGTCACCCATACCGGAGTGTCTGATTTAATTTTACCACTAAATACAAATTGGGCAATTGCTTCTTCCAGCAGGTCGATATTTTTTTGTTTTTTTGCCGAGACCTGAACAACCTGCGGGAAGCGTTGAGCAATTTTATCGTACTCGATATTCTGCTTCAGGTCTATCTTGTTAATTAAAGCGATAGTCGGTTTGGAGTTAATCTTGCGCATTAAGACCCTATCTTCATACGATAAATCCCTGCTGCCGTCAAAAACAAGTAAGACCAAATTCGCCTCTCGGATATAGCGCTGGCTGCGGGAAACTGCCTTTTGTTCGATTAAATCGCCTGGTTCGATTATTCCGGCAGTATCAACAATCCTTATCGGAATGCCCCTAATATCTAAAATGTCCTCAATTGTATCGCGGGTGGTCCCCGCAATCGGAGTAACGATTGAACGTTCACATTTTAATAATGCATTTAAAAGCGAGGATTTTCCGACATTGGGCCTGCCGCAAATAACCACCTTTATGCCTTCACGAAAAACCCTGCCCCTTTTTGAATTCTCCAAGAGAAATTCTAATTGATGATTTATTCGGTCTATACTTATAGTGATATTCTTGATATCCACTGCTTCCAAGCCCTCATCGGGAAAATCAATATTTGCCTCCAAGATGGTAAGTAGTTCTAATAATTTATCTCTTAACTGATTCAACCTTTTTGAGAAATCCCCCTTCAATTGCTCAACGCTTGCCCTTAAGGCAGTATCCGTTTTTGCCCTAATAATATCTAATACTGCCTCAGCCTGGGTAAGGTCAATCCGACCATTTAAAAAGGCGCGCTTAGTAAATTCTCCCGGATTACTCAAGCGGGCGCCTAAACTTAAAACTAATTCCAGAGTTTTTCTTAAAGGGATAATCCCCCCGTGACAGTTAATCTCCACAATATCTTCGCGTGTATAACTTTTAGGCCTACGCATCACTGTCAGTATAACCTCATCAACAATATCTGATTTTTGTCCGCCTTCATTTAATTTCGGCGAACAACCCGCCGAAGTCTTGACGAAGGCGGGTTGATTTTTCACAATCCATCCGTAATGAGTCGTATAGGTTTTAAAATTGGAAGGCTTTTGACCATCCTTGGAAACAAAGATCTTATCCGCAATAGTTATTGCCTTACTCCCGCTAATTCTCACAATACCAATGCCTGACTCACCAACCGGAGTGGAAATTGCCGCAATCGTATCATTTAGATTAAAATTCATCCTCTTTTAAGGGACACTCTTTGAGCCAATCGGGAAGGTGTCCCTACTCCTCAAGAGAAAATCCCTTGCCTCACCTACCAGAAATAAAGAACCGGTAACTAAAATTAAATCCTCGGGATTTGCTTTTTTGACGGCTAATTCTATGGCCTCCTTTACCTTTCTAGTCTTATTTATGTGGGAACTGTTAACTGCGAGTTGTAAACTAACAGCCTGTTCAATCATATCCACGCCCCCTGCCCGGGGATTATCTGCCTGAGTCAAGATAAGTTCATTACTCATCGGGACAAGCACCCGACAGATTCCCTTTATATCCTTATCCTGAGAAATGCCCAGAACCAAGATTATGCGCTTATCAGGGAAGTTCGTAACAACTGTCTGCTGAAGCGCCTGGGCAGAAGCAACATTCTGCGCCCCGTCGAGAACTATCGAGGGCCTCTCTGAAATAATCTCGAATCTACCCGGCCAAATAGTATTATATAACCCGGCTCTTATGAGTTCAAGATTCGCCCTTAATTGATAAAATCTGATTAAAACTAAAATGACCGCTACTGCCAGAGTAGCATTGACTACTTGATGCCTTCCTAACAATCTTATCCTTAAATCCACCCATTTACCTAAGGCTCCATTTATATTAAAACATTGCTGATTTCGTCCGCAATCCTTTGTCTGGAAAATTATATCCTTCCCAAGTTCATATAAAATTGCATTCTGCTTTCTGCATCTATCTCTGATTATTTCCATAACTTCTTCATTCTGTGGCGCACTGATAACTACCAACGGCAGGTTGTCAACCGCCAACTGCGAACTATTCTTTATAATTCCTGCTTTCTCTCGAGCAATCTCACTCAGGGTCTCACCCAACAGTCTTGTATGCTCATAACTTATTGGGGTTATTGCTGCAATTAAGGGATTAACTATATTGGTTGCATCCAGTCTTCCGCCCAGGCCTGTCTCTAATATAGCAAAATCTATCCTTTCCTGTCTAAAATATTTAAAAGCCAAGGTAGTATATACCTCAAAGAAGGAAAGTGCACCATATCTTGACTGAGAATTATATTCCTCAATGTAGGGTCTTAGCTCCTCTACCAAATCTATTAATTCTCTTTCGGAGATCAAGCCTTCAAACTCAATTCTTGATTCTTGATTCCTGTTTCCTGTTTCTCGCTGTCCTTGGCGAGGATTTAATATACGAATCCTCTCTCTAAAATCCGATAAATGCGGTGAAGTGTAGAGACCAACTTTGGAGCCAGCCTCACGCAATATATAGGCAATAAATGCCGAGGTCGAACCTTTACCTTTGGTCCCGGCAATATGAATGAATCTTAAATCGTCCTGGGGATTATTTAGTATCTTAAGGAATGCCTCTATCCGTTCTAATTTAAAGGATTGCCCATAAGGGTATTGGGAAATTTTTTCATAGTCAATAAATGAATTAAGATATTTAATTGCTTCCGGGTAGGTCATATTCGTTATTGCGTTCTTGCGTCCTTCGATAAACTCAGGACGCAATCCTGAACTTGTTGAAGGATTGCGTTATTGCGTCAAACGCTATAACCCAATAACGCTATAACGTTAATGTTTGAAGTGTCTCCTGCCGGTGGTAACCATAGCAATATTATATTTATTGCAGGCCTTGATGATTTCCTCGTCGGAGATTGAGCCGCCGGGTTGGATTATTGCCTTCACACCTGCGCGCGCCGCCTGAATAACCGCATCGGCTTTGGGGAAAAAGGCATCTGAGGCAAGACAGGAGTTAGAGCTAAGCTTTCCTGCTTTTCTTTTGGCAATAATGACTGAATCTACGCGGGACATCTGGCCTGCTCCGATGCCTACGGTTTTAGTCCCCCGGACAAGAACGATGGCATTGGATTTGACGTGCTTGACTACCTTCCAGGCAAAGATAAGGCTATCCAGCTGATTACGGGTTGGCTTTTTCTTGGTTACAACCTTAAGATTATTTATCTCATCCAATTCTATATCTTTATCCTGAATTAATAACCCTCCGCTTATCCTCTTGAGGTCAAATTCATTAAGCTTTTCTAAATCCATTAATTCCAATAAACGCAGATTCTTCTTTTGCTTAAGTAGATTTAACGCATCCTGTTGGAATCCGGGGGCGATGATACACTCTATAAACCCGCTGCGCAGGATTAGGCTCGCTGTTTTTGAATTTACCTTTCTATTTAAACCTACAATACTACCAAAGGCAGAGAGGCTATCGCACTTCCAGGCATTCAGGAAAGCTTGTTCCAAGGATTTATCCTCGGCTGCGCCGCAGGGATTATTGTGTTTGGTAACTACTGCTGCAGGCTGTTTAAACTCAATTACCAATTCCCAAGTGCTGTTCAGGTCTAGGATATTATTAAAAGAAAGCTCCTTACCGTGAAGCTGTCTTAGATTAATCAAGCCTTGCCTTGCCTGCTTTTGTTTATAAAAAGCTGCCCCCTGATGGGAGTTTTCTCCATAACGCAATTCTTGAAGTTTACTAAATGCCAGATTTAATTCCTGAGGAAATTCCGCCCTTTGCCCCTTGATTTCTTGTTTTTTGCTGCTCAAATAATCATAAATCGCTGCGTCATAATGCGCAGTTAAGTTGAATACCTCAACCGCTAAACGCTTGGCTGTCTGAGTGCTTATTGCTCCTTTATTCTGACTGAGTTCTTCCAATATCGATTTATACTGATTGGAGCTGGATACAACTACCACTGACTGGTGGTTTTTGGCTGCCGAACGCAACATTGACGGTCCGCCAATATCAATATTCTCAATTGCCTCTTCTTCGGCTACGCCCGGTTTGGCAACTGTCTTCTCAAACGGATAGAGGTTTACTACTACCATATCAATCAGGCCAATTCCGTGTCTTTCTAATGTCTGCATATGTCCGGGATTATCTCGCAAGGCAAGAAGCCCTGCATGAATCTTGGGATGCAAGGTTTTTACTCTCCCATCCAGCATCTCAGGGAAACCGGTATAATTAGAAACATCAATTACCGGGATATTATTTTCTTTTAATAATTTCGCTGTGCCGCCAGTAGAAAGAATCTCTACACCAAATTTAGACAAACTGCTGGCAAAATCAACAATCCCTGTCTTATCAGATACACTAATTAAAGCACGCTTAATTACAATCATTCTAAAGCCTCCTATTTTTTATGAATTAATATATGTCTGAGGACACCCTCCCGATTGGTTCAAAGGATGTCCCTTGATTGGCAAAAAGTCTGCCTGCCGGCAGGCAGGGATGTCCCTATTTATTTATTAAAGCGGAATTTGATTAAATCACCGTCCTGGACAATATAATCCTTACCCTCTATGCGCTGATGGTTATTTGCCCGCGCCTGATTTATGCCCCCGTCATTAGTCAAATCATTAAAGCTGATTACCTCGGCACGGATAAAGCCCTTTTGGATATCGGAATGGACTAAACCAGAGGCCTGCCAACAACTCATCCCCTGTTTAATCGGCCAAGCACGGGCATCCTTCTCATTAGCAGTAAAAAATGAAATGTAGCCGAATAAGGTATAGGCTGGATGTAAAATCTTATGCCTATCCTCCAAATCAGCCGGCTCAGCCAAGAAGACCGGCCGGAAAGTCAATAAGGAATATCCTGAGGCAATCCTATTTTCTTCCTCGGACAGTTGTAACTCAAAGATAAAACCCTCCTTCTCTAATTGCTCCTTTAATTTCTTCAACAAACTTCTCTCATCATCCTCCTGGACATTAGTCAGCCTCTTCTCAATAAATTCCATATCAGTAAGAATTAAATCAATGCGTTTTTCCTTCAGCGTGATTATGCCGTCGCATTCCCTAAGCCTCTGACGGTCAGTAATAATTTCTACCTCGATATAGGTCTTCTTGGCGGAATTAGCCATCTGTTTTACTGTATCCAGACGCTTATCAATGATGTTTTCCTTGCCGGAAGAAAAATTATTACATTCAAAAATGCCGATTTTCATACTACAACGCCTTTCTCTATAAAGGTGCTCAATTGAAAACTAAGATTTATAACCGGATTAGGTCTGTTCTGCTTTTTTTTGTGCCTGGTACCTGCTGATAATCTCATTGGCTATTTTGGCAGGAACCTGTTCATAGTGGGAAAATTTCATTGTGTAGCTACCGCGACCACCGGTAATTGAACGCAGGTCATTGGCGTAGGTAAATATCTGAGCAAGGGGAACCTGGGCTTTTACTACCTGGTTTTTTCCTTTTACCTCCATTCCCATTACTCGTCCGCGGCGGGAATTAAGGTCGCCGGAGATTTGGCCTAAATATTCCTCAGGAATGAATACCTCTACATCCATTATTGGCTCAAGAAGGACCGGGCCGGCCTCCAGCACCGCCTTTCTTAAAGCCATCGAGCCGGCAATCTGAAAAGCCATATCTGAAGAATCTACCTCGTGGTAAGAGCCGTCATAAAGCTTAACCTGTATATCAACTAACTGGCATCCGGCTAAAACCCCTTCAGACATTGCCTGCCTTACTCCCTTTTCTACAGAGGGAATAAAGTTGCGCGGTATAGCTCCGCCGACAATCTTATCCACAAACTCAAATTCCTTACCTCGCTCAAGAGGACTTACCTCAATCCAGCAGTCACCGTATTGACCACGGCCACCTGATTGACGCTTGTATTTACCCTGGACACTAGCGGTCTTGGTGATTGTTTCTTTATAGGCAACCTTGGGTGTGCCTAAATCAACCTGAACATTAAATCTTTTTTTTAACCGATTAATCATTACATCTAAATGCTGGTCTCCCATCCCGGAAATAATCAGTTCCCTGGTCTGCTGGTCGCGCGATACCTTAAAGGTAAGATCCTCAGCCACGAGCTTAGCCAATGCCTGGGAAATCTTTTCCTCGTCCTGGCGCGAATGTGGCTTTACTGAAGCAGAGATCATTGTCTCGGGGAAATCTATGGATTTAAAGATTACCGGATGTTTCGCTTCAGCCAACGAGTCTTGTGTCTTGGTCTGTTTTAACTTCGGTATTGCCACTATATCTCCGCAAACAGCTTGCTCTACAGGCCTTTGCTCCTTTCCCTGAACTATATAAATCTGCGTAAAACGCTCTGTTATTTTCTGAGTAGCATTATAGAAGCTGCTACCAGTTGAGAGTTTACCAGAAAAAACACGCAATAAACTTAATTGACCGACATAAGGGTCAAAGATGCTCTTAAAGACAAAGGCAGAAAATGGCGCATCGGCACTGAACTTAATCTCCCCCTCAACCTCTAAAGGTGTCCTTTGCTCAGGCGAAGCCAAACAGTCCTTAATAGCCTTTAGCAACTCCTTGATGCCTGCGTCTTGAGCGGCCGAGCCTGAGATTATAGGAAAGATTTTTGCCTCAACTACTGCCCGGCCCAAACCAGAAGCCACCTCCTGAGGGTTTAGTTTTCCTTCGGCAAGATATTTCTCCAGGAGCTTATCATCGGCCTCAGCGACTAATTCGATTAATTCCTCAGAATTCTGCTGGCCCAAAAGAACTGCCTTTTTGGACAGTGCTGATTTTATGTCCGCAACTGCTTTATCAACATCGGCCCCCTCTTTATCGGTCTTATTGATAAAGATAATCCGCGGGAGTCTTAATTCTTCTAAAAGGGCCCAGGCTTTTTCTGTGCCCACTTCAACCCCAGCTGTTGCATCAACCACAAGAATAGCATTATCAACTGCACGGATTCCCGAGACGACCTCACCAAAGAAATCGGCATAGCCAGGGGTATCGATTATCTGGATATTTATACCCTCATAATCGCAATAAAGCAAACTGGAATTGATTGAGTGCCTCTTTTCAATCTCATCCCAGCTATAATCACTTACAGTATTGCCCTCCGTAATGCTGCCCTTGCGGCTAGTGGCACCGCAGGTAAAAAGCAAACACTCGGAAAGCAAGGTCTTTCCCGACTGGGCATGACCAAGGAGAATAATTGTTCGTTTATCCTGAACAGGCATTTTAACCGTTTGTCCCATTAGAAATATTTATTCTGTCTTTTGGCAGAATGGTTTTTTTAAACAGCATTTATTCTGGGAACAAAATACTCTAGAGATAAAGGATAGATTATTATGGTATGAAATATTATACGAAGGAAGGTGGGGTGCGTCAAGAAAAATTCATCTCAAGCTTATATTATTTGTAACCAACCGTTGTAGTATTTTTACAATTGATAACTAAAATCTATATTTCACAACTGCGGAAGCTATCCAAAAGCAGGAAGTTATTCTATCGTCTACATCAGAAGTTACGCCGACATAGGGGCCTGCGTAATAGGATTGGTGCTGGGTGCCGTCCGTATCAATATCCGTGAATTCGCCGCTTATTTGCAGTACCCAGTTAGGCAGGAATTGCCAATTAGCATCTACATTGACAATATAGGCATCTCCATCGCAGTCTCCCTCAGAAAGTTTATATCTTAAAATATGGTCGTCTCTATCTTCGGCATTAGCCGAAGGACTATAGCCAAATCTCAAATTCAACTGAAATTTATCCCCGAATAAGACATTGGTATTGAAACCAAAATAGGGAATCTTGTATTCTACCTCATAATCAAGTGTATTGCCCGTAACATATGTGGTGTAATCGCCGGCATACGGACCATAACCGACCTGATTCGTATCGCTAATCTCGTATTCAAATTTTTGATACCTGTATCCTACCATCGGGCCGATACTTATATTCTCGGCAGGATAAAAACTAAACACATAGTTTATGTCAATTATATCAACATCCGCATCTGCTTCTGATTCCGAATAAATATCCAACCCGGGGTGAGTGGTGCCGTAATAGTAAATGTCATAAGCATCATTCAACCAGTCAGAATCTTTCATTTCTCCTGCGTCATTAGTAATATCGGTAAACCACCCTAAAGTTAATCTGGCCCTGTCTTGCTTTTCATTATAGGGATTTTTATAAGCTAAGGCTGCCTCAACGCCTAATAAAAAATTATCTAAAGGAAACTCTAACTCGCTCTCTCCTTCATAAATGACAGCTTCAGTAAAATTTATATGGTAGGTTGTATCTCCTCTGATATACCCTGTCTGCAATCCCAAGGTAGCGCGCATATTCCCCATCCAGTCTAATTCTTCTTCGGTGAAGATATTTCGCAAATCTGCAAAAAGAGAACTCTCTTGAGCAAATAAAAGAGTAGGAAAAATTAGAAACAAACCAAGAATACAGATTACTTTAGACCTCATTTTATTCTCTCTACCTATTCTAAATATGTATAGATTTTGCCGCGGAAATTTCGCAGGACGTATTTGCCCTTTGCCTGAGACAGGAGGTAATTCGGCCCAACGGGAATCTTTCCCCCTCCACCCGGGCCATCAATCACATAGATAGGGACTGCGTATCCTGAGGTATGTCCGCGCAGTTTCTCAATAATATTTATCCCTGCGGCAACTGGTGTACGGAAGTGCTGGGTTCCTTTCACCGGGTCACACTGATAGATATAGTAGGGACGAACGCGTATCTTTAAGAGTTCGTGCATAAGTTTTTTCATAATAAAAGGCCGGTCATTTATCCCTTTTAGAAGTACAGTCTGACTTCCTAAAGGAAAACCATTATCAGTAAACATATCGCAGGCAATCCGGCAACGCTTGGTAATCTCTTTGGGATGGTTAAAATGAATGCTTATCCAGATTGGGCTATACTTCTTCAGCATCAAAATTAAGCCTTCGGTTATCCGCTGAGGCAGGGTTACTGGAAGGCGGGTGCCAATCCTTAAAAACTCCACATGAGAAATGCTACGGATCTTCTTGATTAATTCCTCTAAAACATTATCCTTAAGCATTAAAGGGTCCCCGCCGGAAATTAGCACATCGCGAATCTTACGATTAGCTTTTATGTATTCAATAGCCTCATTACAGTTATTATTAGCATTTGTTCTTTTATTCTCACCTACCAGCCTTCTTCTTGTGCAGTGACGACAATACATTGCGCACTGCTCAGTAGCCAGAAGAAGTACACGGTCAGGATAGCGGTGAACAAGATGAGGCGCAGGAGAATCACGGTCTTCTGCGCAAGGGTCGACCATCTCATGCGGACCAATCTGTGACTCGTAGATAGTAGGAACGGACTGGCGCCTAATTGGACAGCGAGCATCTTCAGGGTCGATAAGGGTGAGCCAGTAAGGAGTAATTGCCATGCACATCCTGCCACGAGCCTTCTTTATCCCTTCTGTCTCTTCGGGGGTAAGTTTTATAATCTGACTTAGTTGTTCAATGGTTGTAATTCGATTCTTTGCCTGCCAATGCCAATCCTCCCAATCTAAGGGATTGACATCCTTAAACAATCCTATCTGCTGATAATCTAACTGCGCCCTTCTTCTTATTGAAACTACTGGCGCAGTAAGCACACTCCCCGGCATCTTTTGAGTCTGGACTTCCATCATAGATATAGCCTGCTATTTTTAAAACACCTCACAGTAAATTATCCAACTTCTCAAGCTAAATGAACTCTTGAGAAAATCACAAATTACAGGTTATAACGCTTAAATGCGCTCTGTAATATCTTATCAAGCATCTGGGGATAACTGATGCCTAAAACCTTAGGAATCAGCATAAATACATCCTCAGTAGCCAAACAAGGCAAAGGGTTAAGCTCTAAGACATAAGGGTTATCCTGTTCGTCCACGCGAAAATCCACCCTGCCAAAATCAAGACAGTCAACTGCCTGGTAAGCACGAAGCGCTATCTGTTTAAGTTTATCCTCCAATTCTTTGCTGATTGGAGCAGGGCAAATGTATTCTAATGCGGGTGAGGTAATATGTGCAAAGGTATAAAATTTCTCTCCCAAATCCAACTGGCCTTCAATTTTTACCTGCACGGGAGGAAACGCCTCAGGGGCATCATTTCCCACAATTGCCACAGTAAATTCCTTCCCCTTGACAAACTCCTCTACTAATGCGGGCTGTCGATAGGTAGTGATTATATAATCGACCCTCTTAATTAAATCTCGGTGATTATGTATCCGCGCATTTTCATCAATACCCTTGGAAGAGCCTTCAAAGCGAGGCTTCACCATAAGGGGAAATTTAAAATGATTGGTATTAATTAAAGAATCTGTCCGCTTAACCTCAATAAATTTAGGCGTAGGAATCCCCTCAGCAAGAAATACCTTTTTAGCCATTAGTTTATCCAGTGTAAGCGCCTGAGTTAAGCCGTCTGAACCAACAAAAGGAATACCCTTCATCTCCAGAATAACCGGAACCTGTGATTCACGATTTCTCCCACTTAAGCCTTCTGAGATATTAAAGACGATATCCACACCTAGATTCACCAGATTGTCAAGGAGTAAAGAGACATTGCCAATTCTTTTCACCCGATACCCCAGGGATTCGATTGCCTGGGTAATCAGGTCTATCGTAGCCGGGTGGTCAAACTCAGCATTAGCATCGTCTGGATCGTCTTCTTTTAACTGATAATCGGTCTTTAAATCGTAGGTTAATCCAATAGTCTTGCTCATATAGAAAAAAAGGGATAGTCGCTCTATCCCTTAACTTTAATTCTCCTGGTTTTTCTCAATTTTATTTTCCTTTTCTCAAGAAGATTTATTTCGCCAAGGTTTTTTAAAAAACCTCGTCGATATCTTCGAGAGTTTTATTCCTCCTTAAAAATTTTTAGAATTTTTTATTCTTATTTAATTTTTATCACAAAAAAATATATTGTCAAGAAAAATTTATAAAATTTTTCAAAATCTGCAATAAAAATAAAAAGATTTGATTAAAAAATATCCTCAACCAGTTCAATCTCACCCCAACTTGCGAGATTATTGCCCAAGATTATTACTACGCCTGATACTCCCATAATATTTCTGGCAAACTCAATTGCTTTATTAAAATCATTTTTTGATTTAACTAAATTGCAGGTTGCCGTAGCCACAGCATCAGCTAAGGCAGCATCTTTAGCTATAATTACCACGCTATCCGCATTGCCAAAGCTTAACGAATGCCCAAAGGTAGCCGAAGAGGTGCAAATCCCACAAGGAGTCTGGGATGGCCTAATCAATAAGGTTAGCTTGTCAGAGAATTTTGAATCTCCTGCAAAGATTAAAACCTTGCGATTCTTTCTCTGTCTGGTTAGAAAAATGTCACCACCATTTTCAATGATTAGTTCGTTATATCCTTTGTTTAATAAATCCTCGGCGAGCAGCTGGGCGATACTTCCGGCGACTGCCGCCATTGGACCAACATTGGTGAGCTTGCCGGCCTGTGACATTCGTTTAATTATCAAAGGAGAATCTAACTCTACATTTATTGGTTTAAGAGATGCGAGAAAAGACCTATCCTTTGCAATATAGTTCTTGATATCCTGACGGTAATTTAAAATCTGCTGTTTCAGCCATGTTTTATTCGGGGTTTTATCGCTGAGAATCTCCAAGTCTGTTTCCTCAACAGAGATATGAGTTCTAATGAGATCGCCTGCTTTTATTCCTCGACGATAAAAGCGTTTTTGATAACTATCTTGTTTCATTGTTTAAACCTAAACCAGAACCGGTGTCCCACCGCGCAGGTGGGGCGGGAATGTAGCATCGTAGACGGGATGGGAAAGGGATAGATTTGAGCAATATGATAATATAATAATTTAACAAATACGAGGCAAGGGTTCAGAGGTCAACATATCAAGGATGCGGTCTGTACCCAATGTGGTTTTAAGCAACACCATACCCCGAGGCTTAGAGACTATCCTGCCTATAATTCGGGCAAATCTTCCGAGCTTCTGCCGCTTAAGATATTTTAAGACACTGTCCGCCGAATCAGATTTAACTACCAGAACTGCCTTTCCTTCATTAGCAATGTATAAAGGGTCAATCCCCAATAATTCACTCGCTGCCTTTATCCGACTGGCAATGGGAATCTTTGCCTCGTGGACAACAATGCCCAAATTAGCGGCCCGGGCAATTTCATTCAAGGTTGTCGCCAATCCTCCGCGGGTAGGGTCGCGCATAAATTTTATCCCGCACCTTCTTGCCTTACTGCTATTTTTCCCTCGAGAAGGTGCGGGATTTATTGCCTCATCTTTTAATAAGGGAATCAACAGCTTATCCAGGCTAGCGCAATCGCTCTTAATATTTAGACCAAAATCCATTCCCTTGCGCTGGGTTAATATGCTTAATCCGTGTTCAGCAATCCTTCCTGTGATGATAATCTTGTCGCCGACTTCGATATTTTTTATTTTAAAATCCCTGATAACCCTGCCTATACCTGTAGTATTGATAAACAACTTATCGCAGGCTCCCCTCTCTACCACCTTTATATCGCCGGTAATAACCTTAACCTGAGAACTCTTAGAGGCAGAAGAGATGGCATTAACCACGCGCTCTAATAATGAATAATCCAGCCCCTCCTCAATAATTAAGGCCAGGGACAGATAAAGGGGCAAGGCGCCAGAAACTACCAGATCATTTATCGTGCCAGAAACAGCAAGTTTACCAATATCCCCACCGAGGAAAAATAGGGGATGGACTACAAAGGAATCGGTAGTAAATGCTATTGCCTTATCCCAAACCTTTGGATATCTATAGAGGACTCCGCCACGTGGAAGGGTGAGAGAATTATCTTTAAAGTCAATAACTGCGCTATCAGTTAATTTATTTAGCAGCGAATTACTGAATTTGGGCAGGATTAGATCTCTGATTAAATTATGCGTTAACTGACCACCGCTTCCATGAGCTAATAGAATCTTCGAATTTTGTTTTATCATTTTTAATGTCGCACTTTCAATTACGAGTATCTAGTTATCTAGTATCGAGTATCCAGTATCAATTATAAAACTTTGTGTCCTTAACTTAGCCAGAATAATCAATTACCTTTGTCCTTCGGCTTCTTAAAAAGGTCTAAGAATCTATCTTCGTATTCCTTATAAATACTCCACTTATCCAATTCTTGCTTTAATTCATTTGCTTTGCTGATATCCTTTTTGGCTAACTCAAAGAACTTCTCAATCTTTTCTTTTACTGAACGGGGCAGGCGGGTTAATTGGGTTAAGGACTTCTTTATCTTTTCAATTTCTATATCACTAATCGGACCCAATCCGCCCGCGCCAGGCAGACCGATACCTTCCTTAAGATAATCGACGAGTTTATTAATCTCCCCTTCAATAAACTGGGCCTGGTTTTTTAAATCATTTAAATCCAGGGATAGATTTAAAATCTTTTTTAATCTTTCTAATATTGCGAATACTGCTTTGGGATTCTCAATTTGAATCGTATATATGGGAATCTCACCCAGAAGGCAGAACCCAGAAAAGCCCTTTTTTTTGGCCAATCCCAAGAATAAACCATTCATCCCGCTAATCTCTCCTTCACTCATCATCTTAAGATCATAACTCTGCAGAAGCTTAAACAATTCTTTATTGGTAGCGGTAAGCCAAACACCTGGTTGCTGGATATGGTCGATTGGTACAGGCATTGCCGCAAAACTGACAACCAATTTAACCTTATATAAACGCGCTACCTCCAAAATATCATCTACATAATCAGCTGCTCTGGATAAATCAGGCTGAGTATTGCTAAGGAAGATTATTAAATCATTGACCATTGTTCTTGGGCCGATTTTTGTATCGGGATTCCTCCAATAATAAAAATAATTTTGCGGTAATTCTTTGCTACTTAATATTCCGTTCTTTATAATACTTGATGTCGGATAGAAGTAATCAGTGCTAGTCAAATAAGCAAATTTCTCTGATTTTAATTTCTCTACCAGATAACTTGCGCTTCTTAAAGCGACCTCGCCCATCCCCGGCCAGGCAACAATAAGAATTGGATTTAAAAGATGCGGCTTTTTAAAATACTTAATACTTTTCTGCATAGGTTCCTCCCATTAATTGAACTCCGTTAAAGAGAATTCTCTAACGGCCTGAATCTAAAGTTTTTAAGAAACCCCTCCAGCACCTTAGCGCCCTTATAAAGATAATCGATCTTGATATACTCATTGCTGCTATGCGCACAACCTGAACAGCTAAATCCGGTAGCAACTGCAGGAATATTCTTGTTTTGGAAAAAGGTAATTACCGTTGCCCCCTCACAGCCGGCTATCCTTGGCTTTGCTTTTAAAAAACTATGCATTGCCTTTTTTAAATACTCCACCAAGGGATGACGGCAATCAATCTGCGTTGGTGGCTGGACTGCTTCAATCTCGATTTTAAATCTCCTGGCATAACCCTTGATAATCTTTCTTATATCCTGAATAATCTTGGAAGCAGACATCCCGGGCAAGAATCTTAAATCTAACTCAAACTCACACCAATCAGCAACAACATTAACCTTATCTCCGCCGGATATCTTGCCAATATTTATTGTCGGCGGGCGAAGATAGGGATTCTTTTTATAAATAAACTTGTGCGACTTTATTTCTGATAAAGCTTTTAACGCCGCATCAATGGCATTTATTCCCTGCCAGGGATAGGCTCCGTGGGCAGACTTTCCTTTAATCTTTACCTTAAGATGAATTAAGCCTTTTTGCACAACTACAATCTTAAATTCATCTGCATCTAGAATCAGGCCAGCCTGCGGTTTTAATATTCCCTTATCAAGCAGAGGAATAAGGCCGAGGCTTGAACCGGTCTCTTCATCAGCCGTAGCAGCAAGAATTAAATTATAATCCAAGATGTGTCTTTGTTCAACAAGGCTCTTGATTACCTCTAAGAGCAGTGCCAGATTTCCTTTATCATCTGAAGCGCCCCGGCCATAGATACGACCATGCTGCAGCACTGCCCTGAAAGGCGGAAACCTCCAATTATTGCCTGCCGGAACAGTATCCAGATGGGGACTTACCAAGAGATTACAATGCCTATTCCTTCCCTTTAAGGTCGCTACCACATTGCTGCGATTCTTTTTAAACTCATAGATTTTTGGCTTAAGCCCTAGATTCTCTAAATACCTTTTTACAAAACAGGCAATTCGGTATTCATTTCCTGGCGGATTCTCCGAAGGGATACGGATTAACTGCTGTGTTAATTTAATCAAATGCTTTTTATCAATCATTTCTGCTGAAAAATCATCCTTTCCTTAATCTGAGTTGATATGCCCTCAATAAAGGTTTTAAATTTTAAATATTCCGAAAGCGCAACATATCTTTTTTTTATCTGGGTTCTCTGTTTAAAGCGAAGATGACCATCTTCAAAGTGGTATTCAACACTTAAATCTAACCAAGGATTGCTTTCCTGAAAATCAGCCGGTAAATACTTTAACTTAACCCCTCGCGGTAAAACCACATCCAACTCAGCCTCCCGAATACTTGGCATTCCTAAATCAATAGGATATCGCCGCGATTGTTTTGCAATCACTGAAGTATCCAAAAGCGCCAATTGAGGAAATATCCTTAGATTACCGGCCTTAGTCCAATATTCTCGACCAGAGAAAGAATAATTCAAGATTACATTCTTATTGAGGTCATCTAAATTCTGGATATCATATTTTATTAACCGGGCAGCGGTGGATACCCCTTGGATTGCCTGCTTGAGGCTTTCGGAGATTGCCTCTTCGGTAGAGTACTTAAGCCAGAGACGCTGACCCGCATCATATAACCCTGTGGTAGCAACCATCTTTTCTGCCTCGATTGTTCCATCAGGACTAATCTCCATTTTAAGAATCTGCCTTAGACTATTATGCTGAGCAGAATAGACAGGCGTTGTTTCAATTTGATAACCAGTATCGGTAAGGATAAAAATCCTTCTTTGCTGGTCATCGGCCGGCAAATTTCCAAAAGAACAGGTTGAGCAGGTAGGGTCAAGAAAGACCAAATCCTCATCTAACTTGACTACGGCAATACAATGATTAAAATTAACCGAAGGGAAATCTTCTTCTAAGTCAAGATAATCATCCGTGCCGATTAATACCGGGTAGCTCTCAAGGCCAATTTCGCGTAACATTGCAACCAGAAGTATCGCCTGGTCCTTGCAATCGCCATATTTATTAAAAAAGATATCAATTGCTTTATGCGGCTCATACCCCGCCTGACCATATTCTACGGCAACATAGCGGATATCCTCGGCGCTGAAGTTATAGATTGCTCGCGCCTTATCCAGAATTGTTTCCTTATCCTGGGTTAAATCCTTGACCTTCTGTTTTATTGCTTGATTTACCTGAATTTTATCTTTGGCTAAATTCCACCACCAGTCATAAATCTCCTGCCAGGAATCAAAGGTAGAAATAAGAATAATCGGATTAATCTTTGAATTCGAAGGCATATTTGCCTCAGGAATGATTGCCGGGATATCCTTAAATTCCCAAAGATATTCCTTGTATTCTGAATATTCTTTTACCACCGGCTCTAACTCTGCCTGGAATTTATTGTAATCTGAATTAAAGATTTTGTAGTGCAGTGGTTTTTCTGCCGGAATAACAAACTTAAAGTTAGCCTGAATAACCGGCTCGAGTTCCTGCAAATGATAAGAAATAACAAGATCGTCTTCATTAATCAATTGATTGCGATAAATTTTGTATTTATATTCGATAATACAACCATGGGTAATCTCAGGGAACGAGATTATCCGTGCCCTGGCATTGCTATAAAGGGGAAAATTTAAATATTTAGAAACATCGCGTATATGGCGGCTACCCACAGGAACAACCACACCATCCGGCAGAATAGTACGCGCATATTCTAACTCTACCTTTTCATAGGTAGAATCATAACTAATCACAATTTCAGAGAAATCCTGTTTACCCCGTTCATTTAAAATCTTAATAAGGAGATGTTCGGAAAAGACAGCCGAATTTTGCAGACTGAGTTCGACCTCTTCATCACAAAACAAGATTAACGCTCCGGCATTAGGGTATTTTTCCGGCAGAGGAGCAGCTTTAATTATCTCCTGCAGGCTGGGTGATAAATCCTCTAAACGTAAATTCTCCCCTAATCGGGTAATTAACTGGATTCGGTTCTGGGCGCGAGTTCTAAATAGCCCCTCATTAATCTGGCGATAAATATCCAAGGCCTGGTCATAGAGATTGAGCTTTTCGCAAACCTCTCCGTGATAATACAGAGCTTCACTGTCCGGATTATCTATCTTCTTGAATGCATCCCTTGCCTCGGTAAAATTATTAGTCTTATATAAAGCAAGGGCACGGTATTTTTTTGCCTCGGGGAGAGTTGTCTCTGATAGGTATTGGCTGGCTAATTCATATTCGGCCTGCTGATAATAAAGCAGGCCCAATTCGAAATAAGCTTGGTCTAAATCCTTGCCTTGGGCAATCAAGTCCTCGTATTTAGCAATGGCACGTTGGTAATAAGCCCGTGATTGCTTAGTATAATCCCGCGCTTCATCAAGTTTGCTCTTTTGAGTACAACCAGTTGAAAAATTCAAAATACAAAAAGCAAATATTAAAATGATAGACTGGAATTCAAAATTCTTTAAAAGATTTTTGATTTTTGATTTTCTATTTATATTTATAATACGCATTACAGGCTCCTTCGCTAGAAACCATGCAGGGACCATAAGGATTTGCAGGGGAACAAATCTTGCGAAATAAGGAGCACTCGGGAGGCTGAATTATTCCCTTCAGCACTTCCTTGCAGCGGCATTTCTCAAGTTTTTTGTTTGGTATTTCATATTTTCCCGTCTTTACATTTCTTGCTATAGCGGGATTCCGCTTGAAACGGGAAATATTAGGAAACACTATTCTTTTGGTCTCGAAACTTGAGAATGCATCCTTTAACTCCAATCCACTTTGAGGAATTTCACCGAGTCCCCGCCAGGTAGCATTATCAGTCTTAAAAACCTTGAATATTTCTGCCTTTGCCTTTAGATTTCCCTCCTTTTTTACCACCCGTATATACTGATTTTCCACGCACGGTTTGTTCTGAATAACTTGACGAAGCAGGAAATAAATCCCCTCCAAGATATCCAAGGGTTCAAATCCAGCCACACAGCAGGCAATCTTGTATTTTTTAGGAATAAACTCATATGCCTGGCTGCCGATGATTGTTGAGACATGTCCGGGACAGAGAAATCCGTCAATCTTAACTTGTCGGTCAAAAACCAATGCCTCCATTGCTGGAGGGATAAGTTTTAAGGCAGAAAAAAAAGAGAGATTGTTTAATCTTTCTTTTTTAGCTGCCTGCAGCGTAAGAGCTAAGGTCGAGGCAGTAGTCTCAAAGCCTACCGCCAGAAAGATTATCAACTTTTTTGGATTTTTTCTTGCTATACTCAGACTATCCCAAGCAGAATAAACAACACGGACATCGCTACCCTCGGCCCTTTTCCTCTCAAGACTCGTGTTTGTCCCTGGTACCCGTAACATATCTCCAAAACTTAAGATGATTATATCCTTAAACTCGCTTAATTGGATTGCTTTATCAATATAATCCTGGTCAGACACACAAACCGGACACCCGGGCCCGGCAATCAAGTGTAGATTCTTGGGAATTAACCTGTCTAAGCCAAAGCGGTGAAAACACTGAGTATGGGTACCGCAAACCTCCATCAGACGAATTGTGGTCTTCGGTATAATCTCAAATATTTTCTGAGAAATCCGCTTGATAAGCTCTTTGTTGCGGAACTCATCAATAAATTTCATCTTCCCCTTCAAGCAATTGCAATGTCTGACGAGCAGCCTCCGGATTAACTATCTCTATGGCAAAACCTGCATGAACAATAACATAATCGCCCGGCTTTACCAAAGGCACCATTTGAACATTTACCTGACGCCTTAGCCCGCCGGTCTTAACCCAGGCAAATTGACCTTCTATCCTAGTAACCCTCATCGGTATTCCTAAACACACCTGATATCTTCCTTCTTCAATTCGCCCGCCAAAGTTCTGTGGCGGGCGAATTGAACCCCGCACCTTTTTCCTACGAAGCAACTCTGCACAGTAGAAAGGTGCGGGGTTAATTCCGACTTACAACTTATGTCCTTTGAATAAACTCAGGACATAAGTTGTGTCGTCATTAAAATTCTATCATATCTGTCTTAAATTATCCAGAAAAGATTGCTTTTGCTTTGCTTGGCTTGAATCTGGTTAATGGGTCCAAGAGGCAACCGCTGCCTGCCCTAGACTGATGCTTATATCCGAGCAAGGCAGCATCTTATGAGTTAAAATATGAAATCCCGCTTTTTCTAATAAACCCAAACTTAACTTAAGTAGAATCTTATTCTGGAATACTCCGCCGGTTAAAATAACAGTATTAATCCGGGTGCCGCCTCTTATTCTCAGGCAGGTCTTTCTAATCATATCGGCAACAGTCAGATGAAAACAAGCAGCAATCTCTTCCTTACTGCAGTCATTTTTCAAATCAGCAATAATCTCCCTAAGGGTCAAAACCGGATCGATGACAAAAACCTGCCCAATCTTTTTAATCGCAAACTGATAACTTCTCGGCTGAGATTTATAACCAGAAGCGAGCCTTTCTAAATTTATCGCTGCCTCAGCCTCGAATCCAACCCGGTAAATCTCTAAGACCAGGCAAGCAATAGCATCAAAGAGCCGACCAATGCTTGAGGCGGGAGGTGAATTAAAATTCTGCCTCCACATCTTTTCTAGGATAATCCAATTTTTTTTATTTATCCGTTTGAGAAAATCCAAATCTAAATCTAAAAAATTATTTCCAAAAGCCAGACAAAGCCAAGCCGAAGCTACTCTCCAAGGTTCATAAATCGCTTTCTTGCCTCCTAAGAGAGGGATATATCTTAAGTGGGCTGCCCGTTTGAAATCCCGATAATCAGCAACTAAGAATTCTGCGCCCCAGAGTGTTGAATCACTTCCAAAACCAGTGCCATCAAAGGCAACACCAATAACCCTTTGATTGCTAAGTTTATTCTCAAGCATACAAGAAGCAATGTGGGCATGGTGATGTTGAACAGGAATAAGTCTTGGCCCATCAGAAATTTTTGCTCTGCATTTTGCTAAAGCACTATTTCTAGCGGAATTTATATTTTTTACTTTTTGCAAGTCGAGGATATATTTCGTCGAGAAATATCCCGGATGTTTGTCATAGGCAATAATCCTGGGTGACAGACCAAAGCGTTGGGGAATTAAACTTATTCTCCTTTGAAATTTTTTAAAATTATCCGGTATCTCTAAATCGTTGATTACTTCGTTGATAAAAGCAGATCTACGGTAAGCAAAGCAAAGGCTATTCTTTATATCTGCTCCCACTGCCAGTATTGGCTTCTTAATTTTAAAGGGTAAATCTATTTCTGACCAAGACACTTGTCTTCTCCTATTTCTAAATTTAATATATTGTCAATCCTAAAGGTTCTTTCCTGCCTTCTCAAATTACAAAACCCTACGAGGTAAACCCCTTTAGAGACATCATACTCTTTTTCTGTTGCCCTATAGTCTCTAATGGCGCCCCCTTTCTGAATTATTGCCTTAGGTATAACCTCCCGTTCGGTAAGCTTGGCGCCAGCTCCGGAGAGATACCTTATCTTAAGACTTACTCCTAAATCCAAAGCTCGTTGAATTTGGGCAATCTTAGCGCTATTTATATTATCTAACAATTGTGAGTTTAAACCAAAAAGGCTAACAAATTGCTCAAAATCAACGACTCCTTTCCCAATAAGGGTGGAATTCAGACGATTAAAAACCTCCGCAGCTAACTGGGCGTCAGAAAGCGCACGATGCTTCTGGAGACTGTCTATGCCGAGTGTCTTGGCTACAAATCCGAGCGAATAGCTCCCTAAACCGGGCAACATCCTCTTTGCCATAATCAAAATATCCACTATCTGTAATCGCTCAGGAAGCCGGCAGTTGATTAAGTTTGACTCTGAAGATAAAAAGGCAAAATCAAATGGGGCGTTATAAGCAGCGAGGCAGGATTCAGAGATAAAATCCAAGAATGAAGGCATTACCTCGGAAATATCAGGAGCATCTTTAAGCATCTCCGGAGTAATCTGATTGACTACGAACGCAGCGGGAGAAATTCTTCTTTCTCCCGGATTTACCAGAGACTGAAATACCTCTAATCTCTGCTTATGCTTGTGCTTGTGCTTGTGCCTTAATCTAACTGCAGCAATCTCAACAATACGGTCACCCGATTCTGGAGTAAGACCAGTGGTTTCCAAATCAAAGACACTGAATTCTATCTCGTTGATATTTTTAAGCATAGGCACAATTTTGTCTCTTAATAATATAATCCAGATAATTACATGTAGAATTGGGAGAAATTTACCCCATTAGAAAGAAAGCATAATTCCAGAGATAGATGCAACTTTCTAACGGCGTTTACCTTCCTACAGAAAGGCGAGCTGCCAAAAATGAAGGCAAGCCACAAGCCAAAATCTTTTCCTGAGCAGATTTGATATCATAGCCTACCCTCTTAATCAATACCTCTTTTCTTTCAATATCGTAGATACAGAAGCTGGCCTTATTGTCGCCGTCCCGGGGCTGACCGACACTGCCTACATTAACAATATATCGGTAGCCTTCTTGGAGTTTGAATCTTGTCTCTCTTTGAAAATCAATTCTTCCATCCTTATCTTGGATAAAAACGCCGCCTACGTGGGTGTGCCCAACAAAACAGATTGATTTATTCATCAATCTAAAAGTTTGTGCGGCTTCAGAAATATCGGTTATATAATGAAACTCCTGTGGTGAATTTAAACTACCGTGCACCAAGGTGAAATCCTCATTTTCATAAATAAACCTCAATGATGCCAAAAAATTATGATTGGTCAAATCCATTTTCCTCTGCGTCCAGATAACCGCCTGTTTTGCCCAATCATTGAAATACTCTAAAGAAAATAAACCAGCCACTGCCCAATCGTGATTTCCTGCGATAATCATCTGGGCAATATCCTTGACTATCTGGATACACTCAACAGGGTTAGCCCCATAGCCGACTAAATCCCCAAGGCACAAATACATATCAATCTTTTCGGATTCATATGCCTTGATTACTGCCTCCAATGCCTCTAAATTGGAATGTATATCCGAGAAAATCCCGTAACGCATAAGACAACAGACAATTCGCCCCGCACCTTTTCTTTATTCTTCTGGTTTTTATTTACAAATTTAACTATATTTGAACATCAAGAAGGTGCGGGGCGATTAAAATCTTATTCCAAAATCTCTAAATTCTCCAGTTGGCTCCTGCCATTGAATATCTGCAGCCTGAATGTAACTGCGAAAATATTGCTCAATGCGAGAAAGAAAATCCTTTAATACCGACTCCTCTGCCTCGGCAACCAACTCAACTTGACCACCGCGCAGGTTCCTTACCCAACCAGTAACTCTTGAATCCCGGGCCAAATCTTCAGTAGTAAAGCGAAAACCAACTCCCTGAACCCTACCTGAATAAAATACATGAATGCGTCTTAACATAATTAAAATGGTGCGCGGGAGGAGATTTGAACTCCTACGGGTTGCCCCACTACCCCCTCAAAGTAGCGTGTCTGCCAGTTCCACCACCCGCGCAAATTATCACTGCCCCGTCTGGACTCGAACCAGAATACCAAGATCCAGAGTCTTGTGTCCTACCGATTAGACGACAGGGCAAATCTTACCAGAGATTTTCGCGTATCCACTCATCTATCTTCTGAGCGCTTTGCCAATCCTTAGCAAATCCCTCTGCCCCACCCCTCGCTGCCCCCTTAAGCGTCTCACAGCCGCTAATAATCATCACCAGGAGACACAATCCGCAGATTGTTAAAGCCAAAGTCGAGCGGAAATGCATGGCTACCCCCCTTTTTTAATCCATCTGCTTAACCTTGCCTTGGTTATCTGTTTGCCTAGACAGAATATTACGTCAAACAGACCCGGCCCAATAGTCTTGCCGGTTAAGGCAACCCTTAAGGGATGAATTAATTGTCGCGAATTCATGTTAAGCTCCTTTACCAAATCCCTGAATGTTTTCTCGATACCAACTACCGTAAACGACTCTAATCTTTGCAATCTCTCTATAAATAGACTAAATTCCCTTGATAAGTCCTGGCTTAAAAATTTGTCTTTTAGACTTTCCCCTATCTCAATCTCATCCAGGAAGAAAAAGTCCGCCCAATCTAAAAAATCCTCCAATGTATTAATCCGGCCCTGATATAATTTCACCACTCCCGCTAACCTCTGCTTAGATAAACAGTAACTTTCTGCCTGAGGAAATCTCTTCTTAATCATGGGAATGAGCAAATCAATAAGCCTCTCCGCAGAAGTGTTTTTGATATATTGATTGTTAATCCAATTAAGTTTATCCCGATCAAAAATTGCTGCAGTCTTATTTATATTGCTGATATCAAAAATTTTTATTGCTTCCTGAATATCAACAATCTCACGATTCTCTCCGGGTGACCAACTAAGAAGTAAAAGATAATTGACTAACGCCTCCGGTAAAAAACCGAGTTGGTGATATTCGCTAATCGCGGTTGCGCCGGTTCGCTTGGAAAGCCTGGAGCCGTTTTTGCCTAAGATTAAGGGAAGATGAGCAAATATAGGTATATTGTATCCCAGTGCTTGATATAAAAGAACCTGTTTGGGCGTATTGGAAATATGGTCATCCCCCCTGATTACATGAGAAACCTCCATTGTAGCATCATCTACCACGCAGGCAAAATTATAGGTAGGCATACCATCGGATTTAATCAGCACCTGGTCTTTAATTGTGCTTGCGTCAAACTCAATCTCTCCGTGGATTAAATCATTTATCTTAACCTCACCCGGGTTAATTTTAAAGATAATTGCCTCTTGCTTATGGTTTTTGTCTTGGGTCTTATCAAAATATGCCTTCCCCTGATTTAGCAGTTTCTGGGCATGCTCTCTATAAATATCCAAACGCTTGCTTTGGTAATATATCTGGTCCCAATTAAATCCCAGCCAAGTAAGGCTCTGTAAAATCTCATCCAGGTATTCCTTCTTTGAGCGCTCCTGGTCAGTATCCTCAATCCTCAATACGAGCTGGCCCTTGTTTGCTTTAGCATAAAGCCAGTTAAACAAAGCGGTGCGCGCTCCGCCGATATGTAAATTCCCTGTTGGTGAAGGCGCGAATCTGACCTTTATCATCTTGCCAGCTTTATTCCCTTCTCTATTGCTCGTTTATTAATTTCAATCAAGCCCTTTTTATCTGCCGGAGCAATATCCTCTATTGCAGAAAAAACAATTTGTTTATTAAGAATCTTCCGTTTTGCGATATAGCCACCCAGAGCAACCATATTCGCAACCCTTATATTGCCCAACTCTACAGCAGCTTCAGTAAAAGGCAAAAATACTTGTTTGTTGCTCGACGCCCTATGTCCTGTCTTATCAGTATTTACCAAAGAACTATTAACCAATAACAAGCCTTTTTTGTTTATTCTCTGATTGAATTTAGAAAAAGACAAATCATTCATAATTATTATTGTATCTGCTTTATCAATATAAGGAGAGGGAATATCGCCGGACGAAAGTTTTACCATACAATAAGCAGCCCCGCCCCTTACCTCCGCACCATAGGTGGGAAACCAGGTTACATTCATCCCCTTGCCTAAAGCAGCTGCGGCAATCACCTTGCCTAGTAGCATTATCCCCTGACCGCCACTGCCCGCAACTATAATCTGCTCAAGCATTATTTAATTCTCCCAAGGGGAAACTCTTTGCTCATTACATCGCGAATCCAATCCATTGCCTTCTTTGGCGGCATCTGCCAGTATGTGGGGCAAGGAGAAAGTACCTCAACCAAAGAAAAACCCAGATTATCAACCTGATTAACCAATGCCTGTCTTATTGATTTTTTTGCCCGGATTACTTCCTGGGGGGAATAGACCGAAACCCGCTCCACATACTTTACTGCCGGCAATTGAGCCAGTAATTCAGAAATCTTCAAAGGATAACCGCTAATCTTTACATCGCGACCCCAAGGGGTAGTGGCTGTTTTCTGGCCCAATAGTGTGGTAGGCGCCATCTGCCCGCCAGTCATTCCGTAAACAGCATTATTGATAAATATTGCGGTTAAATTCTCTCCCCGGTTTGCAGTATGAATTGTCTCTGCTGTTCCGATTGCCGCTAAATCTCCATCTCCTTGATAGGTAAAAACGACATTTTCTGGCCTCACCCTCTTTATTCCCGTTGCTACTGCCAGGGCCCGGCCATGAGCTGCTTCACAACAATCAAAATCCCAATAATCGTAAGCAATTACCGCGCAGCCTACGGGTGCCACCGCTATTGTCTTCTCCCTTATCTCTAACTCATCAATAACCTCGGCAACCAGACGATGAACAATACCATGACCGCAACCTGCGCAATAGTGTGTTGCTACCTTACGCAAAGATTCAGGATGACTAAATATTTTCTTCATATTATTGTTATGTCCGTTTGGTCTGTTATGTCTGTTTAGTCCGTTAACAGAGCTAACGGAATTAACGGACCTAACGGGCTAAATGATTTATCTTACTTATTATCTCTTGTTCCGACGGTATTCCTCCGCC
This sequence comes from uncultured Planctomycetales bacterium, assembly GCA_964592485.1. GTDB lineage: Bacteria > Omnitrophota > Gorgyraeia > Gygaellales > JAHJCI01 > CAZQEY01. The sequence goes on from CAZQEY010000010.1 coordinate 38,975, forward strand.
AGCACGGCCAAAGAATTCCACTGGAGCTTTTCCTCCCACAGCTAACTTTACATCTTCAAGCATCTGACCATAAGACATCTCAGTCACTACATAACGGATTTTTTTTGAGGGATTATGATCAAATGCCTTCTGAGGGAACGGCCAGAGGCTGATTGGTTGAATAAGCCCGATTCTCATATTCTGTTTTCTCAATCTGTTTACCACATTTTGGGCAATTCTTGCCATCGTTCCATAAGCAACCAAGACAATCCGGGCATCATCCAGAAATAAACTCCTCCAGCGCTGCTGCTGACTTTGCATCTTTTGATATTTCTTCTGCAAACCCTTATTAGCCTCTTCCAGTGCCCCCTCGGGTAAATAGAGCGACTTTATAACATTGGGCTTGCGATTCCTGCAGCCAGTCAACGCCCATTTCTTAATTGAGAGTTCACGGTCGACGGTTGACGGATTTTTTCTGTGAACTGTGGAGTGTGAACTGTGAACTAAAAGGGGTTCCATCATCTGTCCAAGCATCCCATCACCTAGAACGATCACTGGATTCCTGTATTGCCAAGCCAGCTTGAATGCCAATAGCATCAAATCAAATGCCTCCTGAACCGAAGAAGGAGCAAGAACAATACAGCGATAATCTCCATGCCCTCCGCCTTTGGTTGCCTGAAAATAATCTGATTGCGATGGAGCGATATTGCCCAGGCCTGGACCGCCGCGCATAATATTAACAATTACGGCAGGAAGCTCGCATCCAGCTAGATAAGAAATCCCCTCCTGCTTGAGGCTGATTCCCGGGCTGGAAGAAGAGGTCATTGCCAGCGCGCCGGCAGCGGCGGCGCCAAAAACCATATTTATTGCGGCTAATTCTGATTCTGCCTGAATAAAGATACGATTCTCCTCAATCATTCTTTTTGCCATATAAGCAGTGAGTTCATTCTGAGGAGTAATTGGATATCCAGCATAGAAGGCGCAATCTGCCTGAATCGCTCCTTCACCAATTGCCTCATTACCCGTCATTAATATTTTTTTCATTTAAAGACCTCAATACAACAATCCGGACAAATTAGCGCACATTGCAAACAACCCAGGCATTCTTGATTATTATCAATAAATTTAACCGGCTTTACCCCGCGGGAATTCAAGCTGTTATCCAATTTTATCAAACCGCGGGGACAAAAACTAATACAGAGCAAACACCCCTTGCATTTTTCTCGGTCAATAGTTATTCTGGGCATGCCTTTATCCTTTCGGCAATACCCTTAGACGTTAATCCGTAATTCTCTAATAATATATCTCGACTACCATGAGGAATAAACTCATCAGGCAATCCCAGCCGATAAACCGGCCTACCCAAAACCTCCTGCACTGCTGAACCGAATCCGCCACTGGCTATTCCTTCCTCAACAGTAAAAATAATCTTTGTTTTTATGTTATTTAATAAATCTGCATCCAAAGGCTTAAGAAAGCGGGAATTAATCACTGAGCAAGAAACCCCTTCCTTTTCTAATAAATCCGCTGCCTCCAGGCTGGACAGAACCATAGAACCTAAAGCAACTAAACTCACGTCCTTGCCCTCTTTTAAAACCTCTGCCTTACCTAATTGTAAGGGGCTGGCAGCCGGGCCGGCAGACAACAGGCAATCGGATTTTGGATACCTTATTGCCACCGGCTTATTCAGATTCAAAGCAAACTCAAGCATCTCTTCTAATTCCCGACCATCCTTCGGAGCCATTGTCACCAAATTAGGGACACTCCTTAGATAAACAAGGTCAAATACGCCTTGATGGGTTACTCCGTCTGCACCGACAATCCCCGCGCGGTCAATTGCTAAAACCAGACCTAAATTCTGCAGAGCCACCCCTTCAATAATCTGGTCATAAGCCCGCTGGAGAAATGTAGAATAGATTGCTACTACTGGTTTAAGCCCGCCGTGGGCAAGTCCTATAGCAAAACAGACTGCATGCGACTCTGCGATACCCACATCAAAAAATCTGTCAGGATAAGCATCGCGGAATTTGTCTAAACCTGTGCCTTCGGGCATAGCGGCAGTAATTGCTACAACACGGGGATTATCCTTGGCTAACTCAACTAATTTATCACTGAAAATCCCTGTATAGGTTTTGACACCAGAATCTTTCCTGCGGGCTTGACCAGTAGGAATATCAAAAGGAACCGCGCTGTGAAATCTTATTGGCTGCTCCTCTGCTGGAGAATATCCTTTGCCTTTAACAGTTACCAGGTGTAACAGGCGCGGGCCAGAAAGTTTAAGGATATTCTTTAAGGCCGGGATAAGTGTCTCAAGGTTATGGCCATCTAAGGGCCCAAAATAACGGAATCCTAGTTCCTCAAAGAACATGCCCGGCACAAATAAACCCTTAATTGCCTCTTCAAACTTATCCACTATCTTTAAAATGCGCTGACCCCGAGGAATGCGTGTCTTTAGTAGATTATCTACTGCATTACGAAAACGGTTATATATCGGCAGCGAAATAATCTTATTAAGATACTTACTCAACGCCCCGGCGTTGGGGGCGATGCTCAGTTCGTTTGTATTTAAAATCACCAACAGATTGCATTTCAGCTGTCCGACATTATTCAGACCCTCAAAACAAAGTCCGTTGCTTAAAGAGCCGTCGCCAATTACGGCAACTGTTTCAACCTGGGGATTGCCTACTGCTAACCCCAGGGCAAGAGATATCGCTGTACCGCTATGCCCGGTAACAAAGACATCGTAGGCTGACTCTTCAGGATTAGGAAATCCGCTTAAACCCCCGTATTGGCGCAGCGAGGAAAATTGTTTATTTCTGCCGGTTAAGATTTTATGAGTATAAGATTGGTGACCCACATCCCAAACAATCTTATCTTCAGGCATATTCAAACAATAATGCAAAGCCAGGGTTAATTCTACTACGCCGAGGCTGGAAGCAAGATGTCCTCCGGTTGAAGCCACCACTTCAATAATGCGTAGACGAACCTCCTCAGCGAGTCTAGAAAGCTGACTGACCTTTAACCTTTTTAGATCCTGGGGCGAATCAATCTTTTCCAAATACATAATCTTGATGTTTTACTTTCACCTTTAGTCGCTTTTGAACGAGACTTGCTAAGTGAAGTTCATCTTTAATTCGTCAACTTGAGAAGTAGTATAGTATAACTTGAGATTATTTTTAACATGACTGCCACTATTAATTTTCTGACTTTCTTCAACTTAACGGATTCAATACAAAGTTCACTTAGTAAGCTAAGCTTATATCCAGCTGAAGGCTGGAGTAAAACATTAATCTCTACTAAATCTTTGGGAGAATCAATCTTTTCCAGATACATAATTTTGTAAGCTAAGCTTTTATCCAGCGGAAGGCTGGAGCAAAACATTAATCTCTACTAAATTCTTGGGAGAATTAATCTTTTCCGGATATATCTTGATTTTCCTCTTCGGGCTGGAATTCCTCAGTAATCTCGATTCCTTGTTTTTTTACCAATTTCTCTACTCTTGCCTTTGCCTCTCTTAACATTTTGGAGCAATTCCTGGATAATTCAATGCCCTCCTCATATTTCTTAAGTGCTTCATCGAGTGAAAGATTGCCTTCCTCTAAATCCTTAACTATCCTTTCCAATTTTTTTAAAGATTTCTCAAAATCTATTGTCTTTGACATAGGATTTTACCTCCAGTTTATTTTTTACCATAAAGGCTCAAAGTCACAGAGTTTTTTAAGAAAACTTTGTAACCACAGATAAACACAGGTAAACACTGTTAAATTTTCATAATAAAAATACGAAAGTCTTTTTCTTTCTTCTGTGTTCATCTGTGGTTTATGCTTTCTTATGCTTTAAGATTTTCTTTTTCTCTGTGTCCCCTACGTCTCCGTACCTCTGTGGTTTTTTCTTCTAAGAATCTATCTGAGTCACTTCAGATTGAAAACTGCCTTTGGCTAATTTTGTATTTACTCGATCACCCTTTTTAAGGGAACTGGCCTTTAGAATAATCTTGCCATCTATGCTCGTAGTTAAACTGAAGCCGCGAGATAAAATCGCCAGCGGATTAAGTGCCTGATATTTTCCGATGACCGCAGCCAGCCTCTGCTCAGTTAAATGAATAAGATGCTGAATTACTAGAGACGCGGAGTGCGTCAAGCTATCGGTATCCTGCTGAAATTCCTCAATCTTCTGTAATGGATGCTTAAACGCGGGGCTGGTAGAAAGCAGATTGAATCTTTGTTTTAAATCATTGCTTTTTTCTCTGATTAAGTTAACCAGCAATAACTGGCTCTGCTCCAATAGCTTTAGTATCTCGTTCTTCTTGTTCACAAATAATTTGGCTGCCGCTGTGGGAGTCTCCACACGCAAATCAGCAACTAAATCAGCGATGGTAGTATCGACCTCATGACCTACCGCAGATATAACTGGAATCTTAGAATTAAATATTGCCCGGGCAACAATCTCTTCATTAAACGCCCAGAGGTCTTCAAGACTGCCGCCCCCTCGGCCAATAATCAAAACATCAACCTGAGAATATTCGTTAAATTCGGCGATGCCTAAAGCAATATCATATTTCGCCTGTTCACCTTGCACAACCGTTGGCCGCACAACAATGCGTAAGAATTTCACCTCCCTATTTAGGATTTTAAGAATATCCTCGACTGCCGCACCGGTTGCTGAGGTAATGATGCCTACGGAAAATGGCATCAGGGGTATGGGTTTTTTACGGGCCACATCGAATAATCCCTCTTTGAATAATTTATCTTTGAGTTGCTCAAATGCCAATTGCAAAGAACCAATTCCCTTAGGCTCAATCTTCTCAATGACTACCTGATACTGCCCGCGTTTTCCGTATACAGTAATGCGTCCAAAACAAATTACCTTTAACCCATCTTCTAATTTAAATTTTAAAGTCTGATTCACATTCTTAAATAAACAAGCATTAATTATCGCATTTTCATCTTTGAGGGAAAAATACATATGGCCGGACAAATGATGGGTAAAGTTGGAAATCTCCGCCTCCAGCCAAATTGAAGAAAGGTTATTCTCCAGGATTAATTTTATATCCTGGGTTAACTCACTTACCGTATAGATATGTTGAGTCGAATATTTATCTCGCACCTTCCCTTGTAACGGGGCCGCCCGGGAAGATAGAGAAATGCGGGATTTATCATCTAATTGGGATTGTTTATTTAAATTGATTCGCGTAGGCATTCCTGAACAACATTCTCAATTCTTGAGCGGTCGGGTTCTTGGATATCGATAAATTCGATTCCCGTATCAAAATTACCCCCTCTTCGAAGCGCCCAAGCAATCCTCCCATTACACTCTATAGGAACTCCTCCATCCTTTAAATAAAGAAGAATCTCCACAGGACAAGACTGAGGCAATGCCTTGGATAGAACTACGCAAATTCCTCCTGCACCTATATTTTCGGTATGAGTAGAGAAAACATGTTTTAAATCACTTCTTAAAACAACAACCTTGCATGGATAATCTGCGCGCGGAAACCGGCGCCTATTAATGCTATTCCGCCTCATCTTGCCCTGCTCCTTTCTTCTGGCCTTCATTAGGTTTTTCCCCTATCGGCTCTTCAGGCTTAATCGGGGTTACTTGCTCCGCCTCTTCAACCTCCACAGAGACTTCTGGTTTTTTATCCATCACAATCAAGACCACTGAATACGGCTCCAAAATTAAGGTCTCCTTATAGGTAGTAACATCCTTAATCTCTTTTTCTTCTCGCGGCATAAATGCGCAATCCAATCGGCAGGATTTATCTACGATATATTTTTTATAGATATAATCATCCTTAAGATTGGTCAAATTTAAATTTATATTCTGAGACTGGGTAATCAAGGATTTCGCCATTTTATTTAAAGTAATTGCCTCTTCAATCTTTGCCTTTATCCTTTTGTCTAAGCGCAAGGTTTTTAGAGGAATCTCTGAATTTTTAATCCTCTCCCATTTATCGGAATGTATTAAATTTACCAATATTCTTGCCAATCTGGGGTGCAATTCAGCCAGATGTCGAGAAAGATAATCCCTGGCAAGCCTGGGGTCAATATATTTGAACAAAAATAAGGCGAGGCCTGTTTCTGTCTTGGTGGCAATTATGCCGACAAATTCATCATCCAGGCGCGAGGCAATAAACATCTCGCTACCCAGCATATTGAGCATACTAATTACATTAAACATCGATTTTGCTCCGCCGGTGTATTTGACATGCTCCGACTCAAACCAGAATAAGCCGACATTTCGATTTACCCCTTGTTTATTATTTTTAAAATCCTCCAGGCAAAAGAATATTTGATAATCAATGCCTGACTTTAGCATATTCCTTATCCGGCTGGGGATAAAGCTGGCAGCGACATAAGACTCCCAGCCTCGCTTGGGTTCAAAGTTTAACCCCGTATCGTAGTTCCATTCACTAATAATTAGAGGTATAGTTGAGTCTAGGCCAAAATACGAAAGCCATTCGCGAATAAGTTTTGGAACTATATTTTTATAACAGGTAATTTCACTTTCGGCCAATGGGTCGCTGGTATAGGCATGCCAGCTAATAAAGTCCAGAGGAAGTCCCTGTTGAGAACAGAAGCGAATAAATTCGTAGATAAGGCTTTCTTCGGGATAGAAAACGGTATTGCCTTCCAAATTCTGGAACCACCATGTTACTGCCGGGCCGCCGATGCGAATGTCACGGTTAGTCTCTTTTTCTAATTCCTTTACGCTCTGGGCTACTGCTTGATAAATATTGAGATATTCTTTTTTCTGCCCTAAAAAGAAATCGTCCGAATCCGGAGCGTTCCATATCTCGTACCAGATATCATAACCCTTCTCGCAACTCAAATAGCGGATAATATGCTTAACCAGCTCCTTGAACGCGCCGATATCCCAGGGGGAACTTTTCTTATCCAAGACCTTACCTAAGCCCGGAGGCATACCATACAAATTCAAAAGAATGATTCCTCCAGCCGAATTTATATTTTTAATCACTGTCGAATAGTTTTCCAGAAATTCGGCCTGCATCTCTTTATCCTTAGCCAGTTGGATAAACTCCCAAAGGTCAAACTGTAAATGAAAAATACCTCCGCTCAAATCAAGACGTTCGTTGAGTTGGGCTAATACTTCGGGCGCAGCCAAGTTCTGCGGCCAGGTCGGCTGATAATGAAACCCCCGGCCGCTTAAATCTATGCCTGGCTTTCTAAGAAGATTCGGCGTTGGTTTTGTCTTACCGGTTATATCCAAGTTGAAATCGATATCGTTACCTTGAGCGAAAGTAAAATCGCCTATAAAATTCAAAATGCAAAATGCAAATATAAGAATAAAAAAACAAAATCCAGATATTTTTAAAAAATCTTTGCAACCACAGATAAACACGGGTAAACACTGCTTAGCATAGAGAATGCTATAAATACCGACCGCTTTTCTCCTCTTGTGTTTATCTGTGTTCATCTGTGGTTTATGCTTTTAATTGGAACCTTGATATACGAATTAAATCTTCCTCTGAAGTCTCGTAATCGACCTTGCCTTTCCCGTATTCTCATCAATATCCAAAACTACGCCTTGTAACTGCGAGTCTTCGGAAGCCACCTCAAAACGATGGTCAACCTGCGTGATAAACCTTGTCAAAACATCTTCGATATTGCGACCGATAACTGAACGCTGAGGCCCAGTCATGCCCACATCAGTGATGTAGGCGGTGCCTTGGGGAAGAATCTTTTCATCAGCAGTCTGGATATGCGTATGCGTACCTAACACTGCACTGACTAATCCGTCTAAATACCAACCCATTGCTACCTTTTCAGAGGTTGCCTCGGCATGAAAATCAACAATGATGACTTTACATCCGGCTTTATCGATTTCTTCCTTAACCACGCGAAAGGGGCATTCCCTTGCTTCCATAAAAACACGGCCTAAGATATTGATTAGAACAAGGGGGCTTTTAGTCTTGGTAATAAATTGCCCCGAACCTCTGCCTGGACTGGCCAAGGGAAAATTTGCGGGCCTAAGAAGCCTTGGCTCTTCATTAATTGTTGAGAGTATCTCTCTTTTTTTAAAAATATGGTCTCCCGAGGTAAATGCATCTATTCCGAAACTTGCGAGTTCATAAGCTACCGGGGGAGTAACACCTGAACCTCCGGCAGCATTCTCTACGTTAGCAATAACAAAATCAAGCGCAAATTCCTTTTTTAAGTCTGGCAGCAGAACTTTGACTGTTTCTCTGCCTGGCCTGCCGACGATATCACCTATAAATAATATATTCATCTTTTCGTAACTCGTAATTAAAAACTCTAATCAGTAAATTGTAAATAGTAATTTTTAAAAATGGGTTGTGAATTGCGAATCAATTACTAGTTACGAGTTACTAACGTACTAGTTACTATTCTTTATTATTATTTTGCGTATTCAATCGCTCTAATTTCGCGAATTACAGTAACTTTAATTTGTCCAGGATATTCTAAGCCTTCTTCAATCTTCTTTTTTATATCTCGTGCCAGATTCACTGCTTCGTTATCGGAGATCCTTTGTGGTTCGACAATAACACGGATTTCGCGGCCGGCTTGAATCGCATAGGTCTTCTCCACTCCTTTAAAAGGGTTAGCAATCGCTTCTAATTTTTCCAATCTTTTTATATACGCCTCTAAGGTTTCTTTTCTTGCTCCTGGCCGAGCTGCACTTATTGCATCGGCAGCAACTGCCAGAATCGCATAAACTGTTAAGGGAGTTTGTTCCTCGTGATGTGACTCAATGGCATGAATAACCTCAGCGGACTCTCCGTATTTCTTTGCCAAGCTCGCTCCGATACGGGCGTGGGTCCCTTCCTGTTGCTGATCAACTGCTTTGCCGATATCATGCAATAGCCCGATGCGCCGGGCTAAACGCCAATCAGCACCTAATTCCGAAGCCATCATCCCTAAAAAATAGGCTACTTCTATGGAGTGCTGGAGTGCATTCTGGCCAAAACTGGTACGGAAATTCAGCCGACCCAGGAGCCTGATCAATTCCGGACGTAATCCTTCAACGCCCAATTCGAAACAGGCAGCTTCGCCCTTTTGTTGAATCTGCTCCTCCAAATCCTTGCGTGTCTTTGTTACCACCTCTTCTATGCGGGCGGGATGGATACGGCCGTCGCTAATCAGTTTTTCTAAGGATATACGCGCCACCTCTCGTCTTATCGGATCAAAACTAGAGAGGATAACGCTTTCGGGAGTATCGTCAATAATCACATCAACACCGGTAACCATCTCCAAGGCGCGGATGTTCCTGCCCTCACGACCTATAACTCTACCCTTCATCTCATCATTAGGCAGATTAACCACGCTAACCGTTGTCTCCGCAGCATATTCTGCCGCATACCTTTGAATAGCCAAACTTATAATATCAGTAGCCATCTTATTAGACTGAGCGCGCAGTTCTTCTTCCTGTTTTCTAATCAAATTAGCCTTCTCCGCATTAAGTTCATCGCTTATTCGCGCCAGAAGAATCTTTTTTGCCTCATCAGGAGACAAAGAGGATATTTTCTGAAGGCGTTCCTTCTCTTCAGCAATAAGATTAAAGAGTTGATTCTCTTTGACTTTTAGACTTTCCTCTTGACGACTAAAAGCTGTTGCCTTTGATTCAAGGTCCTTTTCCTTTTTCTCCAGTAATTCCAGACGTCGGTCAAGATTTATCTCTCTCTGGGCGAATTTCTTCTCTAACTCAGTCAATTCCTGACCGCGCTGCTTTGTCTCATTCTCAAAATCCTGGCGCAGGCGAAACATCAAATCCTTCGCCTCCAGCTCTATTTCTCGACGCCGGTCTTGAATCTCCTTATCTGCCTTCTCCAAAATAAACTGTGCTTTAGCTTCAGCGTCCTGAATCTTTCTCTCGGCAAGGTATCTTCTTAATAAGTAACCTCCGCTTAAGCCGACAGCCGCCGTAATAATCAATAGGATTGTAGTCAACATTTTATCAAAACCTCCTTTCCTTATTATAAACTGAGATTGAATTTTAAGCAAGCCCCGTTAGGAATTTTTATTTGACGTATTAGCAAGCAGTATTTCTAACGGGAGTCTAGTTATAACTTTTTATTAACCTTTGGAATTCAGTTGAAACAATAAAGAGGAGATCTTTGTCCAAGCTTTAGCCTCAGCTAAAGTCAGGTATTGTTTCGGGCTGAACTTCGATTGAGACTAAACTTTGATCAAAGGCTTTGCTCAAACTCCAGCCTCAGCTAAAGCGCTGCTTTAAGCTTAAACTTCAGTCAAGACTAAACTTTGATCAAAGGCTTTGCTCAAACTTTAACCTCAGCTAAAGTAAAATATTGTTTTAGGCTGAACTTTGGTTGAGGCTAAACTTTGATCAAAGAATTAAGCGGAGAGGACTTTATCTACTGGCATATCAATTTGCTCGACGGGTAAGTGCGGCAAGATTTGGAAGTCAAAGGCCAAACCAATGGAATGCGTACGTTGGGGTAACCCTTTTAGGAAGCGGTCATAATACCCTTTACCTCGCCCCAGGCGATTCCCTTTCTTATCAAACGCAAGGGCGGGCACAATCACCAAATCCAATTCATCAACAGACAAATCAATCTTAGTTTGGGGTTCCAATGTTTGGTATGGCCCTTTATCTAATTTGCTATCTTCCATCAAAATACATGGCTTCAAGGCCTTCTGTTTAGTATCGCATACAGGAACAAAAATCTCTTTACTAAGGCCCCTTGCCTTATTAATCATGCTTTCTGTGTTTACCTCTCCGTCAAAAGCTAGATAAAACATTATCCTCTCTGCTTTAATAAATTCCTCCTGTTTTAAAAGTTTCTCTTCAATCAGCTTGCTTTTTTGCTTACGCTCCTGCTCCGTTTGTTGTTTTAATCTATTTATCAATATATTACGTAATTGCCTCTTTGTCAACCCCGCACCTTTTTGAAAATTCATTTTTTAATTATTGTCTTGAACCCGCCCTCTTAAAAGGTACGGAATGAATATTACCCAAAATCCACCAATAATATTTTAATACGTAAAAGGTGCGGGGTCAAGTTTTCGCTCATTACTTTACTAAAATCTTGCTACGCGGCCGGGTAGTCTTCTTAAAATCTCTCGGTGCTTTTATCTTCTTAAACTCAGCGAGCTGTTTTTGCTTTTCCAGTTCCTGATAAATCAAAACCCAGGCACAGTCCTTATCCTTATCCACCTCACATTTGCCCTTATCCATTCCGCCGCAGGGACCATTCAGCAGCCCTTTGGCGCAGAGGGTAAGGGGGCAGATACCGGCAGTTACTCCTAAAACACACTCCCCACAGGCAGAGCATTTCTCGTATAGATTTCCCTTGGCATCAACAACTCCTAAAAACTCCGTATTGCAAGCCGGTAAAACCACCAACCCTAAGCGGTCATTTGCCTTGACTGATTGTACCCCCAGTCCACAGGCAAGAATCAAAATCGCCTGGCTTTCTCTTAATGCCTTCATATTCTTGGCTAATTCTGTCTTTACCTGAGCAGCAATACAGGGCGCCTGAGGAATAGTAAAGCCGGTAACTACCTTACCATTTTCCTCTAAGGCCTTTTTCATCGTGGCGACCTCGGCCTCTCCTCCGGTCTTACAAACTGTAGCGCACTCCCCACAGCCAACCAGAAAGACCTTATCGTATCCTTTTAAGCTATCAATTATCTCCTGAATCGGTTTTTGCTCTGTAATAATCATCTTATTCTCCTTAATTTATTATTTTACTACTAAATGGAGAGTTGGACAATGAGAATTTAGCCTATAAATGAACCTGGTGCTTTTTGAGCGAATGTCGATTTTAGCCAAAGCAGCTTGAGCAACGAGGGAATCC
>CAZQEY010000011.1:0-34401 GCA_964592485.1 uncultured Planctomycetales bacterium
TAAAATTGACGCTCCCACCAATGTGGAAGTGTCAGCACATCTCCAAACGTGTACATGTGAGGGATTGGTCGAAGCGCACGTAGAAAATGCGAGCGGGCACGGTTTGCCTGGTTTAACTTTATCCAAGAGCGAGCATTTTCCCCGAGCGAAGCTTTTCCTCGCTGGGGAAAAGCGAGCGGTGCGCTGAGAGCAAGCCCGAACAAACCCAGCGATGAATTTTAGGGACAGTCCCTATGACAGCACTGCCTTTAGCTTTTTCAGGATTTTTGGCTGGACGTAATGATTTATGGTTACGGTGTAATTTTCCCTCCAGGTCCCGTCCTTTTTGATAAAGCGCTTGTGGCCCAGGATTTCGGCAAGCGAATAACAGAGCTTCTGAACGCTTTCTTTGGTTATCGGCCCGGGACGTGCCAAAAACTTTTTCACCCTTCTGGTGGCATAAAAACTCCTTAAGATATGGGGATAGAATTCCTTGCCGCAGTATTTCTTAAACGCCTTCTTGAAATGCTCTTCCTTTAGGGGATGGCCGGTATTGGGGTTGGCAAAAACAAACTCCGATTTTCCCTTATTCCTCAAAAGGTCGCTTAGCCTGTCGATGTAAACCTTCGGGAATACAGCGGTAACGCTTGTGGGTACCCCGTCCTTTCCTATATAGTGAAAGGAAACTTCTTTACCTTTAATATCGATGTCTCCCTTCTTCATCGTCACCAGCCCCTTGTGGTGGTGGAGTTTGTAGTATATTTCGTTTCCAATCCTCATATAAGTTTTTAAAAGCGTAAACATCGGCAGGGCCATATAGTCATCCTTATCTTTCAGTGCCTCATAAGCGCTGAGCATGAGTTTCGGGCAAAGCTTTTCAAACTCCTCAACAATATGGTATTTTTTCCTCCCGAACCTCTTGACCTTATCCAGGGTGTAGAGGTATGAATAGGTGCCGCCGGGATTTTTATAGATGACGTCCCAGTGGGAATGTGTAGTCTCATCATGAATCATTAAATGCGGAGCAAAAAGCGAAAATGCCTTGCTTAATTTCTTGCCGTTTGGCAAAATGGGTATCCTTGCCCCTTGAGTCAGGCCATTGGGTCCCAGCTGCCCTTTAAGAAATTGAGGGTTTTTCTTATCCGCCAGAACAGAGAATCTTTTGTGCTTTTTGAAGAGCTTGATTATAAGCATTGCTTCCGGAAAAATCTCAGAGGACTTTTTCCAGGACCTCTTTGTTTTTTCATAGACCCCTAAATTAGCGGTCTTTATCCTGATGGTCCCCGGCAATACTTCTTTTGGTTTTTTTGCTTTTTTCTTTTTCATGGTTAAGTTAATTATATTTTACTATGCTCTTATCTATGCGTCAATCTTCTACTTATAATGGAGCATTGGGTTTAGGGATAGTACCTATTTAGAAACAAAAGGTTAGTTTATCTGTCAGGTTGAATTCTGCGGAAATGTCAGAAGCATTTTGTTTCAATTGCCGGCTATATTCAGAGTATACGGAGCAAATTCCGAGCAAAATACACTTGGCGGCTAAGTGAGAAAAGTGGCGGGTTCATTTAATCTTGTACAAAAATAGAACCATACCTTCAATTTTATTATCGGCTTTTGGTGGCTGGGGAATCAAGAGGATAGGGTATGGGATACGGTATGAATTTAGACTTTTTTAAAAAGCTCAGTAAAATCTTCCCTTATTCTATTGTTGGCTAGAAAATCTTTTATTATTCTCACGGATTTGTTGGCAAGCCTAATCCTTAACTGCCTATTCTTAATTAACTGTTCATATCTGGAAATAAAACCATTGCCATCAGTATCATGATTTGAAAAGAACAACGCTGCATCTTTAAATTTATCAAATACCGGAAGAGTGTTAAGCAAGAGGGCATTATTGCAGAAGGCACTCTCATGGGTGCTTAGTGAGAAGGATTCGCTTAGAGAGGTATTTATATAAATATGGCTTAGATAATAATACTGGAATAGCATATCTTTCTCTAAATATCTTATATAAAAAATTTGATGCGGAAATCGCTTCTGCAACCTCTTCAATTTTCTGTAAAGATTCCTTTCCGATGTTTTGCCGATTATAAAAATCTTAAGATTCTTATGCCTATTTAATACTTTAGGTATGTGCTGAATGATAACATCGGCACCTTTTATTCTCTCAAGACGCCCTACATATATCGAGACAATATCGCCCTCCTTTATCCCATTTAGGCTCTTAATATTTAGGATTTTTTCCTTCCGGAGAGGAAAGGACTCCATTGTATTTTCTATCAATGCAACCTTCTCAGAGAAATAGGGAAAATACCTAATAAAATTGTCATATTCATACCTAGAGGGACAGATTATCCTATCTGCAATCTCAATCATTCTTTCTTGATTTAAAAGAAATCGATTGAAGGTCTTAAATCCTGAATCCCTTTCTCTTCTTAAAATGCTGTGAAAGTGATAGATTATTTTAGGCCTTATACCTCTGTGCAATTTGACTTTCTTTAGTTCTTTAGTCCAATTTACAAAATGCTGAATAATATATTTAAACTCGCACCAATCATATTCCCTTTGAAAAGCCGAGAAATTGGGATAACGCAGAAGAGAGTCATCCGGGAGCAATAATTTAACAGGATATTTTTTCTGGAATTCTGAACTTATAAGTACATATGCTTGGTATCCTAAGTCCAGTAGAGCTTTTCTGCTTTGCTTAACGATTTGACCTACGCCGCCACAATAGGTTTTACCTATTGGGTATTCAAAACTGATGAGTAAAATCTTCTTCATGTTTGCCTCCCGACCATAAATATACCATCATTTACCTTATGTTTAATCTTGTATCCTTGGAAGTCTTTGATAGTTAAGTAACTCTTGTGAGTTTCATGGATATTTCCAAAAAGGTCTTTCTGTTCTAAAACCGCTTTCTCTTCTCCCACTGGAATAGTAATGATTATGCTGCCATCATCGGTCAACTTGCTTATCAATTTATCCAATAGAGAAAGAGCCTGCTCCTTTTTAAAATGTTCAAGGAGCTCAGTAGCAAAAATAATGTCATATTTTTTATCTTCTAAAAGAGGTGCCATCTTTATACAGTCTCCGATGGTTACCTTATCATAGACATAATCCCAAATCGGATTTCTGTAATCATCAAATATTTCTATAGCCTCGACTTGATGCATCCAATCCTTTGGTTTTAGCCTGGAATATCTTATCTCAAACATCTCTCTAAAGATAAAACCATTGTGTCCTATGCCGCAACCAACATCCAAAATATTAAGCTTTTTATTTTTTAAGTGGAATTGTTCGATAAACGCAATTATATTTCCTGTAGCATAAGCATTCCCAATAGGCATAAGAAACTCCCTAATATTTGTAGATACAATTGTTCAGTGCTCCTTTGTTGTCCAATCAAGTTGTTGGGGAAGATACTTGATATAAAACTTCTGTTTTATGGCTACTCCCTCTGGATTAAACAGGACAGCTCCTACTTAAAAACGATAGTTTACCTGTCAGCCCACCCAATTCCTATTTTATCGAAACTATCTTTACGTCAAAGGTAAGAGTTTTTCCGGCAAGAGGGTGGTTAAGGTCTAAAACTACCGTGCTTTCCTTAACCTCTGTAATCTTTACAATAGAGGTTCTGCCTGTCTGGTCTTTGGCTTGTAGCTGCATTCCTGCCTCGGGCTTCAAATTTGAAGGCAGTTCGGATTTAGGAACTTCCTGGAATGCCGAAGAATTTACTGGTCCGTATGCTTCCTGCGGGTCAACCACTATTCTTTTTTCATCGCCTACTTCCATCCCCTCAAGCTGCCTGGCAAGCCCGCGAATAATTTTGCCCTCACCATGGGTATATTGGAGTGGCCCCTTGTCTTTTGAACTATCAACAAACTCGCCATCCACGCTAAGTGTATAATTAAACGATACTAATTTTCCTTTCTGAATAGTCATTTCTCCCCCTTTTACTTGAGCAACCAAAAAATCATACTTAAAAATAAAATCACACCTAATCTATACATAGCCAGGTCTCCTTTATTGATAATGGCATTGAATTCAATAAAAAACCGCAAGTGGGCTATCCTGTTTCTTGCGGCTCTAAAACAGCAATTCCTCGCTTCGATTTTCTATTATACTCTTGCTTTGTTATATTGTCAAGGCATGTCCAAATGAACCCGCCGCTTTGGGAGCGCCTGCCTGCCGGCAGGCAGGAATGTCGATTTTTCCGCCGCAGGCGGATCCGCTGGGGTTCGTTCTCGGCTTCGGTATCGGCTACGTCACGTTATCGTTTTTGTTATCGTATTTCGTATTAACCGATAGACTAAACCGATACCCATACCGAAACCGACAACTCGGTCGTAGCGTTTAAGACACAGGGGCAAACAGAAGCAAAATTCCTATTATGATTAAAATTCCGCAGATTATAAGGACAATTACGGATTTCGGCCCGATAAGCTTTAATGACTTTTTAGCGATTTTATATATTAAAAAGAATATTATACCCAAGAGACCCAGCAAAATTAATATTAGACCTGCCATATTCATTTTTCTCACCCCTTTCTTAATAACCTCTTTACCAAATTTGCCGACGCAAATTTGGTAGTCTCTGTTTAGCTACGCCCCCTTAGCGCTTGGGGAACCAAATTTGGCCTTCATTTGGGTTGCCAAATACCCTTACCTTTCCCCGGTGTGATTGTTCTGCCGTATAAGCAGCAATTAAGGCATCAAGATAATCAATTCTAAGTTTCCCAATAACTGCTTTTTCTACAGGGAATCTCTGTTTTAATATCCTTTTGCGTTGGTTTCTTCCCTGTAGTTTTGCCTTGGAAACGGGATTTTTTCGATTTATCCATAATTTTGGATTTACTTGAGGATTAAGCATCTTTTTAAATATTAATGTGGGATGAACCTCAATCAAACTTCCCTGTTTAGTGGGAATAGACCTTGCTCTTTTATAACCTTTACTTAACAGGAATTCCCAGAGCTTAAATCCTGATTGCATCCAGGGCTTTGCCAAATCCTTTATTGAAGGTGTTAAGAAATATCCCCCAATCCCTAATTCAGCTTCACATCTTCTCTTTGCATTTCGGTTATTAGAGCATCCTGATGGAGCATCGATGGCGATAACTCCCCTTTTATCTTCTAGCAAATTATATAAATCCTTGTGGTTATTAAAAAATTGCTTGTTGATTCTTCGGCGATAACCAGAATACCAAACCACAAAATATTTATCCGCTCCTACATCTATGCCTATGTAGTTCATTTTTTATCTAATAAGAGTGGTTTAGAGATCCCTCGTAATCAGCCTGCCCAAAACCAGAGTTACTCGGGAGCAAATTTGCTTGCGCAAATTTGGCAGTCCCTATCTAGCGGAATATTTTTTGTCTGTCAGATTCACTTAAGAGAGTATATTTGCCGGGCTTAAGATTTCCTAAACCCAAACCCCCTATCTTAATCCTCTTAAGCGATTTTACCTTGAAGCCCAGTTTCTGGAATATTCTGCGCACAATATGTTTTTTGCCTTCGTGTATAGTTAGCTCTAATAAGACAGGGCTGTGTTTTTTTAATCTTGCCGGGCTGGTTTTGCCGTCTTCAAGACGAATTCCGGCTTCGATTAACCTAATCTCACCCTGCCTGACAGGCTTATCTGTCTCTATCAGATAGGTTTTTTCAATCTCGTATCTGGGATGCATTATACTGTTGGCAAAGTCACCGTCATTGGTAAGCAACAGTAACCCTGAGGTGTTATAATCCAGCCTGCCAATGGGGAATACCCTTTGCTTAATCCTAATATAATCCATAACTGTCCGGAATTTCCTGTCTCTTGAGGCAGTAACGCAAGCCAGGGGCTTATTAAACGCAAGATATACCCTTGCTTGCCTTTTTATGGGCTTATTGTCAACGCATATCCTGTCATCATCAGAGGCAATGCCCCCTAAAGAAGCAACCTTATTATTAACCGAGACTCTTCCCTGCCTGATGAGTTCCTCGGCTTGCCTTCTTGAGCAGTAGCCGTAGTTGCTTAATAATTTTTGAATTCTGGGCATTATTGAGTTTAAGGTAGGGTCTTAATCAGGGTAAGCTTATTGGTGAAGACAGTCCTTTCAGATATCTATAGAAAAACATACCTCAATCAGTTGAAGCAATTCGGTCGTATTGCTGGAGGATTATATTTTTAAAATCTTCATACCCCTTGGCGTATCCGCCGTGACCCCATTTCTTTCTTATGATATTGCGCACCTTGCCTTGAGCAACTTCACGGAAGCCGTATTTTCCTGATTGCCCCATCATAGCAAAATAATAAGCAAAGAATTGCGCTTTGTCCCTTCCCCCGATATAGCAAAAGACATTCTTTGCATATCCGTGCTCTACGATATTATTCCAGGGAAAGCGGGTATTAACTACGCTTCCTAAAAACACAATATCGTCAATCATAAAGTTCTCTCTCTGATTAAGCAAGGCCTTTGCCACAGCGTAGGAGCCATAGCTATGGGCAAACACCACCTTCCGGGCATTAGGATACTTATACGTGCAGATTGCCAGCCTGGCGGCAATATAATCGCTTACCAGATTCTTCACAAAGCGCGTCCAGCAAAGCATAGCAAAAAGATATCCGTAATTTATGGTGGTTACCCAATTGACTGCCTGGTTGTTTTCCTTTTGCTGACCGATTTGGGAATCCTGTATAAGCCGGTCTCTTATGTTTTCAAATACAGGATTATGCGTGCGGATTCCGTGTATGAGGATGATGTTTGTTTTAATATTGGGATAGGTCTTCAGTTCTTCGCGCATCAAGGACTGCCTATTCCTTCTTCATCTAAAGCAAAACGAAAGCGAAGCGGCCAGGGTCTATTAAATCGGCTGCCTGTCCATCTTTATCTGGTATTTCTCAATGTTTGCATCAAGAAAGTTCCAACCCCAACCAATCAACTTGCCTTCGTCAAACACAAGCGGGGTCAATGCATGGTCATCAATTGCAATGCTATCGGTTTGAATATCGGTTACATAGTATAAAACTTCCAGCGTTTTATCCTTGCCCTGCAGTGTTTCTGAACGGTATGGATTATTAACTATCACATTGTCGGATGCTAAGGTGGTTAAGCTAAGCAGGTTCGCAAGCAAACCGTATTCATAACATCTCTTTGACCACACCCCCATATTCCGCAACACCTCTTTCTTTGTCATCCCAATGGATAATCTGTTTAATCTGCGTCTATTCAAGCTCCTGATGCCGTTTAGAGTCGCGCAACCGCTAAGCATCAATACCAGAGCTAATAAACAGATTAACCTTATCTTAATCCCTGGAAAGTTTCTTGTATTCACCGTAACCCTCTTTCTCCAGAACCTTATACTCATTCCCGAACACTCAAAAGTATCCGCTACTCTTTCTTCTCCATAGGCTGCCCGCAGCAGGTCTTTACTCCTTCGCCTTGTCTAACCTCTCTTATTTCCTCTTTACCGCAAACCTTACAGACATACTTAGCCATTCTCCTTGGTTCACAACCGCCACACCCCATTTTGCCACCTCCCTTTAAATAAAAGGGCAGCCCCATACTCTTTGGAGCTACCCGGAATTCTAGGCTATCTTATCTTCGCCATAATAACCATTGCAGTTACCTATTATACTCTGAGCGTTTTTGCTGTAAAGGTTTTTCTCTCCTCTGCTTGGATATCTCATGGCAAAAAATAGCGCAGGCCGCAGTAACATTAAACGAAAGCCTGGCTCCCTTCATAGGGATACGCACTTTTAAATTCAGGCGTTTTTGTATGCCATAACGAATACCTTCCCCTTCAGACCCCAGAACAACCCCTAAAGGAAAAGGTAGAGAGGTTTTATTTATATCCTGGGCATCATCGTCAACAACAGCGCCCATAATCCAATATCCGCATTTTTCTGCCGCAATTATAGCATTGGAAAGATTAGATACCATTGACACGGAAACGTAATTTTCTCCTCCGGATGCCACATGTAAGACTGTTTCATTAACCTGGCAAGTCTTAAATCTGGGAATCACCACAGCGAATCCGCCGAAACAAGCTGCAGTGCGGATAATTGCTCCCAAGTTTTGTGGGTCGTATATTCTATCTAAAAATATAAGCACCGGCTGTTTATCTTGTGGTTGATTAACCAAATCCTCAAAAAGAGTATATCTAAATCCATCCACCCTGGCAATTATCCCCTGCAGGTTTTCTGCCCGTTTTATTTTGGTCATTTTTTTGGAGGATAAACGCTCAACAGGGATATTATTGGCCTTTATCAATTCTTCTATATAAGGTGCAGTAAAATTATCTTGCAAGAATATCTTTCTAATACTTCCGGGATTGGCTTTTAATCTTTCAAAAACAGAATTCTTCCCATACAAAAGCATCGTATCCTCCGCTTCTATTTTAATCGTATGCCTCTTTTATTTATGTTCTCCATCACATAAGGGTATCTTTCCAGTTCTTCTGTCTCAATCTTACAATCTAATCCCATACTGCACATCTTTGTTTTAAGCTTAACCACCCCATCTTTCCTAAACACATCCCACATTACTGCTGGCCAGGCATCCAGACCCTGTTCAATCATTGCCTTTAATCCAATTAGCGGATATTCAAAATAGCTTTTGTCTGCGCCGGTTATCTCCTGGAAGCTGTGCGGGTCCCAGCCCTTAAGCGCTACTCTTATAGTCAGGCGGGGAATGTTTAGCGGTTTAATAAAATCAGGATAATAGCCTAACAGCAAACCATTGGTCTCCAGGACAAAGGTTAGATGATTATTTATTTTTAGCGTCCGCTCAATTACCTTAATCAGATGCTCCAAAGAGCGCTCTCCCAATATGGGCTCACAACCAGTGATGCGCACATATTCAAATCTTTTCCTCTGGGCTATCTTAAGCAGCCGGCCTGCCACAGCTTCAGGGCTATAAAATTTACCGTGCTTTTGCGGTCTTAAAATCCTGAAATAGCTCCAGCAATATGCGCACAAGAAACAGCAGCCAACTGCATCCGCAGTTGCAATACCCCCATAATAAGGAGCGGGTCTGAAGCGGTGATATTTTCTATCTAAGCCCTGGGTTACGATTGATTCTACGTCTTCGGCTCTTTTAATCGGGTTAAAAGGTAAACTAAACATTTACAACTGTCCCTGATTTGCTATTCTTCGCAATGTCTAATATATTGCTTGGGGATAAATCTGGCGAGATAGGTATTTGCCTGTTTAAAGAATTCAATGCCTGCAAGATATGCATCCTGAGAAAGAATCTCAAGGATTACGGGCTTCTGCGTATGCCTTAAGCCAACCCGTATGGCATCCTCTCTATTTTGGCTTAAATGCACAAATTGTCTGTGCATAGGCTTAAGGCCCTGCTCTAGAATCAAATCCATTGCTTGCTTTGAGGTTCCGTGATAAAGGAACTCTGGCGGCTTAATTGGCTGATTCGGTAGTTTGACAACAATAGAATGCCCGTAAGTGGCGCGGATTTTATCGTCTATGATTTCAAAGCGCCCTTTGGAATCCCGGTTTACCAACTCAAACAATCTTTGTTTGCTAAACACCCGAAATCTTTGCTTGAGGATTGACAGAATATCATTAATATCGGCGAAGCCATATTGGTTGATTCTTAGATTAAACTTAGCGGGATTATGCCTTAATATGTAGGAGAGGAATTTACTTATGCGAACTCTACCTTTGTTCACCAATTGATTGTTAATTTACTCTGTGAGGTCAAGTAAAACAGCATTCAGCCCACTAACTACCTCTGCCATTGATTCGTAATTTAGTTTTTCATAGGTATCTGAACTATTATGATAATGAGGGTTTCGGTAAAAGGCGGTATCTGTAATCATTACCGCCGGATACCTCTCCTTCCAAAACGACCAATGGTCAGAAAAATCAGCGCCGGGAACAAAACCAAAACTTATTAGTGATTCCATAGGAAATTGGCTATGATTTCTAAAGACCGACGTGACTTGTTTAAGCAGGCGGCGTGATTGGGGATTGCCAACTACGGCAATAAAATTGCCTTTATTCGGGTAGAATAAACCAAGAAAGAGTGGATACCGCTGAGAATTCGGTCTATCTGTGTAGTAACCAATCATCTCTAAGATAAGGGTACCTTTAATATTCTCTCCTTTGGCTTTAGCTTCTCTTACATAAACCATACTGCCCATATTTTCTGTGGCGAAAAAAGGAGGCTCTTCATTAACAAAAGCAATAAATTTTATGCTGCGATTGGTTTGCTTGTCAGATAAAAATCGAGCCAATTCCAAAAGTCCAGCCACAGCACTGGCATTGTCATCAGCCCCGGGATTAAAACAGGTGTCATAATGAGCCCCCACGATAATTATCTCATCGGGTCTCTGCGCCCCTTGTTTAAAGGCAATTATATTTTTAGCCTCCATATCCAAGACATCGTAACTCTGGAATTCTACATTATAACCAAAGGACTGAAATGCTTGAGTGATATATCTTGCCGCTTCATCTAATTTTTCATAATTAAAGACGCTGCGGTCACCGATTTCATAGGCAAGCTTATGAACATGCGATTCTAAGATTTTAGCCAGGTTGCTTTTTTCTTTGGTAAGTTGGGAGGCTGATTTAGTAAAGAAACGCCAGCCAAAGGTAGAGGCCTTTAAGATAATAAATGCTACTATCGCAATAATAATTAAACGCAGAATTCTTTTCACTCCCTCGTTAAGAAGAAAATATCCTCTTTATCCTTTTGGGAGGCCTGATTATAAAAATAGCCACAGTAAAGACAGCAATGAATGTTGTGGGGATACGTATTATCAATGGGTTAACATCCGGATAAACTAGCCTTTGCGCATAATGAATCATAAACGAACCTGGATAGGTTAAGGTAGAATCATATTTTGACCTCAAGATATTCTCCCATAAGGTTAACGGGCAATACTTACCCATAATGGCCAAAGCACTGACATAAGCTATGCCAAAAAGATGAAGCGTCCTGAACAACCATTTATCAAAAAATCCCTTCCAGAAGAAACCGTACAAAGTGAGTATGAATCCTACCAACATAAACAATATCCAGGCAAAATGCACAACAACAATTATATCAGCAAGAATCTTATATAACATCATCAGGTAACAGCCCTATTGCGGGGACGCCCCTTAGCGCTTTTAATGGTTAGGATTACGGTGAGGGCACGTAAGATTATGAGGATTAAGATATAGCACGTTTAGGAAATGACTTATAATAGAGGCAATCTTTATATTTTGGTTAATTGAACAATCTTCTCATTAATCATTTTTTTGTGTTTATGCTCCTCATTCTCTAAAAAATTAAGCAATTCCCTTATCTCTGAATGCTTTGTGGCTAAATCCTTATACAGCTCTATTGAGGCATTTTCCTTGGATAACGCTAATTCTAATGCTTCTACCGGCGACATTGTCCTCCTCCTTATTTATTTTATAAAATTCATTCAGGGCTGTTGATTATAGCGATTCTAAAATAGATTGCAGTGATTTACCAAAATGCAGGGCTTTTATCTATCTGCTTGCTAACTTGTTTTTTCAGTTTCCATATAAAGTAAAGGCTTTTTATCTTGTTTATCTTTAAAATGACTATCTTCATTTTTGGGTGAAAGTAATTCTTTTCTCCTTGCTTGACCTGTGTCTTCTTCAATCGATGGTAATAACCATAGTTCTTGCTCTAATTTATATGAAACTAACATAGTATCTGGTTGAATTCCATATACTGCTTTCTTTAGTCGTTTTTCAAAGTCTCTAGCCACAATAATGATGCGAATATTGTTCTGTAATTCATCTTCTGATTTCAAAGCATCTTTGTTAATGTGTCGTATATATTTATTTAGCCAAACAAAATTTGTTGGTTCGCTACACCACGCATAATAATTGAGAGCCTGCATAAGTGCTTTATTAACATCTACGCCTGGTGCTTTAAATTCTATAATAACGGGTCGCTTATCTTGATCTATTGCTAAAGCATCTATCGTGCCTACAGCGGTTGCAACAAATGAGGCGATATATTTTAATCCCTCTTCAAGCTCTGATAGATTATTCTCAAATTCTTCTTGAACTAGTTTCTCTTCAACTTCGGTTATTTGTGAGCTTTCACCAAATTTTATTCTTTTTGTCATTTTTTCACCTCTTTTTATCTTTTACCTCTCACTAATCCATCAATTGACACATCTAAAGTATCGGCGATGTTCTTTAGGGTTTTTATAGTGGGATTCCCATTTGCTCCAGATTCAATTTTTATGAGTGTGCTGTAGGTGATTCCTGCTTTTTTGGCGAGTTCTTCTTGGGATAATTTGAATTGTTTTCTCAGTTTTTTAATATTTTTGGCGAGCATTTTTCTCTTGGCAAACTATGAATATATTACTAATATTATAGGTAGGATTTTATTGCTTATACTATATTGATATTTTACTCCTACAGATACCATAAATCAAGGTGAAAAAATGGAATTATTCTTTTGCTATCTCTTTACCCTTTTGTGGTAATTATTATATTATATCTTCTTGTCTGTGCTGTAAAGGATTTTCTCTATCTGGTTAGAGATATCTTACTTGATTCTTCTATTAGACTAGGGAATGGCTTTGCCTTGTAGGACAGGACCGCTTGGGAGGCAGGATAAGGAGATGCAAAGATGCATCTCCTTATTTTTGGGCAATCACCGATTCTTTAAATCGCGGAACCTCTTTCTAAGTCCCTGAACGCCTTCTTGCTTTCCTTGTTGCATTCTCCACCTGCCCCGAGATTGCAACTTCTCGAACTGCTCAGGGGTAAGAATCTCCTTCAACTTAAGGATAGAGTTAACTCTCTGCTCTATCGTATCACCTTGTAGTTCTTTTAACTCTGCAACGATTTTGTCTACGCTCTCCTTATTAATTGCGTCTTTCTCCAACTCATGGCGCAATTGCAGCTCTTTGAGTCTTATCTTATTGCGCGTCTCCATCCTGGTATACTGCTCCTGGAACCTCTGTTCACTAAGCTGCTCTTTCTGATTCGCGCTAAGACCAAGCTCTTGGGCGATATCAGAAATTGATAATTCTTCGCCCACTTGTTCCGGTGTCTCTTGAAGCTGAGGCTGGGCAAACGCTAAGCATGGTAAAAGAACCAGAAAAAAAATCGCTGTATAACCTATCTCTCTTACAAATCCCTTTCTCATATTTACCACTCCTTTCTACTAACTTAGACAACACAGAAAATAAAAAAGTTCCCAATTACAAAAGATATCTTTCTATGGAGGTATCCAGATTTACCTCATCTATGCCCAGATAGCTACCCTCGCCATTCTCCGCTAATTGCCAGAGAAAGCTTGCCTGTTCTAACAGGTAGGCGTTTAACGTATCCTGGGTAGTGGTAGGCTTACCAAAGAAGAAAACCGAAACAAGCAGAATAACCATTGCCATTGCCACCACAGGAACCAATACCGGCCTTCTTATTTTAAAATAGCCAAACCATCCTGCTATCAAATTAGGAAGAAAAAGCCTCTGTTTTTTATTTATTATTGCCTCCCTCAGTCGATACCATACCCTATCCGGCACGCCTTGCTCTTCAGCCTGCCTTAGGGGTTGTATAACAGTCTGCCTTAAGGATTGCTCCATCTTTTTACAGGATGGGCAGATATCTAAATGCCTGGCTATATCCTGGCTTAACTCCTGGGTAAGCTCCTGGTCAATATAGTCCATTATCAACTCCCTAACCTTATTGCACCTCATTTGAATCACCCCTTTTTACCACGTTTAAGAGTGTCTCCCTTGCCCTTTTAAGCCGGGAGCGCACGGTATTTATATTAATCCTTAGAGTCTGGGCTATCTCTTTGTAGCTTAACCCTTGAATATCCCTTAATATTACACATGCGCGCTGTTCAGGATTAAGCAGGCTAAGCATCCTTCCTACCAAAACCTCATTTTCCTCTCTATCCAGGCGCTCTCTTAATATATCGGAAGTAGGCTTATATAGGATACCCTCATCGTAATCAGCCCTTCTGGTGAGTTCCTTTGACCTTTTCTTTGAAGCGTTTATTGCTGTGTTAAGCGTAATTCTGTATATCCAGGTCTTAATAGCAGAACGAAATTGAAAATATTTAAGATTGTTATATATTTTAAGAAAAACATCCTGCGTAATATCTTCTGCTTCATCTTTATTATTGCTTATTCTAAAAGCGATGTTATAAACGTAGCTACTCGTCAACCTATATATCTTCTCAAAAGCCTCTATATCGCCTTTCGAGGCCTTTATCAATATATCCTGAGGTATCTCCTGCATTGTGTTTCCTCTACTATATTAGACAAAACTATTAAACAAAAAGTTCCTTTAGAATGAAGGAATACTTTCCTAGATTCCAAGTTGATGATTCCCTCTTTAGTTTAATAGAGATAGTTCTAAATATCCAGGATAAATTATTTGGCGGGAACATCCTGTTGTGGTCTTCTATATAATAAGGATTCGGAGGGCAAGGTCCTTATATCTGAAGTTACTACTTCTGCTTTTGCTTGTTTTCCTCTATAATCTTTAAGGCAATTTCCTTGGGAACCTGCTCGTATCTTCTGAACTCCATATTAGCGCTTGCGCGGCCACTGCTTAACGAGCGAAAGGTCGTGGCATAGCCAAACATCTCAGCAAGCGGAGCTTCCGCACTAATAATTTTTTGCTTACCCTTGGTTTCCATCCCCAGTATTTTGCCTCTCTTTGAGCAGATATATGCAACAACGCTGTTTACGTGCTCCTCAGGCGTAGTTACCTCCAAGGCCATATACGGCTCAAGCAATACAGGTTCTGCCTGCATAAAGACCTGCTTAAAGCACCCGATAGCCGCGAGCCTGAAAGCCAATTCAGAAGAATCTACCTCATGGAATGAGCCGTCAATCAGATTTACCTTAACATCAGATACCGGATATCCTGCATAGACGCCCTTACGCATTATCTCTATAAGTCCCTTTTGTACTGCCGGAATGAATGATTTGGGGATTGCCCCTCCCTTTATGCTATCTATAAACTCAAACTCCTTTCCGCGCTCAAGCGGAGAAATCTCAAAAACCACATGACCATACTGGCCCCTACCGCCGGACTGCTTTACGTGTTTGTATTCGCCAGTTGCATTCTGCAGGATTGTCTCTTTATAAGCCACCTTGGGCTGACCAACAACTACATCCACATCAAATTCCTCCTTGAGTCTGTCTACGATAACCTGCAGTTGCAATTCTCCCATACCGGAGAGAATGCTCTCCTCTGTGCTTTTATCTGTTTTGACCTCTAATGTGGGGTCTTCCTCTAAAAGGCGCGCCAGGCCTTTACCAAGTCTATCCTGGACTGCCTTGCCCTTAGGGGCAATGCTTAATGAGACCACCGGAGAGGGAAACTGAATCTTCTCAAATAAAACAGGAGCTTTAGGATTGCATAATGTATCGCCTGTCTTGGTATTCTTAAGACCCACTATAGCCACAATCTCCCCTGCGTAAGCATATTCACGCAACTCTCTCTGGTTAGCGTGCATTTGCAGAATCCTGCCGATGCGCTCTTTTTTATCTCTGGTTGCATTAAGCACGTATGAGCCTGGCTGCAGCACTCCGGAATATATCCTCACATATACAAGCTTGCCCACGTGAGGGTCGGACTGAACCTTAAACGCAAAGCCGGCAAACGGTTCATCTATCGAGGATTTCCTTTCGATGGTATTCTCCGGATTATTCGGGTCCTGACCTTTAACCACAGGTAATTCTAAGGGGGAGGGTAGATACAGCGTTATTGCATCTAAGAGCTTCTGAATGCCCTTGTTTTTCAGCGCCGAACCGCATAAGACCGGGACAAGCCTGTTGGCAATAGTGCCTTTGCGTATAACCTGCTTAAGCTCCTCCTGGGTTATGGAATCAATAGACTCTAAAAACTTTTTCATTAGGCCTTCGTCCTCAGCAGCAATTTTTTCAATCATTATATGGCGGTATTTCTCGGCGTTCTGCTTATAGTCCTCGGGTATCTCTACGATACTAAAGTTCTCCTTCTCCTCACTATCGCTATACATATAAGCCTTCATTTCCATAAGGTCGATGAGTCCCAGGAAATTATTTTCCGCGCCAATCGGTATTGATAAAGGAACTGCATTTGCCCCCAGCTTATCATGCATATCCTTGAGTACCGCAAAGAAATCAGCGCCCACCCGGTCCATCTTATTCACAAAGGCTATCTTAGGGATATTATATTTATTGGACTGCCGCCATACTGTTTCCGACTGAGGCTCAACTCCCCCTACTGCACAAAACACTGCTACTGCGCCGTCAAGCACCCGCAGGCTGCGCTCAACCTCTACTGTAAAATCAACGTGTCCGGGGGTGTCAATGATATTTATTCTTTTTTCATCCCAGAAACAGGTGGTTGCCGCAGAGGTGATAGTAATGCCGCGCTCCTGTTCCTGCTTCATCCAATCCATCTGTGCCTTGCCGTCATGAACCTCGCCAATCTTATGAGACTTACCCGTATAAAATAATATTCTTTCTGTAATGGTGGTTTTTCCGGCATCAATATGCGCCATAATACCGATATTTCTTATCTTCTCTAAATCTACCTGGATAGAAAGTTTCTCCTGCTCCGGGACCTCCCCAGGCTCCCTCTCCTCTACCTTGACTTCCTTTTCTTTTTTCTCAGGTTCCTTCTCTTCTTCCTCTGCCTTGAGGGGCTTTTCTTCAACCCCTGGAACCTGTTTTATCTCTTCGGTTGGCGCCGGTGCTGCTTCCTGAGGCGGCGCTACCTTACCCTCAGTAACAGCAGCTTCTAATTCCTGTTCTTGCGGTTCCTGGGTTATAACCTGCTGCTCCTGTGTCTCTCCCTGAGCTTGAGCAGGTTTCTCTGAAACCCCTTCTCGCTTGCCGGTTAAACCCTTTTTTAATTCGGCTATTTCTTTAGTTAATGCGCCTATCTTCTTAACCTTATTATCCAGTTCATCCTCTAATCCGGTGTACTCATCCATTAACTTGTTGAACTCTTTCTTGGGAACCCATTCCTTTTCCTCTTCCTGCTTTTTTAGCTTATTAAACTCATGCCGCAACCGCTTTTCCTCTTCAATGTGTTTGTTGACCTGATGCTCCATGCGCTTAACATCTTCGACCTTTTCCTGATTCTCCTTTTCCAATGATTGTAATTTCCTCGTTACTTCTTCTATTTTGGTATTTAGCTTTACATTCTTTGAGAACTCTCCTGTTAATTCTTTTTCCTTTTCAAGAAAATCCTTCTTAAAAACCACGTTTTCCTTTTTGACCTTTTCTAATTCCAATACACTTTTATCATGCCACTCCTTCAGCTTAACCATCTCTGCCCTTGCATCAGATTCCTGCTTCCTTAATGTTTCTAACTCCTGCTGTGCACTTAGATAATCTGCCTTTACCTTTTTGAGTTCGAGTTCCAGAACATCCATCTGCTTGGTAAGCTTGGATTTCTCTTTCTGGAAATCCTCCTCTACCTCAATAATGGACTTCTGCTTTTTCTTGGGTTCTTTACCGGCTTCAGAGGAGAAAAAGAGGGTATAAACAACCCAAATTATTACCGCAGAACTAATTATTGCAAACCCTATAAGCATCCCTCACCTCAATTTTTTATCTCTATATTTAATAATAACACAAAGTTATAAAAATGGGAAGGGCTGTTTTTTTGGTGTAGTTTAAAGACAGTCTCCTAAAATATCCAAGGTAAGCTTTTCGCAGGAGACAGTCCCTTGCGACCGGTCAACGTGGTTTTTCTGGCTATACAATAAAAAGCCCAATAACAAAAACCCCAGGCTGATGCAGCTTGGGGTTTTTATAGCCTATAATTAAGGCAAGCCCGGCTATAATTACCGGGCCTGCTTATTGTCCAGGTTATAGCTTGACTACGTTTTTGGCTTGTTCGCCTTTAGGGCCCTGCTCGATTTCGAATTCGACTTCCTGGCCTTCCTCTAAAGATTTATATCCATTACCCTGAATTGCGCTGTGATGCACAAACACGTCATTACCGGACTCAGGGGTAATAAATCCATAACCCTTCTGATTGCTGAACCACTTAACTTTACCTTTTGCCATTACTCACTACACCTCCTCTCCATAAGATTATTATAGTAAACCCTGTTAGAAATCTATGGTGCTATTACTCGTATTTCTAACAGGGTAAATAACGGCAGAAATAAAAAGCCGCAAGGTAAGCGCTTCTTTGCCTTGCGGCCAAGATTCCTACTCTGTCATTTACTACAGCGTCAGTATATCATGATTTTTCTATTTGTCAATAAAAATTTATTACTGTTGTCTGTTTATAGCGCCTCTTCCTCAAGCTCTGTTTATGCAGCCGGGAATTAGAATCTTTTTGAGATACTTAACTTACCCGGCCCTAACATCATAAGCGAAATACAAGCACACAGTATAAGAAGATTATATTCGACTCCCCCCTTGAGTAAAAAGAACCCCCTGGGCAAGTGGACCGAGTAGGCTGCAACAGCGATTACCAGGAATATAAACATTGATGCAACGCGCGTTAATAATCCTAAGATTAAAAGCGCTCCGCCTATAAGTTCCACATAGGCCACAAAATAAGCTAACAGAACCGGCTGATAAAAACCCAGGCCCGACAACATCTTTGAGAATCCTTCCACCCCAGAACCGCCGAATAAAGCAAAGGCCTTCTGCAAGCCGTGGCCTAGGAATATTACTCCCAAACCCAACCTTAATGGTAAAGCCGCCCAATCTTTCATAAGCCGCCTCCTTTTATTAAACATTTTAAAATCCCCATTTTATTCCTCAATCCGTAAGAGCGGTATATACACATCAGATAATGCAGGACCGTAGCCAGCCTTCCCTTTAAATTAATGCCCAAAACCCTGCCGCAGCTCTTGTTGTTAGCCATAGGTATAATGTATCCTAAATCTAAGGGCTTGTATTTTTTGAGTCTTAATCCGTGCAGCCGGTAAACCAAATTATTTGCAGCACACCTGCCCTGGGAGATTGAAAACTGCACAGCCATTCTTAAGGGTTTACCTCTGTGTATGAAATTTGCCGCATCTCCTAAAACAAAACAGTTGTCGTCTATAGATAAATACTCATTAACCTTTATTCTTTTCTGGGGCGTCTTTTCCGCCTCTAAATTATTAACAAAGCTGTTAATCTCTACTCCCGCCGCCCAGATAAGCATGGCATTATCAAGGTTTTTATTGTTGGATAACCAGACTCTCGCTTCTTCTATCCTTTCTATTACGCAACCAAGATAAATCTCTATCCTTAAATTTCTTAGATTCCAAGATGCATAATCCTTCATCCACAGGGGTAAGGGGCCCAGGAGTGAAGGTGCCCGCTCAACAATAATTATCCGTTTATTCCTGGCGCGCCTGTCTAAGTATAATCTCAGGTTACTAGCTACCTCTATCCCCGTATATCCGCCGCCGATAACGATATAGCTGTCAAATCTATCCTCACTTAGAGCCTGACTAATCATCTTTGCATCCTCGGCATCATCCAATTTGTAAGCAATTTTTTTTATATGCTCATTGCCGTAAAAATTAGTCTCTGAACCGCTGGCAATAATAAGATAATCATACCCGAATGTTTTAGTCAAACTGTAGAGCTCTCTTTTTTTGAGATTAATTGCGGTTATTTCATCATTTATAAATTCAAAACCCAATTTCTTGCTTAAATCCTGCAAACTGAATAACAGGAATTCTGGTTTTACCCTCTTTCCGATAACGTCGGGAAGCATCGGCAAGAACACGGATTCCCTTCTTTTGTCTATGAGGATAACCTCAAAATCCCTTTCTCTTTTACTCAGCTGCACTGCTGCAGACAAACCGGCGAAACCGCCGCCGATAATCAAAATTTTCTTCATAGCAACACGTCCAGGATTAATACCATACCTACCAGCGCATGAACGGTAATGGTTAATCTAGACGACTCGATTAATTTTATTTTAGCATAATAATAACTTTTTAAAATATTTATTGCCTTGAATACGAGAGGGATAAGGGCAAAACTTAAAAGTGACCATGGGCTTAAATACCCAAGTATGGTATTCAAAACTATAAAAATAAATCCTAAAAACGCCAATAAGCAGTAGAGTATAAAACCCTTACCCTGCCCTATCAGGCTTACCCAGGTGCGCTTGCCTGCCTTCATATCATCCAGGAAGTCCGGTATCTCATTAGAATATAAAATGGCGGTAGTAAAAAAACCAAGCGGCAGGGATAGCATAAAACTTCTAAATTCAGGGAAGATTCGCGTCTGAATAAAGTAGCCGCCCATAACCAAGGCAGGGCCAAAGAGAATAAAGATAATAACCTCTCCGAATCCGCGATATGAAAACCGCAATGGCTTCTGGGAATAGAAAAAACTCAAACCTAATATAATAAGATAATAAACAAGGATTGATATACTCCCCAACAGAAATGCCAGCAGGACGATACATCCAAAGGCAATAATAAAACATAAAATAGCTAATCTCAGATAGAATTTTTCCGATAAGATACCCTCCTGTATAAGTTTGGACCCCCCAAAAAATTTATAAAATTTCCTGTCCTGCCAATCTGCCCCGGAGCGGGAATCGGCATAATCGTTTATCAGATTGGCTCCCAGATGGGTAAGGATAACGCAAATCAACCCCGGTATGAACCTCGTAAGGCTGAAGCTGGACTTGTTAATAAAGGACCCTAGCACAAATGGAATAACACTAGCGGTTATAAAAGGAAGCCTTAAGGCCCTTATATACACCCGTACTCCAATACAAGGCTCATTTCTAATCATGGGTGTTAGCCACTTGCCGATAGCCGCTTTGAAACTGGAATTGTTAAGTTAAGTTTATCTTAAATTCGTTAACTTGAGAAGTCAGAATAATTTGCCTTGAGTCGGCTCCAGTTTAAATCTTGCGACTTCTTCAATCTGACGAACCAAAATCAAAGTTTACTTAGCAAGCTAAGTTAAAATACGGCTAAACGCAAAAGGCAAGATATAACCTCTATCCGCTTCCTTAACCGGCATAAACCTCATAAGCTTAAAGCTGCCTTTGTCTATCAGGGAACCCAGTATAAAGGGAAGAATGCTGGCGGTTATAAAGGGAAGCCTCAAGGCTCTTATGTAATCCCGTATTCCAATACCCCTACCCCGTGCTCCAATACAAGATTCATTTCTGTTTATAGACATGTTTTTAAGCGAGTATAAATTGTATTTGCTCCCGCAGATATAATATGATAACATAAAAACAATGTTTTATAGAATAAAAAATAGAATCGACAGGGAAATTTTAAATTTTAGCCAGAGCATAGACAGGCTCTATTCCTTAAGCAGGATATCGCCGCTTTTGTTCAGGTGCATAAAGGATTTTATTCTCAGGAAAGGAAAGCGAATACGGCCCATTCTGTTTATTGCGGGATATTTAGGTTTTGCCAGGAGGCCAGCCCCCGGGCTATATAGGAGCGCGCTATCAATAGAGCTGCTTCATGATTTTATGTTGGTGCATGATGACATAATAGATAAATCCCTAAAGAGGCGAAACAAACCCTCCATGCATAAAATGCTGAAGGATTATTTATCCGATTATAAAGACATTAAATTTACCGGTGAGGACTTAAGCATTGTAGTAGGCGATGTGATGTATGCCATCGCAATCAAGGCGTTTTTATCCATAAAAGAAGACGCGGTTCGCAAAGAGAAGGCGATGAAGAAGTTTATCGAGGCAGCTATCTACACAGGGGCAGGAGAATTCATCGAGTTATTAAGCGCAACCAAAGACATAAGCAGAATAACCAAGCAAGAGATATATAAAATATATGATTATAAAACCGCCTGTTATACATTCTCAACGCCTCTGTGCTCAGGGGCAATCCTCGCCGGCGCCAAGCAGGCCCAGATAGATAGGTTGTTTAGATTTGGGATATATTTAGGCAGGGCCTTTCAGATAAAAGACGACATTTTAGATATGTTTGGCCAGGAAGATAAAATTGGAAAATCTATATTATCGGATTTACAAGAAGCAAAGAAAACCCTGCTTATCTGGTATGCCTACAATAACTCGGGTAAGGATAACAAATCATTAATAAAAAAAATATTTCTAAAAAGAAGGGTAAATAAATCAGACCTGTTAAGGATACGTAAGATAATAAAAGATTCGGGTGCTTTAAGATATGTCGAAAGGGAAATCGCCGGTTTTATAAAAAAATCTCAAAATCTTATAGATACTTCTTCGATGCATAAAAAATACAGGAATTTTCTTTTAAATTATTCTCGGGAGATTTTGAGCTTATAACTAAAAAGAAAAATTCAGGCTGGTAGAAAATGCTTCGGTATCAAAGAAATTACCTTCGATATTAAACCAGGATTGCTTGCTTAAAGGGATATCGGCCCCAACAATAAGTCCTATATTCCTTGTCCGGTCTGATTTTATGCGGCTCCTCTCGCCGTTTGTCCAAAGAATGTAATCCATACGTGACCATTTTGTCCCTATGTAAGGAGTGATTATTGAGAAAGGGCGTGATACAAGAAGAGAAAACTGCCAGTTATCCAGAACTGCCTTACGCTTAATTCCGTCTTTGTGGGATTTATAAGGGTGTATACTGATATGTTGAAATCCGAACACCATATTTGCCTTCTCGCTGTTGTATAACCTGAGGCGCAGTCCATATCCGCCGCCTAAATATGCTGAATAATCAATCCTCTCCACCCCTGAAGACTGCTGTTTTATATTCCCCGCCCCGCCTTTTAAGTCAAGGCAAAGCCAATCAAATAACCCATATGAGATAAGAACAAAATTCTGAAGGCTGCGCATCTTGCCATTCTGATTTATCAGGTATCTATTTACTACAGAATAGGTCTGTAGCCCTGTAAAAAACTGATTATTCCGAGGCATCTTCGCTCCGTAACATGGCGCTGCATAGCAGGAGTTAGATATACAAAAATAGACAAAAAGATATAATAAAAATATCCTTCGCATTGTTACTCCCTTATGATAATTCTTATATCCCTACTCTTGCCGTATCCCCTCCTTGCTAAGGGACGCCTTAGCGCACAGCAACAGCAACGGGCCCTGCCCTCCTCTTCCATCTGCCTAACTCAAACCACCCCAGCATTAACAGGCCATTCAAGACTGAAGCTAAGGCTATGGCCCACCAGACTCCGATTATACCCAGGCTGGTAGATTTAGAGAGAAACACAGCCATAGGTATCTGGAATCCCCAAAGAGTCAACAGCGTAATAATCATCGGCATAAGCGTGTCCCCTGCTCCGGCCAGAGCACGATTAAGAACCACTCCAAGCGCAATAAATATATAGAAAGGCGTGGTAACCTTAAGATATCGGGCTCCCAGAGAAACTACCATCGGATCCTTATTAAATAGACCTATAATCTGAGAGGCAAGCGAGAAGAAAACAACAGCAATAAAGGCCATAATAATCATATCGAAGATTGTAGCCACCCAGGCACTCTTCTTGGCTCTTTTTGGTTGTCTTGAGCCTAAATTTTGACCTACCATAGCCGCAGCAGAACTCCCGAGGGCAAAGGCCGGCATAAGTATAACCATTTGAACTCTCATACCTACTCCATATGCAGCCACTGCCTGAGTGCCGAAGGTTGCCACAATCCCTATCAAGACTATACCCATCAGGCTCCTGAAGAACATCTGTAGCGAGCTGGGCAGGCCTATCTTAAATACTGCCTTAATATATGTTAATTTAATCCTCAATTTATTAAGACGGATATGGACTGCATAACGCCCGTTAGAAAGCATCCAGAGCACAAAAAGAGCAGAAACGGCTTGCGATATTACCGTTGCTACTGCAGCTCCCGAGGTGTTCATCCGTGGTACACCTAAGCCAAATATAAATACAGGGTCTAAGATGATATTAATCAAGTTAGCCATAATCATCAGCTTCATCGGCGTAACCGTATCCCCTGCTCCTTGGAGGATAGAGTTGCCAAGAAAAAGCATAAACATGGTTACACCGCCCACAAGAATAATCTTAAGGTACCCAACTCCTGCCTCTAAGACCTCTTGACTCGCCCCGAGTAGTAAGAACAATCTCTCGGTAAGCAAAAATCCAACCAGCATCCCCACGACTGCCATAATTATACCCAGATAGATAGACTGGGTAGCTACGGTATTCGCCTTATCGCTATCCTTTGCGCCAACATACCTTGCTACAAGTGCCAGGGTGCCTGTGGAGACGCCTATGACTATGGTAAAAAAAACCATAATAATCGTTCCGCTCATCGCCACTGCTGCAATAGAAGATGCGCCTAATCTGCCGACCCAGAACATATCAATCAAGTGCTGAGTAGTCTGCAGGACAGCTATTATCATCAGGGGTCCTGCCAGAGAGATTATCTTAGACAAAATAGGACCTCTGGTGAGATCTTTATTGTAATTTAAAATCTTTTTTATCATATTTTTATTGCCCTTTAGGATGTATTATTAAATTTAGAATCTTTGAATTTAATGACCGGGATTAGGATTGGGATAAGAGCCAAGGAAATAACCACTACACCCGAAATAATAAAATAGGGGTTGTGCGATTTTAAAAGCGGCAAACCCGCTAATGATGCATTAATAATAAAATGCGCTATCATAACTGTCTCGAGGCCATATTTCAAAAAGGTTATGCCTAATACAATACCGAATACGGTCAATTCTATACCCCGGACATAGTTAGGAAAAATAGGATAATTCGAATGGGCGAATCCCCAAATTAGCGCTGGTATAAAAACTACTAACCAGGTAAGTCTCAAATATCTTTTTAAAAAGGAGATTGCGAATAACCTGTACATAAATTCTTCTTTAATCGCAGCACCTAAAGCAATAGTCAGGGGAAATAGAAAAGGCATGCTCGTTCCTAATATATTTGAGTATTCTGTATTGGGAGGCATCCAGATATTAAAGAATTTAGTGCCAATAAGATAGAATAAAGTAATATACCCTAAGAATATAAAGCCTAATGAATAACCAACTATCAATATTGGTGCAATTTCTTGCGAGGCCGAAGAGTATTTGTTGTTTGCGGGATTCAGCAACGGCATTTTTGTCTGCCACAAATCGCGCGATAGCAAATCACCTGCACAGCCGTAAGCAAATATCATAAGTCCTATCGAGAACGCGATAATCAAACCTTCTTCTGAAGACATCATAATAAAAACGAACTTGCTTATTGCATCGGGATATGAATTCCATAAAAGCGGCATACGGTTTAAAAAGGCGAGTATCTCTGATGCTACAACAATACAGGCAAAAATAAGCCCGAATTTCCATCTCCAATTGACCTTAATCTGTTTGGCATGGACAATCAATACAACTATCACCGCTATTGTCAATAAAAACATAGCGATATTGCTCACCATATATAGCACCTCGCCAAAAGAGGTTTCCCTTTCTATGTATCGAGAAAATTCCTCGGGCACTTTTAGATATCTTTTATAGCGGCCTAACTTACCTCCATAAATATCCACCTTTACCCTTAACGTTGCATCTTTAATTTTATAATCCTTCTTCTCCCAATCAAAATAATAATCTGTTCTTTGTTTCTGTCTTTTGGTGGTGCTATCTTTCAAGGTATAATCTTTTAAATCTATGCCTTGAAGCGCAACCTTCTCTTCGGCCATTGCCCTGGCCTGCGATTCAGACAAATTCGCACCCTTTTCATCATCAAGCACCGAATAATAAAAGCGCACGATTTCTCCTGTTGACGGATCAACATCAACAATAAATCCTTCTTTCTGTAATTCCTTAAACCACCTCACTCTCCAAAACCAAACCGGAATTCCTTTACGAATAAGCTCATTAGATTTCTTTATCCCCTGAGTCTTTTGCAAATAAGTTGAGGCATAATAATCAGAATAAAATATTATTGTTTTATCATAGCCTTTTAAATCAAATCCCTGCGCTTGGATATAGTCAGCAGCTATCTTAAATACTTCTTTTTTGCTTAACTTTGTATCAATCGAAGCAATGGGAGAGGCCTGATTAAAAAACAAAATAAATATCAGTAAACCTACAATTCCAAATATTAACCAGCTAATTAAGGATTTTATATGTTTGGGCATAATTTTTATTATGGGGCATCCCCCTTCGCAAAGTAAGGCTAAGGAGCTTGGCTTAGCTTTGTTTTGCTTTGCTTTGCTTGATATGGTTGGGAAGGAGAGCTTCTCAGGATTTAATCGAGGGATTTTTCTTAGCTAGCGCTATGCTTAATCCATATGATTCAATGCTTCCTCTATTAAAGGGATAATAGCCTTTAGCTCTTTTTTACTTAACCTGCCCAACTTAACAAATCTGGTAGCGCCCTCAGTATTTATATTTTCTCTGCTGATTTGTAGTTTCTTGGGTCCATTATCGTAAGAATAAACCCTGACCACCAGTCGCCCCCACTCAGTTTCGCACGACTCCGAAAACAGGCATTTATCCAAATGAGGATTATACGGCATATCTAACCTCCTCATAAAAATAAAGAGAGAGGCAATTTTTATCTATTTTACCTCTCTCTTTTTTTCTACCATTTACCTCACAATAAATCTACAGCTTAGGGCATTTCTTGCTTATTTCTAATCTCTATGCCCTTACCTAAAAGGTAATCAAAGGTCTTTTTTATATTTTCGTTACTGCCTTCCAAAATCAATATGGCCCATCCCGTATCCGTAGAAAAAGATGCCTCCAAGATGTTTAAGATAATGTCAAAATTCTTACACAGATAGCAGATTATGGCCTTATCCTTCAGTTCACCGGGAAATACATATTCAGCCTTTATCTTCATATCTTATTCGGCTAACTGGTTAACTGAAACCTCTCTAATGTATATTTCAATTATAGCATGCCCTAATTTAATTGACAACAAATTAATAAGATTGGGTAATTTAGGGGGCCTTTCTTCTTTGGCCGTTCCCGCCGGCTTAACGAGTCTAATTGGAAGACGCCTGTTTATTCGGTATTGATTTGGAAATTAATCTTATTTAAAAAAGACATACCCAGCAATCCATCCAGCGAAGTCATCTGGGTATCACTTAATAAAACTACCGCTCCGACATCCCTGGCCTCCAGGCCTTGCACATTTACGCTATCCAAGATTACGTATCGTGCGTCTACTTCGCGGCCGTCAGCCAGTTGCAGCTTAATTATCTCGTTTTTTGCTCCATGAGTTTTTATTCCTAATTTTTTAGCTATACGGTGCGACAGCATGATAAAAGTAGAACCCGTGTCTAAAAGAAGCGATGCCTGGACTTTATTATTCAATAAGGCATCGACTATTATGTGTCCGTTTGTCTGAGGGAATCCAGCCTCTCTTGGCTCCAATTCCTTTTCCTGTTTGGTATCCCTGCGCTTTCCCTCCTTCAGTTTATTCTGTATTTGCCACTGTTGACGTATAAGATTAACACCCTCAAGGTCTGATTTATATATACTTTTTATTTCTTCTCTGCTGAATTTAACCGTGCCAAATCCAATATCCAGCTCAACAGTTTCTTCATTCTCGTTCTTGATGAGACCTTCCATACTGCGGCCGTTTTTAAGATATATAATATCCGCGTTTGCCCCTGAAATAAAGACAGTCAGAAAAAGAAAGATGAATACGACTATTTTCTGTGTTTCCCTAGCTATTTTTTGGGGGGTCAAAAGGCTTGGGCCTGGGCTCGAAATCTGGTGTGATGAAAAAGGGATAGGCATTGAATATCTTAGTCCGGTTCAGAACGGGGTGTGTTTCAACATTACACCTAAGTTATAGTGCAGCTCCGAAATTTCTTTCTGGAGTATTTTGTTCTTTTCATTTGCCTTTGCAAGCTTAGCACTCGTATCCTCTAAGTCTTTCTTAAGTTTAGTTATCTTTTCTGAATACTCATCTCTTTCCTCTTCCACCAACTTGATATAGTGTCTTGCTGCGGCTAAATCTGCATTAATCTCCTGTCTTTCTTTATCAAGTTCATCCTCGAGTGTCTTTTTTGTCCTCTCAATAACAGTATTGTGCCAGGCTTCTTTCTCAGTGAATTTCTTTTGGAGTTGCGAAAGTTCTTTCTCCAGCCCTGCTACCTTAATGCCTTGAGCCCTCGATATCTTCTCTAACGCTGCCTTCTCTTTTTCCAGGCCCGATAACCTTTCTCTTAATTCCTGCTTGTTTTGCTCGAGGTTTGTCACTTTCGCGCTTTGATCCTCTGACGCTCTTTGCGCAACCTTTAATTGCCTCTCCTTAATTATAAGTTCCCTTCTTAATTTTCTTATCGGCACAAGTTCTTTTTTCAACGCTGAGTTCTCTTTCTTTAAAGTCAATAACTCTTTTCTTAATTCCTGTCCGTCTTGCTCTAGACTCGCCACCCTTGCGCCTCGAGCCTCCGACACTTCTTGGGACTTTTTCAATTCCTCTTTATATCCTTCATTCTCCGCCAACAAGCTATCTATCTGCGTCTTCAGGTTGCCTATTGTATCAGTAGAACTCTTGAGGACAGAGCTTAGGCTTCTTACCCTCAAACCGAATGCCACAGCCACACAGGTAATCACTATAATTATAATACCAACCGCAATTATCTTTTTGCGCATCGTTTACCTCCCTTGAACAAAAAAGGTTACGTTTACATTTTAACCTATTTTTGCCTCTATCGAAATTAAGGATTTAAACTAGGCGATAAAACGGCAGTCTTCTTATTTTACCCCTAAGGAACCTTAAAATCAAGATGAAAAATATGAAGCCGCCTCCTCTTCCGTCTCCTGTGCATTAAGTATTAAAGCCGCTCTTATATGCAAGTTGAGATTTATTTAAGACAGACCTGTCTACGCCCATTCGGATTAGAGAATTATTTTTTGAATAAAAGGGCTAATAAAAAAGAGGTATTGGCTAAAATCACTAAGTTAATGGGCCACACAGCTTTTGTGGCAATTATAATTGGGAAATGTGTAATTCTCATAATCACCCCTAGCAATATTAAAAGGCAGCCGATGACTACAAATACCTTAAACATCTTTCTCATATCAACCTCCCTTTTTTCCTTTGTCCCCTCTTGGAATCCTTTCCCTAAAATTTTTATTCATGGCAATAAAGGCTATTTTTTCTTTTTCTTCATGAAATGTCTAAAATCCCTCGCTTTTTTCTTCCTCATTCCACTGGCCTTTCTTCCGTGTGACATACCTTCACCTCCTTCGTAAAAAGTAGATTATATTCTCTAGGGTCTCTGATTAACGTATTCCCAGTTAGTCAAGATGCCCTGTTTATTAAAAAATAGATATATTTTTTCTCCGCCGACCCACTCAACATTACTGCGTTTATATATCCATTTCTCTCCTTCTGATTCAGAGAAAACTAATACAGGTTCGCCGAATTCCTCAATAGCGGATCCGACCGAAATGCCCCTTTTTATTTTATTACTGTCTATGTAATCTTTAACCTTCTGGAAATTTGCTGTCTCCTGCTCTAAGGCCTGCTGTTTTAATTTGTCATTCTGTGCCAGTTCATGCAACATCTGTAAGGTTTCGATTTTTTTGCCCAGCCCTATACATCCGGAGATTCCCATAGAAATTATTATTAAAAAAATTTTCAATAGCGGTAATTTTGATTTCATGACTTAAAACTCAATCATCTTCGATTAAAACTATCTGTCATCACCATAGCTATAAAATTATAGACACTTTATCCGATTCAAACATTTATCCTATCAATTAACCAAATACCTCTTCGTCTTCTTTTCGCCAGGCGGGGTCTACTATGCATACAAATTTCAAATCAGAATTACCTGTATTTTCAATGTATTGCTTAGAGCGGGACGGAATATAAACGGCACACCCGGCGTAAACCTCTGAACAGTCCTTATCTATATGCATTAAACCTTTCCCCTCTACAATATAGTACACCTCGGAAGTCTTAAGCTTGTGAAGCTTGGTAACTTGTCCAGGCATAATCCTTGCAATAGCCAGGCTATAACGAATTTCTAAATCTGCCCCTGTTTTCCCGGGATGCAAAAGTTCGCGTAGAATTGAGCCGTCCCCGGCAATAAATTCTTCACAATTATTTAAATCTTTTATAAACACCTCTGACTCTCCTTACTGATATTCAAAAATTAATTCCCCTTAGCTTCCCAATAGAATTGACCCCTTTGTAAAGAATGTCCCGGCAATACAGGCCGTTAAAAGGCAAGCTAACGTTGCTGCTAATAGAGCTCTAAGAGCAACGCCGGCTATAGTGTGGGTTTTGTTAGGGGCTAATGCGGAAACCCCTCCAGCAAAAATGGCCATGGAAGCAAAGTGAGCAAACCCGCATAAGGCATAGGTGGCAATCACTGCAGAGCGCGGATGCTGCAATAAATTCTTTCCTAAAACAACTGCCAAATCCCGGTAAGCTACTACCTCGGTGACAACCACACGCTCACCGATAATCTTAGAAATTATGCCTGCATCAGATACAGGAACACCCAAAATCAATGTAAAGGGATAAAAAATATAGCCCAAAATACCTTTTAAAGACCAGTCAATCTGAATACCAAAAAGTAAATTTATCCTTGTGCCAAGCGTAGATAAAAATAAATCAACTAGCGCAACCAAGCCTAAAACCGCTATAAGAAGTGCCACAATCCCAACAATCATCTTAACCCCGGCATTTGCTCCGTTAATAATCGCTTCGAAGATAGTTTTCTCCTTTTCGTAGTAGGGATGAATATGCATGCCCAGTGTTTCCGGAGTCTCCTTCTCAGGTAAGATGACTTTTGACATAACAAGGGCAGCAGGGGCGGAGAGCAAAGATGCCGAGACCAGATGGGCAGCGATTGCGGGAAATTGAGCCTTTAAACTAAAAACATACACAGCCAAAACATTGGAAGCAACCGTCGCCATCCCGACAGTCAAGATAGTGCAAATTTCAGAACGGGTCATTCGGCTCAAACACGGCTTAACGGTAAGATTAGACTCAATCCCTACAAAAATATTGCTGGCAGCAACTAAAGATTCCGCACCGGATATCCTCATTAACCTCGTAAATGCATAAGCAAACCACCTGATAATTAAAGGCATTATATTAAAAAAATATAAAATCGCGATAAGGGCCGAGAAAAAGATGATGGTCGGGAAAGCCTGAAAAGCCAAGATAAACCCAAGCGAGGTCTCTCCCG
Source organism: uncultured Planctomycetales bacterium (assembly GCA_964592485.1). Taxonomy (GTDB): domain Bacteria; phylum Omnitrophota; class Gorgyraeia; order Gygaellales; family JAHJCI01; genus CAZQEY01. The sequence continues at coordinate 30,995 of CAZQEY010000011.1, forward strand.
CTTCACCAACCTGACCCGGAGCAAGCGCTAATCTCCCGAATACAAACCTCGCTCCTGCAAAGGCAGAATCCAAAATCTTTATTACTGCGTTATTCAATAACATAAATAATCTTGACCCTGCAGGAACAAGAAAAATAAACAAGGCAATTAATATCTGGAGGACAACTCCAAAAATAATAACCCTCCAATTCATATTTCTCTTGTCCGACGAGAGAATCCAGGCGAAGCCAATTAAAATAAATATCCCTGAAAAACTAACGAGATTATAAACATCCATCCCTTATCCTGATTATTTTCTCGCGCTCTATGGTTTCTCTTTTTAACTTCCCGTCAGCCCAAAACAAACTAAGCGCGCAGCACTATAAAGTTTCCTAAAGGAATGCGCCTGTTTTTCTGGCGAAGAACCGCACAAATAATCCTGCTAAGAACTATCGAAGTCTTATCTAATTTTAACATAATCAACAAGTTATGCAATAATTTCTCCGGCTATACTTCATCCTTTTCTAAATTTACCACTTTCTCAAAAACATCTTAAAACTAAGGCATGATTTTGAATTATCAGGGTTTCCTGCGAAGAAGTTTTGTCTCTAATGGGGTTTATGCGGCTCGATAATTACCTTAATGGACTCCTTAGCCTCACAGACATACTGGAAACCCAGGCCTGTCTCTGCCAGGCTCAACCGGTGCGTAATCATCTTTTCTACGGGTATACGGCCGGAGCGGATTAATTCAATTGCCTCGAGCGCATCCTCAGGGCTGTTGCCGTATGAGGTCATCAACTTTATCTCATTACGCCAGAATTCATTCAGCGGCACAGAGAGATTAATTCCCGGTTCTGTGGTGGCAAAGAAAAGAACCACACCTCCCCGGTCTACACAGCGCAAGGACTGGTTACAGGCAGATAAAGCCCCGGCACAAACAATTACCAGCTCAGCAAGCCGATTGTCATTAACCTGGCGCAAACGCGCGGGAACATCTTCTTTTGCAGAGATAACCGCATCTGCCTGGAATTTCTTTGCTAACTTAAGGCGGCTTTCATTAATATCAGTAGTAATTATCCTTTTAGCACCTGCGTTGCGCGCCAGCAAAAGATGAAGCAACCCGGAGATGCCGCTACCCAGAATAAGCACACTTTGACCTGCCTTAAGCCCGGCTACCCTTTGTCCACGAACAACACAGGCCAATGGCTCAACAAATGCCCCCTGCTCAAAGGAAACCTCATCCGGCAATAAAAATACCCCCTTCTGCACATTGAGTCGCGGCACGCGTATATATTCGGAAAAACCGCCGGGGTAATAATTTGTAGTATGTAGAGTCTCGCAGGCGGTATGATGTCCGCTTAAACAATAATGACAGGTATCGCAGGGCACATGATGGGAAACAAACACCCGGTCACCGATTTTATAACCTTCTACGCCCTTACCTACTTCTACGATTTCTCCACTAATCTCATGCCCTAACACCAGCGGAGCCCTTTTAATACGATACCACTCCAGGACATCGCTACCGCAAATACCGCTGGCGATTACCTTAACCAATAATTCACCAGGACCGGCCTTAGGCGTAGGCAACTCCTCTAATCGCACATCCCGGTTGTTGTAATACATTGCTACACGCATAATATCTTCTTCATTAATATATAAATTGCGCCTGTCTCACAGAAGAATCTCTTAGAGTAAATATACCTTATCAGACAGCATCCGCCACAGCCGAACATGGAAAGCATTCGGCGATGCCGGATGGTTATTGGCTGTCTTTAAGTTCATTAAATAACTGATAAGCTTCTTTAGCCGTAGAATTTTCATGCACAATGGCACGCAAGGCGCGAGCCATTGCCACCGGATGGGCGTTTTGCCAGACATTTCTGCCCAGATTTATACCGACAGCGCCTTTTTGCATACCGTCATAGACAAATTCTAGTACATCAAGCTCTGATTTACATTTTGGGCCACCTGCGATAACCACTGGAACCGGGCATCCTTTTACGACCTTATCAAAACCTTCTTTGCACCAGTAGGTTTTTACTACCCGCGCGCCCAGTTCGGCAGCGATACGACAGCTTAAGGCCAGATATTTAGCCTCTCGCTTTTCTAATTCTTTACCCACAGCCGTAACGGCCATTACCGGGATGCTGTAGTCTTCGCACCTATTAACAAGCTCGGCAAGATTTAGTAGAGATTGGTGCTCATAATCACTGCCTATAAAGATAGAAACACCAACCGCAGCCGCATTGAGGCGAATAATCTCCTGAATAGAAGTAGTAATACCTTCATTTGCCAAATCCTTACCCGCCATGCTGGTTCCGCCGGATACCCTCAAGATTATAGGCTTATTACTGTTGGGGTCTACACATGAACGCAATACTCCCCTGGTAACAAACAGGGCATCGCAAAAGGCAAGAATCGGCTTGATGGTCTGGCCCGGTTTTTCTAAACAGCGGGTGGGCCCTTGAAAATATCCATGGTCTATGGGTAAAAAGAAGCAATGTCCGTCGGGTTGAATGAGCTGGTTTAGCCGGTTTTTCATTCCCCAATCCATTTCTCGTACCTCCTTTAAATGAGCACATAACTTATGGAGGCGATAGCCGACATAAGTTATGTCTTCTTTTTGACAATAAAAAAGCCTTTCTCAATCAACCAATGATGAAATTGATAAGTGGTGTATCTGCAATTCATTTTACATATCTGTCTTATTCTCTCATATTCCTCAGAGCCCTGCTTTTGAGCATCTAACTCCAACTGCACTGGACACTTCACATCCCTGCAGAATTCCCTGCGTTTATAATCCACATATCCCTCGATTGACATAAACTTACCCTCTTAACTTTTTGTGGTTCCAACGGGTTGTAGATAAAAGAAGTTACCCGCAGGATAATTTGAAGAAATCTTCGATTTCCCTTTTATCTGCTGCTGTGCGAAGTTGGTATTACGGGCTTCTTGAACGAATTCCTTTTACTCGTTCTTCCAACCTTTTCGCTTCATCTACCTCTCCAATTTTCTTGTAAAACTCTACCATATTCTCCAACACAATCGCCACATCAGGATGGTCTGGCCCGAGAACCTTTTCCTTTATTGCCAGTGCTTGCTTGTAAAGAGGCTCGGCTTGGGCATATTTGCCCTGAGAATCATACAGTAATGCCAGATTGTTCAGAGAGGTCGCCACATCAGGATGATCTGGCCCGAGAACCTTTTCCTTTATTTCCAGTGCCTGCTTGTAAAGAGGCTCAGCTTGGGCGTATTTGCCCTGAGAATAATACAGTCCCGCCAGATTGTTCAGGTCTATTGCAACATCTGGGTGGTCTTTCCCGAGTGCCTTCTCATCTATTTCCAGTGCCTGCTTGTAAAGAGGCTCAGCTTGGGCATATTTGCCCTGAGAATCATACAGTAATGCCAGATTGTTCAGAGAGG
>CAZQEY010000011.1:34501-45304 GCA_964592485.1 uncultured Planctomycetales bacterium
CGAGAACCTTTTCCTTTATTTCCAGTGCCTGCTTGTAAAGAGGCTCAGCTTGGGCATATTTGCCCTGGACTCTATAGAGTTCCGCCAGATTGTTCAGAGAGGTTGCCACATCAGGATGATCAGAGCCAAATGTCTTTTCTGCAACCTTCAACGCTTCTTCAGCTACTTCAGCCGCTTCTGAATACCGTCCTTGTTGATAAAGTATAACGACCTTAGCATTTAGCTCATCCCACAATGTCTCCTGGGAATAAACGGACACAGCAAGCGATATGGCTAGCAGTAGCATAAAAAGAATTTTTACTAATAATTTCATTGTCCTATCCTCCTCTTTTTAACAGTAATTCCGCTGTGGTCTATGGGTAAATAATACTACTATAGGGAAGATAAGTCAATTCCAAAATTGAGGGCAATTTAGCGAATGGATTTGATTTAGGGATATAAACGAGGGTAGGATTGATATATAGGATTGGTATATTGACGTCTAAATAGTATCTATAATAGGTATAAAATAATATGGATTTGTATAAATTTAAAATTTATTTCTACTAATTTTATTTGATTTTCCTTATTTTTATTATACCTGCCCTTACTCCTTCTTTGTGCCGCTTTTCTCCACAGAAATTTCACCCAACTCTACCCTCTTCGGGTTCTCTTTTTCCCCAGATTTAACATCGCCCTTCAAACTTCTTATCTGTTCTCTTAAGTCAGTTACAATAATGGCGTATTCGTCCTGCAAATTTTTAATATCTTCTCTCAAATCATTTATTCTTGAGAAAACTCTTTTTCTCTCCGCCCCGCTTGAATTTACTATATCTTCCAAAGTAAACCTTACCCCCTCTAATCCTCTTCCTAAATCCGCGAATTTGTTGCTGATAAGTTGATTCTGCTCATCAAAATACGCTATCTTCTCTTTATACTCCTTATAAACAAAATAACCGACAACATCGCTTCCAGCGAGTAAAATGAGCATAATAATTACTAATATAATCATTATTCCCTGACTCTTCATCGGTCACCCCCCTTTTTTGTTATTTGCACCCTCATCTAATTGCTACCTTTTAATTTTGTTCACATTATACATTAATGTTCACTCGTTGTAAACCATTTTTTTAAGATATTTCGTTTACGAATCCAGGATAAACTCAACTTAGTAACCCTAGCTTTAAAGCAAAGCGGCTACCGGCAGGTGGCTGACAATTTGCCGGTAGAGGGAATATATGTATAGCAAGACAATGGAAGTAGTACATTTTAAGATACTGTGAAAGCGGCGAGATAAATGCAATTAATATGAATATGCATTTAGAACATACTGTTGAACCATCCTGTGGGTATTAAAGAAGGAGGCGTTAATAGCTATGGAGCGGCGCATTATATCAATCCATATCTGACGATTATTATAAAATGTCGGGATAATGATGCCTTCTAATTTTTCATATAAGGAGCGGGCGTCTTTTTCGTCAATATTCTCCGTATCCATGGCTGAACCGATTGACCACCCGGTAAAGCCCTCAATACAGCCCTCAATCCACCAGCCATCTAAGATACTAAAGGAGGGAATACCATTGTGAGCTGCCTTCATCCCGGAAGTCCCTGAAGCCTCCTTTGGCTTTCGAGGTGTGTTAAGCCATAAATCAACACCGGAAATAAGCATCTTTGCCAGCTCCATATCGTAATTTTCAAGGTATACAATTTTGATAACGTCCTTGAGCCGGCCCGAGACAGAGAATATCGTCTTTATCAATTCTTTACCAGGCCAATCCCTGGGATGCGCCTTGCCGGCAAAAACAAATTGAATCCTACCGGCATTTTGCGCGATATTCATTAACCTCTCAGTATCAAAGAAAACCAAATCCGCTCTCTTGTAGGCAGTAGCTCTTCGTGCAAATCCAATGGTTAACGTGTCATAATCCATTTCAGGATTTGTCTTCTCATTTACATAATCAATAAGTGCCTTCTTTGCTTCTTGATGAGCATTCCATATCTCATCTTTTGGGATACCCAGGGCATACCGCAGGCTAAAAGGGTCATTGGCCCATTCGGGAATATATTTATCGTACAGCCTCCTGAAACTATCGCATATCCAGGTGGATGAATGAATTCCATTAGTTATGTAGTCAATACGATGGGAAGGAAACATCTCCTGAGACACCTTACCGTGCTGCTTAGCAACCCCATTTATATAATCGCTCAAATTCAAAGCAAGCAGGGTCATATTCAACCTATCTTCTCCGCCAAGCGTTTTTAAAACATCGAAGGGTACGAATTCTCCGAGAACCTGTTTGACTAAATCATAAGAGAATTGGTCATGGCCGACCGGAACGGGGGTATGCGTAGTAAACACGCACATTCTTTTTACTCCGTCAATATCCCATAAAGGCTGCGGATTCTTCTTTCTCTCGTTCAAAAGTTCAAGCGTCAAGAGGCTTGCATGCCCCTCATTCATATGATACCTGCTGATGCGATAGAATCCCAGCTCTCTGAGTATTCTTACGCCGCCTATACCTAAAATGATTTCCTGGGCAAGTCTGTACCTCTGGTCTCCCCCATAAAGATAATCAGTAAGGCTGCGGTCATAGTCGCTGTTCTGTTCAATATCGGTATCTAAAAAAAAGATGGGGATGCAGTAGTCGTTTGCTCCCAATACGCCATACCACCAGACCTGGATAAAAACGGTTCTATTCTCTACTGTAACACTTATCTTTTCGGTTAAGGGCTTTAAAGAATTTTTAAAATCCCATTCATGAGGTAATTCCTGCTGCTGTCCCTGCTCGTCTAATTTCTGATAAAAGTATCCTTTTTTATAAAGAAGGGTAACTGCGACCAGAGGAACATTTAAGTCGGCGCAGGATTTTATTGTATCTCCGGCTAAGATTCCCAATCCGCCGCTATAGGTAGGAATTTTGAAATCAATGCCTATTTCCATAGAAAAATAGGCGATTCTTCTCTTATCCTTGCGTATTTTAACTTGACGCAGTCCTTCCGATTCGGAATATGTTTTTGCTAATGTGTCCATTTCTATAGATGCGTAAATTATGGTTTTATCTTATCCCACACGAAAATAATAAATTTCCCCAAAAGCCATATGGCAAAAATAACCAGTGAAAATGTCACTATCAAGCGCAAGAACCAGGCCAAAACTACCAGAAGGGGTGAAAGTAAAATACCTATACCGGCAAGTACACCTACAGCGATTAAAAAAACCAATCCTACCAGGAATGCTTTCATCTCTTTGACCTCTTTCTCTTTAGAATAATTATGGCAGAGGGTTCAGATTTAGTAACGACAAAAACCAAACCCGCGCTAAATCCTGTTAGAAATCTAATCTCTACCAAGATAAAAGTATCAAAGTCTGGCAACCGAAATATCCTTGAGGGTATTTCTGTCAGAACTCATTGCTATTCTTGGGACTTAGTAGAAATGGCCTTTTGTTTTTCTCTGCCTCTGCAGTTTTTTTATATTATACCCCGACGTTCTGCGGTAGTAAATCTTTTTCTTCTACCTCTTTTGTTTCTCCAGCCTAGATGAGCGTTTCGTTTGCCTGCCTGATTACTCTGCGGAGAAGTTAAAACTAATCCATTTACTCTGTAAATCCTCCCGACCCCTGACTCTTACTCTCAATTTCCAGGGGTTGTATGTGGGCAGGAGATTCCAAACATCTTTAGGTATAGGGCCGAATACCTGCTGATTTCCTTCTACCGGAAAACTACCCTTCATCCTAAGCTCTTCCCTACCTACATCGTATTCTACAATATACGAAAGATGAATATCGCCCTCCCACTTGAGTATGACTTTACCTCCTGTCTTTTCATATATCAGATTTGAGCCATCTTGAGGTAACAAAACCCTGGGGGGCTCTATCTTATCCAATAGACCCTCAGAGACCTCAATCCCTCTCTCTTCTCTTTTAGCCTCAACCCAGTTTTTTTTGATTAAACAATCAAAGGTCCACCTCCGCAACTGAGAAATGTAACTCTGGGCTATCTGCGGATGTTCCTTAATCACATCTTCTGTCTCTAGAGGGTCCTTTTTTAAATCAAACAACAGATAAATATTCCTTTTGGGAGTGTAATTATGAATCAGTTTCCAATGTTCTGTTCTTATAGAGCGAATCCTTCCCTGTTCCTGTTCTTCGGTTGATTGAAACCCTCCCAGTGTAGTATCACTGAAGGCGTACTCTCTCGGAGGCTGGGTTTGTCTATCCTGAATAAGACCAAGGAGAGACTTACCTTCAACTGGAATATTAATGTCAAGATTCAAGAGGTCAAATATGGTAGGCATAATATCTATATTCTGAACCTGCTGATTTATTATTTTGCCCTGAGGAAGAAACCTGGGATTCCAGAGGATAAGAGGAATGCGTATACATTCGTCGTATAAGTTTGCGGCCAAGGTGGTGGAGGCATGCCCGATAGTGCCATGCTCAAGAAACTCTTCTCCATGGTCTGCAGTAATTACCACGATGGTCTTATAAAGTATACCGAGCAATTCAAGCTTATTTATTATAGAGCCTATCTGGGCGTCTAATTGCCTTATTTCGGCGTCGTAGAGGGAAATAACGTAAGGAACTTCCTCTTTCTTAAAATCAATTTTTCCTTTTCTAACCACGGGTTGAGTACGGACAAAACTGAGTTTATACTTAAGGTCCTTGGATAATTCCTGCCCTTCATCCATAAAAAGCTTTTCGTATTCTGGCAGAGGGTTATAGGGAAGATGGGGGGTATAAAAATGATGCCAGAAGAAGAATTTTTTACGGTAATTGCCTTCTAACCATTCATTTATCCTTATCTCTTCGTCTTTCTGTTCAAATTGAGTAGGTTCTTTTACTATATCAAAGCCCAGATTCTGATAATTCCAAACTGTATGGATATAAGATATCCCGGGAACCAAATAACCTGATTTCTTTAATATTTTAATTGGCGTAGGCATTCCTTTTGGTAAAGATTTTGTACGGCCGTCTACTCCATGAACAGGAGGATACAATGAAGTAAGAAGAGAAATCAAGGAAGGCGAAGTCCAGGGGGCTACGGAGATTGCTTGAGTAAATCTTATTCCTTCCCGAGACAATCTATCCAGGACAGGAGTCGTAGGACGCCGGTAACCATAACAGCTTAAATGGTCCGGCCGAAGACAATCTACCGAAATAACAAGAACATTGACTCCCTGATGCCTCTTAAACTTAGGTAAAGCTTTATAGGCAAGATAGGCGGGTTTTATTCTATAATCTATCCCGACCAGGCCTGCGCGGGCAGATGACTCATCGGGGGGTGTCCTGAAATTATACCAGAATATTTTATCTACAAGGTCTTCTCCCAAAAGCTCACTGTAAACTCGCCTGACCCATTCTGCCTGCTCTTCTTCTGTAGGCGTAGTTCCCAATAACCACCAATCTCCCGGTTCTTCCTGACCGGGTGAACCTATTTCGGTTATCCATACGGGCTTCAAAGAATCGCCAAATTTACCCATAATCTGGCGAACCTTAAAAATCCAGTCTTTAACCAACTCAATAGAATCTGTGAATTTGTCTAAGTAAGGGTCATAATTAAGGGTGGGATGAACATAAGGATTTATGGCTAAAACATCAAAATAGTCCTTCCCGCCGAGTTGATAAAGCTTCTCCAAAAAATCCTCTAAATCATCCAACGCCAGGCCCCCCAGGACTACCCGGGAATCAGGGTCTGCCTCTTTTATCTTTATATAGGAAGCCTTGAGTAAATTGAGATATTCTTCCGGGTCGGGATTAGGCCTCCAATTATAAGGCCTATTTTCCTCTCCCCAGATTTGCCAGTATTTAATCTTGCCCTTATATCTTTCTACGATTCGGTAAACATAATTAGCGAATTCCTCTGCATCCCCGGGAGGATAAAGCCCTTTTTCTAATTCAGCTGGGTCGGAAGGCGAAGACCTTGCCCAATCAGGACAAATCCAGAGCAGGGGTAAAAGTTCCAAATTATAGGAAGAGGTAATGTTGACAATCCGGTCGGGTATGGAGAAATCAAATTGGCCCTTCTGGGGTTCTATATCCTCCCAATTAAAACAAGTATATACCCATTGTATGCCGGCATCTTTAATCAATTGACATGCGCGTTTAATATCTTCGGAAGAATATAATTGCGGCCTTTCAAAATGAGTCATCACTCCGTAAGGGCTGTATTCTTGGCCATAGATAAAAGAAGAAGATAAGACCATGTTAAATATAAGGATGGATAGTAAAATTATCCTCCGGGGGATAGGCATTGCTATTCTCCTATATCTTGTTAAACATAGGGATTCCGGGATTGCAGAATTTATTTTTTAGCTTACCCAAAAAAATACGCAGCCGCCTTTCGACTGTTAGACCCTGGCTTAGAATAGTATCATTTGAAAATCTAAGCACACTAAAGCCGCATCGCCTGAAATAGCTTATTCTTCTCTTATCATAAATAATCCTTTTACCTTGTTTGTGGTTTTCACCGTCTATCTCAACAATTAACTTATATGGACTTTTTATATAAAAATCTGCAATATAAAAAGACCTGGGTGATAAAAAACCCGCCTGAGATATAAAATCCACACCCAGCTTCTTTAATATATCCTCAAACGCAGCCTCGGCCCTGGTTTTCTTCTTTATTAACCCTCCTCTATACTTTCTTAAAAGCCGGGCCTTTAGCTGTTGTCTTATTCGATAATTTTCAGGTTTCATCTGGTGTGCCTTTATACCTCTATCTTTCCCAATCCAATTTAAGACGTTCTTTAAAAAGTTTTTTCACCCTGCTAGCTAATTATACCACTAAGTAGACATTAATGAAATTTGAAATTATAAGTAACTTTTTCAATTTTTTATATAAAAATCTTGAATTGATTGCTACAATTGGTATATAATCTTCATGAATTGTTATATGGCTATGAAAGAATCTTCAAATGAAGCGGATATTCCAATACCGGACCGCGATGCAGAAATTCTTAAGATTATCCGGATGATATAATTGGAAAAATCAAATTACAGGAGAAATAATATATGACTAAAATAAAATGGCGACACATAATTCTTTGTATATTCTTCTTATTGCTGTCTGCAGAAAATTCATTTACAGAGCAGCAGATAACAAAGGCGATTTATGAACTCCCCTTAGAATCTGCGGTATTTAAGGATAAAAACCCGGAGCAGGTAGCAAAATACCTTAAGGAATGCGGGATAAATGCCGTCGTGCGTGTTCCACTCGATAATCTAATAATAGACCAGCTTCACAAGAATGGAATAAAGGCATACGCTGAAATGGCAATATTCTCGGGTAAGAATCATTGGAAAAACCATCCTGAATCGCGTCCGGTGCTATCGGATGGAAGCTTAGCAGAAATGGAAGGTTGGTATGCAGGTGTGTGTGCGTCTCAGGAGTGGTTAATTAATCAGAAGGTAAAAGAGGCGGAACAGATAGCAAGGAAATATCAAATTGACGGATTATGGCTTGACTTCATCAGGTGGCCCACAAGATGGGATTCAAAAGAACCCAAAATTCAACACACCTGTTTTTGTAATATTTGCCTTGAGGGTTTTCAGGAAGAAACAGGCATAAAAATACCTAAAAGATTGGAATCGATAAGGGAGATTTCTGAATGGATATATAAAAATCATCCGGAAGAATGGTACGGATATAGATGCAATGTCATCATCAATACAGTAAAAAGAATTAGAGACGCAATAAAGAGATACAGAGAAGATGCACATATAGGGGTATTTATAGTGCCATGGAGAGAAGAAGATTTTGATAACGCAATATATAAAGTTATCGGCCAAGATTTAGATAAGCTTTCTGAGGTGGTAGATGTATTTTCGCCGATGAGCTATCACTTAATATGTCATAGAGATACAGACTGGATAATTTCTGTGACACAATGGATAAAATCTAAAACAGATAAAGAGGTATGGCCTATTGTCCAATCGATAGATGAGCCGGAAAAGATAAGCCCCAAGGAATATGAAAAGGCTTTAAGGGCCGGACTTGCCGGAGGCTCTACGGGGGTTATGACATTTACGACAAATGCTACACTTGAGAATGGAAAATGGGAAATTCAAAAAAAGATTTTTACTGAGCTTCAATAATGCTATATTAATAGTTCGGGAAGGCAATCCTGTGCCGAAAACGGCCCTTAACTCTGTTGCCCTTCTTGATCTTTAGTCGGTGGTTGTTCTTTTTTAGCTGGTTGTGTCTTCTCTGGCGGAGATTCTTTCTCTGGCTGACCTTTAGCTGGTTGTGTCTTCTCTGGCGGAGATTCTTTCTCCGGCTGACCTTTAGCTGGTTGTGTCTTCTCTGGTGGAGATTCTTTCTCCGGCTGACCTTCCTTCTCGGGTGGTTGTCCTCCTGCCTCCTGTTTCTTTTTTAGCTCAGCTATGGTATTGGCGTATGTTTCTGCCTCCCGGATATATTTTTCGACTTGCCCCTTCAGGGCCTTAATCTCATTGTCCTTCTCCTGATTTTCCTTTTCTAACGATTGAAGTTTACCTGCTGCCTCCTTCAGTTGCTTATCAAAATCCGCATTCTTAGAGGACTCTGTCTTTATCTCCTTCTCTTTATCTAAAAGCTTATTCTCTAATGTTGAATTCTCCTGTTTAACCTTCCCTAACTCTACCCGCTCTTTATCTTCCAGGTCTCTTAATTTGGTTAGCTCTTCTTTTAAATCTGATTCTCTCTTCTTGGCTGCTTCGGCTTCGCTCTGCAGATTAGTGTAGTCGGCCTTTGTTTTTTCTAATTCGCTCTTCAAAGAATTAATCTGATTTGTAAGTCCTAAAGATTTTTGTTCTTCTTCTTGCTTCTTTTCTTTTTGTTTTTTTTCTTGTAAATTTGACTTATCAATAAGGATAAAGGCGTATACAGTCAAAGCAATCCCTATAACCAATATTAACAAAACTATGATAACCATATCTGCCTCCTGCTTTTTTAGAATTGCATATTATAGCCTACCCCTAATACCCTCTTCTCCTGCTTCTAAAAACATTGTAATAACCCGATAATTTGGCCCAGAAGTTAAAAGGTCGGGTCATATCGGAATTCGTTACCTTAATCCTCTTTAATTCATAAACATCCTTGTTTAATTCTACGAATCCCCTGTTGGTCGTGCACGCTCCCTGATAACCTGCCTGCTTGAGAACAATTTTGGCTTCCTCGGTAAATCCGCCGAAGGGATAACAAAAATAATTGACGTCTTTGCCCAACCTGTCTTCGACCAACTCCCTGCAGCCTGCAATCTCTTCCCATAGGATTTGACTGTCTTTTACGTCAGGGATATAAACATGATTTTTGGTGTGACATCCGAAATTGATACCGTTATCCTGCATAATCCCTACCTCATCCCAATTCAGGAAATCAGGCTTGCTGCCTATGGAGTTGGCAATAATAAAAATCGTAGCCGGGAAGGAGAATTCTTTTAAAACCGGGTAGGCATATGTATAATTATCTTTATACCCGTCATCTATGGTGATAGCCACGGTATTACGCCTGAATTCCCTGCTGGATTTTATACCCTTAACCAGCTCGTCCAGAGAAATTACATTATAACCGTTCTGCTTAAGATACGACATCTGCCGCCTGAAATTCTCCGGCGTAACAAAAAGGGTGCTTTCGTCATAACCAAAATGATGGTACATAAGTATGGGCACAACATATCTGGGGGAAAGCCAAAAGAAATAAAAAGCACTGCAGATGATAAGTAAGGATAGGGGTATTATTAAAAGTCTTTTTAGGACTTTCATATCGGATAATTATATCATAATAAAGCCCCGCTGGGAAGTCATCTGGGGCGTATGTTTGTTCCGGCAAGATGCACTAAACCCCCTGATTCCTGCAGCCAGCCATTGGAAAGTCCGGATTCCAACATTATCTCCTTTGCCTGGGTATATTCCTGCTGGGATATGCGCCTGGAAAGCTCAGGGTACTCGCCTGCCTTATGGCACGGCAAATATTGACTCATCAGGCTAATATAAGTCTGAGAGGAGATTTCTTGGGCAATAAAGCGCATAATCTTGGATGTTCCGGCAATATTATCAGGCAAAACCAGATGGCGAATAATCAGCCCTTTGCCTATCAAGCCCTGCTCATCAATTTGGGCGGTCCCTACCTGCTGGTGCATCTGTTTGACAGTGGCTTGATTATATTCAGGATAATCTGGGGCATTGGAATACTTCATCGACAGTCTATCTTCAGCATAGCGCATATCCGGAAGAAAGATATCCACTATACCCTCCAAGAGTCTTATTACTTCGGGCAATTCATAACCGCCCGTGTTATACACCAAAGGCAATCTTAACCCCGTGGGGATTGCCAGAGATAAGGCCTTTAAAATTTGGGGTAGAACATGCGTCGGAGTAACCAGATTGATATTATGGCAACCTAATTCTTGCAACTCTAACATAAAGTGCGCCAATTCCGAAGACTCAACCTCCCTGCCTTCATTTAACTGGCTGAATTTATAGTTTTGACAATAGACACAAGCCATATTGCAACCCGAAAAAAATATTGTGCCTGAACCACAATGACCGGAGATAGGCGGCTCTTCTCCAAAATGCGGCATATAGCTGTAAACCTTGGCTAACCTGCCTGTCCTGCAAAACCCCTCCTCATCCTTTAATCTATTTACGCCACAACGGCGCGGGCAAAGAGAACAGGACTCAAGCAGGCTAAAAGCCTTATCGGCTCTTTCAGCTAACCGCCCGTCTTTATATAACGTTAAATAAGATGGATACATTAAAGCTGTTTATTAGTTTTTTTAGTTATCACAATGAACCCGCCACTTTTTTCGCTCAACGTCGATTTTTTCCCCGCCGTAGCGGGA
>CAZQEY010000012.1:0-43848 GCA_964592485.1 uncultured Planctomycetales bacterium
GGTTAAGGATGTTCCGGCTAATTCAACGATTGTCGGCGTTCCCGGAAGGATTACCAAGCAGGACGGGAAGAAGATTGATACCAGCTTAGACCACAGGCATATACTCGACCCCATTATGCAGCAGATTGAGGAATTGAAGGAACGGATTGAGAAGCTAGAGAAGTAATTATTATAAATGAACCAGCCACTTTTTTCGCTCAACGTCGATTTTACCCCTTCGGGGTCGTCAAAGGTCTTTCGCAGCTCGGTGGCTGCGGAACTCGTCCGTCGGGCTTCCGCCCAGGACGGGCTCGGACGTCCTCGCCATCCGAATGCTTCCGCGTTCGGATTCCCTCGCTGCTCAAGCTGCTTTGGCTAAAATCGACATTCGCTCAAAAAGCGGCAGGTTCATTTTTTAAGCAAGTATACCCCCGTATAAGATATTAAAAATTTATGCCTATCTATATTTACAATACTCTAACCAGAAAAAAAGAGGAATTTAAGCCGCAGAAACCGTCCGAGGTTAAAATATATACCTGCGGGGTTACGGTTTACGACGAATGCCATATCGGCCATGCTCGCAGCCTCTATATATTTGACGTCATCAGGAGGTACTTAGAATACAGGAATTTCAAGGTTAATTTTGTGCGCAATATCACCGATATAGACGATAAGATTATCAACCGCGCCAGGGAGCTTAAGATTGACTGGAAGGAGCTGGTCGATAGGTATATTAATAGCTATAAAAAAGACTTGGAATTATTAGACATTCAACCAGGCATTCTGGATGGTAAGGATGAACCACGGGCAACCAAGAATATTCCTGATATGATTAAGTATATAGAAAGCTTGGTTGATAAAGGCTATGCCTATGTTACGGATAGCGGCGTATATTTTAGCGTTCGTAAATTCAAAGATTACGGAAAATTATCCGGTCAGGGCATAGACCAAATGCTTAGCGGTGTAAGAATCGAAACCGACGAACATAAAAAAGACCCTTTAGATTTTGCCTTATGGAAATTATCCAAGCCGGATGAGCCGTTCTGGAAGAGCCCCTGGGGTAACGGGCGTCCGGGCTGGCATATTGAGTGTTCTGTGATGAGCCAGAAATTTCTAAACACGGATACACTGGACATACATGCAGGGGGAAGGGATTTGGTATTTCCACATCATGAGAATGAGATTGCTCAATCCGAGGCATTTACAGGCAAGCCGTTTGCCAAATACTGGATACATCACGGCCTTTTGACCATCAACGGCCAGAAGATGGCAAAGTCTTTGGGGAATTTTGTGACGATAAAGGATTTTATTAAGAGATATCACGATGCAGATATCTTGAAATTATTCTTTTTATCTACTCATTATTCTAACCCAATAGATTATAATGAAGAGAAAATAGCAAAGTGCAAAAAACAAAAAGATAAATTTGTCGATTTCTTTTATAAAGCTAATTCTTGGAGCCTTAGAGAAGGTAAATCAAAAACTGCTACTTCTAAAACAGATACTGATAAAATAGATGAGATGTATAATAAATTTCAGGAAGTGATGGATGATGATTTTAATACTCCTCAAGCCTTAGCTTGTCTGTTTGAATTACTCGACTTGGGTTTTGATTTTGTTTCTGCTGATAAGGAGAATGCATTTAATCATGTCAAATCTAAATTAGAAAATTTCTTTAGCATATTCGGGCTTAAGGTAGAGTTAAGACAAATGTCAGCGGAAGTTGAAAGAGAGCGTAAAGAGAGAGATAGGGCGAGAGAGGTTAAGGATTTTGAAAAAGCAGATAAAATAAGAAAAAATTTAGTAGATAAATTTGGACTTTATATAAGTGATACAGGTGGCGGCACATCTATATCTGCTGTTCCTCCACAAGAATAAGTTATAGGGGGACACCCTGCCGATTGACTCGAAGGGTGTCCCCCGATTGGCTGAAAAGGATGTCCCTAATGAAAGGGAAAATGATTACGTTTGAGGGGCCGGAAGGCAGCGGAAAGAGTACACAGGGAAAGCTCCTGGTAAAATACTTAAAATCCAAGGGCAGGAAGGCGCTTTTTTTACGTGAGCCGGGAGGGACACAGGTCAGCGAAAAGATAAGAAGGATTCTGCTGGATAAAGCCAATCACAGTATTTGTCATTTATCAGAGATGCTCCTTTATATGGCAGCGCGCGCGCAACTAATCCAGGAAGTGATAAAGCCGGCTTTAGCAAAAGGCTATTTTGTCGTCTGCGACCGCTTTTTAGATTCCACTATAGCCTATCAAGGTTGGGGGCTGGGGGTTGATTTGCCCTTAATTGAATATCTGGGAAAATTTGTTACATCCGGCGTAAAGCCGAATTTAACCATATTCTTGGATGTGGCGATTAAAAAGGGTTTAGTTGCTTGTGGAAAAAGATTAGACCGCATTGAACAAAGGTCATTGGCTTATCATCGGCGAGTCCGTCGGGGTTATCTTAAATTGGCTGCCGAGCATTCCAGAAGAATAAAGATAGTCAAGCCCGATAAAGATAAGAGTAGAACACAGGCTAAGATTCGCAAGATAATCGAAAGATATGTACTATAATCAAAAAACCAGCCAGGAGTTTACCCCTAAACCAATTGTATTAAATGACAAGTTAGAGCCTAATTGGCGTGGGACTGTAGCCGAGAGATTAATTAAGAATGCCTGGGAGAACAAGAGATTAGCATCTTCGTATCTTTTTTTTGGCCCTGCAGGAACAGGCAGATTATTCATGGCGCGCAGTCTTGCCAAGACCGTTAATTGCCAGGCCCGCTCATTTCCGCCCTGCTTAGTCTGTCCGTCCTGTCGAAAGATAGAGAATAATAATCATCCGGATGTACACTATCTTCAAAAAGAAAATTCCAGTTTTATCAGAATAGAACAGATACACCAGATGCAAAGAGAAATTAATTTGTCCCCTTTTGAGGGAGGGCATAAGGTTTTTGTTATCCTCAATGCCGAAGACCTGACTCCCGAAGCGGAAAACTGCCTTCTTAAGATTCTTGAAGAGCCACCAGCGGATTCTTTAATTATCCTTATTGCCTCTGATTTGGCTCATATCTTCCCTACAATTATCTCACGTTGCCAGAAGATAAGGTTTAATCCGACAGACCCGCGCGAGGCGGAAATCATTCTTAATCGCGATTATAATCTGGATAAACCTCTAAGTCATTTTCTTGCCTTTGTTTTTGAGGGGAGATTGGGTGAGGCCTTGAAATTTAAGGACCGCAATATCTTAAACGAGAAAAACCGGATAATCAGGCAGTTTATTACCAGCCCTGACTCACTATTTAATAAATTTAATTTGAGAGATAAAGAGCAACTCAATTTTATATTGAAGATTTTAATCAGCTGTGTCCGTGATATCTATTTGCTTAAGAGCGGCGCAGACGAGAGTGAATTAATCAACCAGGACATAAGAGACCAGTTTTTGGCTCTAACGGAAAGATTTCGCTTCACCGATTTGGACCGGATGCTTGCGCAACTTTGCAATAACTTAGAGAATGTTCGACAGAATATCAATCCCAGGTTGGTGATTGATAATTTGCGATTGTTATGGAGAAAATAATGTATATGAAAAAAATAATTGAGATAAAAATTAGGGAGTACGGACCAATTGCTTATGCGAGGGTTGATAGCGGAGATTTTAAAATAGGCGACTGCCTTATTTTAGAGCAGGACCGCGGCCTGGATTATGCCCATATTATCGCTGTGCGGAATTCCATTTCCGGCATGTCCGAGGCCAAGTTGGTCAAAAAGATTGTGCGTCGGGCAACCGCTCAGGATTTAAATCAGATTGAACAGAATCGGCAAAAGGCAAAAGGGGCAGCGAATACCTGTTTGAGCAAGATTCAGGAGCATAAGCTGTCAATGAAATTAGTGGGAGCAGAATTCTCTTTTGATTCGAGCAAGATAGTCTTTTATTTTACTGCTGAAGGCAGGGTGGATTTCCGCAACCTGGTTAAGGATTTAGCAAAGATTTTCAAAGTGAGAATTGAATTAAAGCAGATTGGAGTCAGGGATGAGGCAAAGCTTTTTGGCGGTATTGGTCCCTGTGGTAGAAAGCTTTGTTGCGCAACCTTTCTTAAAGGCTTTGAGCCGGTAAGCATAAAGATGGCTAAAGAGGAGGGCTTGCCGTTAAATCCTCCTAAGATTTCAGGGATTTGCGGGAGGCTGATGTGTTGTCTCGGTTTTGAATATGAAACCTATAAGTGCTTCTTGCGCGGTCTACCGCGGCAGGGAGAACGCCTGCATACTCCGCAGGGAAAGGGTAAGGTTGTCTCCGTCAATATCTTCAAACGAACAGTTATACTGGAATTGGAGGATGGCAGGCAGATTGAGATAAGCTATAAGTAAATTCGTTATAGCGTTATAGAGTTATAGTGCTATTATGTTTGACACAAGTAACCCAATAACGAACATGGCCAATAAATTCTACATTACTACACCGCTATACTATGTTAATGCAGCGCCGCATTTGGGGCATTCCTATACTAATATTGCTGCCGATTGTTTAGCGCGGTATATGCGCCGTTTATTGGGTGAGGAGAATGTTTGGTTTTTAACTGGTACCGACGAACATGGCCAGAAGATACAGAAGGCAGCCGAGGCGGTAAAATTAAACCCACAGGCGTTTACCGATAAAATGGTTTTACAGTTTAAAAATCTCTGGCAAGGGTTAGATGTCTCTTACAATGATTTCATCCGCACTACCGAAGAAAGACACGTCGTTACAGTACAGGAGGTTTTAAATATTCTTTATAGGAAGGGTGATATCTATTCGGCAAAATATGAGGGTTGGTATTGTGTCCCCTGTGAAACATTTTGGCAGGAAACAGAAATTACCATCGCTGATTCACAAAAGCCAGTCTGTCCGGATTGCCACCGGATTTTGGAGAAGATTCAGGAAGAAAATTACTTTTTTTGTCTTTCTAAATATCAGGATTGGCTAATTAATCATATTAAGGAACATGCACACTTTATTAGACCACTGTCACGCTATAACGAGGTCATCAGCTTCTTAACAAAGCAGCGCTTATCTGATTTATGCATCTCTCGGCCAAAAGAACGTTTGAAATGGGGGATATCCTTGCCTTTCAGTTCTGAGCATGTCACTTATGTCTGGTTTGATGCCTTGATAAATTATATTAGTGCAGTCGGTTCATTTGACCAGAAAGGTAATTACAATTCCCATTGGTGGCCAGCAGATTTACATTTAATCGGTAAAGATATTTTAAGGCAGCATGCGATATACTGGCCGATCATGCTGCGCGCATTAAATATAGAGCCCCCGAAAACGATATTTGCCCATGGCTGGTGGATGATTGAGGAAAGCAAAATGTCTAAATCACGGGGAAATGTTATCTCCCCCACGGAAGTGGTGGATAAATTTGGCTTAGATGTATATAGATATTTTTTACTTCGCGATGTTCCTTTCGGTGAAGACGGGAGTTTCTCGGAGGAGGCAATAATCAGAAGATTTAATAGCGACCTGGCAAATGATTTGGGTAACCTTGTGTATCGAACACTTACAATGATAGAGAAGTATTTCCAGGGCGATATCACCGGGTTAAAAGATTTGCAATATGACGGTCGGGGAAAAGATATAAAAGAGAAAATAAGACTCCTGCCGCAAGAGATTACCATTTGTTTTACTGCGGGTCTCAATTTTAATTTCAGTTCCGTTTTAGAAAAGATATGGGAATTAATAAATATGGCTAATAAGTATATTGAAGATACAAAGCCTTGGGTTTTATTTAAAGAGAATAGAATAGATGAACTTAAGGCATTTATCCATTTACTGGTTGATGTAATAAATAGGGTTACAGAGGATCTTTCCCCTTTTATGCCTCAAGCAGCAGAGTCGATAATCCAGCAGTTAGGTAAGGATAAGATAAAAAAGGGCAAGCCCTTATTCCCTCGGATAGAGACTTAAGCACCTGACTAAACACTAAGCGCTATATGCTATGTTAATCGATACCCACTGCCATTTAGATTTTCCCGACTTTGATGTTGACCGGGAAGAAGTAATCAAGAGGGCAAGGCAAGAAGGTGTGGATTGTATTATTAATATCGGCTCAAGCCTGCGCGGCTCTCAGGCAGGGGTAAATTTAGCCAGACAATATGATTTTATCTACGCCAGTATCGGAATTCATCCTCACGAGGCAGATAAGATAGAGCAAGGAGTTATAGAGAATATCCGACAATTATTCAAAGAGGCCAAAGTGGTTGCCATTGGCGAGATAGGCCTTGATTATTATAAAGGCTTCTCCTCAGTTAAAAATCAAAAACAACTTTTTATAACCCTCTTAGAATTAGCTGTGCTTAATTCCTTACCGGTAATAATCCATTGCCGCCAGGCACAGGAGGATATATTAAAAATATTAAAGGAGAAGAATATTAATTGCGGTGTCGTGCATTGCTTTTCTGGAGATGAGAAGTTTCTCCGCCAGTGCCTTGATTTAGGTCTTTATATCTCTTTTACCTGTAATCTCACCTATAAGAAGGCAGAGAATCTAAGGAATCTAGCCAGGCTTGTTCCCTTAGAGCGCCTGCTTTTGGAGACTGATGCACCATTCCTGCCTCCCGAAGGTTTGCGCGGCAAGAGAAATGAGCCGGCTCATGTTAAATACCTCGCTGAGGAGCTCGCCCGGATAAAGAGCGTGGATAAAGAGGTGGTTGCCCGAATAACCACTAGTAATGCCCGGGCGTTATTCAGGCTAAATCTAAATTTATGAGACTTCTGAACTTATCCTACCTATTGATTTATTCCTATCCCACCGCACAAGTGGGACAGATGTGCATTGTATGGCTTCGGCAGTTGCGTTAGTAAAATGTGCTGGTTATTATCCATCCTCAGTTGAACAGTCAATAAGAGAGGCGATAGGCCTTTTAGGGGGTATAGATAAATTTGTTAAGCCCAATAGCAGGGTTCTTATCAAGCCCAATCTATTAATGGCCAGAGAGCCGGAAAGCGGCATTGTTACTCACCCTGAGGTTGTGCGGGCAGTTATTCATCTTTTAAAAGATATCAATGCCCAGATTTATGTAGGCGATAGCCCCAGTGCCTGGGAGCAGAGGGTGGAGGTAATTCAATCGGTCTGGGAGAAGTCAGGAGTTAAGCAGGTAGCCCAACAGGAAAAAGTAGAATTAGTAGGGTTTGACCGCAGTCGTTGGTATGGTAAATTTCCTTTAACTACCTGGTTGACTCAGGTTGATTATTTGATATCCCTGCCGAAGTTTAAGACCCATGATTTAACCATTCTTACCGGAGCAATTAAGAATCTTTTTGGTCTGGTTTGCGGCATGTATAAAGTAGAGTTGCATAAAAGGTATTTTTCACCCATGGCTTTTGCCCGTATGCTTGTTGACCTCTACGAGATTGCTCCGCCGACCCTCACGATTGTCGATGGCGTGTTAGCATTAGAGGGGGAGGGGCCGGCAACCAGGGGGAGAACGCGGTATGTGAATTTAATCGCTGCAGGTACTGACTGTGTGAGTATTGATAGCATTCTAGCTTTGATTATGGGACTTAAGCCAGAAGATATACTAACCACTCAAGAAGCAGCGCAAAGAAACTTAGGCAGTGCTCAAATTAAGGATATCCAAATCTTGGGAGAGGAACTGAGCGCATTTCAAGGCGCGCCATTTAAATTGCCGATAACTACATTTAAATACAGGATTCCCAAGCCTATTATTGAATTAGTCAGGAGATTCATTTGTTTTTATCCGGTTATTGATTTAGGTCTCTGTTCAAGATGCGGAGCCTGTATTAATATTTGCCCACAGCAGGTGATTAAACAGAAAGACGATACAATAATTATTGATTATTCTGGTTGTATATCTTGTTTTTGTTGCCAGGAGGTCTGTCCGGCTGCGGCGATAAGTATTAAAAGGAGCATAACCGCTAAATTATTAAAACTATGAGAATACAAACTATTACCTGGGAAAAGGGACGGATTAAGATGATTGACCAGACAAAACTGCCCAATACGTTAAGATATATTTATATTAGAGATATCCATCAGCTTTTCAGGGCAATAAGGTCAATGAGGATACGCGGTGCGCCTGCTTTAGCTGCTGCGGGGGCATTGGGCGTGGTTTTAGCAGCGTATAAGAGCCGCTTGAAGAGTTCAAGGCAGCTGGGTGAGAAATTAGAGCAGGTAATCCGTTATCTCGGGCGAAGTCGGCCGACCGCAGTGAATCTTTTTTGGGGTTTAAAAAGGATGGAGGCTGTATTAGATAAAAATCAAGATAATTCAGTAAAGAGGATAAAATCTGCCTTATTCGAAGAGGCAATGGGAATTATTGAAGAAGACCGCATTACCTGTCGGAGGATGGCCAGGGCAGGCGCGAGATTAATTAAAAATGGCGATAGGATACTGACCATCTGTAATGCCGGTATCCTAGCTACCATTGATTACGGCACAGCCCTAGGGGTTATTTATCAGGCAAAGAAGCAAGGAAAGCAATTTAGGGTATTTGCCTGCGAAACCCGTCCTCTTTTACAGGGGGCGAGGTTAACTACCTGGGAACTGAGTAAAAATGGAATTGACGTTAGCCTCATCTGTGATAACCTGGCAGCTACGCTGATGCGCAAGAAACAAATCAGCAAGGTTTTTGTCGGCGCAGACCGAATTGCCCGTAACGGCGATGTAGCCAATAAAGTAGGGACCTATAATCTGGCGGTTCTGGCTCACTGGCATCACATTCCTTTTTATGTGGTTGCCCCTTTATCTACCTTTGACCCGGCAATTAGAACCGGTAGAGACATTCCTATTGAGGAGCGTTCTCCCTTAGAGGTTACCCGCACTCTTTTTAAAAAGGCAATTGCCCCTTCTCAAGTAAAGGTACTTAATCCTGCCTTTGATGTAACCCCCCATCAATTGATTACTGCCATAATTACCGAGAAGGGAATATTTAAACCTAAAAAATAATGAAGGTCGGGAAATTAGGCGAGTTTGGTTTGATTGGTTTGATAAAAAGAATGGTAAAATCTTCTTCCGATGTCATTGAAGGTATTGGGGAGGATTGTGCAGTCTTACCGTTTAACCGCCAAAATTTTTTGCTCCTAACCTGCGATATGCTGATTGAAGATGTAGATTTTACCCGGCAGGATAAGCCATATCTGGTTGGGCGTAAAAGCTTAGGGTGCTGTTTAAGCGATATTGCTGCCTGCGGAGGCTTCCCTCGTTATGCTCAGGTTTCCTTGGGATTATCTCCCAATATGTCAGTTAGCCGGGTAAGGGAGTTATACCGCGGGATAATCTCTATAGGCAGAGAATTTAAGGTTAAGATTGTCGGCGGAGATATAAGTCGGTCAGATAAATTAATTATCGATATAAGTTTATTAGGTATGGTCGAGCGAAGAAATTTAACAAGAAGAGGGGGTGCAAGGAAGGCAGACATTATCTTTGTTTCCGGCAAACTGGGTGGCTCAATTCGCGGAAGACACCTGAGTTTTGCGCCACGGGTTAAAGAGGCCAGATACCTAGTGAAGAATTATAAAGTAAATTCCATGATTGATATCTCAGATGGCCTCATTCAGGATTTAGGACATATTTTAAAGCAGTCTAAGGTTGGCGCGGTTCTCTTTAAGGATTTAATTCCCATAAGCCCTAATGTGCGTAGTTTCAATGAGGTTCTTTATATGGGTGAGGATTTTGAATTATTATTTACCCTGTCGCCTTATGAAGCAAAAAGATTGATGGAGTCAAAGCATAAGAATAAGAAATTTTATCCTATTGGAAAGATTGTTGATAAAATTCAAGGATTGATTCTGCTCGATAGTCAGGCAAGGAAGATAAAACTTAAGCCTTGTGGGTTTAAGCATTTCTGATGTTAAAAATAGTCTCAAATTCAGAGAGAGAGACAATGGACCTGGGAGCAAAACTTATACGTTTTTTAGGCACGGGTGATATTGTTTGTCTGTTTGGAACCCTGGGAGCAGGGAAGACAATTCTGGTTAAAGGAATGGCAAAGGGATTGGGTATAAGCAAAGATGAGGTTGTGAGTCCTTCCTTTGTTCTGATTCGTGAATACCTGTCTCTCCCGTTAGATAGCCGACATCTAACGGCGTCTATCGGCAGGGGGGCTCATTCAGTTAAGAAGACAAAAAGCGGAATTCCTCTTTATCATCTTGACCTGTTCCGAGTTAAAAATCCCAAAGATATCCTAAACTTGGGATATGAAGAATATCTTTATGCGCAGGGTATCTGTGTGATTGAATGGGCACAAAGAATGAAAGGGTTTCTGCCTTCTGAATTTTTAAAGATAGAATTAGAGATTAAAGGCAAAACGAAGAGAGTGATTAGATTAGTTGCTAATGGAGGGCGGTATCGCAAGATATTGCGCTCTCTGCGGTAAAAGATGAACATTCTTGCTATTGACACTTCAAGTAAGAGACTCTGTGTGGGTGTAATGAACCACAAGAATAAAATTGTGGAATATAATATTGATTCGGGAATAAGGCATACCGAATTGATTCTGCCCACAATAAAAAAGGCATTGAGGAGGCTTTCGCTGCCGCTTAAAAGAATAGATTATTTTGTCGTTGGTTTAGGTCCCGGCTCTTTTACGGGCTTGCGAATTGGTTTAGCTACGATAAAAGGGTTCGCTATGGCTTTAAAAAAATCAGTGATTGCTCTACCTACCCTTGATGTTCTCGCCAGTAATGCCTTGCCGACAAATAGCAAAGTTATCTGTCCTTTAATTGACGCAAAGAGGAATCTTGTGTTTACTGCTTTGTATGAATCCGGTTTTAATGATAAATCCCACACCTTTGACACATTCAAAAAAACGATTATTTCTGAAACGCCTACCTTTAGTAAGTTGCAGGATGAATATCCAAAGGTGCGGGATAAATTAAAACGCAGAAGTCCTTATCTTTTAATAAATATTGAAGAGTTATTAAGCAGACTCAGGTCTACTCATAAGCTCGTTACCTTTCTGGGTGATGGCCTCCGTCTTTATCAACATAAGTTAAGCCAAAAGATGAAGAATAGCATATTTTTA
This sequence comes from uncultured Planctomycetales bacterium, assembly GCA_964592485.1. GTDB lineage: Bacteria > Omnitrophota > Gorgyraeia > Gygaellales > JAHJCI01 > CAZQEY01. Next base: position 10,992 of record CAZQEY010000012.1, read on the forward strand.
GATGAGGATACCTGGTATCCTCAGGCGGAAAATCTAATCAAACTCGCCTTAGATTCAATTGATAAAGGAAGATTCAGTGATGCGAAAAAAGTAAAACCGATTTATCTTTATCCTAAGGAGTGCCAGATAAAAATCCAAAATTAAAAATGAAAAATGACATGCCAAAATTGAAAATTGGTTATAGGCCAACTTGGGCAGAGGTGGATTTATCCGCATTGGAATTTAATTTTCACCGGATTGAAAGCATTGTTGGCAAAAGAACTAAGATAATGACAGTGATAAAGTGCGATGCCTATGGTCATGGCTTGTTGCCTGTAGCAAAGAGATTAGTAAGGGCCGGTGCCAATTATTTGGGAGTAGCCAGTATTGACGAGGCAATTATCTTAAGAAAGAATAAGATAACATTACCGGTCTTGATACTGGGCAATATCCTTAATAAGGATACTGACGCGATTGTTAAATATGATTTTACCCAGACTATTTCTGATTATCAATTAGCCTTGAGACTAAATCAAAAGGCAAAAAAGACAGGTAGGGTCATCAGAGTGCATATTAAAGTGGATACCGGAATGGGCAGATTAGGAATTTTATACAGAGAGGCCATAAAGCTTATCAAAGAGATTGGGTGTCTTGGCAATCTCAGGGCCGAAGGCCTGTTTACCCACTTTTCCTGCGCAGACTCTAACCCTGAATTTACCCACTATCAGATTGATATCTTTAATCAACTGGTCAACGATTTAAAAAGTATGGGGATACAGATTCCCTTGTTCCATGCGGCTAATAGTATGGGAGTTATCGGATATCCCGAAAGTCACTTTAATCTGGTCAGACCCGGCTTGATGCTTTACGGAATCTATCCCAAGCAGGGACTCGATATAAAGCTGAAGCTAAAGCCGGCCCTTTCGCTTAAAAGCCGGATTATCTATTTAAAGCGCATGCCTCCCGGCCAGGGTATAAGTTATGGTCACTCTTATATAACAAAAAAAGAGACTACTGTGGCAATCTTACCCATTGGCTATGGCGACGGCTATCCGCGCAATCTTTCCAATCGCGCCGATGTTTTAATTAAAGGAAGGCGGTTTAGGATTAGCGGGGCAGTATGCATGGACCAGATTATGGTGGATGTGGGAGATTCAGGAATTGAGATTGGCGATGAGGCAGTATTTATCGGCAGGCAAAAAAACTCACGCATCAGCACTGAGGAATTAGCTTGCCTTTCTCAAACTATTCCTTATGAGATTGTTTGCGGCATTGGCAGGCGGGTGCCACGAGTATATATTAACTAGTTAATATTAAAAAAATCTACTAGAGGTCATAAGGAGGATTGATTTTTGGCAGCATAAACTAACTAATCTCACGGATAAGATAAATCCCAAGACTTAAGAATAGAATGTGGCTTAAGGAGACTGCCAGGAACGGAGGAAACAACCCCGCCTTGCCAAAGGCAACTGAGATGGCATTGACCACATAATATAAGAATCCTACCATAATTGCTATCCCCAGAGAGGAAAGTGCGGTTGCCCGCCGCCGCATTATTAGCGAGAAGGGGATTCCCACGATAACAATTACCAGGCTAGTTAGTGGCATAAAGAAGCGGTGATAGAGGTCTACCTTCAAATTTCTTACCACCGTTTTGGCTTTACTCATTGAGAGCTTTAGAATATAATCATTTAATTGCGCTACACTCATAAATTCTGGTTTTTGCCTCTGTTTTAAAAAATCTTGAGGGCTTTCGGTAATATCCATTATCTGCTCAGTAAAATAGGCAGGATTACCTTTGACTTGACCATTATCATCAAAGAAATAGGTTATGCATTCATAGAAATGCCACAAATCATCTTTGTATATGCCTTTTGAGGCAACGATTTTTTTGCGTACATTTGCAAGATTGTCTTGCTCTAAGATAGTAATACCCTCCATTTCGTTTTCAGAGATAATAAATTTATTAATAAAAAAAAGACGATTCCTTAAGCCATAAATAGAAAGATTGGTAATCTCCCGTCGGTCTTTTTGTATTTTTTTGTCCTCCTGCTGCATTTGATTTTTTATCCTCTGTTTTGTTATCTCGGATTGGGGGATAAATTTGTCATTGACCAAGAATACCAGAACCGTTATAAGACATGCAAAGACAATCAGAGTCTTGGTTATCTTGAATATGCTTAGACCTGAGGTGCGCATAGCAATAATCTCATTATTGCGATTAAGAACTCCTAATGTGTAAAGACAGCCAAGCAAACACGCAAACGGAGCAACCTGCACAAAGATAAAAGGAAGGAAATTCAAGTAATATATGAACAGGAGGTCAATACTTGTTTTTTGTTTTAATATTTCATCTAAGTGACTGAAAACATCAATGATTACATAAAGCATCAGAAATGTAAAGCAGCAGCCGAGGAAGACCTTAATCATTGAGTTTAATATGTAGCGGTCTAATATACGCATATCTTAACCACCAGAAAAAGACCGATGATGCCGAGGATTAGGTTAGGCAGCCACATTGCCAATGCCGGCATGAGATAACCCTGAAGAGAAAGCGCATTTGCTCCTAAGAGTAGAAGGTAATATATTCCGGTAATGCCAAAGGACATTGTGAAGTTGATTGATTTTTCCCGCCTGCGAGTAAGCATTGCCAGGCTTGAGCCAAGAAGGATAAAGCTAATTACCGAGAAGGCAAGGGCAATTCTTTTGTGCAACTCCGTAATCAACGGCGATATCTCTATACCCGAGACCTTGAATTCATCGATTTGGTCGTTTATTTCTTTAAAGGTCATATCCTTGGGTTTCTTTTGGATTTCGTCTTCTTCGGCTTTGGCTAAATTCAGATTCAAAAACAGGGTCTTAAAATTCAATTTATAGAATTTTGTTGGGTCGCCTGGGTCAGGTTCGTCGGATGTTCCGTCAATAAGTTTTAATTCGACCATTCCCTTTTCCGGAATAGAGACAAATTCTCCTCGCTTAGCAACAATAGTGCGGCAGGGTCTATCCTCGGTCTGGGGTTCGTAGATACGGACCTGATTGAGTCGGTTGCCGTCAATGTGATAGATAAAGATAATATATTTATCAAAGGAATTGATGAATGTTCCTGCCTCCAGAGCGGCAGCCGGACTTTTTATTCCAATTGAACTTAAGGTTCGGCGCGAGGCAAAATGGGCATAAGGAACAATTCGGTCATTACAAACTATCAGGATGAGACTTAAGATTAGACCAACAATTAATAAGGGTATAATGATTAAATGCAATACGCTTACTCCGCTTGTGCGCAGGGCAATTATCTCATTGTCTGTGGAAAGCCGACCAAGAGAAAGGAATATTGCTACCAGCACAGCAATTGGTAAGGTATAAGTAAGAAGCGAAGGGACAAGAAAGACAAAGAGCTTGGCTACGCTAGCAAGGTCAACACCTTTATTAATAATCAGGTCAGCCAGGCGGATTAAGTTTCCCAGAAGCATTACCAGGGTTAATACTACCAGAGAGACAAAGAATGGCCCCAGGAATTCCTTAAGTATATAATTGCGTAAGATTTTCATTTTCAATGAGCCCGCCACAGAACTTTGGCGGGCGAATTGACCCCGCACCTTTTACATATTCAAAGTTTTAAAAGATTATTCTTTAAAACCTATATGAATACTAAAAAGGTGCGGGGTAAAATTCAGACAGACAACTTAGCTTACGCTTAGCTGGCTAAGTTGTGTCTTCATTTTAATTCGCTAGAGTCAATACCCATACGCTACTTGCCCCAGCAGCTTTTAAAACAGAAGCAGCTTCTGAGCAGGTTGCTCCGGTGGTTAGCACATCGTCAATTAAAATTATATTCTTAGCTTTTACTTCTGCAGGATTATGCAGAGCGAAACAACCTTTGATATTTTTCCAGCGTTCTTCTTCCTTGAGTTCCATTTGGGGCTGTCGGTGATGTTTACGCCAGAGATTAGTTGATGATAAAGCCAGAGAGAACTCTTTTGCTACCTGTCGCGCAATGAGTTCCGCGTGGTTAAATTCTCTTTCTCTTAATCTTATTTTATGCAAGGGAATAGGTATTATCAAATCAAAAATCTCCAGATTGATTCGATATTGGTAGATGAACTCGATTAATAATCTGGCTAAAAGCAAACTTAAGTAATCCCTGTTCTGATATTTAAATTTATGGATAAGTTCACGCGCCACACCTTCATAAACACAAGAACCGAAGGCACGGTCAAAAGAGAAGTTTCTGGCCCTTGAGCAATCAGGACAAACTGCTGTAGAGACTTGAATTCCTCGGATTTGCCTGCCGCAGATGGTACACAGGGGAGGCGTATTCTTCTTAATGCCCAGCCGACATTCATTACAGATTAATTTATTTATGGCATTGTTATCCAATAGCTTACCACAGGACATACATGTTCTGGGGTAAATTATATTTAAAAGACAATTAAGCATGTTTTTCAGCTTTAGCATTATTTATATAATAACAGTAAATAGGCTTTTGTCAATGTTACAGAGAGTATACGCCGCTAATCCGCTTGCCGCTTGCTTGAGTTGAGTCTCTGTAAGCCATTCAGCTGCTTTTATGCCTTTATTCGGGCAGAATAAAACTGGATATCGCTGGAAGAGGTAGAAGAATCCGTGTAATAGGCTTTTGTCAATGTTACAGAGAGTATACGCCGCTAATCCGTTTGCCGCTTGCTTGAGTTGAGTCTCTGTAAGCCATTCAGCTGCTTTCTGAGTTTTATCGGGCGAAGAAGGCGTGGTTGGCGTTGGGAGAAGTAGAAAAAGCCGTTACCCGGGCAGAGATAGCGTGGTTATCGCTAGGAGAGGTAGAAGAATCCGCAGTTGTATGCGAATGTGTTGACAGTTGCCCATCCTCATAGTAAAATACTTGTTTAGCATGGTAGAGAATATGGTTAATGAGTATAAAAGTAAATTATTGCAACTGTTGAAGCGAGATGCCCTTAAGCAAGGTAGGGTAACGCTGTCCTCGGGTAAGGTCAGCAACTATTATCTTGATGGGCGCCTGGTTACCTTGAATTCTCAAGGCGCATATTTAGTAGGAAGCATAATCTTAGAGTTAATTAAAGATAAGAAGATAATCGCCATTGGTGGCCCGACCTTGGGCGCTGACCCAATTGTGGGAGCGGTTATTAGCCTCGCAGCAATAAAGGGAAAGAGGCTGGGCGGTTTTATTGTCCGCAAGAACACAAAAAGACACGGTATGCAGCGTTTGATTGAAGGGCCGCACCTGTCACGGGGTAATCGGGTTGTTCTGGTAGATGATGTGGCAACTACTGGAGATTCATTGGTTGCTGCAAAGAGGGCTCTGGCTAGACTTGGGATTAGGGTAGATTGCGCGATTGTCATTGTCGACAGAGAAGAGGGGGCAGGAGAGAATTTAGCCAAGGCTGGCTGCCGTCTTATCTCTCTGTTTAAAAAGAAAGATATCCTTTAATGCAGGTTCCATTTGCAGATTTAGGCGCACAATACAAACAGATAAAACCGCAGGCCCTCCGTCGCTTAGACAAACTCTGCAAACGAGGCAATTTTATTCTTGGCGAAGAACTAAATAGATTTGAACGGGAGTTTGCTGATTATTGCCAGGTAAAATATGCAATTGGCTTAAATTCCTGCACCGATGCGCTTTTTTTGAGTTTGCTTAGTTTAGGAATCGGCAGGAATGATGAGGTGATTGTTCCTGTTTTTACCTTTATTGCCACGGCATTGGCAGTTTCTCATACACAGGCCAGACCCGTATTCATAGATATTGACGAGAAAACTTATAATATTGATGTTAATCGCATCGAAAAAGCAATTACCAAGAGGACGCGCGCAATCATCCCTGTTCATCTTTTTGGTCAGCCGGCAGATATGGATTCAATCCTTAGGATTGCTGATAAATACGGTTTAAAGGTTATTGAGGATGCCGCCCAGGCGCACGGCGCGGAGTATAAGCGCAAGACGCAAGACGCAAGACGCAAGACGCAAAAGGCCGGTTCAATTGGCGATATCGGTTGCTTTAGTTTCTATCCGACTAAAAACTTAGGTAGCTTTGGTGATGGAGGAATGGCAGTGACTAATAATAAGGAGATTTTTCGGCGCTTGCGGATGTTGCGAGACAATGGGAGAGTCTCACATTATGTACATACTGTTACAGGATATAACTCCCGCTTAGATACCCTTCAGGCAATTATCTTAAGATTAAAACTAAAATATCTGGATAAATGGAATCAGGTGAGGCACAAAAATGCAGCCATTTATACGGAGCTTTTAGAGAATAATTCCGACCTAATTTGTCCGTATGAGGCTTCCTATGCAAGCCATATTTATCACGTTTATGCCTTACAAACAAAACAACGTGATAAACTCCGTGCGCATCTTAGAAGACAGGGCATAAGTGCGCTAATCCATTATCCAATCCCCCTGCATCTTCAAAAAGCATATAAAGATTTGGGTTACAAACGCGGAGATTTTCCTGTGTCAGAAAAGATTGCTCGCCGAATAATCTCTTTACCAATGCACCCCTTTTTAAAGCACCACCAGATACAGTATGTGGCTGGAAAGATTTTACAATTTCTTGATTAAGAACTACAATGCCCGGCAATATATTAATCCTTAATCCCTTTGGAATTGGAGATGTGCTTTTTTCTACGCCTTTAATCAGGAATTTAAGATTCCATTATCCATACGCCTTTATTGCCGTAGCTGTACAGAAAAAGGTAGCACCAATTTTAGAGAATAATCCAAATATAAATAAAGTTATTCATTTCAGCCGGGGGGATTTTAAAGAATTGTCCCGTCAATCAAGGATAAGGGCAATAGGATTTCTGTTTAAAACCTTAGGCGAGATTTTACGACATAAATTCGATTTATGCATAGATTTATCCTTAGAGCATCGCTATAGCCTGTTCTTAAAATTTCTGGGAGTTAGACAGAGGCTTGGATTTAATTATAAGCATCGCGGCAGATTCTTAACTCAGCGGATTAATCTTGATGGATATGAAAAGAAACATGTGGTTGAGTACCACTTAGAGCTTTTAAAATTATTAGGCATAGAATCACGTTTTAAGAATTTAGAAATATTTCTAAAGCAGGAAGAAAGAGACCGGGCAGAAGAGTTTTTAAGGAAGAAGGGTATTTTAAAGAGCGATTTAACTATTGGGATAATTCCTGGAGGTGGAGCAAGCTGGGGCAGGCAGAGTTATCTAAAACATTGGCCGGGAGAAAAATTTGCTCAGGTTGCGGATAAATTGGCAGAAGAATTCGGCGCTAAGATAATTATTTTTGCTAATAGTCCAGAAAGAGAAATTGCTGAAAATGTAATTCAAAAGATGCATCAGCCAGCAATCAGTATGATAGCCAAAACTGATTTACGCCAATTTATGGCATTAATCAATCAATGTAACCTTATTATTACTAACGACGGAGGACCTTTACATCTTGCTGTGGCTTTGGGAGTAAAGGTTGTATCTATATTTGGCCCAGTAGATGAACAGGTTTATGGTCCTTACCCATTGAATTCAAGGCATATTGCAATAAAGAAAGATTTTTCCTGTCGGCCTTGCTATCGTAAATTCCGCATGCCGGAATGTAATTATCAACATCGCTGTCTTACGGGGATAACTGTAGATGAAGTTTTTCGGGAGGCAGGGAGATTACTGAAAAGTAAATGAGGCTACTCCTGTCAAAGCTCAACAGTATTAATAACTTTTGCACCAATGATTCTTAAGGCTATCAATTATTAAGAAGATGGAGTAGGTGAATATGGGAGCTAGTTTGCTCAGATGCATAGTTACTGGAGGAGCTGGATTTATTGGAAGTCATTTGGTTGATAGATTATTGGAGGAGAATCTTTTTGTTACCGTGCTTGATAATTTCTCAACAAGTAGAGCTAAAAATTTATCTCATCAAAAAAATAATAAAAATCTTACTTTGATTGAGGTAGATATATCAAATCTCAATAAGATAATTCCATATTTTAAAAATATTGATACAGTATTTCATCTTGCAGCCCTGGCAGATATAGTACCTTCTATAACTAATCCTATAAAATATTATAAGTCTAATGTTACAGGGACATTTTCTGTCGCTGAAGCTGCGCGGTTATCAGGAGTTAAAAAACTGGTTTATGCTGCATCTTCGTCTTGTTACGGTATTCCGGATGTTTATCCCACTCCTGAGATATCTGAAATACGTCCTCAATATCCTTATGCACTTACAAAATATCTAGGTGAGAAAATTGTTTTACATTGGGCACAAGTATATAAGTTGCCCGTTGTTTCTCTGAGATTATTTAATGTTTACGGTCCTCGTTCCCGGACCTTAGGAACGTATGGAGCGGTTTTCGGGGTATTTTTAGCGCAAAAACTTAACGGTAAGCCTTTTACTGTTGTTGGTGATGGTAATCAGACTCGTGATTTTACTTATATTACTGATGTGGTTGAGGCTTTTATAGTTGCTGCTACTTCAGATGTAAGTGGCGAAGTTTTTAATGTGGGTAGTGGGAGCACCTATAGCATCAACACCTTGGTAAAACTTTTAGGTGGCGAAGTAACTTATATACCAAAACGGCCTGGCGAGCCAGATTGTACTTTTGCTGATATATCAAAGATACAAAAATTCTTAGGTTGGAAACCGAAGGTAAGTTTTAAAGAAGGAATAAAAATCCTATTAGATAATATAGATTATTGGCGAGATGCACCAGTGTGGACTCCTGAAAAGATAGATGAAGCCACTAAGGAGTGGTTTAAATATCTTTCTAAATAATATGGGGGGGAGAATATGGGGAAAGATATTTATTCTAAAATTAAAATGATTAATGAACTTGCCAGGATTTTAGAGGGTTTGAGAAAAAAAGGTAAAAAGATAGTTCTCTCTCACGGAGTATTTGATTTACTCCATCCTGGACATATAAGACATTTTGAGGCCGCCAAGAAAAAAGGAGATGTTTTAGTAGTTACTTTAACTCCTGACGAGTATGTAAACAGAGGGCCAGGTAGGCCCATATTTAATAAATACTTGCGTGCAGAAAGTATAGCTGCTATAGAATGTGTAGATTTTGTAGCTATCAATGAATGGCCCACAGCTGTAGAGACTATAAAGAAATTAAAGCCCCACTTTTATGTGAAAGGTAGTGACTATGCTAAAAGAGAAGACGATATTACTGGAAAGATTTATGAGGAGGAAGAAGCGATTAAATCCGTAGGCGGTATGCTCCATTTTACTGACGATATAACCTTTAGCTCAACCGCACTAATAAATACCTATCTTACTCCCTATCCCGAAGAAGCTAAAGATTTCTTTTTAAATTTAAGAAAACATTATGATTCTCAAAATATAATAGATTATCTCAAAGAAATGGATAACATAAATATTTTGGTTATAGGAGATATAATTATAGATGAATATCACTATTGCGTGGGAATGGGGAAGACTCAGAAGGATAATATAATTGCTACTAAATTTTTAAGTGAGGAGACCTTTGCTGGAGGGGTGTTAGCAGCTGCAAATCACTTAGCAGGATTTTGTAAAAATGTCACTCTTGTCAGTTGTATTGGTATGGCAAATGACTATAAAAATTTTATTATAAGCCATCTTAAACCAAATATTAAAACAAATTTCTATTATAGCAAAGATTATCCCACAGTAGTCAAACGCAGATTTGTTGATCCTAACTTTCTAACTAAGTTATTTGAAATTTGTTATTTAGAAGATGCAAATCATTTACCCTGTTCCTTAGAGAATGAAATATGTCGTTATTTGAGTTCTTCACTTAAGAATTTTGATATGGTAGTAGTTACAGATTTTGGCCACGGTCTTATTACACCTAGGATTGTAAAGGTTCTCTGTAAAAATGCAAATTTTTTAGCAGTAAATGTCCAGACTAACAGCGCCAATATCGGCTTTAATCTTATTACAAAATTTTCTAAGGTTGATTATATATGTATTGATGAACCAGAGCTTAGATTTGCTTGTCATGATAGATTCTCTAATATAGAAAAGTTGGCTCTTAAAATAAGTAAAAAACTTAGTTGTGAAAAAATAATCATTACTCGAGGCCACAGAGGCTCTCTAGTGTATTCGAAAAAAGAAGGGTTTTTGGAGATTCCTGTGTTCTCTAAAGAGGTAGTAGATAGGATAGGCGCAGGAGATGCTTATTTTTCTATAACTGCACCTTGTGTATTTAAAGATAAACCTATGAGAGTAGTAGGTTTCATAGGAAATGCTGTAGGAGCAATGAAAGTCTTAATTGTAGGAAATCGGTCATCGGTAGAGCCTATTCCACTATTTAAATATATATCAACTCTCCTTAAATAAATATGAATTATTTTAAAGAATTGAAAAATCTTTTTATAAAAATAGAAGTTAGCGATAGCAAGGGGAAAATTGTCTCTTTAGACAAAGCTGTTTCAAGGATAATCAATTTAATTATTGCTCAGAATAAAAAAGGAAATAAAATCATTCTTATAGGAAATGGGGGAAGTGCATCAATTGCTAGCCATTTATCAACAGATTTTCTAAAAAATGCCAAGATTCCTGCCATAGCTTTTAATGATTCATCTCTTATTACCTGTATAAGCAATGATTTAGGTTATGAGTATGTTTTTCAAAGACCTATAGAGATGCTCGCTGAAAAAGGAGATATTTTATTTTCTATAAGTAGTTCAGGGAGGTCTAAAAATATTTTACGCGGAGTAAATATTGCAAAGAAAAAAGGATTAAAGGTTATAACTCTTTCAGGATTTGATAACGATAATTCCTTGAGGAAATTAGGGGATATAAATTTTTACGTGCCATCAGCAATTTATGGTTATGTGGAGATAATGCACCTTTCGATTTGCCACTGCATTGTTGATATGATTATAGAAGCAAAAAATGGATAAATACAAAATAGACAGTCATAAACTTATTTACCATGTCTCAAGGGTGTATGATTGGTTAAAGGGTGAGGTAATCTATCCAATATACATGGAGGTGAGTCCTGCGGGGGGTTGTAATCACCGGTGTACGTATTGCGGGCTGGATTTTATGGGCTATCAGCCTAGGTATCTGGATACGGGTTTATTAAAGGAGAGGGTTTCAGAGTTAGGAAAACTTGGTCTGAAAAGTATTATGTATGCTGGAGAAGGAGAGCCGTTTTTACATCGTGATATGGCATTATTGATTAATTATACAAAAAGGGCGGGGATAGATGTGGGCGTGACTACGAATGGTGTATTGCTTAAGAAAGAGATTACCGAAAATATACTTGGCAATACCGAATGGATTAAAGTAAGTATTGACGGAGCAACTCGAGATACCTATGCAAAGATACATCGTTGCAATCCTAGTGATTTTGATCAGGTGATTGAAAATATGTCGTATGCTGCAAAGGTAAGAAAGAATAATGGTTATGCCTGCACGCTTGGTATACAGTTGTTGTTGCTACCGGAAAATCACCATGAGGTAGTGTCTCTGGCTGAACTAGCTCGGGATATCGGGATGGATTATTTGGTTATAAAACCATATTCACAACATCCCCAAAGTAAAACAAGAATATATAGTTCTGTTAAATATAGTGATTATGAATATCTTGCAGATGAATTGGTCAAACACAATACTGATGATTTCAGTGTTATATTCAGAATACGCACGATGAAAAAGTGGGATGAAGGAGAGCGAAGTTATCGCCGCTGCCTTGCTCTTCCCTTCTGGTCATATATAGATGCCGCTGGTAATGTCTGGGGATGCAGTGTATTTCTTGGCGATGAACGGTTTTTGTACGGTAATATTTGCGAGCAGCCATTCCAGAAAATCTGGGAAGGAGAAAAGCGGTTGCAGTCGCTTTGCTGGATACAGGAAGAGTTTGATGTTTCTGGATGCAGGGTGAATTGCCGGATGGATGAGATAAACAGATATCTTTGGGATTTAAAAAATCCTCCTGAACATGTAAATTTTATTTAAGGTAAATGATAAGGAGAACATATCTGCCATGGTGAGAAAAGAATTCTTACGAAAAAAAGCAAATTTTATCAGGAATGAGCTTATAATGGTTGGTGTCCGTAATGGGGCCGGGCATATTGCGCCTTCATTGTCATGTGTTGATATCCTGGTTGCCTTGCATTATGATTGCATGTCGTATAATCCCAATTCCCCTCTGTGGGAAGATAGGGATAGATTAATTTTTTCTAAGGGACATGGTTGTTATGCCCTTTATGCGATTTTGGCTGATAGGGGTATCCTACCTAAAAAAGAATGGAAGGGTTTTTATACCAAGAGGAGCACTCTACCTGGATGTATGGAGCGAAGGGTTGAATATGGTCTTGAGGCAGGATGCGGTTCTCTGGGGCACGGATTACCCATTGCCGTCGGTCTTGCACTCGGGGCGCAGATGCAGGAGAAAAAATATCATACCTTTTGTGTCATGGGAGATGGAGAATTACAGGAGGGGACAACGTGGGAAGCACTGCAGTTTGCAGTTAAGCATGAAGTGAAAAATCTTACCATTATTGTTGATCGCAATCGTCTTCAGGCTATGGATTTTGTTATAAATATTCTTGATAGAGACAGAGATGATATGATTAAAAGATTACAAGGGTTTGGACTGTCGCCTGTTGTATGTCCAGGGCATGATGTTGTCAAGCTGGCTGATTGTATCCATACGGCTAAATCATCTTTAGAAAACAAACCGAAAGTGATTATTGCCGAAACAGTGAAGGGATTTGGTTTAAAATGCATGGAAAACATACCAAAATTTCATTTTCGCATTCCCACCGACGAAGAGTTGTCTATGGGTAAAACCTATGAGTAACGAGAATAATTTTAGAAGGGATATTGTAAACAGCATTGTGCCATATTTCCGTGAAGATGAACGATATTATCTGCTGGTATGTGATATGGGATTCGGTGTTGTTGACCAGTTGCGACAGGAATTTCCTCATCGGATAATTAATTGCGGTATTATGGAGCAAGCAACTATAGGGATTGCTGCGGGAATGAGCATGAGTGGCTTAATACCTATTGTATATTCAATAGTGAATTTTTTGGTTTTTAGAGCACTTGAACAAATCAGGAATGACGTTGTTCTACAGAATCTTAATGTGAAATTTATCAGTACAGGAGTCAATAATTATTTTAGATTTCTTGGTCCTTCGCATTGTTGCGGTCGCGATGATGTTGCTATAATGGAATTGATTCATATGAAAGTATATGATCCTTATACCAGCAGGAAACGCTTTTATGAGGTTGTTGGCGAATGGATACGCGATAACAAACCCGGATATATACGGGTTTAAAACCAATTTTGGTTATAAATTTTGTGGTATAAGCTCTGAAATTTGTTCTTTTTTAATGGAGAATGCTTTTGGGTATTTAAAATTTCCTGTATCAAGAATAGCCTTGCCTGACGTCCCTACGTCGTGTAGCTTTGTTTTAGAAAAAGTCTTTTATCCTAATATAGATAAGATAGTTCTTAAAATAAAAGAAACCCTTGGGGCATATTAAATTAATATGGAAGATAAGAGTAATAAATTATATTTAACCATTATAATGCCCGCACTAAATGAAGAAAAGGATATTTTGTCGGCCATTGATAATACCCTATCCGCAATTAAGAAGTCTGATATTAATGGCGAAATAATCGTGGTTAATGATGGGAGCACAGATTCAACGCCTTCTCTTGTAAAACGCAAGATTGAAGAAAATATTGGAATAATTAAAATGATTACCCATAGCGCCCCCAAAGGAATAGGTGCCTCTTTTTGGGATGGCGTTACAGAGGCTAAGGGTAATATAGTATGTATGATACCCGGTGATAACGAAAATGATCCGTGGGAAATTATGCGATATATAAAACTCTTAGAACACGTGGATATAGTTATCCCTTTTCTCTATAATAAATGGGTGAGACCTCTATTTAGGAATGTCTTGTCTTTTATCTACGGATTAATTATTAATACCACCTTCGGCGTTACCTTAAATTATACAAATGGAACAGTACTATATAGAAAATCTATTCTATTAGAATTAAAATATAGAAGTAAGGGATTCTTTTTTCAAACAGATATCTTGATAAGATTGGTCAAAAAAGGTTATCTCTTTGCCGAGGTTCCCTATCGTCTCGGTATAAGGAAATTTGGAGTCTCAAAGGCCATTTCTTTTTCTAGTTTACTTCAGGTAATAAAAGGGTATCTACGATTGGTTAAGGACATTTATTTTACCTTAGAGATGAGATTAGGTAAGAGACAATTTAGTAATGATTCATTATCAGCAAGGCGTTACAATATTCTTTAATAGATTATAGTTTTTATGAGTGAGTTAATACTCGATGGTCATAAACTTAATTGGCATAGAGAGCGGCTAGAGGCTTGGTTGCAAGGCGAGAGAATCCCACCTATTACTATCGATTGTGCCCTAACCCGAAGATGTACTTATAGATGTATTTATTGTTATGGTCAGCTACAAGCTAACGATGAGAAGAGGATGACAAAAGATGTAATTTTTAAGTTTCTTGACGATGCTGCTGATATTGGTGTAAAAGCTATAAGCTTTGTTAGCGATGGAGAAAGTACCTGTTCTCCACATTTATACGACGCTGTTCTGAGAGGGAAAGCAAATGGTTTAGATATGGCATTAGGGACAAATGGCTATTTACTAAAGGATGAGAAATTAGAAGAAATCTTGCCTTGCTTAACTTACCTTAGATTCAATATCTCTGCAGCAGAACCTTCTAGGTATGCTCAGATAATGGGATGTAAAGCAGAATTTTTTTATAAAGTATACAATACTATAAAAGAATCTGTAAGAATAAAAAAAGAAAGGAATCTCTCTGTTACTTTGGGCTTGCAAATGGTTTTAATGCCAGAGTTTAAGGACCAGATTATTTCCTTTGCTAAGCTAGGCAGAGAATTAGGAGTTGATTATGCAGTTATCAAACATTGTAGTGATGATGAAGTTGGTAGTTTAGGTATAGATTATTCTAAATATTTTAACTTAGTTGATATTTTAAAAAAAGCTGAAGGATACTCTGAAGATGGATATTTAGTAAAAGTGAAATGGTCTAAGATTTTAAGTAGAGGAAAACGTAAATATTCTCAATGTTATGGGCCACCGTTTATTACACAGTTTTCTGGTTCAGGATTAGTTGCGCCTTGCGGGATGTTTTTTAATAAAAAGTACAAAAGATATCATATTGGCAATATAGTAAATACCTCTTTTAAACAGATTTGGCAAAGCAATCGTTATTGGGAGGTTATGGACTTTATTGCCTCAGATAAGTTCAATGCGAAAACAATGTGTGGTACCTTATGTCTTCAGCATAAGGTGAACGAGTTTCTTTGGAATTTAAGACAAGGAGATAGCACTCTTGAAGAACCAAAGGGTAAGATTCCAATGCATGTAAATTTTATTTAATAGACTTAAAGCGATACGATTTGGTACTTCTTAAAAAATAATTTTTTATGTCTAAAATTAGAAATATTACTATAGCAGCAAAATGTGTACCTGAAGAAGAAATTCTCTCTAATATTAAAAGAGCAGGATTGGAAGCTGTAGAATTATATCTTTCAGACGATATTCTGAGAAATTTAAATAAAATTATACAGCTTTGTAAACAATTTCCTCTTAGATATGCTGTCCATGCGCCGAATGATGGGTGTAATTCTTATAGGTTAGCCGAATTGGTAAAAAAAATTGGCGCTGAAGTAGTTGTATTCCATAATATTTATTGGGAAGCTGAGTGGGAAGATATAATTAAATTTTTTAAAAATATCGATACCAAACTATGTATTGAGAATACTTATAGTGTTCATGAGCCTTTAAAATTCATGCGAAGATATGACTTAGGTAGATGTTTAGATTTAGAGCATTTGCAAATGGAATGCGCTGGTATTTACGAAGAAGAATTTTCCCGTGTTATAAAACAAGCTTTTCATATTCATTTGACCGGTTATGTATATGGTTCGCAATTATGGCATACCCATATTCATCATTCACCAGAACATAGTTTATATTTATTGGGTTTATTGAAAAAGGCGGGATATTTTGGATTCGTAGTTTCTGAAGCAAAAGAATCGTTACAGACGTATGCTGAATTTAGAAAATTGAGCGAGTTCTGTCGGAAATGGAGAAGTAGAAATACTACATGAAATCTAATGAAAAGAGGATATTGTTATTGTATTGTTGATAGTTTATGAAAAAAGAGCAAATATATACAAATAAAAAATACTTCTTTTACGATTATATAATATTATCTCTATTCACAATATTTATTACCCTCCAGCCATATTTTCAGCATGGGGATATAAACTTCTATGAAACTGGCTTCTACCTTCCTGTTATCAATGCTCTTTCCCATGGTCAAGTTCTTTTCAAGGATGTTTTTGTATTGAGAGGACCTCTGGAGATTTTTATCCCGGCCCTACTAATGAAATGTTTCGGTAAACATATAGTTTATTTATATCTATATTTTTATATTGGAGCAATCATTACCTTGCTTCTTTATATCCTAAGTTCTTTTCTTCTATTTCGCAGTAGAATATTTTTATATTTTTTTACTTTTGTCTTTGTTGCCAGAATCTTCCCAAGGGTTGCTTTTAACAACTGGGGAGGATTGAGATTTTCCTTCGGTATTTTAGCAATAATATTTGCCTTGATGTTTTTTAAACATAAAAAATATATATGGATACTTCTGGCTGGATTATCTTCTGGTATAGGATTTTTTCTCAGCCCTGAAATAGGAATTTACTCTGCACTTAGTATAATTATTACTTTGTTTTTTTATGGTATATTCCTAAAAAAGTTAAATTATTCTTTTAAAATAATAAGCTTTTTTTTATTGGGCATATTCGTTGTTAGCGTACCCTTCCTGATTTATCTTTTAATAAATCAGGCTTTTTGCCCTTACTTAGAGACTAATTTGATAGTTTGGACAAAACAGGGTGTAACTTTTGACCCTGCTTATTATACTTCTATACCTAGAAGTTTCAAGGCTCTCCTTTTAGCTTTAATACCCGGTCACCATAATTTTAAGCATCTAACACCTTTTTATTTTTATTTGGGGGTATCTATCTATTTTATTTGGAAATTAGTAAATAAAAAGGTTAAAGAGAGAGATTTTAATATATTGAGTTTATTTTTTTATGGGATACTGATGTATATAGGAACATTTAGAAATTTAGAAGGACATCAGTTTGAAATGGCTCTTCAGCCGGAGAAGATTTTATTGTTCCTATTTTTAGAAAAGATATATTTTTATCTAAAAACGCCATCTATATTTTTAAATAGAAAAAGAGTAGCTAACTTTGCCTTTATTTTTTTTATAATTATAATGTGCTCATCTTTTGGGTATTCTATCCAACGCTTCAATCATCGTTTTTTTATGTTCAAATGGATAAGAAATAAACTTTTAGGCAGAAATACTGAAGAATTATTACCTTATTCAACAGAAGATTCTTGTGCATTAAATATAAAACGAGCTAGAAACACAATAGTCTCCTGTAAACAAAACAAAGAGATAGAAGGAACAGTAAATTTCATATTTAAAAATATTCCTCCTCAAGAGTCAATCTTTACCTTTCCTTCATTAGGAACTTATAATTTTCTTGCTGATAGATTATGTACAGATAGATTCTGTATGGCAGAGTTTTCTTGGATGAGTGAATCTTGGCATAAAGAATTGATAGCCGATTTAAAGAAAAAAAGGCCTACTTTTACCATTCTAAAGAAAGATTTAAAAGAATTGCAACCCTTTTTTAAAAGGGAAAAAAATAAAATTTATTTTAACGAGTTGTTAGAGTTTATTCATAAAAATTATAGAGAGATATACACTTCAGGGAATATAGCAATAATGAAATCTTATACAAATCATCGATAGCTAAATATTTGTTAGAAGTATTTATCTCAATTTTAAAACCTAGGAATAACTATTATAAAAATTAGGATTTTGAAAGGAAAATATCAATAAAATGGGTTGTGATATTATCATACCGGTATGGAACCAGCTTGAGCTAACCAGGGATTGCATTGAATATTTAGTCAGAAATACTCGCTATCCTTATCGGTTAGTCATTATCGATAACGGAAGCGAAAAACAGACAGAAGAATATCTAAAAGAGTTAAGCAGGGATAATAAATTGAAAGTATCCTTAATTAGAAACGAAACGAATTTAGGTTTCGTTAAGGCAGTAAACCAGGGGCTGGAGATTTCCGGTGCGGATTACGTATGTTTACTTAATAACGATGTCCTTGTCAGCGAGGGTTGGTTGAGCGAGATGGTGGATGTGGCTGAGAGCGATACAAAAATTGGGATAGTGAATCCGGATAATAAAGAGGTAAATTCTGGCTCAATGAATGAACTGTTAAGATATAAATCAGAGAGTTTAAAAAAATGCCCGCGTCGCTTTACCGAGGTTATGGCGGCAATGGGTTTTTGTATGTTAATAAAAAGAGAGTTAATCTTAAAAATCGGACTTTTGGATGAGATATTTGGACTCGGTGGGTGGGATGATATGGATTATTCAAGAAGGGCTTGGCAGGCAGGTTATAAATGCATTGCTGCCAAGAGGTCCTTTGTAGTTCATCGTGTGCATAGTTCTTTTAACAGTTTGGGTAAAGTCAGGAAAAGACAGGTTGCTAGGCAGACGCGGGCTCTTTTCTGGCGGAAATGGGGACAGATACCCAGAATCGCTTTTATAATAAATAAGTCCCTTGATAATGAGTCATTGTTTAATAAGGTTTATAATAACGCTCATAATTTAGCCAGGAACTGGAATATGGTCAGTTTTTTTCTAAGAGAATCGGCGATTTCCTTTGAACCCCGGCATGAAAGCATAACCTTGGTAAAATATCCAGATAGATTATTTTTGCTTCGTTGCCTAAGGCAGATAGTTCAACCAAAAAAGAAAAGGCTAATGTTTAAGACGGTATTTGTGGATGATGCGGGGCTCTTGCGATTATTGCGCACACTCTATTTTATTCACAGGGCAAGGGTGGTTCTGATTTAGGAAAGTCTTTGGGGAGGGTTATATATATGAAAGCGATAAGAGATATGTGGTTAATCCAGATTGAAATCACAAATGCCTGTTCTTTGGAATGCCCTAACTGCACCAGATTTGTTGGCCATAATAAGAATCCATTTTTTATGGATTTACAGATGGTTGAGAAAGCGATTGATTCTTTAGAGAGCTTTTCGGGCAGCATAGGGATTATGGGTGGAGAGGCCACACTTCATCCTAAGTTTTTTCAAATATGTAAGCTTTTCCAAAAAAAGGTTCCTAAACAAAAAAGATACCTTTGGACATCTGGGTATAAATGGAGAGAGTACCGGTCTATTATTAGAAAGACATTCGCAGAAAATATTTATTATAACGACCATAAAGGGGTGCAACAGAAGCATCAGCCGATACTTACGGCGATAGAGGATATGGTTGAAGACAGGGAATTTATCAAAGAATTAATTGATAGATGCTGGGTTCAAGAGAAATGGTCAGCTTCAATCAACCCAAAGGGCGGGTTCTTTTGCGAGGTTGCCGCGGCGATGGATTTACTATTTGAAGGCCCGGGCGGATACCCCTTGGAAAAGGGCTGGTGGGATAAAGGCCCTGAGCAATTTCAAGACCAGGTTCAAAGGTATTGTTATAGATGCGGCATAGCCTTACCGATGCCACCGTGTTTAAATAAGGAAGGCAAGGATTATGTCTCTATCAGCAATTACAGAAGATTAGAAGAATTGAAAACCCCAAGATTTTTAAAGAATTATGTTAAACTGGTTAACGAGAAATATAGCAGGGCACAGGTGGAGGAGTTTGCAAAAAATTGGGAACCCTGGAATTATCTTGGGGACCAGAAGAGGGTAAGTTATCAGAGGTTATATGGTTTCTTCCATGGGACCTTAGTGAAAATGCATAAGAAGATTATGAAAAAACGCAAAAAAATGCGAAGGCGTTTTCAGAGACAGCCGATAGAAGCCAAAACCTGTTAAAAGACTTAAAAACGGCGACTTTCTTTAAAGGTCTAAAAAGATAAATGAAGGTAGCTTTAATCTACAATCAAAATCAGAGGATAGCAATAGGCGAAAGATGTAAAAGAGTTTTAGAGACCTACAAGAATTTAGAGATTTTAGATTTCGATTTTAAAAATATTCAAACTGAAAAAAGAAAGCTGGATTTATATCTCAGGGTAGATGACGGGGATTATACAGCTATTCCCAGGGATTTGCGCCCTTCTGCCTGGTGGGTGTCAGATACACATCTAAAAAAACCCTATAAGAAGATTAAGCAACAGATTGATGATTATGATTATGTTTTTTGTTGTCAAAAAGAGGCATGCTTAAGGTTAAATAAAGATACGGGCAAGACTACCCATTGGATACCCTGGGCCTGCGATGAAGTGCCTTTTAATTTTGAGTTTTCCGATGAGAAGGGCAGGGTTTGGGATATCTGTTTTATCGGGACAACAGGTAAATACAGTTTAAGAAAGGTGGTTTTAGAATTAATAAAAATGAACTATCCCAATAGTTTTATCGGCAGAGTTCCTTATTATGAACTTTTAGATTATTATCAAAAGGCAAAGATAGTGGTTAATTATTCTATAAATAACGATATAAATGCCCGAATCTTTGAGGCAATGTCAGCCGGGTGCTTAGTGATTACCAACAGAATAAAAAATAACGGTTTTGGGGAGATTTTTAAAGCGGATAAACACTTAGTTGTTTTTGATGATATTTTAAAAGAGCTAAAAGCAAAGATAGACTATTATTTAAAAAACGCAGAAGAGAGAGAAAAGATTGCTAAGGCAGGATTTGCGTATGTCAAAGACAATCATACTTATCGTCATCGCTTGCTGGAGATGTTTACAATAATGGGCTATAGGTTACAAGAATGAAGATAAAAATTTATCATATTTCTACTGGTTTAGAATCTAAGTTTAATCTCTTTTCTAAGCCCTGGTATTACAAATCAAGATTTGAAAATTGGTGTTTTATAAGACTATTTGGCATCTATTTTTGGATTTATCCCAAAGAGCACATTCTAAAATTATTCAAAACAGGATAAGGCTATGGGGATTTATGAGATTAGAGATTATCCGCCTGGCTTATTTAGACGCGCATTTAGAAAAAAAATATACTTGAGCCTGCGTGATAAAATAAAGCGTGTAGCTATCTATAAATCAGGTGGCGGCCTGGGAGATTTGGTGCAGAGTATTCCTCTTTTTCGCAGTTTCAGGCAGATGTTTCCTAAGGCTAAAATTATATACCTTGGTCTGTATCAGAGGCCGCGCTGTGATACGCTCTTTAAAAATATCCCTTATATAGATGAATATATCGAATATGTAAGGCCGGGACGAGAAAGAACCTTTAAAGAATATTTTAACTTTCTTAAAAAATATCATAGGTGCTTTGACCTTATAGTTGATACTCAGTCTAAATTTGGCGCGTCCTTTTATCTGTGGCTGTTAAATTCAAGGTATTTTTTATCGAGGAATCCCCTTTTCTCTCATTGGAAATTATTGCTGAATCCCAAGGCAAAAGTCCATATAGCGGCAAAACTGCTTGCGTTGGTGCGCCGCCTTGGCCTTGAGGAAATTAACCTTAATCCGGAAATTGAGATATCTCAAGAATACCTATCCTTAGCGCAGGATTATCTCAAGAGATTTTCCGGGCCGTTTATCTCTATTCTGCCAGGAGCTGGCCATCCTTACAAAATGTGGCCTAAAGAGAAATGCGCTAATTTGGCAGATAAATTTTATTCAATGGGCTATCAGGTAATTTTGGTTGGCGCAGAAGCAGAGAAGGGATTACTCCTTGAAGTTGCCGGAATGACGAAGAATAAGCCGATAATTCCCCTGATTGAGGAACCGAGGTTCGGACAGGACGTGGTTTACAGCGTTGGTTTATTTAATTCTTCGGCATTGACTGTGGGAAACGACTGCGGAGGGTTGCATCTGGCGACATTAGCCGGATGTCCGGTTATCGGAATATATGGCCCGACGGGTCCGGTAAAAAGTGGGCCGTTGGGTAACAGGAATGTGGTTATTTATAAAGGATTGGATTGTTCGCCATGCCGCCTGAGAGATTGTAAAATTCAGCGCAGATGTTTGGAGGAAATTACACCTGAGGAGGTAATTGAGGCAGCCAACTTTATATTAAGGGACACCCCTGCCTGCCGGCAGGCAGGCTTTCAGTCAATCGAGGGACACCCTTTCAGCTAAATACAAGGGTGTCTTTTAATCATTAAAAAAGGAGAAAGAAGTGGCGGCGAAAATTCCGTTGACATGCGTGGTAATTACAAAAAACGAAGAGGCAAATATTGAGGATTGTTTAAAAAGTATTTATGGTTGGGCGGATGAGATTATCGTAGTTGATGATGAGAGCACTGACCGCACTACAGAATTGGCCAGAAAATATGCTGATAGGGTGTTCTCTCGCAAGATGGATGTGGAAGGTAGGCACAGAAACTGGGCTTATGCCCAGGCGAGGAATGAGTGGGTTTTAAGCCTCGATGCCGATGAGCGGATTACCGAAGAATCAAAGAAAGAGATTACCCAGGTTTTAAGTAAAGAGACTGCATTTTCCGGATTTAGCATCCCCCGTAGAAACCTGTTGGGCAATTATTGGCTGAAGTGGGGCGGGCAATATCCTGCAGCACAGTTGAAACTATTTAGAAAGGATAGATTTAAATGGGAGGAGGTTCAGGTTCATCCACGCGCCTTTTTAAATGGAAAATGCGGACTTTTAACAAAGGATATTATTCATTATTCCTGGCGTGACTTTGCCCATTTTTTTGATAAGCTCAATTCTCAAAGCACCCTTGAGGCAAGGAAGTGGATATATACCGGCAGAAAGATGTCTTTGCCTCATGCTTTCTGGCGTGCAGTTGACCGGTTTTTTAGAAAATTTATCCGCAAAAAGGGCTATAAAGACGGTTTCTATGGCTTTATGTCTGCTTTTTCCGATAGCCTCTATCAAATCCTAAGTTACGCCAAATATCAGGAGTTACAGAGAAAAAATGAAGGTAGTGTTTCTTGACCGCGATGGGGTGATTAATGAATATCCGGGAGATACCAGATACGTAACCTCCTGGGAAGAATTTCATTTTCTACCAGGCGTGAAAAAGGCTTTAGCTAGATTAACTGAAAGCCATTATAAAATATTTATTGTCTCAAATCAGGCTGGTGTGAGTAAGGGTATATATTCTAAAGAGAGGCTTGAGGAGATTACCAGCAGGATGCTTAGGGAATTAAGCGAATCGGGAATCAGGATTTCCGGTGTATATTACTGCATTCACCGCGATGAGGATAATTGCTCTTGTCGCAAACCCAAGATTGGTTTATTGGAAAAAGCTCTTGGTGAACACAATATTTCTAAGGATACGTTAGCTAATAGCTTTTTTGTCGGGGATAGCATTAAAGATATTGAAACGGGTAAAAACGCTGGCTGTCAGACTATTTTGGTGTTCAGCGGGAAAGAGAAGTCTGGTAATCAAGCTAACTGGTCAGTTCGACCCGATTTTACTGCCGTAGATTTATCAGAGGCGGTAAGTTTAATATTGTAAATTTGGGAACACCCTTCCGATTGGCTCAAAGGGTGTCCCCCGAACGGCTGAAAGGATGTCTCTGAAGATAATGGTTGTTTATGCTTCCGTAGGTAGCGGGCATCGTAGCGCTGCTCAGGCAATCTACCATTGCCTTAAAAGAAACTATCCTGAATTTAATGTCGCCCTTGTTGATATTCTAGAACATACAAATTTGTTGTTTGCCAATCTCTATTCTCGCGGCTATTCTCTTTTGGTTACGCATTTAAGGTTCATTTGGGCAATCGGTTATTACTTAAGTAGTTTTAAATATATTTGTTATTTTTTTAATTTTATCTGTCGCTTGAATTGCTTTCGATTCATAAATCTGCTTGAGAAACTGCAGCCGGAAATTGTCTTAGCCACGCATTTCTTTCCTGCAGAGGTTGTTGCTTACCTGAAAAAAAAAGAAAGAATCAACTCTCGCTTCGTTACCGTAATGACTGACCTTAGCCTGCATACCTTCTGGCTTTTTGAAAATTGCGATGATTACATTGCCGGTTTGGATTATACTCGCAATCGCCTTATTGACCGAGGTATAAGTCAGAATAAAATCAGAGTTATGGGAGTGCCGATAGATTCGCGTTTCTTGAACGAGGCTCAAGGGTGTAAGAAAAAGGAGCACTTCACCGCCTTACTGGTTACTGGCTCTTTCGGTTTTTCCTTAATTGAGAAGGTAGTTGATATGCTTTACTCAGAGATAAACTTTATTGTGGTTTGCGGAAACAATCAGAGATTGTATGATAGATTAGAGCGTAAGCGTCATACAGGGGTTGGCCTATTTGGTTTTACCGACCAGATGCCAAAGCTGATGTCGCAGGCGGATATAATTATTACCAAGCCGGGCGGCTTGACTATTGCCGAGGCTTTAGCTATGCAACTGCCGCTGGTCTTTGTCGGCAGTATACCCGGACAGGAAACAGAAAATGCTCAAATTTTAGAATCCTGCGGATGCGCAATAAATGCCAAGAACTTAGAGTCCTTAAAGGATATAATTATCAATTTGAAGTCTCATCCGGAAAGATTAGATTTGATGCGTGCCAATATTGAAAAAATTAGAAAGCCGCATGCGGCAGAGGAGATTTGCCGATATGCCATACGCGCAGGTAGTGTTTAATTTGCCCATCGAGGGGCCATTTGATTATTTTATTCCACCTGCTTGGGAACAAAATATAAAGCGGGGTATACGGGTGGAGGTATCTTTTGGCAAACGGCGCTGTCTTGGCTATGTAGTCAATGAGACAAAAGATACCCAAGTCAAGAAGGTAAAACCCATTTTAAGAATCATCGATGATATTCCGATTCTGGATAAAACGATGCTAAAAATAACTCGAAGGGTGGCTGATTATTACGCCTGTTCTTGGGGTGAGGCAATTGAAACGGCAGTGCCAGTAAGCCTAAGAAGAAGCAGGAGAATAAAGCTTGATGCACAAAACTATCCTGTAAAAAGTCAGGAGAAGCGCAAGATACCAGTCAGGAAGGCGCAAATTTTGCTTTCTCAGGATTTAGGAGGTCAGGGTCGGTGGGAGATTTACCTCCGGGAGATTAACAATACCCTTGATGCAGGAGAGGGGATAATTTTATTAGCCCCTGATATAGAACGAGCCAGGCTGATTCAAAAAGCAATCAAAAATAAATTAAATATAGAAGTCGGCTTATTGCATAGCCACCTCTCAGCAAAGCAGGAGTTTGCGCAATGGGTAGAGATAAAGAAGGGTTCGGTGAGAATAGTGGTAGGCACGCGCCTGGCGATCTTTGCACCCTTAACCAACTTAGGCCTTATTATTATTGAAGAAGAGCAAAGTTCGGTTTACAAGCAAGAGTCGGTCCCTCATTATAATGCTGTTGGTGTAGCGCAGATTCGGGCTAAGATTGAGGGTCTAAAGCTTATCCTTTCCAGCCCCAGCCCGACCTTGGAGACCTGGCATCAGGCAAGAAGGGGCAGGATTAAATATATCTTAAAGGATGACCGGATTCTTGCGCGCCAGATTAAGATAATTGATTTGCATCGGGTAGGTTTTATCCCGGGAAGAAAGATGATGAAACTTTCCAGTTACCTGGAGGATGCGATAGGTCAGGTCCTTAATCAAAAAGGTAGGGTTCTTTTATTTCTTAATCGCCGGGGCTTTGCCGTTTTTGCTTCCTGTCAGAATTGCGGGATGGCCTTGCGTTGTCCGCGATGCAATGCAAATTTAATCCTGCATTTTAAAAATAATAAGCTAATCTGCCACCGGTGTAATTATAAAATCCAGTCTCCGAGAATATGTCCAAATTGTAATTCTGGATATATCCGCTATTCGGGTTTGGGCACAGAAAAACTGGAGAGCGAACTCCATCGTTTATATCCTCAATTTAGCATCGCCCGCTTGGATAAAGACGAGAAAATTATCCCGGATGATGCACAGGTT
This sequence comes from uncultured Planctomycetales bacterium, assembly GCA_964592485.1. GTDB lineage: Bacteria > Omnitrophota > Gorgyraeia > Gygaellales > JAHJCI01 > CAZQEY01. Next base: position 36,913 of record CAZQEY010000012.1, read on the forward strand.
ATCGTTGCTACCGAATCAATATTCAGATATCCACTTAATAATTTAGACTTAATCGGAGTAATCTGCCCGGACGCTGCTTTAAATCGGCCTGATTTTCGCGCAGGGGAAAGGGTATTCAGTTTACTGCTGCATTTTGCTTCCCTGACTTGCAATTATCTGATTATCCAGACGAATTTCCCCCAGCATTATTGCTTTCAAGCGTTGGCGCAGAGAAGAATCGATTTTTTTTACGAAAGAGAGTTGGAGTTTCGACGTCAATCTAATTTGCCGCCATTCAGCCATATTATTATGGTGAGATTAAGGGGTAAGAGAAAAGATAGGGTAAGTAGCGCCTGCGAAGAATTATTTAATATTCTGAATAACACCAATCAGGACAAGTCAATAAAAATAGTTTCATTTTCAAGTCTCATGCCCCATAAAAAGCGGGATAAGTTTTATGAGCAGATTTTGATAAAGGTCAGGTCAGTTACTAAAGCAGTCAATTTCTTAAAAAAGACCTTAAGCAAGTTTCGCCGTGGGGGTATAATTATTACTGTGGATGTAGACCCGGTTTGATTAGTATGTAGTAGATAGTATATAGTATGCAGGGGAGAGGGATTGGGAAAGAAAATAGGAAAATTTGAGCATTTGACTGTATGGCAGAAAGCCCACGCATTAGTACTCAAGATATATAAGATAACTAGAAATTTTCCCCGCGATGAACGCTTCGGATTAGTTTCCCAGATGCGGCGGTCAGCTGTTTCTATTGCTGCCAATATAGCCGAAGGATTTAAAAGGAGAGGAATAAAAGACAAAATTAATTTCTATAATATTTCTCAAAGTTCATTAAATGAATTGCAGTACTATATGATTTTAATTGAAGATTTAAAATACATAAACCACTTAGGTGAATTGAATGAGATAAACTCTTTTATAGAAGAGATAGGGAAAATGCTAAATGGTTTAGTTTCTTCGGTTAATAAAATTCCTAAAACCTAACTACTATCTACTACATACTAAATGAATATTGTATTCCTGGGTAGTTCAAGATTTGCGGTTCCTTCACTGAAACGGCTTATATCTTCATCACATAAGGTCATCTGCGTGGTAACTCAGCCTGACCGTCTAGGAGGCAGGGGTATGGCTTTAGCCTGCACAGAGGTTAAAAAGATTGCCCAAGTGCATAAATTAAGGATTTATCAGCCGGAGAGTATTAACAGTCAGGAATCAGCGGAGTTTTTAAAAAGATTAAATCCCGATGTATTTATAGTCGTTGCTTTCGGCCAGATTCTAAACCGGGACATTTTGGCGATTCCTAAAATCTTATGCCTAAATCTGCATGCCTCGCTGTTACCCAAATATCGGGGAGCAGCGCCAATTAGATGGGCAATTATAAAAGGGGAGACCCGGACAGGATTGACGGTAATCAAGATGGCTCAGGAGCTCGATGCCGGCCAGATAATCTTACAAAAGAAAATTAATATCCAGGATTCTGACGACGCCTTTAGTTTAGAGGAAAAATTATCGCACTTAGGTAGTGATTTGGTTCTTCAGGCACTCGATTTAATCCAGGCTGACAGATATAGTTTAATTATTCAGGACGAAAGAGAGGCAACCCTTGCCCCTAAACTTAAAAAAGAGGATGGCTTGATTCACTGGGATAAATCTGCCCGAGACATATTCAATCTTATTCGCGGATGCGCCGGCTGGCCGGGAGCCTTCAGTTATTATCGGGGTAAGATTCTAAAAATACACAAGGCCAGCCTTTTTCTATCTGCCTGTATACCGGATAATTCATTGCTTGGTGTTTGTGGTAGAATCTTGCAGATGGATAAATTGGGGATAGTTATCGCAACCGGCGAGGGCAATTTATTGATTGAAGAGCTGCAGATTGAAGGCAGGAGGAGGATGTCTGCCGCGGAATTTATCTCTGGATATAGAGTTTCCATTGGGGAAGATTTCGGCGAGAAAAAATAGTTGCAAGTCGAAAAAAATTTGATATAATTCAACGCTATGCCTGAATTAAGAAAGGACCCGATTATCGGAAGGTGGGTTATTATTGCTAAGGAGCGGGCCAAGCGGCCGGACCAGTTTTCTCCGCCTCCTGAGGGACCCATCGAGGGCAAATGTCCATTTTGTGAGGGTAACGAGAAAGATACTCCTCCCGAGATATTTGCCGTTCGCCGTTCTTTGAATAAGGATGGGCCGGGCTGGCAGCTCAGGGTTGTTCCCAGCATCAAGCCGCTGTTAATGATTGAGGGGCAACTGAACCGCCGGGGTCAGGGAATCTATGATATGATGAATGGTATCGGCGCCCATGAGATAGTCATTGAAACCCCCGAGCATATTGATAACATTGCCGATTTGCCTTTAGAACAGATTGACAAGGTTCTTGATATTTATATCCATCGGATTACGGATTTAGGCAAGGATAAGCGTTTTAAATATGTCTTGGTTTTTAAAAATCACGGCTGGGTTGCGGGTGGGGGCAGAATAAAACACAGCCGTTCTCAACTTATTGCCACGCCAGTAACTCCCAAGCGGGTAAAGGAGGAGCTGGACGGGGCAAAGCGTTATTTTGACTATCATGAACGCTGCGTATTCTGTGACCTTATAAGGCAGGAGCTGGACAGTAAAGAGCGGCTGATTATTGATATCGATGGCCTTATTGCCGTTGCCCCCTTTGCTTCCAGATTCCCCTTCGAGGTCTGGATTCTGCCTAAGCAGCATTCGTGCGATTTTGTTGACTTAGACAGCGCGTGCCGTAAGAGTTTAGCGAGGATATTGAAGATTATTTTACTGAAATTGAAAATAGGACTGAAGGGGGTTCCGTTTAATTATATTATTCATACTGCGCCTTTCCGGCGGCCAAAGGCCGGATATTGGACGACTATTGAAGAGGATTATCATTGGCATATTGAGATAATGCCGCGCTTAACGCGGGTGGCGGGATTTGAGTGGGGAACAGGGTTTTATATCTGTACCTTGCCGCCGGAGAATGCGGCTGAATTCTTGAGAGAGGTTAAGGTAGAAAATGGCTGAGTTGAGAAGGGACCCCATTGTGGGTAGATGGGTGATTGTAGAGACCGAATCTCCGGCACGTCCGCAGGATTTCGAGAAAGAGGAACATCACTGGAAGACAGACGACTGTCCCTTCTGCTATGGCAATGAGGATAAGACGCCACCCGAGATTGAGGCAATACGCGACCCGCGGACAAAACCCAATACTCCCGGATGGCAGGTCAGGGTTGTGCCGAATAAATTTCCCGCTCTTCAGATTGAGGGCGATATTGACCGCCGGGGTTTGGGAATTTATGATATGTCAGGCGGCATTGGGGCACACGAGGTAATTATCCAGAGTCCCTACCACAACAAGGAGATTCCTGATTTGCTGGATGAGGAGGTGGAGGCCGCTATCGGTATGTGTTGTTCCCGCGCGGAGGATTTAAAGAATGATAAGCGCTTTAAGTATATATTGCTGTTTAAGAACTACGGGCCGTCCGCCGGGGCGTCTTTAGCCCATCCTCACATCCAGTTGATTGCCCTGCCGATGATTCCCAAGAATCCAGCGGAGGAGATTCAGGGCGCGCTGGAATATTTTGAGTTTCGCGAGCGTTGTTTATTTTGCGATATGCTCAGGCAGGAGATGCAGGAGAAGACAAGGGTTGTGGCGGAGAATAATTATTTTATCGCCTTCTGCCCTTTTGTTTCCAGATTTAGCTTTGAGATGTGGGTATTGCCTAAGGTTCATCATTCTTTCTATTGCGCCATCTCGCCGGCGGAGATAGCTGGCCTGGCCAGGATTTTAAAGGATGTCTTGTTAAGATTAAGATTGGTGCTTTCCGACCCCGCCTATAATTTTATTGTCCATACTTCGCCAATCAATCACGAAGGGGAGTTAGCGCATTATCACTGGCATATTGAGATTATGCCGACGCTAACCCGCGTGGCGGGATTTGAATGGGGTACGGGCTTCTATGTTGTCTCTACTCCGCCTGAATTAGCAGCAAAATATTTAAGAGAAAGCGCATAGCGTAGAGCGTATATTGAAAAGATAGTGCATAGAGCAACTAAAAGGAGGTAAGCAGAATGGGAGTAAAGGTAGGGATAAATGGTTTTGGAAGGATTGGAAGACTTGTTTTTCGCGCAGGAATAGACAATAAAAATATTGAATTTGTAGCAGTGAACGATTTGCCTGTAGGAACAAAGACCCTAGCGCATCTTTTAAAATATGATTCTACCTTCGGCATATTAGACAAAGGGGTTAAGGCAACCGAGGATTCTTTTGTTGTGCAAGATAGACAAATCAGGGTGTTAAGTTGTAAATCGCCCGCAGAGATTCCTTGGGGGGATTTTGGGATAGATATCGTGGTGGAATCAACAGGGGTATTCAGGGATAAACAGAAGGCAGAAGGGCATATTGCCAAGGGCGGGGCAAAGAAGGTAATTATCAGTGCTCCGGCTAAGGGCGAGGATATCACTATTGTCCTTGGGGTTAATGAGGAAAAATATGACCCCAAGAGGCACAGTATTATCTCTAATGCCTCCTGTACCACTAATTGCCTGGGACCGATGGCAAAGGTGCTGATGGATAATTTCGGTATCAAGTCTGGCTTAATGACTACAATCCACTCCTACACCAATGACCAGCGCATCCTTGATTTGCCGCATAAAGATTTAAGGAGGGCGCGGGCAGCAGCTGTTTCAATGATTCCTACAACTACCGGGGCGGCTCAGGCAATAGGTAAGGTTATTCCCGAGCTTAAAGGCAAACTTGATGGACTGGCAATCCGCGTGCCTACCCCAGATGTGTCCCTAACTGACCTTACCTGCGAGACAGAAAAGGAGGTCAGCAAAGACACAGTAAATGCCGCCTTTAAAAAGGCAGCCCAGACAAACCTTAAGGGAATCTTGGAGTATCTGGAACTCCCATTGGTTTCCAAGGATTTTGTGGGTAATTCTCATTCCTGCATCTTTGACTCAGAGCTTACCCGGATTATTACTCCTGGTTTAGTAAAAATCCTGGGTTGGTATGACAACGAATGGGGCTATGCTTGCCGTATTATCGATTTGATTGACTATATTGCCAAGAGGGGTTATAATTAGATTAACCATGGCAAAATTTAAATTAAAATCTATTGAAACTACTTCCATTATAAGGAAATACTCTGTATTATTCGGTCTGATGTCATTTTTTCCATTCATAATTTTATCCTGCCTGCTTTTTTATTTTCACACTAAAGGTACGCTAAAATTAAATCTAAATTTACTTTACATATTTGTTTTTTTGGTCGGCTTATTTGCACTCATTGGTTTTTTTGGAATGCGTAAGAGTCTGATTAATTTAATTAAGGTATCAAGGAATGCCACGAAAGCTCTTAAGGGCGATGTCCCCAAGCGCATTGATGTTGATGCAGTTGGCGATACTGAGGTTGCTCAGATAGCCCGCGCATTCAACGAGATGGTGCAAAAATTAGAATTAAACATTCAGGAACTAAAAAAGTCTAAGAGTACGCTGCAGAGTGTATTAGGCAGAATAGCCAGCGGACTGTCTTCTACAGAGAATATTGATACATTCTTGGATTTAATTCTGGAAACAATAATAAATGCCTTAGATGCTAAAACAGGATTGCTCTTACTTTCTGAAGAGGAGAAAGACGAATTGGTTGTAAAAAGCTCCTTTGGTTTAGCCACTTCTTATTATTCCCGGGACCAACGTATTCCAATGGAGGCAGGAGTAGTGGGTTGGGTGGTGAAGCAGGGCAAGCCATTGTTAATTCCCCGCTTGCATAAGACAAAAACAGTCCAGTCAAGTAACGCTGATTTGGCTTTTGAACCTCCATTGATTTGTACTCCATTGGTATTTCGAAACAAGATAGTGGGGGCGGTTTCGGTCAGCGGTAAAGAAAAAGATGCCAATTTCCAAGAGGATGATTTAATAACCCTTTCCAACCTTGCTTCCCAGATTGCCCTGGCTATAGAAAATGCAAAATTAAACGCTGATGTCCAAAAAACCTATTTGGAGACAATTACAGCTTTAGCCTTGGCAGTGGAGGCGCGTGATACTTACAGCCGCGGTCATTCTGACCGGGTAAGTAAATACGCAGTAATGATAGCTAAAAAATTAGGATTAGACGAGGAGAGGATTAAAAAGATTCAAGAGGCAGCTGTGCTGCACGATGTAGGTAAGATTGGCATAAGCGATGAAATCTTAAGGAAGCCGGATATTCTTAATGATTACGAAAAAGAAATAATGCATCAACACCCGATAATCGGAGAAGGAATAATTATACCCTTGCGTGGTTTTTCTCATTTGAGAGACCCCATTAGACATCATCATGAGTGGTTAAATGGCGAGGGTTATCCTGACCATTTAAAGGGTGATGAAATTTCTCTGGAGGCAAGAATTTTAGCGGTAGCAGATGCATTTGATGCAATGACTACTGAGCGGCCCTATCGAAAGGCATTGGATTTATCCATCGCCAAGCAGGAATTATTAAAGTATAAAGGTACCCACTATGACCCAAGGGTAGTCGATGCCCTGATAAGCTGCATATAGTTCTTTAGTTTTACTCATCTTTTTATCCCCGGATGTGGTGATTCCTTAATAGCTACTTCGGGGCTTTTTGTACTACTTTCATTGTTTCATTACACATATATTCCCCCTACTGGCAAATTGTCAGCCACCTACCGGCAGCCGCTTTAAAGCTGGAGCGGCTAAATTGAGTTTATCTTGGATTCGTCAACTTGAGAATTGGGAATAATCTGCCTTGAGCCGGCTCCAGTTTAAATCTTCCGAATTCTTCAACCTGACGAATACAAATCCAACTTTAACTTAGCCAGCCTCGTTTATAACCGGCTTACAGGTAGAAGGCTAATTCTTCGCCTTCAGGTTTAAACTTAAAGAATCCTGCGCATTATACATATATAGAAATACTGTAACGATGGGTTACAAAT
>CAZQEY010000013.1:0-42663 GCA_964592485.1 uncultured Planctomycetales bacterium
AGAGAGAATATATAATTGAGGCTCTATATAAACAAATCCCCAACCCTTATCCAGGGATGATTTCAAATATCATAGAATGCCCTGATGAAATATAATAACTATTTTTGCCCGCGGTTAATTAGATTTACAAATAAATGAATAAATTTGTTGTATTACAAGCGCTATCGAAAGGCGATTTTAAAAAAGATATACTCCGTAAGGCATTTTTAATTAAAGGACAAGAGCGAGAACAGCTATTTGAATTGGCTCGTCAGAAGCGCACAGAATACTTTCCTTCCCAAGAGGTTGAGGTAAGGAGTGTTATTGAAATATTTAATATCTGTCAGAGAAAGTGTAATTTCTGTAACATTAATGTTTACTCAAAGAACCTGAAGAGATACATCATTAAATATGAGGCACTTACGAAAATAATTGAACATATTTACTATAAAAAAAATAGAAGGTTTTTTTTGCTCCAGTCCGGAGAAAATAGGTCTCAAAAGTGTATAGATTTTGTTTGTAAATGTGTCAGTAATATAAAGCGAAAGCTTAGCGATGCGATAATCATACTCTGTTTGGGTAATTTAAGCTATAATCAATATAGACAATTACGAGAATCCGGGGCCGATAGATATATTATTAAATTTGAGACATCAAATCCCATACTATACAAACAGATAAAACCGGACGACTCCCTGGAAAAACGCGTTGAATGCATTAGGCAATTAACCGAGTTAGACTTTGATGTCGGTTCCGGTAATATAATAGGATTGCCGGGACAAACCATAGAGGATATCGTTAATGACCTAATTTTTATTGGTAACTTCCAACTAACAATGGTTAGCAGTTCTGTGTTTATTCCAGGAGAGCATTCAAATTATTGGAATAAACCTATGGGGGATGTAGATATTACTTTGAATTATATGGCATTAATGAGAATAATCTATCCACGAATGTTGATTCCCAGTACCAGTTCTTTGGAAAAAGCTAAAAAGGGTAGCCAATATTTAGGCTTAATGGCAGGGGCAAATACGGTTACTATCCATGACGGGACTCCTGCAAGGCTCAAGAGGTTCTTTCCAATTTATTCAGTTAAACGTTTTACTCCAGATGAACAATATATAAGAGATATTGTAGCAAAGGCACATTTGCATTTTAGATAGAAAAATGATTTTTATGTTTGATATAGTCTAAAATGTAGCAACCCTATATTCTAATTAACCTTAATGTCTCAAGTTAATATAAAGGTCATTATTCAAGTTTGGAAGAGAGGGAAATTCTTATCAGGAAATAATAGGAAGAGATGTCTAATGTATAACAAGGCTATAATTGTTTTGATTTCTTTTTTTCTATTTTTTTCAAAACCTTTTTTCAATGCTCATGCAGAAGATGCCCGGCGGTTTCGTTTTGTAGTTATGGGTTGTATGTATTTTGGTCTTTGCCCTCCTCAGGATTATGAATTAGCTGTTGAAAGGATAAAACAATACAATCCAGATTTTGTATTGTTTCTTGGTGGTATGGTACATGACATTGGAAGGAAACCGGTTAAATCTTTATGGGAAGAATTCGACCGTATTACAGAGAAATTGGGAGTGCCAGTTTACGATATTCCAAGTGATACAAGAGACATTTCGAAACTAAGAGGCATATTAATACCTATAGATAGAAACGCTTTGATGGAAAAATGTTTTTTGGATAGATACAAGAAGCGCTATTATGCCTTTGAGCATAAAAATAATCTTTTTATCTGTCTGGATTCAAGAAAGAAGCTTAGTACGGATGAGGACCAACTGGATTTTTTAAAGAAGACCATTGCCGATGTATCCAAATATGATAATGTTTTTATTGCCTTACATTACTCTCCGCGGTTTATAGATAATAATAAGAGCGAATGGTTTGAGGTTATTTACCCTCTTATTAAAGGAAAGATTCAATATGTTTTTGGTGCCCAAAAACACGTCTTTGACCTAAGAAAGATTGATGATATTACTTATATAACGTCGGGGTCTCCACCGTGCCTAGAATCTAAGGCAAAGCTATCTTTTTTTCATTTTTTAATAGTTGACGTAGATAAGAAGGAGGTGTCCATAAAAATTGTGCCTATTGAACCTATTCCAGCTGGACAGCTGGAAAGTTATGACGAAATGACCACAGAGGTATTCAAATTTCTTACACAGAAATCGCTTCCTAGCTGGGTTAAAGTTTCTGAACTAACAGCATCTGAAAGAGAGGTTATTTTGCAGCCAGCCCGCATTATCAAAACTCTCAATATTAAACCAGGAATGAGTATTTTAGATATCGGCGCTGGCACAGGATTCTTTACTTTTCATTTTGCCGAAGCATTAAAAGGAACAGGAAAGGTCTTTGCTTCAGAGACAGATCCCAAGATGATCGGATATATTAAGGAGAAGATGAAAGAGGGTAAATATAAAAATATCTTTCCTGTACTGGTTAAATCTGAAGGGCTGGATCCATTCTACAAACAACATTCATATGATATTATGTTTTTATCTGAGATTTATCAATACCTTTGGCATCCTGAAGATTATTTTCGAGAATTAAGGCCATTACTCGAAAAGACAGGTCGTTTATATATACTACATTTTAAGAATGTTTCTGATTTTAGCGAAATCGAGTTCGATGATTTTAAAAAAGTAATTGAGATTTTGATTTCTAAAGGAGAGGACTTTCCTGTTTTTAAAAGATTAAAGAAGGAAGTCCAATATTTTATCAAGAATTGGCAATATAATAATGATGTCCCCCTTGAGATTAGGATGAAGATTATTCAGGATTTCAATAAGATGCTTTCCGATAGATTGTTCTTTAATGATTTATTAGCTTATTATATCCCTGAAGAAGGTACTGAATATGAATGGGGGAGGCCATTAGAAACCATTTTATATCAGCGTGATTTTGAATTGGCCAAGTGGCTAATTGTCCATCTGGATGAGAGTGGGGTCTTTGATGAGGAGGAAAAAACTCTCAATGATATAGATAGAAAACGATTGTGTGAACTCAACAGGATATTATTGACTGGGATTTTCGAAAGCTATAAACTACTTAAACTTAAAGGCGTATTTCCTATTTATGTAGAAAAGGATAAAATTATATCAAAGTTGAAAGCAGCCAGTTTTCGCTTTGTCCGCGAGCACAACTTTCTTCCTCATCATTACTTTTTAGAATTTAAAAGAGAGTTTTAAGTTTATAGGACCTTTAACTTTTTCTAATAAAGAGTGAGAACTAATTCAGAGAAATAATTATTATAGCGGGGACAAATTTTATGCTAAAGCCAGAATTAATTAAACTTGCTGAAGGAAGAGTTAGAGATTTTAAAAGATTACAGAATGCTGGACTTATCTGCCTTGATGGAGATTTTTTTCCTTCGGTTCATTACCCCCCAATTACTATGTATCCGCCTATTACTGAAGAAGTTTTATTTGAAGGATACCATAGCCCACCGGATAATAGATTTGATATCTATGTTCATTTCCCCTTTTGTATCCAGCAGTGTGTCTTTTGCCATTACCCGGTTAAAATCGGGGATTTATCCGAAGAAAAGGATTATTACCTGGATATGCTAAAGAGGGAGATGGATATTTATATGAGTCGCCTAGGATTGAAGACTATTAAGGTTCGTTCTATTCTTGTGGGAGGAGGAACCCCTACTTATTTATCACCAGAGCAATTAAAGAGATTCTTTGATTACTTTACAACCAGGATTGATTTGAGCTCTTGCACTCAATTCTCTTATGATGTTGACCCCCCAACGCTTCTTGGTCCAGAAGGAACCCAACGATTAAAAATAATGAGATCCTACGGCGTTGACCGTCTTACCATAGGAATTCAATCTCTTAATGATGAAATACTGAAAAATATGAATCGTCCCCATAATGCACAGGAAGCTATTAAATCAATTGAGCAATCGAGGAAAGCAGGGTTTAAAATCAATATTGAATTTATTTTTGGATATCCCGGGCAAACACTCAAGAATTGGACCGAGACCATGCAGAAAGCCGTTTCTCTCGGGACAGAAGAGATTCAGCTCTATCGCCTTAAAATTGTTCCTTATGGTGACCATACGGGTTTTATTAAGGAACAATTTTCCAAACACCCTGATGAATTCGTTTCAGCAGAAAAAGCAATTATGATGAAGCAAATTGCAATTACAATCCTATCAGAGAATGGATATAATGAAAATTTAAGAAGGGTTTTTACTAAACAGCAAGAAGATTTTTCCCACTATGCAGATAATCAATGCTGTAAGCTCTTTGACCAGATAGGGTTTGGTTTGACTGCCTTTAGTAGCCTCAGGGACAGGTTTGGTTTGAATACACAGTATTTTAAGAAATATTACTCTTTAATAGAGCAAGGTAAGTTACCTGTCGACCGGGGTTTAGTCAGGAGCCAAGATGACCAGTTACGCTGGTGCCTGATATTACCTTTAAAAAACAGGGAGGTTTATAAAAAATTTTACCAGAGGCAAACCGGAGTGTCATTAAATGAAGTTTTTCGTAAGAAGATAGAGAGATTGAAAAAATTTGGCTTATTATACGAAGATGACAAGGTCATAAAACTTACCGCGCTGGGAAGTTTTTTTGCTGATGAAGTATGCGAGCAGTTCCATCACCCAGATTACATCCCCTTTCCGCGGTCAGCATATGCCCACGGAGAATTATATCCATTCGCTGATTATCAGCCCTAATTTGCTGCGCTTTCTGTTGAAGATTCTATCTGATAAATATTAATGTTATTCCGCTTACTGCCACGATAGCACCGAGAATTGCCCGCAATGTTATCTTTTCTTTCATAAGGAATACTGCCATAGGAAGGATAAATAAAGGGGTAGTTGAATTAAGTATAGCGGCAATGGAGGCATCGATATACTTTAAAGCGACCAGAAAAAGCCAGAAGCCGCCAAAAATAACAATAAGAACGGCGAAGAAGATAAGTTTTAGTAAGCGGAGATTCCTGAAAGGCATTAACCAGTTCCCTAATTCGCCAGTTAAGCAACCCCATAAGCTTAAGCCAATAACCGACCACAAAAAACGGATGAAGGTTGCCTGCAGAGTAGAACATGATGCTACTCCTATTTTGGCAAAGATTATTCCCAACGACATACATAGGGCTGATAATAAGGCATATTTAATGCCGTAAGTCCATTTTACTTTTAATTCTTTCTCCGGAGTTTGTTCCCACAATACCCAGGTTGTTCCTCCAATAACGAGAGGAATGCCCATCCAAGATAGAAGGGAAGGTCTTTCTCGTAAGAAAACAACTGCTAAGATAATTGTAAATACTGGCCCTAAAGTTCCCAACAGTATTGTTAATCTTGGCCCTAACTGTATCAAGGCTTTGAAGAAAAAGGTATCTCCTAAAGCGATTCCCAAAAGGCCACTGACTCCCAGAAACAGAAAGGCACGACCGGCAACTGGTTCTATCCCCGTTAATAAAATTACTATCCCCAGGCATAAAATTCCGACTATTCCTTTACCGAGATTCATACCGAAAGGGGAAACCTCGCTTCCAAGCCTTCGGAATAAAATTGAACCAAATGCCCAGGCAGCAGCTGATATCAGAGCAGCCAAGCTACCCAATATTCCATAAGTTAAATGAGATTGCACCATAATCAACAAAATTTCCTATATCCCTAAAACTCTCTTTTAAATTCCAAAAAGTAATGCTGTGGGAAGAAATCATATTCTTGGACAAAGCGAAAACCGGCTGCCTCCAATTTTGATAAGATACTCTTTTTTCCCACGCGAAGACGATAAGTAGTAAAGCCAGCACGCCTTTTCGGAATCTGTTCTTTGCTTATACTATTCTTGAAGATTCCAAGCAATATCAGCCTATTGAGCAAACGTATTTGCATTTTTTCAATATCAGTAATATCCTTTTCTGCCTTCTCAAAGGTTTCCTCATCATCCAGACGCAGGATTAACCACTTACCTAACTCAAGATCACGCGGATATAGAAGCTGTGTTATCGCCTCCAGGCCCTCTCTATTTATATAATATTCTGATATGTCGTTATAAAATGAATTATCAGAAAGAATATTATTAAAGTTCTGGATAATATTTGTTTGAATTTCAGGGGGAACATCGCTATTATCCTGCCAATTATTGATAAAATATTGAACTTCCTTGCTTAATCTTTTAAAAATAGGGAAATCTTCACCTTTAGAAATTACTGTCTTAATTAGCGTTACAAAGTTTGTAAAATCAAGTTCGCTAAATCCTATATCCATTCTTGTTTGGAGAATATAAAGACGCCCTGTTTTTTGTGCAAGAGACGGTCGCAATTCCTTAAAATAATTCTTAAAATGACGTAAATGTAAATAGGTATCACAGATAAATATTATATCAAAGGTGTGTTGTTTATAGAATGGGTCCAGCCCTTCGGGCTTAACCAGCACAGGAAAGATATTTCTATATTTACCTTCTTTCGCCTTCTCTTTAATATATTCAATCATCTTTGGATTTATCTCTGTTGCAAATACCTCTCCTGTTCCTTTTAATGCTTCGGCAAAATGAAAAGTAAAGAACCCTGCACCAAAACCAATATCCAGGATAGTCATTCCTGGTCTAATCTTAAGAATCTCTATAACACGATTTGGCAGAAAAACAAAATCTCTTTCAGGAGACATCATATGAGAAAGCCAGTCAGAATTCTCCTTTCCATAAATTTCCATTTCTGCAATAGGGATAGGTTTAATAGGTGCAATTTTACTAATCAAAAAACCAGGATTATAAATATATAAACCGAAACCTATTAAAATTACGGTAATGATAAATAAGGATTTTTTCATAATTCGTTACCAATAGCCATGTTTTCTTGCATCTTCGAGAAGAACTTTTGGAATTTCCTGAGTGGATGGATGAAATGGTACAAATCCTCTTGACCATTCAGCCCATTGACTCAATTTTTCTTTTAAATCTTTTGTTATATCTGGGTAGTCATCAGCTAGATTAGTAAGTTCATCTGGGTCTTGTTGGAGATTATACAGTTCTAGGGCTTCTTCTTCAATCTGCCCGGCTGCATTTATATTGGGATTTGAGAATTTAACTTCGCGAATTAGTTTCCATTTATAATCTCTTATTGATTCATTAATGCTCTGAACGGGATAGAAAGGTTGAGGAAAAGGCCTACCTATATTGAATTCTAAACCTGCAAATACATAATCGTTAACAGACTCATCGTAATTTATCAAAGATAACAAGCTTCTTCCCTGAGTTTTCTGTAATGGAGGAATATCCAAGATATCCATTATTGTCGGCATAATATCAATAATTTGGACTAGTCCATTTATTCTTTTACTCGGTCCTTCAGGAAATTTAATTATTAAAGGAATATGAATAACATCGTCATACAGAGTTCCTCTTATTGTGCCAGCCCGGCCGAAACGTCCGTGCTTGGCAAACATTTCACCGTGTTCTGAAAAAATTACAATAATTGTTTTATTTAGCATCTTTTTATCGAGAGAAGTTAAAAAGTTCCCAATCATAGAATCAACATATAAAACCTCTTCATCGTATAAATCTCTTAAGTAGTCAATATCATCCTGAGTTAAAATAAATTTAACCGGTTTGCCTCCCTTGAAATCTGGATTTCTAAACCTAGCGATTCCTCCTGCATAATAAGCCTCATAAGTATCAGTTTCTGAATTTTTAAATCCTCTTACCGACCGTTTATGGTCAACAGTAATATTCTTCCCTTCGGGATTACTAAATATACCTTTAAATTTCTCAGGAGGATCAAATGGGGAATGGGCAGTATAGCCATGAATAAATAAAAAGAATTTTTTATCCGAATTTTGAGAAAGCCAATCTTCGGCTTGAGATAAAGTTACGTCAAATCCTGTAAAATTAGGATTACTACCGGTCTTTTCAAAACCCCGCATATGGCCAAATTCTTCGTAGTAATCCAATCCACCGGTAAAAGCGGCAGTTTTGTAACCATTTTCTTTTAGAATTTCCGGCAAGGTTTTAATACCTTCATCTAGAATATTTTGAATATCTCTATTAACAATTCTATGAGTATAGGGATATAAAGAGGTGAAAAGGGAAGTTGCTACCGGTAGAGTCCAAGAGCCATGCGTAAAGGCATTTTCGAAAATTATTGCTTCTTGTGCCCACTTATCTATATTAGGGGTTGTTTCCCTTTTATAACCATAGAGGCTCATATGTTCTATTCCTATATTAGCTAATGAAATAATTATTAGACTATAGTCTTTACATTGTTCTTTAATCAGTTCTTCATAGCAAGTCTCTTTTGCATTTGAGTCACTTAAAGAGAATATCAAAATAATATTAATAACTATCACTATTGCCCAAGATAATTGGTTTCTATTAACCTTTAACATCTTAATGAATCTCCAGGTGGAGGATTAGTTGTCTTTTTAGGTACTATTTTGTCATCCATAAATAGGGTCTATTCCTATTTGAGCTCCTTATATATTTCCTCAACGAAGCTGTTGTTAATAAACTTCTCCAGATCAATCTCCCTATCGATAAATTTGTATTTTAGCAATAATCTTTGCACTTCCTTTAACAAGTCTTGGCGGACCAGTGGTGGATAATTATATTGAGGCAGGTTCAGTCCTTGAAAATACAAAATCATTTGAAGGCCAAATCTTTTTTCCTTAATCTTCTCTTCTTCCGGCATACTATGCTCATATTTTATCCTTCTCATATATGCTCGAATAATCTTCTTTACTCTCTCGGGATGAGCCTCTACAAAATCTTTTCTAAAAACAAGTAAAGCATGGGAAATCTCTGGGTTTAGCCAGTCCATTTTTCGGTAAAGATAGGCGATTTCGCTAGTAACGAGAGCCCTAAGCTTATGTAAATGAAAAATACCGCCGTCTACTTTTTTTTCTTTTAAAAACTCTTCCTCCCTATTATCCGGCACTTGGTCTATAATAGTAATGTCTCTATCTGGATCCAGGCCGATATTTTCAATGAACTCTCTCAAAAAAATGCCATCGCCCGGACCAGCCCTACGGGTAATTAATGTTTTGCCCTTAAAATCCTCCGGTTTGTTTATGATGATATCCTTACGGATAGCAATAGCCTTGGCTGGTCTCTCAATTGTTTCATGGCCCAACATAGCAACAGCTATGATAGGGCTGCCGTTGGTTATCATAGAAACAAAGGAAGACTCCCCGACCGTTCCCCCAACTAGGATCCCCTTATCCATTGCCTCGATGATTCTGATTCCAGTTACTCTTCCAAAGGTTCTTTTATTTTTTTCCATTTCCTCATGATTTTTAGGTATCTTATTCCATCCATCCTTGAGTAAATATTCAGAATAGAGTTCAACGTCAATATCCTCATCGTCAAAGTAATTATTAATATAAGCCCGGTAAAGAAGATGGATTCTGCCTCCATGAAAATAGCCAATTCTAATGGGTTTGTTTGAGTTAAGAACATCATTTTTATCTTTCTGTTCTATTGGCTTTTTATTAATTAGTTCTTTTCCAATCAAAAAACTAGGATTATAAATGTGTAAGCTGAAACCTATTAACATTACAGTAATGATAAATAAGGATTTTTTCATAATTTATTACTAATATTGATTCATTTATGGCTAAGATATTCCAAATAAAGAGGTTTTTAAAGTAGAACTAGTAAAGACGCGTTCATTAGACTAAGTAACAGTCTTTTAAGAATTATAACACAGAATTCGACGCTGTCAACTTAAGGAAGAGATCAGATGTTACTATAGAAATAGGAAGCAGAGCGAATAAAAAGGAACAGGCTACTTTGTGAAATTGTCATAGTTTAGGGGAGAGGTCGATTTTCCTTGACCCTATACCTTTTGTCTATTAAAATATAATTAGTTAGATTACGGATTAATTTGAATAATAAAAAGATGCTTGATCGGCAATAGGTGTTAATTGATTATATATTAAAGCTAACCAAGAGGCCATTGATGAAAAGAATTCTTCTAATATCAATAATACTAAGCTGTTTTTTACTTTCCATTCACCCTTATTGTTTGGCCGAGGAAGAGAAGACGAATATCCTGCTGTTAATTGTTGAACAGAACATTGAAGGACCACAGCGTTGCTGGTGGGCAAGCGAGATTGATTTATCTACGGTTGAGGCTAAATTGGCAGGAGTACTTATTGCTCAAGGCTATCGAGTTTTAGACCCTTCCCAGATAACCGGAATCTTACGCAAGGAGAAGGCATTTCGCCGCATTAATCTCTCCGAGAAGGAATCAATCAAATTAGCAAAACTCTCCCAGGCAGATTACGTTGTTTTAGGCAAGGCAGTAGCATCCTCTGGTGCAAATGTTCCTGATTCAAATATGCGTTCCTGTTTTGCTAATGCTGCAGTAAAACTCATCCGGGTAAGGGATGGTCAAATTATTGCTTATTTAGATGCTGCTGGCAGTAGTGTCCATATGGATGTAATCAGTGGTGGGAGAGAGGCGTTGCTGAAGGCGGCCGAGGATTTAGCAGCAAAGATAATTGGTGTCTTACGTCAACAAGGTGAAGGAGGTTAGGGACGTATGAAAAGAATATTTTTTATTTTAGGTATGTGGTATCTGATTTTTACTCTAGCTGGTTGCGCTTCTTTGCGACAGATGATGCAACCAAGAGCACAGGTAGAGCCCACTGCTGGTGTGCAGGCCTTGCCGCCATACTCAGGCCCCAAGGCGCGCATTGCTATAGCTGATTTTGAGGCTAAAGCTGCCAAGGCTACTGGTGAGATTGGCTCAGGCCTGCGGGAGATGTTAATTACTGCGCTGATTAACAGTAACCGCTTCAGTGTTGTTGAGCGCCAGGTTTTAGAAGCAGTGATGAAGGAGCAAGAATTATCCGCCTCTGGTGCAGCGGACCAGACAACCAAGGTAGAACGAGGCAAAATAAAGACCGCGGACCTAATTGTTACTGCTGCAGTTACTGAATTTGAGCCGCAGACCTCAGGAGGTCGAGCCGGAGTAGGCGGTGGGGGTGGTGTAGGTAGTGGTGTTATAGGTGCTATGTTAGGCGGTGCTTTAAACAAGGCCCATCTGGCTTTGGATATTCGGGTAATTGATACTTCCACATCCGAGATTCTTGCTGCTACCCGTGTTGAAGGTCAAGCCTCAGACATTAGTGGGGCAATTATGGCTGGATTCTTAGGGGGGTGGGGTTTAGGTAGTGGATTGTCTGCATATGCCAATACTCCTATGGAGAAGGCCATACGCATCTGTATTATTGAGGCAGTCAAGTATGTCGCTCAGACTACGCCGGCAGATTATTATAAATATTGAAGGAGCATTACAGACGAACGACAGGTTTCTTGTAATCTATCCGCCGAAGGTATGCAGATGCTCCAGAATAAAAAGGAGTGCAACTTTCTTTCGGTGACAAGCTGCCAGCGTTCTTAAGTATCCATCCCAATATGCTCAAGCGAAGCGCATCGTCAGCTAAATGAGTAAATATCCTGAATAATCCCAGCTCAATTCGCACAGCAACTTATGCCGTTTCATTCCATGAGTTGCGTGCTCATTGAAAAAGGAGGTATTGTGTTGAGAGAAATTCTTCATATGGTAATTTTTAAAAATCGCATTTTAGATTATCTCATTTGCCTTTTTGTCTTTTTAATTAGCATCCTTATTGTTCATATATTGAGAAAGTTTGTTCTTATTAGACTGAAGAGATGGGCAAGGAGAACCGCTACTACCTTGGATGATTTCCTGATTGACATTTTTAAAAGAAATTTCATTCCTTTACTTTATTTTGGCGCTTTTTATCTGAGTATTCGCAATCTAGCCTTAAATCCAGGCTTGAGTAGAACGATCGATATCCTGGGATTAGTCCTTTTGACAATTTTCGTTATTCGTTCTTTAGTTTCCATTATCAATTATGGACTCCAGGCCGTCTGGTTAAGGCAGGAAGAGGATGAAATCAGGAAGCACAGTCTTAAAGGAATACTTTCAGTAATTAAGGTAGTTGTTTGGGGTCTGGGGATTGTTTTTCTCCTCGATAACTTAGGATTCAAGATTTCCACGGTGATTGCCGGCTTGGGTATTGGCGGTGTGGCTGTAGCCTTAGCCGCTCAGACAATTCTGGGTGACCTTTTTAGTTACTTTGCCATATTTTTTGACCGCCCATTCGAGATTGGCGATTTTATTATTGTGGGAGATTTTTTAGGAACAATTGAGCATATCGGGATTAAGACAACGCGGATACGCAGTTTAGGGGGAGAACAGATAGTTTTCTCCAATACCGACCTTACTAATGCCCGCGTGCGTAACTATAAGCGGATGGATAAACGCCGCGTAGTTTTTAAACTTGGCGTTACTTATCAAACGACCCTGGAACAGCTAAAAACGATCCCCCCGATAATTGCCGATGTTATAAAAAATACAAAAGATACTGTTTTTGACCGCGCACATTTCTTTTCCTATGGCGATTTTAGCTTAATTTTTGAGGTTGTCTATTATGTTTTAAGCCGCGATTATAACAAATATATGGATATACAACAGGAGATTAATTTTGCTATCAAGGAAGAGTTTCAGAAACGCGGTATTGAGTTTGCCTATCCGACTCAGACATTGTATATTAGTAAATAATTAAAAATTTTTCTCAACCGGTAAATCCCTAGTGATTCGCAATTAAACAATAGAAAAGATAAACAATTTTATGATTTAAATACTGCCTGGATGGATTTACAAATTTAATTAAAAAAGATTACCAGCTAAGAATTGAAATGAAATTATTGATTCTGTTTGTGTGCGCCCTGTTGTTAAATATCAACTCAAGGGTAGATGCTGATTTAGATTTATTTCAGGAAGCGCGCATTCTTTATAGCCAGGCAAGATTCTCCGATGCGATCAGTGTATATCAAGAAATAATCAAGAATAATCCTGAAGAATTAGAAGCCTATTTTAATCTGGCCTATCTTTACAAGGATTTAGCGGAATATGACCTGGCAATCGGGACTATTAGAAGAGCTCTAAAATTATTTAAAGATAGCCGGCTTACGATACTTCTCGGTCGACTTTATTATCTCGATGGTAAGTCAAGGCAGGCAATCTCTCAATTAGCCCAGTTATCACCTCCCTATTCAGAGGACCCTCAAGTTTTATTCTATCTAGGGCTTTGTTACGAGGATATTGGTAAGCTTGCTGAGGCTCAAGCATTTTATTTAGACGTAGTTAGACTCAAGCCCAATAACGTATTAGCATATCTAAGATTAGGAAATATTTATTACGCCAAGCAAATGTTTAAACAGGCAAGACAGATTTATCAAAGGGTAGCTTCTTTGGACCCGAGCGCCATTGATGTCCATCGCAGACTTGCCGAATGCTCCACAAAATTAGGCGAATTCACGCAGGCTTATGAGCAATATGCTAAGTGTGTGGCAATTCATCCTGAAGACCAGCTCTTGCAGAAAAAATTAGAACAGACAAAGACCAGGCTGGGTGAGAAGTTTTTCAAGCAGAGGGAGAGATTAGCCTTGCAGCGCCGCTGGAGAAAATTAATTAAGGTCAAGGCTCCATCCGGCACTTTAAGCATACCCCAAGTAAAAGTTGGCATCTGCGAGATTAAGGGTAAGGGTTCAGTTAAATTTAAATGCGGTACCCCTTTTCAGATTATTGATAAGCAAACAGGTGATTCCCTATTTAATGGCAGGGAGGAATCAATCTATTCTTTGGTATTTGACAAGAAGGCAAACCCAGGCTCAGGCCCCCACGCCAAAAATTTTGGTGTTACAGCGAGCATTCAATTAAAGGATCATAGCGATAAAGTTTTATTGGCAGGGATAGATAAGCCTTTCCTAATTAGAAATAAATCCAAAAATTCAGTTATTTCTATTTTTGATATTCCGACGGGTAGGGGTAATTTTTGGGCTGGCTGGGATGACCAGCAATACCGGGGGATAGTTGAGGTTGTTCCGGATAATGATGGTTTTTGGTTGATCAATTTAGTTAATTTGGAGGAATATCTTTATGGCGTCCTGCCATCGGAGATGCCTGCCAATTGGCCAAAACAGGCATTGTATGCACAGGCAATTGCAGCAAGGACCTGGGCAGTAAGGAATAAATCTCGGCATAATCATCAGGGCTTTAATTTTTGCAGTACGGTGCATTGTCAGGTGTATAAAGGGGCCCGGGCAGAGATGCAGCTTACCAATCAGGCAGTGGATGAGACAGCCGGGCTTATACTTACAGTTGATGGTCAGCCAGTAGATATACTGTACTCTAATAACTGCGGCGGCTGCACGCAGGATGGTATTATTGATGCAGATTCTTTAGATTTTCATTTTCCGCTTTCTCCTTTAGAGTTGGAGGAGTGGCTAAGGGGCCAGCCAGATACATTTTGCAACCTGGATGAAGCAAGGTTGGCAAATTTTCGCTGGGTGAGATTATATGAACAACAAGAATTAGAATCATTACTTGTTAAATTTGATATTGATGTCGGAAAGCCTACCGGTATTATTCCTCAGAAGCGGGCAAGCAGCGGCCACCTAATCAGCATTAAAATTGAAGGGGTGGAAAATACGAAGATTATCGAGGGAGAAAATAATATCAGAAAAATTTTGGGAAATTTACGTAGCAGTGCATTCAAAATTGAGGTAAAATATAATCAACAAAATCAGCCGGTAGAATTTATCTTCTATGGAGGA
This sequence comes from uncultured Planctomycetales bacterium, assembly GCA_964592485.1. GTDB lineage: Bacteria > Omnitrophota > Gorgyraeia > Gygaellales > JAHJCI01 > CAZQEY01. Next base: position 14,604 of record CAZQEY010000013.1, read on the forward strand.
GGCTTTGGGCACGGCAGGGGTGTGTGTCAGGCGGGAGTAAAAGGCATGGCGCTTAGAGGTTACAATTATCTCGAGATTCTAAAACATTATTACCCAGCTGCGGAAATAAAAAAGATATATTAACTTCTTAAAATATCGAGTAACGAGTATCCAGTATCTAGCATCCAGTATCCAGCATCTAGTATCCAGAATATCGACATGCAGATAAAAAAGAGATTCAAGGTCGGCTTGGCTTTGGGGGGCGGTGGCGTAAGGGGATTTGCCCATATAGGTGTATTAAAAATCTTGAATTTGCATTCCATTCCTATTGATTTAGTTGTGGGAACAAGTATGGGTGCAATCATCGGGGCTTGTTTTTGCTTAAATCCCGATGTAAATACCTTAGAAGAGAAGTTATTAGAAATCATAAGTCGTCCTCCGATTAAAAGATTGGAATCTTTCTTTGCTCAGGCCGCGGAAGAAAATCATCAGAAATTTATTATTCAGAAACTTCTGAGTAAAATCAAAAATCTCTACTTGTGGAATTTACAGGCAGCTAAGAAGTGGGTTATTCGCTCAGAGCCGATAATTAAATTACTCAAGGAGCTTCTTAATAATAAGCGATTTTCCGATTTGAAGATTCCCTTTGCCTGCGTGGCTATTAATTTAAATACCGCTTCCGATGTCATTGTCCAAAGGGGTAGCATCTTAGAGGCGGTCCTTGCCTCTTCTTCAATTCCCGGGATATTTACGCCGTTGGAATGCGACAGTCAATTATTGGCCGATGGAGGTATTCTGTCCGAGGTTCCGGCAAGGCAGGCACGTATTTTAGGAGCAGATTTTGTTATCGGGGTAGATTTAACCAGAAGCTATTCAAAGAGAGAACTTTTAACTGGTTTGGATGTGATGTTTCAGGCAGATTGGGTTAAATCCTGCTATTTAAATAAACTGAACTTAAGATATTGCGATTGGGTCATCAGGCCAGAAGTTGTTAATTTTAAGTGGTCAGAGTTCTCTCAGGGTTCATTTTGTACACAGGAGGGAGAGTCGGCAGCTCTGAGGGATATCGATGGAATCAAGCGCGCTTTAATCAAGAAGAGGCGATTTTATTTTTTAAAGAGATTATTTCAAATGAAGACGCAGCCCAGCCCTTAACATAAGAGCTGGTTTGTATATCTGAGTTTATCCCTTGTGGCTAAGGGCTGACAATTGCCACTTAGGGGCAATTCGCAGACGGCTTCGCCTACGGCTTACGTCACTTCGCTCCGTAAGTCATCTACTCATTAAGAAGGGAGATAGTTATGTGGACTAAAAAGAGCTTACAGGAAGCAATGAGAGATAGAATGAAGGATTACCGCTTTATTATTGCTTCAAACCGCGAACCATATATTCATGAATATTCGGGCAAGAAGATTAAGTGTGTCAAAGCTGTCAGCGGTTTGGTTATTGCCCTTGACCCAGTTATGCAGGCTTCAGCTGGAATGTGGATAGCTAGCGGCAGCGGTGATGCTGACCGGGATGTGGTAGATGAGCATAATAAGATTCGCGTCCCGCCGGAAGACCCTTCCTATACCTTAAAGAGGGTGTGGCTTTCGAAGGAAGAGGAAAACGGCTATTATTATGGATATGCTAATTGTGCGCTTTGGCCCCTTTCCCATATTTCCTATGAGAAACCTGTTTTTAATGCGGATGATTGGGAGTATTATAAAAAGGTAAACTTGCGTTTTGCCGAGAGTATCTTACAGGAGATAACCAACCAGAAGTGCTTCATCTGGCTACAGGATTATCATCTAACCTTGGCGGCGAAATATATCAAAGAAGAGAAACCCGACGCAGTTATTTCTCTTTTCTGGCATATTCCTTGGCCAAATTCCGAGGTTTTTAGAATCTGTCCCCAGAAAAGAGAGGTTCTTGAGGGATTGTTAGCCAATGACCTTTTGGGATTTCACATTCGCTATCACTGCCATGATTTCCTCTCAACAGTTGAAAGCGAGTTAGAAGCAAAGGTGGATTGGGAAGATTTAAGCATAACCCATCAGGGTCATAAAACACTGGTGCGGCCATTTCCGATTAGTGTAGATTATCAAGGCATATCTGTTCAGGCGCGTTCTTCGGAAGTTGAACAAGCAATGCAGAATATTCCTGATACAATCGACCCTCCCTATGAAATCTTAGCCGTAGGAGTTGACCGCATTGATTACACTAAAGGCATTATTGAGCGGATAAAGGCAATTGAGCGCTTTCTGGAGAAATATCCTCAATATCAAGGCAAATTTGTATTTTTGCAGTTTGGAGCTTTATCACGCATTCACATAAAATCTTATAAGCAGCTTATTGATAACATTCAAGCTCTGGCTGAGGAGGTTAATTGGAAGTATGGTAAGGGATATTGGTATCCTGTAGTAGTAAAGAATATTCGCTTGGATTATGCTTCCCACCTTGCCCTTTATCGGGCTGCTGATTTGTGTTTGGTGAGTTCCCTTCATGATGGAATGAATCTGGTGGCTAAGGAATTCATCGCTGCCAATGTGGAAAAGAAAGGCGCACTCATCTTAAGCCAATTTACCGGTGCGGCACGGGAATTTTCCAAGGAGGCAATCTTGGTTAATCCCTATGATCCTGAAGGATTCGCCGATGCAATAAAATACGCCATTGAGATGCCGGATAGGGAAAAAAGGGAGCGCATGGAGAAGATGCAGCAAGTTTTAGAGGAGAATAATATCTATCGCTGGGCAGGTAAATTCATCTCCAACCTGTTAAAATTAGAATAATTGAGACCGCACCTTTTTGTTACAAGGCGTCTGTTCGCAGTAGAAAGGTGCGAGAGTAAGAAAGAGCGGGGTTGTTTGCTCATTGAAGGAGTAAAGCCAGATGAAAGTTTCTGAGGTGATGACACAAAAGATAATCGCTGTCCGTCGCTCAACAGCCTTGACAGAATTAATCGAGCTTTTTCGCCACTTTCATAGTTTTCCACTTGTGCCTGTTGTTGATGAGTATAATACCTTAATTGGAGTGGTTTCCTTCCGGCGGATCATCGAGGCATTTTGCACATCCGGCCAAGATATCTTAAAGACAGTAGCCTTCATTGATGAACAGCATCTGGATATCTTTGATATGGATATTACTCCCGAGATTGGCCGACTTTGTTTAGTTGATGACCTTATGCAGACAAAATTTGTAACAATAAATCAAGATTCCTCCATTGAGGAGGCCTACCGACTTATGCAAGTGCATCAGAGCGATCAGTTACCGATTGTGGATTCTGAAAATAAGTTAGTTGGCATGATTGGAGCCTTCGATATTTTACTTGCGATTTTTAGAGAAAAAGGCGTAATTAAATAAATATGAATCCCGCACCTTCTTTGCAATCATTCTATATTGATAATATACATTGTAAAAAAGCATAAAAACAAATTTTAAGAAGGGTGTGGATTTCAAATATTCGTCGAATGTATATTAAGATTAAAAATAGATTAAATAGAACAATATGCTTGAATAAAGTAGAAGGTGCGGGATGAATGCAATTTTTAGTCTCGGCCTTATTCTACTCTTTGGGCTTGTTGGCGCCCGCTTAATAAATAAGATAAAGCTTCCTTCCGTAACTGCTTATCTGTTATTAGGAATCCTCATCGGTCCTTCCTTGGGAAAGTTTGTATCCCCTGAACTTATCTCTGCCTCAGGATTTATCTCCAATATTGTACTTGGGATAATTGCCTTTAGTATTGGTCAGAATTTCTCCCGGGATAATTTCCTTCGTATAGGCAGACTGGTAATCTGGATTTCTTTATTTGAGGCAGCCGGGGCTTGGATTCTGGTGACATCGACATTCTACTTGATTTTAAGACAACCATTTTATCTATCTTTACTATTTGGGGCAATATCTGCGGCCACCGCGCCAGCGGCTACCGTTATGGTTGTGCGGGAATATAAAAGCAAGGGCGGGTTTACCGATGTCCTTTTAGGGGTAGTAGCAATTGATGATGCGTGGTGTTTGATTATTTTTGCTTTATCCTTGGCAATATCCAAGGCAGTTGCCGTGCACGTAAGCAATAATCTTTTTATCTTTAAGGTTATCTTAAAATCTATGTTGGAAATAGGGGGAGCATTTATTCTGGGATGGATAATGAGTCTATTGGCCTCCGGCTTTTCTAAATATATCCGCACGCCAACAGAGGCGCTTATTTATAGTTTGGGATTTATATTTTTTACTATCGGATTAAGTATAGCTTTGCATTTTTCTGTCCTGTTGGCATGTATGTTTTTAGGCGCAAGCCTAGTTAACCTCAAAAAAACAAATCTGAATTTTTTCGATACCATAAAAACAATCGATTCGCCCCTGTATCTTTTATTTTTTGTTTTGGCAGGAGCAAACTTGGAAATACATTTGTTTAAGAATATAGGGCTTATTGGCATTGTTTATTTAATCTTTCGCCTGCTTGGGAAGATTGCCGGAGTGTATTGGGGAGGTCTTATTGCTCATGCGCCAGAGAGGATAAGAAAATATTTAGGCCTTGCTCTTGCACCTCAGGCTGGTGTAGCTTTAGGTTGTGCCTTGATTGCTAAAAGCAATTTCCCTCAGGTTGGCGGAATAATATTTACAACTATTATCGCTACCACAATTATCTATGAGTTAATTGGACCTATATGTACCAAGATTGCGCTGGAGAAGTCAGGCGATATCGGTATTTCTACTTAAGATGCCCCTAAAGAGAGCAAGAGAGCCTTTCCGATTTTTTACGCGATTACATCTTCGCGAACTTACTGGTCAGAAGGCAACTAATTTATCCGAGTTATTAACAGTCATCAGAGAGGTCTCTGGTTCGGTTATTTATCATCATACCCACCATTTTCTGCAACAACATCAATACCTGTCTCCTGAGCCGCCTAATGATTTTGCTTATTGGGTAAGGGAGGTGCTGAATGATGATGTTTTAGCTGAGAAGCTTTCCAGTATTGACACGCCGGAATTTGGCAGTATTCGCAGCTTGCGGGAGAAGATAATCGAGGTTATTGAAAGACATCTTAGGAATAGCAAGAGAAAAGAGATAACTGCCCCTCAGGGCGAGGAATTTTCTTTTATTAAATCAATCAGTTTTATTCTACCCACTGATTATTTGGCTTATAACCTGCGGGAATTTCGTAATATCTTAAAAAAGATTACCATTGCTGCCATATATTTTCATATGTTTGAAGCACGCCTGCGCTTGGAGAAGCAGACTAATGATTTTTCTTTATGGATAGAGACGAATCTGGAAAACCCAGAATTGGCTAAGGCAATTTCCGAGTTAGACCTATATTCCCATACTATGGAGGGATTAAGGGCGAAGATTATTAAGTTGATTGACCAGAGATTAATTGATGCCAAAAATCGCTGATTACGAACCAATTGTTGGAAAGAATACCATTGCGGAACTGAAGCTTCTGGCCACGCGCTTATCCGGGAAGGTTATTCAAAATATTAACTCTACTGCTGTAGGTGGCGGAGTGGCTGAGATTCTTAATCGGATGGTACCTCTATTGCGGGAGTTGGGCGTTGATATCCGATGGGACCTCATTAAGGGTGGGGAGAGATTCTTTCAAGCCACCAAGCGATTTCATAATGCCCTTCATGGGAAGTCTGATGAGATAACCGATGAGGATTTCATCGCTTTTCTAGAGACCAGCGAGCAGAATAAAAAAGAGATAAATCTTTACGGCGATATTATCTTCGTTCATGACCCCCAGCCGGTTGCGTTAATCGAAAAAAAACCCCAGACACAAAGTAAATGGATCTGGCGCTGCCATATTGATTTATCTTCACCTGAGTCTCGGGTATGGAATTTCTTAGTTACCTATGTTAACCGATACGATGCAGCTGTTTTTTCTGCCCCAATTTTTTCTCAAAAGCTTCCTATTCGCCAATTCTTAATCTCGCCTTCGATTGACCCGTTAAGTGATAAGAATAAAGAGTTGCCGTGCGAATTTATCAACTCAGTATTGGATAAATACGGAATAATTCATGACCGACCAATTATCACCCAAGTCTCTCGCTTTGATTATCTCAAAGACCCATCGGGGGTAATTGATAGCTTCAGACTGGTGAGAAAATATATCAAGTGTCAACTTATCCTTGCCGGCGGCACAGCTACTGATGACCCTCAGGGTTTTCAGGTTTTAGAGGAGATTCGTCAAAAGGTAGGAAATAATCCGGATATACATATTCTTCTCATCCCACCGGGAAGCGACTTGGAGATAAATGCATTACAGCGTGCCTCTGATGTAATTATTCAGAAGTCAATAAAAGAAGGTTTTGGCCTTACCCTAACTGAGGCCCTCTGGAAGGCAAAGCCAGTAGTGGCTTCTACCGTGGGGGGGATACCTTTACAGATAAAGCACCGATATAGCGGGCTTCTCTGTCATAGTATTGAAGGGGCAGCGCATCTGGTTCGTCAGGTATTGAACAATTCCGAATACGGTCGCCGATTAGGTAAAAATGCTAAAGAGCATATCCGCCAAAACTTTTTATTGACTCGTCACTTAAGGGAATATATGTTACTATTTTTGGCTATGTTTCATCAGGAGGACATAATTAATTTATAATTGGAGGGGTTTGCTGCTTTTATAGCTTTGCTCGCGCGAATGCAAGGACGGGTTTCCGCTGGAAGAAGGGGAAGAAAGTAGGGTTATGATTAAAGGTGATTTCTTAAAACTCACGGAGATTCCTTTGTATTACTTGAGCCCATCATTCCGTAGATTTGCTTTTATAATTTTGCTCGGGCGAATGCGGGGACTGGCTCTCGCTGGGAGAGCGAGAAGAAAGTAGAGGCTATGATTTTTATTCCTATTTTAATTATAGCTGCCGGTGTTTTTATGGGTTGGAATATTGGCGCCAATGATGCGGCAAACTGCGTGGGTGCTGATATTGGCTCGCGGAGGATGACCCTCAAGGAAGGGATAATTATTACCTGTCTATTTTCCTTTCTGGGAGCACTCATTTTTGGCTCAAAGGTAATTAAGACGGTGGGCAAAGGTGTAGTTCCTCTGGATAAGTTGGACCCTCAGGTGGCAATGTTGGTTGCCCTGGCTGCCTGTTTTGGGGCAGGTATATGGGTGCTTCTGGCTACACACAAGAGGATACCTGTTTCTACATCTCATTCTGTGGTGGGAGCTGTGGCTGGAGCCGGACTTTCTATTCTTACACCCATATATTGGCATAAAATTGGTGAGATATTTTTATCTTGGATCTTGACCCCTTTTGGTTCGGGATTTTTGGCCTTTCTATCCTATCCGATTATAAGAAGAATCTTTTTCAGTTTAGTGCCCCGTAGATTTGAAAAGGTTACAACTCACTGGCTTCTTATTTTAAGTAGTGTTTATCTTGCCTTTACCTGGGGAGCAAATGATGTTGCTAATGTTACGGGGGTAATGGTTGGTTCAGGTATCTTTTCTGTTTTCTGGGCAACACTGATTGGAGGCTTGGCAATTATCTTTGGCGTAACTACGTGGGGATATAAAGTTATTGAAACGGTAGGTTTCAGGATTGCCCATATGCTTCCAGTAATGAGCTTTGTTGCTGAGGTGGCTTCAGCAGTGAATGTCCAGATTTATACTCATTTAGGCGTTCCTGTATCCACTTCACATTCAATGGTGGGGGCGGTTATCGGGGTAGGCTTTGCCCGTGGCATCAGGGCGGTAAATAAAAGGATAATTAGGGATATGGTTATTGCCTGGTCCTTAACACCTCTTATGAGCGGCCTTATTTCGTTTATAATAATGAGAGGGATATTATTGTTTAGGTGAGGGCGTACAATTTACGTTTATCCCGTTTAGAAATCAACGGGGCGCGTAAATTGCGTGCTCATTATAAGGAGGGATAACTATGCAAGAATCAAGAAATATATTTGGTTGGTTGGGTAGAGAGCAGGAAAAGGTTGCGCTTGAGCGAGCCAAAAAGCACGTCGATAAGGTTTATGAGACAGTAATTAATCTGCAGGAGGCAATTGCTTGCTTTGTGCGCAATGATTTGGTTGGTAAGGCAGAGAGTATTCAGAAGGTAAAGGCATCTGAGCATGAGGCTGACTTGATTCGGCGCTCGATTATGGATGCCCTTACGGAGGAGTTGATTGCTCCTCCTGATAGAGAAGACCTGATGCACTTTACAAAATCCCTCGATGCGATTGCTGACCATGCTAATGGCGCTGGTAGGCTGCTTGATTTTTTAGAAGAGAAGCTTCCCGAAAGTATCTTGGGCAAACTCGTTGAGACAGCAAAGATTATTACTATGGCTGTTGAGAGGCTAAGGGATGCTATGAATACATTAGTCAGCAATGACATTAAAAAGGCGCTGAGAGATTGCATTAGTGTTGAGGAATTAGAGGAACGGGCTGATGAGCAGAAGCGACTGACTATCGAGGCAATCATCCGTTCTGATTTATCTGCTCCAATACTGCTGCTTATCTATCAGCTAACTGAATCAATGGAGAATGTTGCTGATAAGATTGAGGATTGTGCTGATTTTATCAGAGTATTAGCAGTTAAAGCAAGATAAGTGAGGACATAACCTACTGTATACTTGGACGAATATATTTTCAAAAAGAAATAACCCCAGCCAATAATAGACTTAAGCTTAAGCAGAATGCATGGAGGGCGGGGTTCATTAAAGGAGAGACAATGAGCAGGCGCAAACGAAGGAGAAAATTGAGCTGGCGTTCAAAGAAAGCAAATAAAGGCCGGCGACCGTGCCTGGGACACTGAAGGTGAAGTTTTAGAAGGCAGGTTTAAGGTTGCGTTAATAAGTCCACAATGATTCCTGCCGCACGTTTATTTGCCCCCTTTTCTCCTAAAAGTGATTTTATCCGGGAGAGTTCATTTTTAAGAAGGTTTATTTTTTGGGGATTATTTAAGGTTTCAACAATATAATTACCAATCCTTTTTGGTTGGGCGCGATATTGGATAAATTCCTCTATTATTTTTCTGCCGGCAACAATATTTACTAATCCAATATAGGGAACATGGATGATTGTCCGCAAACAGAGCCAGCTAAGCCAGGAGACCTTATAGAGAATTACAAAGGGCTTCTCTAATATAGCACTCTCCAAGGTTACGCTTCCTGAGGCAACCAGTGCGAAGTCCGAACTGGCCAACCCCTCATAAGTTTTATCGTTAAAGATATAAACAGGGAGTTTAAAATTAGTAAGGATTTGGCTGAATAACTCCTCTTTTACTGTGGATGAACGCAGGATTAAAAATTGGCTATTAGGAATCTTCTCCCGGATGATTTGAGCACTTTCTAACATTAATGGCAGGAGGCGTCTTACCTCTACCTCCCGTGAGCCAGGCAGAAGAGCAAAGGTAGTTTTGCCGGTAGGCAAGTCAATGGTTGAATCAGGGATGACTTTATCTAAAAATGGATGACCGACAAAGCTAACCGGAATACCCGCCTTTTTATAAATTTCCTCTTCAAATTTAAATATTACAATCATTCGTTTAATAAGTTTCTTGATAAGGTTTATACGGTTTCTACCCCATGCCCAGATCTGAGGACTGATGTAATAAACTATGGGAATATTTCTTTTTTTAAGTTCAGCTGCCAAACGCAGATTAAACCCGGGATAATCAATAAGGATGGCCAGTGAAGGTCTCAGTTTATCTACTTCTTTAAGCAGTTGATGGAATAAGATTTGGAATTTTCTGATATTCTTAAGCACCTCCGCAAAGCCTACCACAGCCAAATCCACAATATTAGCATAAAGCCTGACTCCCTGTCTGGCCATTTTAATACCACCCAGACCAAAAAATTCTAACCCAGGAATCAGCGCCTTAATCTCTTTGACTAGATTTGCTGCATGTAGATCTGAGGATGCCTCTCCGGCAATAATCAAGATTTTCTTTTCCATTAAATTTTCTGCCAAATTTTATTCTTCGTTTCTAAGGCAACAGCAAGGGCTTGGCGAGCGATGTGTCCTGAAACAACAGGATTTTTGTGTTTTGCTACACATTCAAGGAAAGAAGCTAACTCCTTCGTTAGGGATGGCTCCTTCTCAATGGGTAGAGGCTTTTTAAGAATACCCTGCCTTTTTCTTTGATACACAAAAGCCTGCTCATTTTTATAGTCTAGGGAGATATAGGTATCTTTAAAAAATATGCGAATCTTACGCATTGTCTCTTCGGATACGCGGCTTGAGGTTAGATTACAAACACAGCCATTGGTAAACTCCAGGCGCACGCTGGCAATATCTTCAAAACCTGTAAGTACATTTACCCCTACCGCGTCAATCCTTTTTATTTTAGATTTAACTAAACCTAAGATAATATCAATATCATGAATCATTAGGTCTAAAACTACCCCTACATCTAAACAGCGATTGGGAAATGGACTTAGCCTGTGGCATTCAATAAAGCGCGGGTTTTTAATCAGTCTCTTAATGGCAACAAAGGCAGAATTAAATCTTTCAATATGGCCAACCTGCAGGATTAATTTTTTTTGTTTTGCCAATCTAATTAACTTATCAGCCTGAGAGAGGCTTGTAGTAAACGGTTTCTCAATCAACACAGAGATATTTTGATTTAGGAAATCTCGGGCAATTTGGTAGTGGAGGCTGGTTGGTACAACGATGCTTGCTGCCTCAATTTGGCCAAAGAGTTCTTTATAGTCAGTATAGCCAGGAATGCCAAGTTGATTTGAGGTTTCTCTTAAGCGATGATGATTTATGTCCGCTATTGCTACGAGTCTGGCTTCTGGTAGTCGTTGGTAAACCTGGGCATGGATTGCGCCAAGATGCCCAACCCCAATTACCCCTACTTTAATCTTACGCATATCCTTATTCCTTACTTTTACCTTTAGTAGCTTGTTAACGAGGCTTGCTAAGTTAGATTTGTCTTTGAATTCCTTAACTTGAGAAAGTTGGATTTCTAAACACGGCGCGGCAGCTGTGTTTTTTTTGACTTTTTCAACCTAACGAACTCAGCATAAGGCTTACTTAAGCAAACCAAGCTTAAATCCAGCTAAACGCAGGAGTGAAATACATTAAGGGTAGCTCTTCTAAGCCAAGATGCCCAACCCCAATTACCCCTACCTTCATCTTCTTCATACTCAGGATATTATCAAAAGGCTCGACAATTGTCAATAAATATGATAATATAGGCAAAAAGGTTTTTAGCGATTTATCCGCCAAAGGCGGATAATGTGCTTAAATTAAATAATATTTAAAATCAATCGCTAAAAACCTAAAAGGGAGATTATTAAGAGGGGAAGATTGTTCCCCTCTTAAGTCTGTAGGTTGAAAATAACAAAGGAAAGGTTGACAGCGACCCACTAGGTTTTATGGCGGAGAGCGCCAGAAGGAAAACCATTGGTTTTCCTATGGGGAGTGAGCGTCCTACGAATACAGCTAAAGTCAAGAAGTATCAGGGAGTTTACATTAACGATTAGAATTAAGGATAAGCAATAGCGAATGACATGAAAGACTATTTTCGCCTGTTAAAGAGGGCAGGTGCTATTTTTACTCTTGCGTTCTGCCGGATTTAAACCGGCACTTGCTAAGATGGATTTTATGTTGAGTTCGTTAGGTTGAAGAAGCTGGAAGATTAAGAGTGGCAGTCGCCTCAAGGCATGCAATCCCGACTTCTCAAGTTAACAAATTTAAGATAAACTTAACTTAATAAGTCTACTTCGGAAGCGACTAGAGGCAGGAGTTAAGCACCTAAAGCCAATTATGAAGGACTATTTTCGCCTACTAAAATTCGTTCGGCCCCATAGCAAGCTACTCGGACTAGCAGCTCTGGTGATGGGATTTTCCGCTATATTTGATGGGGTTTCCCTATCCATGATTGTACCTTTGGTAGATAGGATTACTAACCAAAAGATTGTCCTGCCGGTTCAGTTACCTGGATTTTTGGCTAAATTCGTTGAGCTCATAAATTCTACCCCACCTATTATTGTTCTTTATTCTACGGCGAGTATAATTCTGGTTTTATTTATATTTAAGGAGTTATTTTTCTTTGCGCAGGGATACCTTATGTCGGATATCGCTCAGCGGGTAATACGGGATGTCCGTTCCAGACTCCATAACAAGCTGCAGGACCTTTCGCTGGAGTTCTATCATCGCAAACGCGGGGGAGAGTTGATGTCACGGATTACCAACGATGTTATGCGAATAGAATACGCAGTTAGTTCTGGATTGGCTGATCTTATCTATCAGAGTATGCAAGTGGTGGTTTTTGCCTTTTTGATCTTTTCTATTTATCCTCGGTTAGCCCTTGTTTCATTGGTGCTTTTTCCATTGGTAACTCTGCCTATTGTTAAAATAGGCAGGGTGATAAGGAGGCTTACTCGGCGTTCTCAGGAAAAGATGGCAGATCTCTACTCGAGCTTATATGAGACCATCTTCGGAGCAAGGATTGTGAAGGCCTTTTGCGCGGAAAAGGAGGCAATTAAAAAATTCAATCAACAGAATTATGATTTTTACAAGTTAGAGATGAAATCAATTAAACGACGACTCATTTTAAGCCCGCTTACAGAATATATAGGCGTGGTGGCAGCGATATTTGTCTTTATCTGGGGTGGTCGTGAGGTCATTCTAGGTAAACTCTCCTTTGGTGTATTTGGTTTATTTCTCGCAGCATTGCTTTCTTTGATAAAACCATTTAAGAAATTGAGTCAGGTTCATGCTTTGAATCAACAGTCAATCGCAGCAAGTTTACGGATTTATGAGGTATTAAACACACAGCCGAAGGTAAAGGAGGCACCAGGAGCAGAGCAATTACGCCGGCCAAGGTCCAACATTATCCTGGAAGGAGTCTGGTTTGCTTATGATGCCGAATATGTGCTCTGTGGGATAGATTTGGAAGTAAATGTTGGTCAATCCCTGGCAATTGTTGGACAGAGCGGAGTGGGCAAAACTACTCTGGTTGATCTTCTTTTGCGTTTTTATGACCCGCAAAGAGGAAGGATACTTATTGATGGTCGAGATATCCGTGAATTCACTCTAAGGTCTTTACGTCAGAATATCGGCCTGGTCAGTCAAGAGACCATCCTTTTTAATGATACGGTAAAAGCAAATATTGCCTACGGTAAGCCAAATTCAAGCCTTGATGAGGTCACTGATGCAGCAGTTAAGGCTCATGCCCACGATTTTATTATGAAGCTACCCCAGGGTTATGATACGCTTATTGGCGAGCGGGGAATGGCTCTTTCAGGAGGAGAAAGACAGAGGATTGCCATTGCCCGTGCGCTGCTAAAGGATCCACCAATATTGATTCTTGATGAAGCTACCTCCCACTTAGATACTGCTTCTGAGCGAATTGTCCAGGAGGCTTTAGAGAAGCTTATGCAGGGTCGCACGGTATTTATTGTTGCTCATCGCCTTTCCACAGTACAGAACGCCAGTAATATCGCGGTGTTAGATAAAGGCAGGATTGTTGAGGAAGGTACACACGAAGAACTTTTAAATGAAGGAGACTTATACTCCCGTCTTTATCAGATGCAGAAAGGCTAGACGAAGACATAAGTTATCCCTGGGAAAGGTGCTACACCCCGCCGTTTAGAAATCAGAGATTTCTAAACGGGATTCATATTGTTCTATAAGTCGCATGCTCATGAAATTTATTGCAAGATTTATTAGATATGCTATACTAGTTGTTTAAAAAAGGAGGAAATAATTTGCCAACTAAATTAATAACTCAGCTCTTGGAAGCAGGGGTGCATTTCGGACATAAGACTTCACGCTGGAATCCCAAAATGGCAAAATATATATTTGGCCAAAGGTGTGGGATTTATATTATTGATTTGGAGAAAACAGCACAATGCTTAGAAAAAGCATGCGACTTTCTCTTGGATTCGGCTTCTCGTGGTCAAGGCATAATTTTTGTCGGTACTAAAAAGCAGGTGCAAGATATAATCCAACAAGAGGCTCAGCGTTGTAGTATGTATTATGTGAATATTCGCTGGTTAGGCGGGCTTTTAACCAATTTTTCTACGATTAAAAAAAGCATACAGCGTCTTAAGGATATTGATAAGATGCGCGAGGATGGAACATTTAAGGCACTTGCCAAGAAAGAGGTTGCCTATTTAGAGAAAGAGGCAGCGTTGTTTAAGAAGAACCTTTCCGGAATAGTCCAGATGGAGAATCTGCCCGGTGCTGTGGTTGTAGTGGATACAAATAAAGAGATAACCGCAGTAAGAGAGGCAAGGCGTCTGAAGATACCTATTGTGGCAATTGTGGATTCAAATTCTGACCCCGATATAGTTGATTATCCTATTCCGGGCAATGATGATGCGATTAAGTCTATTCATTTGATGATCTCTTTATTGGCCGATGCAATTATTGAAGGCAGGAAGCGTTTTCTTACATATCTTACCAGTGAAACTGTCTCTAATGAATTAAGCTCGGTTAAAAATACCGGTGATGCAGGTGAGGAAAGTAGGACTTCCAGCGGGGGAAAACAAAAATACGCCGCTGTGGAAACCGCACAGACGCAGCAACAACAGCAAGAGGCAGAGGATAAGCAGTCTAAAACAGGAATTTCAGAGGAAGAGTCTGAGGGAAAACCAAAACGAGCGACGAAGCCTTCGCCAAAGGCAAATTCGCTCTCGGAGAAAAGAGATAAAAGACAATGAGTCATAAGAAGATATCACTGGATTTGATTAAAGACCTGCGCAATAGGACCCAAGCCAGCATTAGCGATTGTAAAAAGGTTTTAGAGCAGGCTGCTGGCGATATAGAAAAGGCAATCAAACTCTTGCGCAAGCGTGGGCTGGAGATTGTCAAGGCAAAGAAAAAACGGGCTGCGCAGGAAGGCAGGATTGAGTCATATGTTCATCTGGGCAACAAACTCGGCGTACTCTTGGAGGTTAACTGTGAAACTGATTTTGTTGCTCGCAATACAGATTTCTGCCAGTTTGCAAAAGATTTAGCTATGCAGATTACCGCTACCAACCCTCTCTACATAGGAAGAGAGGATGTGCCAAGGCAGGCAATAGATAAGTTAGAGGATAAAGAAGAATTCTATAAAAATAATTGTTTGTTAGAGCAGCCCTTTGTTAAGGATCCTTCGACTACGATAAAAGATCTTCTGGCTGACCTCGTTGCTAAGGTGAATGAAAATATAGTCATCCGCCGATTTACCCGTTATAAAATTGGAGAGGAGTCAAGCGAAGCCCGGACTCATGAAGCTGAGTAAACCTCGTTAGAAATCTTTGATCTCTAACGAGGTTTACTGCCACTATGAGCTCATTAGAGGAGCGAGCTTGTGAATAAGTCAATCTATAAGCGCATTATCTTGAAATTGAGCGGTGAAGCCTTGCAAGGCAGCCAGAACCATGGCATTGATCAGGATACATTAATTTCGATAGCCGAACAGATAAAAGAGATTAGACGCCTCGACGTAGATGTGGCTGTTGTTTTGGGGGGCGGAAATATCTTCCGTGGTCAAGAGAATACTGCGCGTCGAGGCCTGGATATGGATAGGTCGGTAGCAGATTATATGGGTATGTTAGCTACCGTAATCGACGGACTTGCCCTGCAGAATGTATTGGAGAAGATTGGTCTTCCCACGCGCGTAATGACTGCACTTAATATGCAGCAGGTAGCCGAGCCTTATATTCGGCGTCGGGCAATTAGGCATTTAGAAAAGGGTCGCGTGGTTATCTTTGTCGCCGGCACGGGCAATCCTTATTTTACTACTGATACCGCAGCTGCTCTTAGAGGTATGGAGATAAATGCCGATGTTATTTTAAAAGCAACGCGGGTGGACGGCGTCTATGATAAAGATCCCTTAAAATTTAAAGATGCCAAAAAATTCGGTTCCTTGAAATATATTGATGTTTTAAACAAAAATTTACGCTTTATGGATACCACCGCAGTGAGTCTGTGTATGGATAATAAACTCCCCATTGTTATTTTCAATCTTAACAAAAAAGGCAATATTAAGCGTGTAGTTTTGGGAGAAAGGGTCGGGACAATTGTGAACTAATCCCGCACTAATCAGTGGGCAATATAGTGCGAATGAAAATAAATCCTAAATCCAAAACACTACCCGCCGGAGGGGGAGAATTTTGTAATTTTAAATTACTCGGAGATTAAGATTTCAAATTTGGAGTTTATCTCGGCTAACAGGAACTATTTTAATAGAAAGTAATTATGGCTGTCAAGGAAGTTTTGTATAATAGTGAAGAAGATATGAAAAAGGCAATTGAGGCGTGCGTGCGAGAGTTTGCCAGTATGCGCACCGGTAGAGCTACGCCTTCGTTAGTAGAGGGCCTGCATATTGATTACTACGGAACCCCTACCTTATTAAAACAATTAGCTAACATCTCCGTTCCCGACGTGCATCTTTTGGTAATTCAACCATGGGATCCTGCGGTTATCCCGGCAATTGAGAAGGCAATTCTAAAGTCTAATCTGGGGATTAATCCCTCTTGTGATGGTAAACTCATTCGCTTGCCGTTACCTCCTTTATCAAGAGAAAGAAGGGATGAGTTAGTAAAATTAGTAAAGAGGATGGCTGAGGAGGGTAGAATTTCCCTGCGCACAATAAGGCATCAGGCTAAAGAAGCGATTGAGAAGTTAGAAAAGGATAAGCTTATACCGGAAGATGCCAAATTCCGAGGATTTCAAGATTTACAGAAGCTTATTGATAAATATAATGCTCGCTTGGAGGAAATACTCAAGGATAAAGAAAGAGAAATACTGGAATTTTAATTCGAATTTTGTTATTTGACATTAAGGTTGGGCCACTAGCTCATCCGGTAGAGCACCGCCCTTTTAAGGCGGGTGTGCCGCGTTCGAGTCGCGGGTGGCCCACGGATGGGCGGACGTGGCGGAATTGGCAGACGCGCAAGGCTTAGGACCTTGTGGCAGTGATGCCGTGGGGGTTCAACTCCCTCCGTCCGCATTGAATAGTCGTTAGTGAATAGTATTTAGTATATAGTATGTAGTAGGTAGGGATTAGGGATTTAGAATTAAAAAATATGGATAAAATTGTTCCTTTATCGGGGATTATCATAGCAAGCATTGGATTGTTTGCTTCAGTGATTACTGCTTCTTTATCGTATTATTTTACTAAGAGGTATCAGTTAAAAATGGAAGAACGTAGGTTAAAGGAAGAATTTTATAAGACATTCATAAAGGCATTAAGTGATGTGGCTATTGATAATAAAGATGATGGAGCTCAAAGAAAGCTTTCCGAAGGATTTAATTCATTGCTTCTTATTGCAAATGCTAGTGTGGTAAAAAAATTGATGGAGTTCCACGATTTTGTAAGAATAGAAAATATTGATATTTCTCGAGATTCTGAAGAATGGTCAAAAAAACACGATGATATACTTACTGAGCTTATAAGAGTAATGAGGCAGGATCTTTTTGGCCGAGAGAAAAATATAGATAGATTTTTCCCAAAAATACATCTAGTTGGCAGAAAGCCTAGAAGATAAATATTGTGAGTGTTAGCGAACGACAGGTTTTTAGCAGTTTATCCGCCGAAAGCAATAGTGAGCGACAGGTTTTTAGCAGTTTATCCGCTGAAAGCAATAGTGAGCGACAGGTTTTTAACAGCTATCCGCATAAGCAATAATGAGTGACAAGGTTCTTAACAGTTATCCACTGAAAGCAATAGCGAACGACAGGTTTTTAACAGCTATCCGCGAAGCGGATATATTTACGTTTTTATTTTAGTTCGCTGTTAAAAACCTAAAGGGGGGTGTGGGGGAGAATGTCCCCCACGCTTTAGGGGAGAACAGCGACCCGGGATTCAGATATTGTGGAGCGTTAGGAGGGGGCGTGCCCCTTCCTAAGGAACGAACGTCCCAAGAATCCGAGATTAGTCTTGACATATATGCAAGTAAGAATTGTTTACTTGCAACTTTAGAATAAGCACTAGTGAGTGACGCGGGAGTAGCTCAGTTGGTAGAGCATCACGTTGCCAACGTGAATGTCGCGGGTTCGAGACCCGTCTCCCGCTTTGTGTAGGCTCGAACCCGAAAGGGGAGTTTGAGGGAGAAAATTTAAAATAATTTATTAAGATTCAGAGTAAGGAGGTTTGGTGGTATGAAGATAATGGATTTTTTAAGTAAAAGGGCAGTGGTTACAGACTTGAAGTCAACCAAGAAAGAAGACATATTGCGCGAACTCGTCGATGCTTTGGTTGCGAGTGGGGACATTGAGAAGCGCCACCGCAACAAACTTATTGAGGCGTTGATGGCCAGAGAGAAATTGGGTTCAACAGCGATTGGCCAAGGGGTAGGAATACCTCATGCTAAGTCTGATTGCGTCAAGAGACTGATGGCTGCTTTTGGATTGTCTCGCAAGGGGGTTAATTTTGATTCTTTGGATGGAGAGCCGGCCTATATCTTTTTTTTATTGCTTGCCCCAGCTGATTCTGCCGGACCGCATCTTAAAGCACTGGCAAGGGTTTCCCGTCTTTTGAAAGATAAATATTTTCGTGATAGCCTTCGTCAATGTCAAGATGACAAATCAGTTATCAAGATAATTAGTCAAGAAGATGAGAGAAAGATTTAAACTAGATAGTGCAAGAAGAATAGTTAAGTGGCTTTATCCAGGGATAGGCATAAAACGCTGGATTGGGATTTCTGCCTTTGGAATAGTGCTGGTGATTGTAGGAGCCCTCAACTTAAATAGGGAGACCATATTCTTAGTAAAGCTGTTAGGTGTAATACTAATTTTTTTGGGCATATCCCTTTTGGTCTTAGGCATTATTAGGGCGCTACGCTCTTTTATTCTTTTCTTTTTTCCTGAATTGGGGAAAAAGAAAGAATTTGCCGATATAATTTATCGTCGCCGACAATTAGAACGAGGCCCAATCATTGTAACCATCGGGGGAGGCACAGGCCTCTCCGTATTATTGGAGGGGCTTAGGGAGCACACGTCTAATATCAGTGCGGTGGTTACTGTAGCTGATGATGGCGGCTCTTCCGGTAGATTGCGACGGCAATTTGATATATTGCCTCCCGGAGACATACGTAACTGTTTGGTTGCTCTTGCTGATGCTCCTGCACTCATGCGTAAATTATTTCAGTTCCGCTTTAGTTCTGCTTCAGAATTTGCCGGCCATAATTTTGGCAATCTCTTTATTACAGTAATGACTCAGGTTACCGGCGACTTTGATAAGGCAATTAAAGAATCGAGCAAGGTTCTTGCTATTCGCGGTCAGGTCATACCCTCTACCTTGAATAAGGTAATCTTGGTAGCCGAGCACGGAGATGGAAGCATCACTGAAGGCGAGGCAAGTATTCCTAAGGCAAAACGGCCAATTCAGCGTGTTCGGCTTAAGCCCGAAGGTTCACAAGCGACCCTTGAGGCTCTACAGGCAATCCGCGACGCCGCAATTATTGTTTTTGGACCAGGCAGTCTTTACACAAGCATTATTCCTAACTTATTAGTAAAAGAGATCTGTGAGGCGATTGTTGACTCAGATGCGGTTAAGGTTTATGTTTGTAATATAATGACTCAACCGGGAGAAACGGATGGTTTCACCGCTTCTGACCATCTGAAGGTGCTTATCAGTCATACCCACCCCAGGATTGTTGATTACTGTTTAGTAAATACCGGTAGCGTTTCACATGAACTGCGGGAGCGTTATAAACAAGATAGTTCCTATCCGGTAGCTGCCGATGCCTCTAAGATTCGCAGTATGGGTTATCGAGTTATCGAAGAGAACCTTATAGCAGTCTTTAATAACTTCATTAGACATGACCCGCTTAAACTTTCTCGTATAGTTCTCGGGTTAATTGAGGAGATTTAAAAAAGATTTTTTTAAGATTCATATGCAGAAGGTAAGAAAAAAGATTATAGTGGAGAATAAACTTGGACTTCATGCCAGGCCTGCAGCTTTGTTTGTCCAGACAGCGAATAAATTTGATTCCCACATAATCGTAGAGAAGGATAAGGAGAGGGTTAACGGTAAATCGATTATGGGTATTCTTATGTTGGGAGCCGAGCAGGGGAGTTCGATTATAATTGAAGCTGAAGGGTCTGATGCCCAGACAGCAATATTAGAGTTAGAAAGGTTGGTAAAGGATAATGAGTCAGATGTTACAGCTTAAGGGTATTGCTGCTGCACCGGGTATAGTGGTTGGGTTAGCGTTTAAGTTAAGACGCGAGGAGTGGATAATCCCTAAGCACGGCGTTAGCGAGGCAGAGATACCCGGACAGATTCAACTATTTGAAGAGGCACTTATTCAGACCCGCCATGAAATCCTCAGTTTGCAGAAAAGGATTTCTGAAGAAATGGGCAAAGATTCTGCACAGATCTTTGAAGCGCATCTTTTGGTTTTGGAAGATCGTATGCTGATTGAAGAGGTTATTGGACGGCTTAAAAACGAATGTTTGAATGTTGCCTATGTTTTTTCAAAAGTCCTTGAGAAATATATTGAGGTGTTTTCTAAGATTGAAGATGATTATCTCAAGGAGCGCATTGTCGATATCAAAGATGTGGGCAGGCGTATTCTGCACCACCTTTTAGGCAAAGAAGGCAGGGCGAAAGTGTTGAGTAATTTAGACAAAAAGGTGGTTGTAGTTGCTCATGATCTGTCTCCCTCTGAGACGGCAATGATGCATAAAGAAAATGTTTGCGGCTTTGTAACTGAGGTGGGGGGTAAAACCTCACATACCGCAATTATGGCCAAATCCTTGGAAATCCCGGCAGTAGTTGGACTTCACCAGGCGACCGAGAAGATTAAGGACGAAGACTTGCTTATTGTTGATGGGCCATTAGGGTTGGTGATTATAAATCCTGATGAAGCTACTCTGAATTTCTACCGCCAAGAGGAAAACAAACTTAGGAATCTTGCCGAGAAATTCTTACAGGTTAAAGACCTCCCAGCGATAACGCCAGATAATTATAAGGTAAGTATTGTTGCTAATATCGAGTTGCCTAAGGAGGTTCCTTCGGTAAAATTACATGGCGCGGAAGGAATTGGTCTTTATCGGACTGAATATTTCTATATGAACCGAGAGGACTTGCCGTTAGAGGAAGAACAGTTTCAGGCCTATAAATCCGTTGCCGAAGCATTATCTCCTTATCCGGTAACTATCCGAACCTTAGATTTAGGGGGAGATAAATTTGTCTCACAACTGGAGATACCTCATGAAATGTCTCCTTTCCTTGGTTGGCGGGCAATAAGATTCTGTCTGGCGCGTCCAGATGTTTTCAAGGTGCAACTGCGCGCGATACTGAGAGCTTCCGCTCTCGGGAAATTAAAACTTATGTATCCAATGATTTCCGGTGTAGAAGAGCTCCAACAGGCAAATCAGATTCTTCAGGAATGTAAACAGGAGCTAAATAAAGAAGGCATACCTTTTGATAAGGATATTCAGGTGGGAGCGATGATTGAGTTACCCTCCGCGGCAATGACCGCCGACCTTTTAGCGAAAGAGACTGATTTTTTTAGCATCGGCACCAATGACCTTATTCAATATTCATTAGCAGTTGACCGGGGTAATGAGAAGGTTGCTTATCTTTATGAGCCGACTCACCCCGCAGTGTTGAGAATGATAAAGAATATTATCGAGGCGGGACACAATAATGACATTTGCGTCGGGATGTGTGGAGAAATGGCGGGGGATGCAGTGATGGTATTAATCCTTTTAGGCTTAGGGCTCGATGAGTTCAGCATGCCTTCTTTAGTTATCCCTCAGATAAAGTATATAATTCGTTCAGTAACTATGCAGGAAGCCAAGAGGATTGCGCAGGAAGCGCTAAGTTTATCTACCGGTAAAGAGGTTGAGTTATTTTGTCAGAATAAGTTGCGAGAGATTCTTAAACAGGGCTAACCACAGGTTAAGCTTAAAGGTTAATGAGGGTTAGGGTGGGTCGGTTAATGAAGGCTTTGGCGGTTCTCCAGAATAAAACAACCGACAATAACTATCAGTAATCACCAATAACCAGTTAAGTTATGATTATTGATTTAAAAGAAAAATCAGGTTTAGGTTTGAAGTTTGATATTGATAAGACGGAAATGCTTTTTGATAAAGAGCTGAAATCAAGTCCGCCGGCAATAAGAAGCATTGACCAGATGAGAGAGGTTTTATTGGACACAGATATCCAGGAGCCGAAAGAATTATACTATATGTACAGGGATATCTATCGATTGCGCGATAAATCTATTTTACATAAACATAAGCTGCGCTACGATGTTACGGTAATTAAGCCTTCATGTTTAGGTAAAGAATTTATGAAGACAGCCGGTCACTATCATCCGGAAAATTTTGGCGAGCTGTATGAAGTTGTCTACGGCCGATGCTTCTGTTTTCTGCAGCAACATGATCCGGCAGACTACCGTATTATCCAGAAGGCTATTCTCGTTGAAGCAATAGCTGGCCAGAAAATTATCATCCCTCCTGGTTTCGGGCATATACTGATAAATCCAGGACCGGATTATTTAGTTACCTCTAATTGGGTAAGCAGTTGCTTTAAATCTCGCTACGAATTATACAGGCAAGCAGAGGGCGCGGCTTATTTTGTAACTACTTCCGAGGGAGAACCAAAAATTACACCGTACTTAGGAATTAACGTAGGGATTATGAAAAATGCGCATTTTAAAGAGATAGCTAATATTGTTTTTGCTCAACCGGCAAGAGAAACCAAAAGATTCGGACTTATGCAGCACCGTCCTATGTATAACCTGATTAGCAGCAATCCCAAGTTTTTAGATTTCCTCAATCACCCCTTGGATTATGACTATAAGGATGTATTTGAATTTGTCAATGTCAAATGACAAAGCACAAAATTAAAAATAATGACAAATGTCAAAATTCTCTCGCATTACGAAATCTCGCCAAAGGCAGGAAAGGCACAAAATAAATTCAGAATTCCCCCGCAAAAACGGGATCCCGCACAGATTAATGATTGGGGCGGGAAAATGCCAAAACTTAAAAGTTTTGTCATTTGACATTTGTGCTTTGTCATTATTTGAGTGATTTCATTATGAAAGTACTTATTCTTGCCGCGGGTTACGGGACGCGTTTATATCCACATACGAGATATTTTCCTAAACCTTTACTTAAAATAGGCAAAAGGCCAATTATTAACTATCTGCTGGATAAGATAGAAGAATTAGATAATGTCTCTGGCGTAATGGTTGTTAGCAATGACCGGTTTTTTAAACAGTTTCAGGCCTGGAAAAATAACTTAAAGACAAGCTGTCCCATTCGCTTGCTTAACGACTTAACCACAAGTCCCGAGGATAAATTGGGCGCAATTGCAGATATGTATTTTGTATTTAACAAGCAGGGCTTTAATGATGATTTCTTAGTTTTAGGTGGAGATAATCTTTTAAAGGGCCACCTTGTTGATTTCATCCGGTTTGCAAAAAGTAAGCCTGCTTACACAACCGTTGGGTTATTTGATGTCAAAGATAAAAAGGAAGCAAGGCATTATGGTGTAGTAAGCTTAGGTAAGGATAATCGTATCATCAGACTTTATGAGAAGCCAAAAAATCCTGTATCGACTTTAGTAGCAATGTGTTTATACTATTTTCCGCAAAAAAAAATTAGATTAATAAAAGAATATTTTCTCAATCCGCTTAATTCTCGCGATACTCTCGGCACCTACATCAATTGGCTCAGCATCAAAGATAAGGTTTATGGATTCATCTTTAAAGATTCCTGGTTTGATATCGGGCATACACACACTTATAAGAGGGTTAAGAAGCTTTTTAAAGAAGGGGGGGGTTTAAATTATGGGTAAGACTTTTTTTAGCTCTGAATCAGTAGCTGAGGGGCATCCGGATAAACTCTGCGACCAGATTTCCGACGCAGTTTTAGATGATGTATTAAGACAATCCGTGCACGGTCGTGTAGCCTGCGAGACCTATGTAACTATGGGTCTAATTATTATTGGTGGCGAGATTACTACACACGGCTACGTAGATATTCATAATCTTACCCGAAGGGTAATCAAGGATATCGGATATACCCATCCTCAGTATGGTTTTGATTATCACACCTGCGCGATTATCAATACCATCCATAATCAATCTCCAGATATTGCTCAGGGAGTGGATAAGGGCGGCGCGGGTGACCAGGGTACGATGATTGGTTATGCTTGCTCCGAAACACAGGAATATATGCCATTACCGATTATGCTTGCTCATAAGTTAGCAATGAATATGGCTGAGGTAAGAAAAAGTAATATTTTGAAATATTTAGGCCCCGATGGAAAATCTCAGGTTACGGTAGAATATGAGAATGACCTGCCAAAGCGGGTGGATTCAGTAGTCCTTGCCTGTCAGCACACCGAAGAGATTCTTGACAAGACAAAGAATTATATTACCAAACAGGCGCGCCAGGAGTTAATTGACGTAATTGCCAGACCAGTATTAAAGGAATGGATTGACAAGGATACAAGGTATTATATTAATGAGACGGGTAAATTTGTCATTGGTGGGCCCCAGTCAGATACCGGAATGACCGGCAGGAAGGTTATTGTCGATACCTATGGTGGCATGGTTCCTCATGGGGGAGGTGCATTCAGCGGCAAGGATCCAACCAAGGTAGATAGGTCCGCAACTTATATGGCGCGTTATATTGCCAAAAATATTGTCGCTGCCGGCGTGGCCAAGAAGTGCCTGCTCCAATTGGCTTATGTTATCGGAAGGCCGGAGCCGCTTTCGATTTTGATTGATACCTTCGGGACTTCTAATCTATCCGAAGAGAAATTGGTTGAAGTAGTAAGGAAAAATTTCGACCTTAGCCCGAAAGGAATAATCAAGACACTGGATTTGTTGAAACCAATCTATCAGAAGACTGCCTGCTACGGGCATTTTGGCCGCTTAGAATTCAATTGGGAGAAATTAGACAGGGTAAGGCAATTACAGACAGCACTTTCCCGAATTTAGTTACTTTTATAAAATTTCAATTGTGAGGTGAAAATGAAATATGACATTAAGGATATTAAGCAGGCTAGTAAAGGCAGATTGAGAATTGATTGGGCGCGCAGGAATATGCCGGTTTTGGCACTAATCAGCGAACGCTTCGGGAAGCAGGTGCCTTTGGCGGGTATCAATATTGCTGCCTGTTTGCATGTAACTACCGAGACCGCGGTTTTAGTCGAGGTCTTAAAACAGGGGGGAGCAAATGTAGCGCTTTGCGCATCTAATCCTCTATCTACCCAAGATGATGTTGCAGCAAGTCTAGTTAAGCATTCTAGGATTTCCGTATTTGCAATTAAGGGGGAAGATAACAAAACCTATTACCGCCATATAAAATCAGCATTAGCGATTAAACCAGATATCACCATGGATGATGGCGCAGATTTAGTATCTACATTACATAAAGGTCACGCAATAAATAAAATAATGGCAGGAACAGAGGAGACCACTACCGGCGTAATAAGGCTGCGTGCTTTAGAAATGCAGGGCAAGTTAAAATATCCAATAATTGCGGTAAATGATGCTAACACAAAGCACCTGTTTGATAATCGCTATGGCACGGGTCAATCAACAATTGATGGAATACTTCGGGCGACCAATAAGTTACTGGGCGGCACTAACTTCGTAGTATGCGGTTATGGATTTTGTGGTCGGGGTGTGGCTATGCGCGCCAAGGGAATGGGCGCAAATGTAATTGTAACCGAAACGGACCCCTTGCGTGCTCTCGAAGCAGTAATGGATGGCTTTCGAGTCTTACCCTTGACTGAGGCAGCCAGGAGGGGGGATATATTTGTTAGCGTAACCGGAGATAGGGATGTTATCAGCAGGAAGCACTTTTCATTAATGAAGGATGGCGCAATCTTAGCTAATGCAGGACATTTTAATGTTGAGATAGACCTTGTTTCTCTTTCTAAGATTAGTAAGAAGAAGAGGCATATACGTGATTGCCTGGATGAATATTCTCTGCCCAATGGGCGGCGGATTTATGTTCTGGGTGAAGGTCGCCTGATTAATTTGGCCGCTGCCGAAGGTCACCCTGCCCAGGTTATGGATATGAGCTTTGCCAATCAGGCTCTGAGCGTTGAATATATATGCAAGAATTATAAAAAATTAAAAAATTGGGTTTATAAAGTACCCGAAGAAATTGATAAAAATATCGCGAAATTGAAATTGAAATCTATGGGCATAAAGATTGACAAACTCACGCCACAACAAAAAAAATATTTGGCAAGTTGGGAACTGGGAACTTAAGTGAGTGCACAATTTACGGAACAAAGGTGAACGTAAATTGTATGCACGAACTTACCTCTCACTCAGTTACTACGAAGAATTGCTACGAAGTATCTGAGTGAGGGGTTAATTCGCCCCGCCCTTTTGGAGCGTTTACGTCGAGTTTAACAAACCAAAAGGGCGGGGCTCATCAAAGGAGTAAAGATGAAGACGGAACGTTACTTAAGTATATTTTTTATATTCGTCTTTATTGGTTTGGCCTTTCCTGTTTTTGCTGAAACAATCGAACTCGAGGCTGAATCCAATATTACTGGGGTTATAGTTTATCCTGATTCTGCCTTGATTACTCGAGTAGCACCCCTTAACTTAATAACAGAAGACTACAAGATTGTCTTTCCTGATATTATTCCAGAAGTAGATGAGAATTCCTTGAGAGTTTCTGCTTCGGGTGAGGCAGGAGTTAAACTTTTTGGCGTACAAGTAAAAAAGGAATTTCTTCAAGAGGTACCAACAGAAAAGATTAAGCAGCTTGAAGAGGAAATCCAAAGGTTAGAGGATGAGGTAAAAGCTTTACAGAATCTTAAAAATCTACTTTTAGAGGAGAAGAATTTCTTAGACTCAATAAGATTGTTCTCCCACAACCAAATACCCAAAGACTTAGTTACCAAGATGCCTACTCCTGATGACTTAGATAAAATGCTTAAATTTCTGGATACAAAACTTAAAGAGAATTATTCCCAGATTAGGGAGGCGGAGTTATCGATAAGGGAAAAACAAAAGAAGATTGAGGTACTAAAGAGGCAGTTAAGCCAGATTCGCGGTCCGGTTAGGAAATTAAAAAGGTCAATTGTTGTGGAGCTTCAAATTCAAAAGCCGGGTAATTTAGATTTATCTGTTTCCTATCTGGTAAAGGGCGCTTCTTGGCAGCCGATATATGATGCGCGTGCCTTTTTTGAGAAGAGTCAGGTAGAAATGGTCTCCTATGGAATCGTTAAACAGAAAACTGGAGAGGATTGGCAAGAGGTTGAGATTTATTTATCAACAGCTAAGCCAGCCATTGGTGGAAGGATGCCTTATGTTGCTCCTTGGTTTTTAAGGCCTTATCAACCTCGAATTTTAGATCGAGAAGGGAAGAAGGCTTTAGGAAAAGTGGCCCCTGTTTTACAATATGAAGCATTTGAGGAATTAGCAGCAGACAAAAGGGCTCCACCGGAGGTGGAGTATGCGAAAGTAAAAGAAAAAGGTATTGCTGTGGTTTATAAACTGCCTCGCAAAGCAACGGTTAAATCTGATGGCTCAGACCATAAGTTGCCTATATCCTCGCAAGTTTTAGAAGCAAAGTTTGAATATTCAACTTATCCCCGCGCATCTAGTTTTGCTTATCTTGGTAGCCGGGTAACAAATAGTGCTGGACTTCAATTGCTCTCGGGCCGGGTTAACATATTCTTGGAAGGAGATTTTGTTGGCTCATCCAGTATTGATAATATTGCTCCGGGTGAGGAATTCGATTTGTATTTAGGAGTGGATGAGAATGTAAAGATAAAAAGAGAGTGCTTAGAGAAGATGGTAGATGAGACCTTAATTATCGGGATTCCTTCGCCAACAAAGCGCATTACCTTTAAATATAAACTTACTGTTGAAAATTATAAGTCCAGAGAGATTGATGTAAAGTTATTTGAGGCAATGCCGGTTTCTGAAGATGAGCGGATTAAGGTGAAGATAGGTAATGTGAACATTGAGCCAAAACAAAAGGATTGGAAGGATAGAAAGGGTATCTGGCTTTGGGAGTTGAAATTGGAGCCAAAAGCCAAACAGGAGATATTTTATACCTGTATAATTGAGCATCCGCGTGAGATGTTAGTGGAGGGATTATGATAATGCGGGATTCAAAAATATATTTCCTGAATATTCCTGAATATTACAAAAGTGGATATTGAATAAGGAGAGGGGCGGGCTGAAAATAAAACGGATTGGTATATTATCCTC
>CAZQEY010000014.1:0-4180 GCA_964592485.1 uncultured Planctomycetales bacterium
ATCTAATACCGTGCGTGAATCTGTCTTGGAAGCAACCTTAAAAGAAACCCGGGCAGGAAAATTAGCCTTGATTACGCCAGTAACCACATCTACCGAAGGACGTTGGGTAACTAAAATAAGGTGTATACCCACGGCTCGGGAAAGCTGTGCCAAGCGAGTGATTGCGCCCTCAACCTGGTCGGCAGCCGTAACCATCAAATCAGCCAACTCATCGATAATCACCACGATGTAGGGTATTTTTTCTTTGCTGCGATTATAAGCTTCTATATTGCGTTTGCCTTCCCGAGCAAACAGTTGATAACGCCTCTCCATCTCGCTGACTACCCAGGCGAGCGCAAATGCTGCCTTCTTAGAATCGGTTACCACCGGACATAAAAGATGGGGCAGGTCATTAAACAGGGCTAGCTCTACCATCTTGGGGTCAACCATTAACAACCTGACCTCATCAGGTGTATGACGAAATAGAATAGATAAGATAAGGCAATTTACGCACACGGTTTTGCCTGAGCCGGTAGTTCCGGCAATCAACAAATGAGGCATCTCAGACAAATCAGCAACTACCGGTTTGCCTGCAATATCCTTACCTAAGGCCAGAGTGAGCCGTGAACGTGAATTTTGAAATTCAGGGGAGGTTAAGACTTCTTTGAGGTAAACCAGACTACCCTGATTATTAGGAATCTCGACTCCCACCCTGCCCTTACCGGGAATAGGAGCTACTATCCTTGCTGACTGCGCCTTCATCGCCAAAGCAATGTCGTCAGATAGAGAAACGATTCGATTTAATTTTACGCCTGGTGCGGGTTCTAATTCGTAGCGGGTAATCACCGGCCCGTGCTCAATATCAGTAACCTTAACGCTTATACCAAAATCGGCTAATGTTTCCTCCAATATGCGCGCAGCCCCAGCCAAGTCTTCCTTAATCTTCCTCTCGGCAAGCGGCGGAGGCGAATTTAATAAATCCAAAGGCGGCAATTGGTATTCGCCTACTTCCCGAGCATTAACGGTTACTGATTCCTTTTTAACCGGTTTTATCTTTGTGGTCAGCAGTCCTTCCCGCGACGCCCTCTTAACCTGCGGTTTTAACACAGAAATATTAGGTTTGCTCTCTGGTTTAGGCAGGTTTGGCTTAAGTGATAAATCGGGCTTAGGTCTTACAGTAGGGGCAGGCTTAACTATAGGTTTCTGCCTCATAGTAAGCAGGACCTTTTTTGATGTGCTTAAGAAGGGTTTAACCAACAAGCTATCTAATCTCTGAATAGTCTTAATAAAAAAGCTAAACACCGAGATATCAAACACCAAAGCCACAGATAAAAATGCCAGGGTAAGAAAGATTATATAAGCACCAAACCTTCCAAAATAGGTTATAACCAGCTTAGAAAGAATATACCCGAATAAACCACCGTGGGAAAATTGCGCGCCAGTATTAGCTTCTCCAAATATTGCTAACAGGGAACTGACAGTTAAGGTCAGTATGATAAAACCAAATATGCGGACAAATCTAAAATCTACGCCCTGTTGTTTAAATAGGTGGATTGACCAGTAGAGGATAAATAAAGGTACGAAACCACTACTCCAGCCAATAAAGAATAATAAAAACCCTGCTAGATGTGCTCCGAATCCACGAATAAGGTTATGCGGCGGAATATTCGGATGGGAAGTATAAAAGGCCAAATCATTCGGCGTAAAAGAAAGCAAACTTGCTAGAATAATAATGCCCAAAGCAAAAAGAAGAATTGCCTTTACTTCATTGAGTCTTCTTTCTCGCATCCTGTGTTATCCTGATTTTGCTCTACCTGTTTCCTGCTAAGATTAATCCGGCCTAATTGGTCAATACCGACTACCTTAACCTTAACCTCATCGCCAACCTTAACCTCATCCTCCACATCTTTAACAAAATGACCTGCCAATTCAGAAATGTGAATAAGGCCTTCCTTGCCTGCAGCAATCTGACAGAACGCCCCAAAGGGCATAATACGTTTTATCTTACCCGTATAAATTCTACCTATCTCGATATCCTGGGTAATTTCTCTAATCATCGCTAAAGCATTCTGCAAAGCAGAAGCATCCGCTGAGCCAACCAAAACCTGACCCCCATCCTGGATATCAATGGTAGCACCGGTTGCATTGATAATTCTTTTAATATTCTTTCCGCTAGGGCCAATTAAATCACCAATCTTCTCAGGATCAACTTTAAGTATTTCGATATGAGGAGCGAATTCGGCTATCTCCGAGCGCGGTTGGGCAATTGTCTTAAACATCTTTTCCAAAACTGTAAGCCTTGCCTCTCTTGCCTGATAAAGGGACCGACTCAATAAATCAATACTCATTCCATCAATCTTTAAATCTAATTGCACTGCGGTTATCCCATTTTTAGTACCCGATATCTTTAAATCCATATCGCCAAAATGGTCCTCTAAACCAGCAATATCAGTAAGAATAACTGATTCATCCTTTTCCTGGATTAATCCCAAGGCAATGCCACCGACTGTCTCTTTTATTGGCACACCGGCATCCATCAAAGATAGAGAAGCAGCACACACGGTAGCCATACTGGAAGAGCCATTGGATTCAAGGATCTCAGAAACTACCCTAACTGTGTAGGGAAATTCCTCCTTAGAAGGCATAACGCAAGCCAATGCCCTTTCCGCTAATGCACCGTGACCGATTTCCCGTCTGCCTGGACCACGTACCGGCCCTGTCTCACCCACACTAAAGGGAGGAAAGCTGTAATGCAACATAAATGATTTATACTGCTCCCCCTCCAGCGCCTCTATGAGCTGCTCATCCTCCCCTGTGCCTAAGGTAGTCGTACAGAGGCTTTGAGTTTGGCCACGCGTAAATAAACTTGAGCCATGGGTGCGCGGGAGAATTCCTATCTCGCAGACAATCGGACGAATCTCCTGCATTGTCCGACCATCGAGGCGTTTCTTTTCTCGTAAAATAAAACCTCGCACATTCTGTTTCTCAACCTCAATTAAGGCCATCTTTATATCCGAGAGGGCAAAACCCAGAGGAGAGAGTTTTTCTTCTAGTTCCTTGCTTAATAGGTCGATTGCCTCTTCTCTCTCTTCTTTCTTGCTGAGAGAAAAAATATCCTGGAGCCTCTCTTGAGATAAATCAGCAACTCGCTTTTGTAAATCGGGGTCAATCCTTTTATAATCAATACGCTTCTTGGGCTTAGCATTCTTTTTAATAAAAGCCTCCAAAGCCTTAAAGATATCCTGTAAGCTCCTCCAGCCAAATTCCACTGCTGATAAAAAGATTTCCTCGCTAACCTCAGTGCATTTGGCCTCAAGCATGATTATGCCGGATTTGGTTGCTGTTACCACCAAGTCTAATCTTGATTTCTGTAATTCGGAATATGTGGGATTTAGGATAAATTGATTATTTACCCCCTTAGAAAACTCTCCTCCATCAGGAGAATTTTTTCTAACGGGACCTAGATAACCTATGCGGCAGGCAACTGCTGGGCCGGCAAAGGGTATATCGGAGATACATAATGCAGCTGATGCACCAATTACTGCTAAGATATCGGGGTCATTTTCGCCGTCGCTGGAAAGAACGAGCGCCATTATCTGAATTTCATTGAGCATGCCTGAAGGAAACAATGGCCTTATTGGCCGGTCAATAAGACGGCAACTTAAAATTTCGGTTTCTTTAGGCCGGCCTTCGCGCTTAAAAAATCCGCCGGGAATGCGACCGGCAGCATAGGTTTTCTCCTGATACTCCACAGTTAAGGGAAAGAAATCCTGGCCTTCTTTAATTTCAGAGGACATACAGGCGGTAACTAAAACTACTGTTCCGCCATAACGAACCAATACTGCCCCATTTGCCTGTTTAGCTAATTTTCCTGTTTCGATGATTAAATCGTTATTGCCAAATTTGATTTTTGTTGTATCCATTATCTTTTTTTCTTACTTTCTTAAGTTTAATTTACTCAAGATATCTTCGTACTTTTTACTATCTTTCTTTTTTAAATAATTAAGCAGACGGCGGCGTTTACCAACCATTGTCAATAATCCTCTGCGAGAATGCAGGTCTTTTTTATGTTGAGCGAAGTGCTGACTTAAAATATTTATCCGTTCAGTTAAAAGGGCAATTTGCACCTCGGTTGAGCCTGTATCTTTAGTATGAGTCTTGAATTCTTTAATTATCTCCCGCTTCCTTGTTAGCTCTAAAG
>CAZQEY010000014.1:4190-17956 GCA_964592485.1 uncultured Planctomycetales bacterium
TTCCTCCTCCTTCAATGAACACTTGATTTATAAAACACGAAGTGCGAAATAAGCCAATCTTGCCTGAGATGCTTTTTCTTGTGCGAATTTAACCCTACCCTTTTGGGTAGCTAACTTAAGCGTTTAACGAAGCAAAAGGGCGGGGTCCGTAAGTCTCGACTGCATTTGTCTTATTATACTGCCTTATATACCATAAGTCAACCCCGCCCTTTTGGGTAGCTAACTTAAACGTTTAACGAGCCAAAAGGGCGGGGTCAAAGATACCGTTATCCTTTGAGTCCTTTTGCGCTCCTAATAAACCTTTTAATCCTGCCGAAGTCTTTTTTACCCGGATATTTCTCCAATGAGCTTGAGGCGTCAACCCACTGGGCAGGAAACACTTTCAGCGCCCTGCCTACATTGGTAGGATTAAGCCCGCCGGATAGAAATATGGTTTTTTTCAAGTCTTTTAAACCGCTTACGCTTAACAACTGCCAATCAAAAACTTCTCCTGTGCCGCCTAATTTGTTTCTTGCGAAAGTATCAAATAGATATGCCCAGACATCATATTTTAATAAACCCGCAAGGCAGAGTTTATTTTTCACACGGAAGGCCTTGATTATCTTAAAATCACTAAATCTGGAACAGAAGTCGCTTGATTCATCGCCGTGGAATTGCAACATATCTAATTTTAGGTCAGTTGCAAGTCTTTTTATAGTAGCTTGCCTTGCATTTACGAATACGCCTACCTTTCTTATGAACCTAGGAAGTTGTCTTATTATAGACTTGGCTATCTCTGGCTTAATATATCTTGGGCTCTTTCTGTAGAATACAAAACCTAATGCATCTGCTCCTTGCTTAGTTGCATATAAGGCATCTTCTAAATTTGTTATCCCGCAAATCTTAACCTTCGCCATATTTTTTACTAGTTACGAGTTACGAATTACCAACCCATAACCTCTTTGACCCTTGCCTCGATGTCTGCAGCCTCCATAAACGCCTCGCCTATAAGAACCGCACTCACCCCCAATATCTTTAAAAACAGGATGTCTTGGTAGCTTTTAATACCGCTTTCCACCACCACCACCTTATCCTTGGGAATTAGAAGGAATAACTTCTCTGTGGTCTTGAAATCTACCTCGAGTGTATGTAAATCGCGGTTATTTATACCAATCAAGGGGGCTTTTAAACTTAAGGCCCTCTTCAACTCCTTCTCTGTATGCACCTCAACCAGGCAATCAAGCCCCAGGCTGCCTGCTAACTGCATAAGTCCTGATAATTTCTCTTTGGACAATAAATCTGCAATCAACAGGATAGCGTCCGCCCCGAAGAAGCGTGATTCATAAACCTGATATTCCTCTAAGATGAAATCCTTTCTCAGGATGGGTATTTTAACTAGACTTTTTATTTCATTTATATAAGCGATATTTCCGGCAAAATAATCTTCTTCGGTTAACACAGAAATAGCCTGCGCTCCGCAGCCCTGATAAATGCCGGCAATCTGCTTAGGGTCAAAATCCTCTCTAATGATACCCCTGGAGGGCGACTGCTTCTTTATCTCGGCAATAAGTGAAATTGTGCGGGATTTAGCCTGGGCCTTATTAATCGCTTTTACAAAAGGCCTGGTAGGGGCAAGTTCCTGCATCTTCGATTTTAAAATATCGAGAGGCAGCTGTTGCTTTGCATAACCAATCCTCTCTTTCTTTTTGGCAATAATCTCCTTAAGGATATCGGTATTTTTCATTTATTTGAATACTCTCTTAACAACTCAAGCTTGCCTAAGGCTTCCCTAGAATCTATGGAATCCTCTGCTAATTTAATGCCGTCCTTTATCGATCCTGCCTCATCCGCTGCATATATTGCGGCTGCGGCGTTCAACACTACGATATCACGCACCGGACCTGCTTCCCCCTTTAATACACCGAGTAAAATGCCGGCATTATCAACGGCAGTACCGCCGCCTAAATCACTTAACCTGGCTTTCTTAAAACCAAAATCCCGGTAGCTTATTTCATAATCCGACACTTTTTCTCCACGCACCTCATAAATCAGAGTTTCAGCAATTGTGCTTATCTCATCCATCCTGTCCCGACCATACACAACCAATGCATGGGTTGTACCTAATTCTGCCAGGGCATAAGCTAAAATATGCGCCCATCTGTGGTCATAAGTACCGACCAATTGATGCGTAGCAGAAGCAGGGTTGCTCAATGGACCGATAAAATTAAAAATCGTCTTTGCACCAATTGCCTTTCTCGCTGGCATAGCATATTTCATTGCCGGATGAAAATTCTGCGCAAATAAGAAGGCGATGCCGATATCATCAAGGCATTTCTCTATCTTCTCTTTGGCCATATTGATGTTTATGCCCAACGCCTCTAAAATATCTGCACTCCCTGATTTGCTGGACACCGAACGATTACCGTGTTTAGCAACAGCTATACCGGCGCCACTTGCTACGAAGGCCACAGCTGTGGAAATATTAAAAGTATGCTTCCTGTCTCCGCCTGTGCCGCAGGTATCTAGAATAACCTTGTGTCTGGTATGGACCTTGGTTGCATAACGACGCATAACCTTGACCGCCGCCGTTAACTCCTCGGAAGTCTCTTCCTGTTTATCAAGCGCAGTTAAGAAAGAAACGATTTGAGGCGTATCTACCTTGCCGCTCATAATCTCTTCCATTGCCGCTTCCATTTCATCGGCAGTTAAGTCGTTGCGTTGAGATAGTTTTTGCGTTGCTTCTTGAATCATAGGTTCAGAAAATTCTTTAAAATACTTTTCCCTGCCTTTGTCAGTATCGATTCAGGATGAAACTGAACACCCCAAACAGGAAAATTTTTATGTTTAAGCCCCATTATCTCATTATCCTTTGTCCAAGCAACTATCTGTAATACTGAAGGTAAATTATGATTACTCACAATCAGGGAATGATAGCGCGTGGCCTGGAAAGGATTGGGAATATTTTTAAATAGCCCTTGGCCCTTATGATAAATTATTGAGGTTTTACCATGCATTAATCTGTCTGCCTGGATAATCTTTGCACCCCAGATAAATCCCAGACACTGATGTCCCAGGCACACGCCCAAAATAGGAATTTTACCAGCGAACTCTTCGATAGCCTTGCAGGATATACCTGCATCCTCTGGACGGCCTGGGCCGGGAGAAATAACAAGTCTGTCTGGCTTTATTTTTTTTATCTGGGCAATATCAATTTTATCGTTGCGATATACTCTCAGGTGCTCGCCCAATTCACCTAAATATTGTACAAGATTATAGGTAAATGAATCGTAGTTATCGATTATTAATATCATCTTATATCAATCCTTTTCGTAACTAGTAAATTAGTAACTCGTAACTGGTAATTTTTTATAAAACGACTATAAATTACAATTTTAATCTTTTGATTACGAGTTACTAGTTACGAGTTTACTAGTTACTGAATTTACTCCTTCTGCCTGCGAATATTCGCTCCTAACCTTCTTAATTTCTTATCCAAATCTTCATATCCGCGCTCTAAATGGTAGATGCGCGAAACCGAAGTCTCACCTTCAGCAGCCAGCCCGGCTAAAACTAAACACGCTGAAGCCCGCAAATCAGATGCCATTACTTCTGCCCCAGATAATTGCTTAACCCCCTCAATAATCGCATGTGGACCCTGACGCTGAATACGCGCGCCCATACGATTAAGTTCGGCAATATGCATAAATCTATCCGGATACACCTTCTCAGTAATTATGCTTACTCCGGAGATAAGACTCATCAAAGACATCATTTGTGCCTGCATATCGGTAGGAAATCCCGGATAAGGCAGGGTAGTAATATTGGCGGGCTTTAACCCCTTTTTAGTTAACCTTATGCGGATTTCTAGGTCTTTTCTCTCAATATCCGCACCCATCTCTTCTAATTTATCTAAGATTGCTCCCAGATGTTGCCAACTGACATTAGTAAGTTTAATGTCTCCCCGAGTAATTAATGCAGCAATCATAAAGGTTCCCGCTTCAATGCGGTCGGGAATAACTGTATAATCTACTCCATGCAAGTGTTTGACCCCCTGTATCTGGATAAGCGGCGTGCCAAAACCCTTAATCTTGGCTCCCATCGAAATCAAAAATTTGGCTAAGTCCACTACCTCTGGCTCGCAAGCAGCAGATTCAATACTGGTTGTGCCCAACGCCCTTGTCGCTGCCGTCATTACATTCGCTGTGGCTAAGACCGAAGAGCCAAAGGCACTCCCTAAATATATGTGTGTTCCTAAAATCCGTGGAGCCTTAGCCACTACATAACCCCGGTCAATATCTATATGTGCCCCCAATGCTTTTATTCCTTTAAGATGCAAATCCACAGGCCTCAACCCGATAACACAACCTCCCGGCAGGGAAACCTTGGCTTTTTTAAATTTAGCTAAAAGTGAGCCGAGAACGCAGAAAGAGGCACGCATCGTAGAGACAAATTTATAATCAGCCACCGTATTAACCCGGTTGGTTGACTTCACGAAAACTTTACCATTTTTAAAATCAACGTTCTTACCTAAGGAACGCAATATCTTTATCATTGTAAATGTATCACGCAAAGCAGGCACTCCTTTAATACAACAAGGTTCATCAGTTAGCAGAGTAGCAGCCAATATCGGCAGAAGCGCGTTCTTTGAACCAGATATGGCAACCTCCCCCTCAAGTCTCCTGCCTCCTTTAATTACGAGTTTATCCATTTTATTTTTTAATAAACTAAAATCGTTTAGGGCTCTCCCGCCTTAGACGGGATCCCGCTATGGCGGAAAGTACTTTTGCTTTGGTCATTAGGATTTATATCGAGCTACAATAACTCTATCAATATTATTATAATCCTTAACTATTTCAATTATCTCAAAATTTTGGACGGCGTTAAAGAGTTCTTTCAGCACCAAGCATTGATTAAAGCCTATCTCCGTAATTAAAAAGCCACCCTTCTTAAGATAAGCCGGCGCGACTTTTATAATGCAGCGATAAAAATCCAAACCATCCCTGCCTCCATCTAAAGCAATGCGCGGCTCATAATTTAATTCAGGCTCCAGATTGTTAATTTCAGCAGAGGGGATGTAGGGAGGATTAGAAACGATTAGTTCGTAGTTGGCAGTTGGTAGTTCGTAGTTAGAAAATAAATTACTCTGAAAAAAATTAATTTTTACATTATTTAATAGAGCATTTTGTTTTGCGATCCCTAACGCCTCTTCTGAGATGTCAGTCGCACTAACTCTCACATCTTTAAGAAATTTTGCCAAACTTATGGCTATGCAGCCTGAACCCGTGCCTATATCCAAGATACTATGAACTATGAATTTTGAACTATGAACTATCTTTAAAGCTATCTCAACCAGAATCTCCGTCTCGGGGCGCGGTATAAAAACATCCGGCGTCAATTTAAACTCCAACCCCATAAACTCTATCCTACCCAGGATATACTGAATCGGTTCGCCCTTGATTCTTCTTCTCAAGACATTAACAATAGAATCTGAGTCATCTTTACTAATCGGGCGGCGATTATAAAGATAAAGATCTGTTCGCTTACAATTAAAGATGTGGGTAAATAATAATTCAGGTTCGGTCATTTTTGTTGTTTGCTTAAGGCCTCAAAGATATCATCTAAATTGCCATCCAAGATTGACTCCAGTTTATGTAAGGTAAGTCCAATCCGATGGTCAGTAAGGCGGTGGTCAGGAAAGTTATAAGTTCGAATCTTCTCGCTGCGCTCACCTGTGCCCACCTGAGATTTCCGGTCTTGCGAAATCTTCTTGCGCTGCTCCTGTTGCAGGCTATCCATTAGCCTAGCATTTAAAACCCTCAGCGCCTTGTTTTTATTTTTAAGTTGTGAGCGCTCGTCCTGACAGCTAACTACTATCCCTGTAGGTAAATGCGTAATCCTTACTGCCGAATCGGTAGTATTTACGCTTTGACCACCATGGCCGGAAGAGCGGAAGACATCAATCCTTAAATCCTTTGGATTAATCTGGAATTCCGTAGTTTCTGGTTCAACTAATACTGCCACAGTAGCAGTTGAGGTATGAATGCGTCCTTGCGTTTCGGTTGCAGGAATACGCTGTACGCGATGGACACCACTTTCCCATTTAAGACATTGATATGCCTGCTTACCTCGAACACTAAAAATAATCTCTTTAAATCCTCCCAATTCTGTCGGGTGAGAAGCAAGCATTTCAACTATCCAATTACATTTTTGTGCATATTTAGTATACATCCGATATAAATCGGAGGTCCATAGGCTCGCCTCTTGACCGCCGGTTCCGGCGCGGATCTCAACGATGACATTTTTATCTTCCCCTTCCTCTTCACCCTTCATTCGCTGGTCAATCATATCTATAATTTGCCTACTTCTTGATTTTAAATCTCTTATTTCGCTTTCCACAAGAGCCAGAAATTCCTGATCGTGCTTCTCCTTTAAGGTGCTTTCTAACTTGGCAATCTCAGACTTGTGTTGTTTAAATTGACGGTATAAGAATACAGTTTCCGAAATCCTGGCCAACTCCTTAGCATACTGACTATATTGAGCCTTATCAGAGATAACCTCAGGAGTAACCAATAACCTTTCTAATTCCTCATAGCGCTTCTCTATTTTCTCTAATTCTTTTAATATCTTGGATTCTTCCATTTTATATTCTCAATCTCTGATACTTGATAATTCGGAACCGAGCCAAACATCCAGCATCCAGTATCTTAAAAATAATCAATTATCCGATTTCTTACCATATTTTCTTATAAACTTCTCTACCCTGCCTGCGGAATCAACGAACTTCTGCTTACCAGTAAAGAATGGGTGGCAATTAGAGCAAATCTCCACCCGAATGCTTGGCTTTGTTGAGCGGGTATGAATAGTATTGCCACAAGCACAAACAATTATACAGTCTTGATATTTGGGATGAATCTTGTCTTTCATTACTTATCTCCTCTCAAATACCCCGCGAAGCGGGGGATTTGATCCCGAGTGACCTTAGTTAATTTTTTGGTCACGAGGGACGTTACTGGTTCATGCTGTTTAAGAACTCCTCATTATTCTTGGTCTGAGATAATTTTCCAATCAACAATTCCATCGCCTCAACGTTGTTCAGTTCGTTAAGGACCTTTCTTAATATCCAGATTTTTTGTAATTTTTCCGGCGAAACCAATAACTCTTCATGGCGGGTATTAGATTTTTTAATATCGATTGCTGGATAAATCCTCCTTTGAAACAAATTCCTATCCAACTGCAGCTCCATATTGCCCGTCCCCTTGAATTCCTCAAAAATGACATCGTCCATACGGCTTCCCGTATCAACCAACGCCGTGGCAATAATAGTAAGACTGCCTCCCTCTTCAATAGCACGTGCTGCACCAAAAAATCGCTTTGGTTTCTGCAGGGCATTGGAATCTATCCCTCCGGAAAGAACCTTACCGCTATGAGGAATGACAGCGTTATAGGCACGCGCTAAGCGCGTGATGCTATCCAGTAATATTACCACATCCCTTTTGTGTTCCACTAATCTCTTCGCCTTTTCCAAGACAATCTCGGCCACTTGAACATGCCTGCCCGGCGGCTCATCAAATGTTGAGGAGATAACCTCACCCTTCACATGGCGTTGCATATCGGTAACTTCCTCCGGTCTTTCATCGATAAGGAGCACAATGAGGAGGACATCGGGTTGATTCTGAACTATCGCATTGCCAATCTTCTGAAGCAAGACTGTCTTCCCGCTATAAGGGGGAGCAACAATTAAGGCACGCTGTCCACAGCCAATAGGAGTAAGCAAATCCATAATCCGGCAGGATATCTCATCGGTTTTTGTCTCCAGTAAAAAACGATTATGGGGATAAACCGGAGTAAGATTATCGAAAAGAATCTTCTCTTTTGCTTCTTCGGGATGCTCAAAATTTACTGCTTCAATCTTAAGCAGCGCAAAATATTTCTCACCCTCCTTAGGCGGTCTTATCTGACCGCTGACTGTATCGCCTGTTTTTAAATCGAATTTTCTTATTTGGGAGGGAGAAATATAAACATCATCGGGACAGGGCAAATAATTATAATTTGGCGACCTTAAGAAACCGAATCCTTCCGGCAGAACTTCTAATATCCCTTCTCCGAACATCAGACCTTCTTTTTCTGCCTGTGCTTGAAGAATCTTAAATATAAGGTCCTGCTTCCTTAAGCCGCTTAAGTTGTTAATCCCTAACTCTCTGGCTAACTTATTGAGTTGCTCAATCCTCTTCTCTTTCAAACCTCCAATATCTAATTTTTCCATTTTCTTTTCTACCTTTTCCGTCCTCTTCTCTACTTTCTCCGTCCTCTTTTCTACCTTCTCCGTCTTCTTTTCTACTTTCTCCGTTTTATTTTCTACCTTTTCCGTTTTATTTTCTGCCTTTTCCATTACCCCCTCCTCGAATGAACAGATAACCCAGCTCTTTTGGGTAGTTAACTTGAGCGTTTAACGAGCCAAAAGGACTGGGTTACTTATCCTGTTTAAAATTCTCCTTACCTGTTTTTCTGTCTGGCTCCTTGAGCCACTGTTATTGATTACAAAATCAGCAAATCTTATCTTCTCACCCTGTGGCAGCTGAAAACTCAATCTTGCCCTTATCTGATTTGCAGTTAAACCGCTCTTCTTTAATCTCTGCATTTGAATCTTGAGGCTACATTTAACCACTATCAATCTATCAACCCAAGATAATAAACCCGATTCAATCAAAAGGGGAGCATCAATAGCTAAGATTTTGTTATCGGATAATTTTTTTATACTGCTTTTAATTATTTTTAATATTCTGGGGTGCGTAATCTTATTGAGTTTTTTTAATTTTTTTTTATCCGAAAAGGCTATCCCTGCCAGTTTACTCCGATTTATATAAGAACCAACCAGAATCCTCCTGCCAAAAACTGCGATGATTTCTTTATAGGCAGAGGTACGGGGTTTCATTATCATATGGGCAATCCGGTCAGCATCAATTACCTCTGCTCCTAATCGACGAAACATATTAGCCACTGTTGTCTTACCAACGCCGAGATTACCCGTAATTCCTATCACCATCTCTTTTTCTCCCCAATCACCCGCCAGACAAATTACCAATTACTAGTTACGAGTTACTAGTTACGAGTTACTAATCTTTTATAAAGTTGAATATATTTTTTTGCTGACTCCTGCCAAGAAAAATTAGATATCATGCCCTTTCTCATCTTCTCCCGCCATTTCTTTCTATCCTGATAAAGCAATATTGCCTGCTTTATCGTCGCAATCAAGTTAGATGCAGTATAGTTATCGAAAAGGAAACCGTTTTCTTCATTAACCGTATCGGCTAAACCCCCGGTTTTATAAACCAACGGTACGGTCCCGTATTTTAAGCTAATCATCTGACCCAATCCGCAGGGCTCATACTTAGAAGGCATAAGAAAAATATCTGAACCTGCGTATATCTTATGCGCCAGAACATTATCGAATTTAAGATAAAGACGCAATACCCTGGGAAATTTTTTGCTTTTTTCGTTTAGAAGTTTATGATATTTTATATCGCCCGTTCCTAATATTATTAATTGCAGATTAAGTCCGCAGATTTCATCAAGAACTTCTGTAAGAATATCCAATCCCTTCTGTTCGGCTAAACGAGAGACCATGGCAAGTAAAGGGATTCGCCTTTCTACTGTCAGCCTAGTCTCTCTCTGTAAATCCTGTTTATTTTTATACTTATCTTCTAGGTTCCTCATGTCATATCTCTTGGCAATAAACTTATCAACAGATGGAGCCCAGATAGAATAATCCAAACCATTTAATATCCCGAACAAAGAATCCTGCCGCTTAGCAAGAACTCCTTCCAGCCCACAGCCAAAATCTGATGTCTGAATCTCAGCTGCATAGGTAGGGCTAACTGTACTTATGCTGTCGGAGAAAACAACGCCCCCTTTTAAGATATTGACCTTGCCGTAGAACTCAAGTTGCTCCATGTTAAAAAGGGACCAGTCTAGGCCTAATTTGGGAAACTCTTCAGGGGCAAATATGCCCTGATATGCCAGATTGTGAATAGTAAGCAAGATTTTGCAATTCTTATAAAATGAATCGGAGGAAAACCTTATCTTAAGATAAATAGGAATAAGGGCAGCCTGCCAATCGTGAATATGGATTATATCGGGCCTGAATTTAATCCTTTTAAGTAACCTCAGGCACTCTTGACAAAAGAAAGAAAACCTTTCTAAATTATCAGGATAATCTCCTTTTGCAGTGCCATAGAGGCCATCACGATTAAAATATTTATCGCTTTGAATAAAATAGACTTTAATATCTTCACCGAGTTTTGTTGATAAAATTCCCGGATAGAGAATTCTGGTATTGGCCGGGAGGAGTGCGACCTTTTTATAAAAAGGGAGGAGGATTATAACCTCTTGTTTTAGTTTCTCTAATGCTAAAGGTAGTGCGCCGGCTACATCGGCCAGCCCCCCAGTCTTAGCAAAAGGCACAACCTCTGATGCGCATATTGCTATCTTCATTTTTGATGAACGCACCACTTAGCGAACCAAGTGAAGCTAAGCCGTGACTTCATTTGACCTCCTGCATATCTAGCCAGTTCTTCCCTCTTTTAATCACTGCCTTTATGGGTACCTCTAACTTTAAAACATTTTCCATCCTGTCTTTCACTAACCTTATTAAGGTATCCGTTTCTTCATCAGGAACATCAAAGACTAATTCATCGTGAATCTGCATAACCATCTTTGTCTTTAATGCATTTTTTTTTATCTGGCTATGTATCTGGACCATTGCTAATTTTATCAGGTCACTTGCTGAACCCTGTATAGGCGTATTTATGGCCTGCCGTTCCGCAAACTGCCTTATACCCTGATTTTTATTGTTAATCTCAGGAATATATCTTCGCCTCCCCAGAATAGTAGTAACGAACCCCTCATCTTTTGCCTTTTTAATCTGCTGTTGGATATATTCTTTTGTTCGAGGATATCTTGCAAAATACGCATCGATAAACGCCTGCGCTTCATCCAAAGAGATTCCTAAATCATGACTTAA
The DNA here is from genome assembly GCA_964592485.1 of uncultured Planctomycetales bacterium. GTDB lineage: Bacteria > Omnitrophota > Gorgyraeia > Gygaellales > JAHJCI01 > CAZQEY01. The sequence goes on from CAZQEY010000014.1 coordinate 15,190, forward strand.
TCCATACGGCGTAAGCCCATAAATGATTCCAAAATTTACTCTTTTAGCTATTTCGCGCATCGAATCAGAAATATCTTTATCCTCCAACCCGTAAATCAAAGAAGCAGTGGCCTTGTGTATATCTTTATCCTCCTTGAATGCAGAAATCAAATTCTCATCTTTGGATTGATGCGCCAGAAGCCTTAGTTCTATCTGGGAGTAATCACAGGATAAAAGATAATTCCCCTTAGAGGATGCAATTATTGCCTGTCTAATCTTCTTGCCGATGGCTGTCTTTACGGGAATATTCTGCAGATTAGGATTGCTGGAACTGAGTCTGCCAGTCTCGGTTCCGGTTTGGTTAAAAGAGGTATGGACCATACCCGTTTTGGGATTTATTAACCGGGGTAGCGTATCTATATAGGTAGATTTGAGTTTCGTTAACTGGCGGTATTCAAGCAATAAAGCGGGTAACTTATGCCGAGTGGATAAAATCCTTAACACCTCTTCGTTAGTAGATGGTCCAGTTTTGCTTCTCTTAATCACAGGTAATTTTAATTTTTCGAACAGGATTTCCCTTAATTGTTTTGGCGAATTTATATTAAACTGAGCACCGCTAATATCGTATATATCTTGAATTAATTTTATCAATCTTTCCTCTATATCTGTTGAGAGTTTTCTTAGGATAACCAAATCTAATTTTATACCATTTTGCTCCATCTCCGCCAACACTTCCACCAGGGGCATCTCAATATCATCAAAGAGTCTTATTAGCCTTTTTGCCTCTAATTCTTTTTTGAATACCGGTTTTAATTTGCGTATCAAATCTACGGCTATCTGATTATTAATAGATTTTAAGGCGAACACCTTGCCCAGATAATCCCAGGCTAGGTCGGTTATGCCATATCCGGACCTGGAGGGATTGATTAAGTAACCGGCAATCATTATATCAAAATGTAGCCCTTCCAAGGTCACATTGTCCTTAATCAAAGACATTCTTAAACTCTTTAGGTCATGACCTGTCTTTTTTATATTGGGATTTGATAATATGCCTTTTAGGTTCGGTCCAATCTCATATAACTGGAATATTTTATCTTTCGCTTTTGCATAAAATATAAGGCTATCCAAGCTCTGGCCATATAGAATTAGCTCGTCTGTTGAATCAAACAAATTTTTTAATTCTTTATCTTTTAACTGCATTACCTTTACCGAACTTGGGTCATCTTCTTTAAGATCTAAATCTTTCAACAATTTCTTGAATTCAAGGCTTTTAAATAATCTAAACAATTCTTTTAGATTGGGCTTTTTAATTTTTAATGTATCCAAGTCAAAATCTATCTTTACATTTCTATCTAAAAGCGCCAACTCTTTACTTAACTTTATGTTCCGGATATTATCTGAAATTACCTTCTTTATTTTATCCTTCTGGATCTTATCGATGTTACTTAATAATTTTGCTAAAGAACCGAATTCTCTAATTAATTCCACTGCGGTCCTCTCGCCTATGCCGGGTAGACCCGGGATATTATCTACATCATCTCCCATTAATGCGATAATATCGGGTATGCCTTTTGGGCCTACGCCAAAACGCTCAAGGACTCTATTTGCATCATAGGTTATGCCTTCATCTCTGTAAGGACTAAATACAGCTGTATTATCATCTACCAATTGTAAGATATCTTTATCGGAACTGACTATAGTTACAGATAAACCCTTTTGCTTTGCTTTATGTGCCAATGTTGCAATAATATCATCTGCTTCATATCCTTGTCTTTCGAATATGGCAATTCCATAAGCAGAGATTATTTCTTTAATTATGGGAATCTGACTGAGTAAATCGTCCGGCATTGCCGGGCGTTGTATTTTATATTCTGCAAATTTCTTGAGTCTAAACGTATCTTTTGAGACATCAAAACATGCTGCCATAAACTCTGGGTTATTTTCCTTTAAGATTTTATTTAATATATTTGTGAATCCGTATATGGCATTTGTGGGTTGACCATAGGAGGCGCTTAACCCCTTCAATGCATAATAGGCACGATAACAGAAAGCAGTGGCATCAATCAAATAAAGCATTCTCCTCATTTACTTGGCCTCTATCTGGAATTCTTCTACGCATAGGCAGGAATACATCAATTATCCCCGGGCCGGGAATCCCTGCCTATTACAAAGACGGCAGCAGAACATCAATCAATATGACCGGGATTTATTCATTCTATAAGATAAGGATTGCCTCAGGACTTCAAAGAATCACTTCTTCCCAACGTGGCGGCCTATTTAGAAAGGCTATATTCGACAAAATTTACATTACACCTTCTTGATATAATCGCTTTGCTTTGCTTTGCTTTGCCTTGCCTTATATGTATCCGTAAGACTCTAAATAAGTTAGCAAGCAATATATTTCATCATATAAATTTTGGGATAAAAAACATTGAAAGATAAGGCTGGGTAGTAAAATTAATTATTTCTTAAGATTTGTTGAGGTAATCTCCGTGGCTATCTTATTCAAGTCGATATTTTAGTTCCTGAAGGACTTTTTTTAATTTTAACATATTTGCTGCAGAATGCAAGAAAAAAATCACCTGCGACTTCTCCTACCTACTCCAGCGATAACCACTCCAATTCTCCCCGAGAGAAGTTAAAAAGCAGCTAAAGGCCAACAGAAGCTCAAGGCAAACGACTTCTTCTACTCAATCCAGCGCCAACCACGCCGCCTTCGCCCGAAAAAAGCTAAAAAGCAGCTAAACGGTTAACAGAAGCTCAACGCCAATGAATCCTTCTACTTAGT
>CAZQEY010000014.1:18056-42213 GCA_964592485.1 uncultured Planctomycetales bacterium
CGCACGAGAAAAGTCATAAAAGCAGCTAAACGGTTAACAGAAGCTCAACGCCAATGAATCCTTCTACTTAGTCCAGCGATAACCACGCTGTATTCGCACGAGAAAAGTCATAAAAGCAGCTAAACGGTTAACAGAAGCTCAACGCCAATCTTGAATCTACGCATATCAACTATATCAGAGGAGGCATACTTAACGCCGGATGCCCCACCTTAGTTAAAAACTCCAGAAGTTGCTCCAACGTCACAGCTTGCGTCTCATCAGCGATTTTATCTAATAAATCTGGCTGACCCAAATCCTGGCAGCGCTGCTTTAATCTCTCACCCAAACTCTCTTTTAACTCCTTGGGTATCCAGACAATACGCAAAAGACCGCCGTCTGCGGAAATAAACTTCTTACTTAAGATATAGAGTCTGCCTATGCCCAAAAATCCCGGAGTTTGCACTCCTCCCCCCACCGAACCAGCCAAGGTGGTAAAATTCATACCACAGGGGGTCATACCGGAATAGTCGCGATGCACAACCATAAAACCATTTGCCTCAGGGATAATTGCCGCAATACACTCAAAGCACCCACAGCTTGTTTGAGGATTGTCCATAAGTGAATACATACTCACTTTGCTTACAGTCTTGTTTGACTTCTCATAGACAAAATCATTAACATTCTGCCATTGGCCGAGCTTTTCATCAAGCATCTTTCCTTTTACCACTGGCTGGTTTGGACCTGTGGGAGTAATTTCGAAACACGCCTTGGCATCAAGCCAGGAATAAGCACCGCAAAGCCCTAAACGCTCAGGCGTAACAATACAAACATGATTTGGGGCAAACGATTGGCAGAGTGTACAACTATAAAAGGTATCCACACCCTCATCAGTCATTCCCCTAATCCGCTCATCGCGCTCATCATAAGTTTTCTTTGCGGAAACTGTTAACCTCTCCACATCCGACTGCCGTGTATACAACTTCACCTGAACCTTATCCACAATTGCTCCGTATTCCTTATGAAACATTGCATGTAAAAATATCCCAATATGTTTAAGCCGCAAACCTTTATCATAGGCTTGCTGGTTTATTCTTATCCAGCACATATCCCGCTGGCCAATATGCATAATTCCCATCGCATAGTTTGTATAACGGTGTATCTGACGCTCCAGAACCGGCTCGAAGTCTTTTTGCATCTTTCTGCCAGCCACCTCAACGATAATCGCCAAGGGCATTGATTTATGAGCATTTTCTAATTGGTCGATATCCGGGCCAATAAGTTCGACCTTTCCATCTTCAATCTCTTTAGAGTCTTTTGAACTAAGATATTCAATAGCTACAGAAGCCTTACCGCCAAATTCTACATACAACTGCTCCTTTCTTACCCGCTCTCCCTCAAATGCTGCTGCATAAGGAACAGGGATAGGAATCTGAGTAACCGTTACCTTCACCCCTCTTACTTCAATAGCGCGCGGCACAATCTTTTTGTAATCGGGCTCGCTAACCAATGCCTCATAGGTAGTTATCCCCGAAGGTTTAATCTCCGGAATCCGGGTATCGGCAATTACGGGAAAGCCCATATTAATTGCTCCGGCACCAGTAGCGTATTTTAAATCATCCACTTCGCCTAAAGCCAGACCAAAGGCAAAAACCCTCTCTTTCGTATAGAGAAGACACTTCTTTGCTTGGCCTGCCTTTAATCCACCAAAGGTAAGCGCCGAGCGAATTGCCCAACTCAAAGGATAAACAGCCGAAACAGTATCTCTACCATAAGGAACAATATAATTATCCCAGCCCATCTGTACATTCTCTTCAATCAACTGGTCAATTATTGAACGCCCATTTACATTCGAACCCACAAATATAAGTATATTTCTCTGCTGCAGTTGCCGCACAATTTCAACTGCAGTCTGATTATCTGGCGCTGCACCTAAAATAGCAGCAAAACCAGGCATACGGCCATCAACCAGCTGAATCCCCAAGGAGCGCATAATTGTATCGGTAAAGAAACCATTGCAATCCTTCTGGGGTTCTTGATTATAAAGATAGCGCAGAACCATAATTATCTCCTCGCTCAATAGAGTAGCAATTCCTGCATCAAGCGCATTGCCTAAATAAGGAAGCCAGAGGTTTTCTGTAGGCTCAACCGGCAATAAGGATTTGGCATGTTCTAATATCGCCCGCGCATCCTTTAGGGTCCTTGCCTCTATTCCCATTAAGGCATAAGCCAAGGGTAGATAAAATGCGGTCTGGGGAAAAGCTATACTTTGCGTCTCCTTCTTTTCCTGAATTGCCTTGGTTAAAAAACTTTCAGCTTCCTTGACTATCTCTGTCGCCCCTCTAATAACTGAAGTCGCAACAATCCTGGACATAAATTCCTCCTAAATCATAAAAAATTCATCCTTCTGCTTAACCAAATCTAACACTCTGGCGTAATTAAAAGTCTCCTGAGTCAACTCATGCTTAATCAAAGAGATATCTGTACCTTCCTTAATCAACCTCAAGAAAACCCCACAATTTCTTATATCTCCCACTGCAATCATTCCCACAAGGCGATTATTGGCTAAGACAAACTTTTTATAGATATCTCTTTTATCATCAAAGAGAATAAGCTCTTCAAATCCCTCACCCTTAGGTCTGGTTATCCCCATAGAAATAATTGGCAGGTCAAAGAACTCAATAGAATTCATCACCATTGAGCCATCATATTTAACACTCTCACCAGCTATATTTAACCCGGCAATTCTTCCCTGCTCAATGGCATTCGGCCAGAGGGCATTAACCGCACTATTTTTATAGGCAACATCAAAAGTCTGTGCCACATCGCCAGCAGCAAATATATTAGGAATATTTGTCTTCATATATTCATCAACCAAAATACCTTTTTCTAATTTTATTTGTGTATCTTTAATTAAATCTGTATTCGGCTTAACGCCTTTACCGATAACAAGGATTGAACAGGCAATGACCTTACCGCTATCCAGTTTCACTGCCTTCAAATCTCCGTTACCTAAAATTTCTACTATATCCCGCCCATTCATAATCTCCACACCCGCCTCCTGGAACCTCTTCATCAGTAGGCCTGAGCCCTTTTTATCAAGCATCTGGGAAAGGATAAATTCTGACTTTACCACCACCTTTAATTCCTGTTTTCTCTTAAGCAGCCCATAGGCTGCCTTGAGGCCGATTAATCCGCCGCCTAATATACAACTGGAAGAAGACCTCGGTAATAGATTTAAAATCTCTTTTGTTTCATTTATCGTCCTTAAACCAAATACTCCTCTTTTCTTGATACCCTTTAAGCCTTCAGGAAATTTAGGAGAAGCGCCTGTAGCAATAAGCAGAGTATCATAACCTATCGATGCTTTATCCTCAAGCATAACTCTATTTTTCTTTGGATCTACCTTAACCACTTTCTTGCCCAGAATTAAACTAAGATTATTCTGTTTATAAAAAGTATCCGGCCGATAAACTAACTTCTCCTCGGGGATATCTCCAGCTAAGAAATAGGAAATAAGACATCGACAATAAGAATTGTAGTCCTCATCAGAGATTATGGCAATGTTGCTGTTTCTATCTTTGCTCCGGATTGCCTCGGCAGCAGAGATTCCTGCCGCTGAATTGCCGATGATAACAATACCTTTCATCCCCTTAGAACCTCCTAAATCTTATAATATATCCGAACACCCCGTTAGAGATACCAATTTTCTTATTTTGTATCAGGAAATTTCTAACGGGGTTCATTTTATAACCTCTCTACAATCTTATCCAAATCAACGTGTTTTTTTACTATCCTTTTTACTGCCTCTATCTTTTCTTTATCCTGGGGTCTTATCTTCACCATCAGGTCATGAACACAGGAGGCGGTGCTGTAAGTATCATGCTTAGATAAAAGCACGGGTATCTTGGTTTGCTCAACCATATTAATAATTGTCTTATGAGGAACAAGGTTGCCGGTCAGAACAATCCCGGAGATATGAACCTCCTTCACAGACCTGGCAAAATAACAACCCAGAGAAGCCAAAATCATATCCTCGCGGTCTCCGGGAGTAATCAGCAATACCCGGTCAACAAGATAGTTTAAGGCATTGTGTGGCTGCATCGCACCCACCACTATCCTTTTAACCAGATTATTCAAGCCCTGTTCTCCGGATAGAAGCTTAAAATCTGTCTCTTCCAGTATCTGCTCAATCGAAGGATATGACAAAAGTGGAAGATAGGGAATAACCCCCAGGACTTTAATGCCCTTTCTTGCCAGTCCCCGCCTAATCAATCTATTTATCTTTGGAAATTTCTCTGGAAGAACCTTATTAATGATTACTCCGGAAAGCTCAATCCCTCGTTTTTCAAAAAGCGATTGATTCAGGACAATCTCATCAATCGGCCGGCCAATCCCGCCGGAAGAAATTAGAATAACCTTTGCTCCTAATAATTTAGCCACAGAGGCGTTGCAATGGTCAAACACCGAACCCACTGCAGCATGACCGGTCCCTTCAATAACTACCAGGTCTTTATCCTTAGCTATTCGTGAAAAGGATTTTTTTATCTGGCTGGTCAATCTTTTCTTATCAGGATCAAGGATATATTTCTCAGTAAAACCCCTTTGGACAGCAATTGGACTCATATCCTTCAACGTATATTTTATGCCCAGCGATTCAAAAAATCTCTCAATGAGAACCGAATCCTCATCTACCTTTTCGCCTTCCTCTTCTAAATAGCGCTGGCCAATGGGCTTGATAAAACCAATCCTTTTAAATCTCTTCTTGAGATTAGCGATTAACCCCAGAGCAACTGTGGTCTTGCCGTCATTCTGTCTTGTTGCTGCTAAGAATAGCTTTTTCATTTACTTCCTGTAAGAAAACTTTGTAACCACAGGTAAACACAGGTGGACACAGAAAAAAACGGTGTTTCTCTGTGTTTATCTGTGGTTTATACTTTAAAATTTTAAAATTCTTTTTTTATTCACTCAGTACTCGAAGCTTTCCCCGCTGTGGTTGCTTTTATTTCTTCCTGCCAGATAATCGCACCCGTCGGACAGGCCTTAACACAGGCCGGCTCTTCCTCATCCTTGCATTTATCACAGCGAATGGGAATCTTGGTTTTAAGGTTTGGCCGAATTGCCCCGTAAGGACAGACCATTACGCACATCCAGCAACCCACACAGCGAGTTTCATCGTGCAGAATCATACCGCTTTCTTTATCGTAGATTAATGCATTTGCCATACAGGCATCAACGCAGGGATGTTCCTCACAATGACGACAGGAAATGGGAAAATTTTTATCCCCTGATTTATGGACCTTTTTCCTCGGCAGGGATAGCACCTTTTCCTTTAGTGCCTTACATAAATCCTTGCTTTGCGAATGCGCCACTGCACAAGCAATCTCACAGGACTTACATCCCAGACACTTTTTTACATCGTAAAATAATTTCTTCACGTTACTAGTTACCAGTTACGAGTTACTAGTTACTAATCTTTATACATTACCGGCTTAAGCTTCAAATCTTTCCTTTTTCTATCGATATGCCCAATCATTAAATGAGCTGCTTTTACAGGATCAACCTCAAAGGCAAATTTTCCCCCTACTATTTCTTCAAGGTCTTTAGTAATAAAGTCCGTGACCTTCTGACTACCTAAAACAGGCTGAGGCGTTCCAAACACCGTAAATACCCCGCTGGCTACAAAATAAAAGCCGATAGAAATTGCCTTTTCACTCATCCATTCGGGAGCTGCACCAGCGGCAGGTAAATCACTAATGCGCTCGCCCAATCCGCCTTCTTCGATAATCTTGGAGGCAGCGATTAATATTCTTGAATTATCCACACAACTTCCCACATGTAGAACCGGCGGAATACCCACCGCCTCGCATATCTCTTTTAGTCCTCTGCCGGCTGACTCAAATACCGATTCTGGCCTTAGGAGCCCTGCTTTTGCATTAGCAATAGCAGAACAGCCAGTTACAAGCACCAAAACATCGTGTTTAATTAACTCCTTTACCATTGCTGTATGACCCAGGTCATGGGGCACATTAGGATTGTTACAGCCAACTACGCCGGCAACCCCGCGTATCCTTCCGGAAATAATGCCATCATTAACTGGTCGCCAGGTAGAGCGGTATCTGCCGCCAATAATCTTGGGAACATCCTCAGCAGTAAATCCAGCAATTAAATCCATTGTCTCCTTAGGGATAACCACTCTTGCCTTATTCCTGTTCTCGAAATTATCCACTGCTCTTTTCAGGATGGATTTGGAAATCTCCAATGCCCTCTCCGGATGGAATTCAATGTGAGTAACACCGGGAAATTTTGCCTTAGGACTGGTGGTGATTAATTCTGTGTGGAAACAATTAGAAATATCAGCTAATGCCGGCATAATACATTGAACATCAACCATCATCAATTCCACAGCTCCGGTAAGAATTGCCAACTCCTGCTGAAGAAAATTCCCTGCTACATGGATTCCCTTTCGCATAAGAATCTCATTTGCTGTACAACACATACCTACAATATTTATACCTTTTGCACCCTTGGCTTTTGCCAATTTAACCAACTCTGGGTCTTGGCCTGCTTGAACAACTACATCAGAAAGAGTCGGCTCATGTCCGTGAACCACCACATTGACATAATCCTCTTTTAGTACGCCTAAGTTGACTTTAGACCTGATTGGCTCGGGTGACCCCAATAAGATATCGCTTAAATCCGTGGCAATCATCGAGCCACCCCAACCATCGGACAGAGCAGTGCGTAAGCCATGCATGAGAACATTCTTGTAATCATTATCCACTCCTATGTGGGTTCGATGCATACATTCAACAATCTCCCGGTCTATACCACGAGGCATAATTCCAAATTTTTTCCAGGCTTGTTGAGTTTTCTTGGGTGCTCGCGAGGTAAAACGCAATTCTCCTTCCTGTTGGCCAAATTCGGATAATGCCTTTAATGCTACCTCATGAGCAATCTCCAAATCTTTCTTACCATCAATCTTAATCCCATAAATAGAAGCGACCTCTTTTAATCTCACCGGATTGGCAATTCCATAATCGTGTGCCTTACCTTCTGCAGCTAACAACAAGGCCTCAGCAATATCCCTTCCATGGTCAGAATGAGCAGCTGCTCCACCGGCGATCATCCTTAGGAGATTCCTGGCAACAATAGTATCCATGTTTGCTCCACAAACCCCTTTTTGTGCACCCTCCCCGAATGGGTCAATTCGACAAGGTCCCATATTGCAATTACGACAACAGATACCCAATTGACCGAAACCACATTGTGGCTGCATCATATCATAACGGTCCCAGACAATATTAATATTCTCAGATTTTGCCTGCTCAATCATCTTCTGACTGGCAGGGTCTACTGATTTTACCTTTACATCACTCATTTAAGCCTCCACGTTTTTATATTTAATCAGTCTTCTTTACGCTACAACCCAGCTGCATCCAGAACCAAGGGGACTTTTTTATCCCAGCCAATCGGCATAATATGAATCCCCCGACACATTGGCTTTAATTCCTTAATCAGCCGTGCAGCTATCTCGACAGACTTCTTAACTCGGTCTTCCTTGGATACGGAACTTATTTCGTCTATTAAATTCTGCGGAACGGTTACGCCGGCAACATTCTCATTCATATACTTGGCCATTCCTGCGGATTTTAACAAAACAATACCAGCTAACATCGTTGTGTTTAAGTGTTTAATCTTGGATAAAAAATTCTCAAAAACCTTGATATCGTAAACTGCTTGAGTCTGGAAAAATTCCGCCCCTGCCTCAATCTTCTTTTCCATCTTGATAATCTGAGGTTCCAACGGGTCAGCTCCCGGATTTACAACTGCTCCCATACAAAATTTAGGTGAACTGCCTTCTAATTTATTACCCACCATATCAAAACCCTCCTGAAGCCTCTTTACTACCCCTAATAATTGCACGGAGTCTAAATCAAAAACAGGCTTGGCTTGAGGGTGATCCCCTAAGGTGGTATGGTCGCCGGTTAAGAGTAAAAGATTCTCAATGCCAAGAGTGGCAGCAGATAAGATATCTGATTGTAAAGCCAAGCGGTTACGGTCACGGCAGGTAACCTGAAATATTGGCTCAAAGCCCTTTTGTTTCAACAGCGAGCACACCGCCAGAGAACCCAAGCGCATCACTGAGCTCTGAAGGTCAGTAACGTTTATCGCATCCACCCTGCCCCGGACTAACTCAGCATCCTCCAAAAGAACTTTAGTCTCTATACCCTTAGGAGGACCGATTTCTGATGTCACCAAAAATTTCCCCGATTGAATCTTTTCTTTAAATGCCATCTCTATTCCTTTTCGTTACTGTTCAACATATTTTGCGAGGGATTTATGAAATACAAAAATGAATCTGGCGTTTTTTGAGCGAATGGCGATTTTAGCCAAAGCAGCTTGAGCAACGAGGGAATCCGAACGTGGAAAGGTTCGGATGGCGAGGATGTCTGAGCCCGTCCTGGGCGTAAGCCCGACGGGCGAGTTCCGCGAGCACACCTGAGTTGCGAAAGACCTTTGGCGTTTCCCGCCTTTGGCGGGATCCCGCTGGGGCGGGAAAAAAATCGCCTCTGAGCGAAAAAAATGCCAGGTTCATTAACTATATCAAGCAAAATATGCCTCACCGCATCCACCTTGCAATCAAATGGCCGACCCCATGAGAAACAACAATAACAAATAAAGCCAGTAAAACATGCTCCAATATAAGCGTTGCCGGGCGTTCCTGTTTAATCTTGGCAATAGTAAAATTAAGGAAAACCAGCAATGACATTCCCCAGGCAATAGCAGCCAGAACAGCGATGTTTAGAGAAAGGACCAGAAAGGGAACAGCAAAGGTTAAGGTAAAGATAAGCTTGGAAATAAAAGTAAAGATGGTGGCTGCCCAGATTTCCTTTTGTGTATGCTTAGCTATTCCCTTCTCCAACTCTGATTCCTCGGATATATGCACGCCTGCTGCATCAGATAAACCATCAGCTATTGCCATAATTATGATGCCAGCAATGACTACTAACCGCGAAGAGGTGGCCGAATGCAGACCCACTATCATCCCCAGAGACGTAATTACTCCAGAGGTCAAACCAAAAGAGAGCCCTGTCATCAATTGATGAAAATATTTTTTAATCATCTACATCAATCACCAGCTTCTGACCACTTCACCAAGCTCGAGAGTAATCTCTGCTGATTTTTTTGAGTCAATTTCAATTTTCTTGACCTTATAGAGGAGGGGCGGATTTTCTATTTCAAACGGCTTTAACCCTATGTAATATACTTCCAAATCATCCTTTAATGTGATATCTCGTTCTTGTAAATGGTCTATAATGACGCCGTCTTTATTTTCAATATTAACATTGGGGGTAAATGGCAAATCGATACCTGCTTCATTCTGCACAACTATTTCAACAGAAGGTGTTATGCTTGAGTTGTTGTCAATCCGGAAGCTAATCTCTTTATTTAATTCTTGCTGTTCAGCCGATGGAGAGCTTTCATCAGAAACAGCTTCTTCTTTAATCTTTACCCTCCTCATCTTGCTTACAATTTCAATTATGCCTGAATCATATTGGATCTTATCTATCTCATAAAAATATACTTCCCTATCCAGATCAAAATCTACCGAAACCGAATCGGGAGTCATCTTTCTTTCCGAAACAGGAATTCTCACAATAATATAATCATAAGCTCTGCCGACAATATTCCCTTCTATTTTTTCTCCGTTTTTTAAATATATGATATCGGCAAAGCAGTTAGGGGAAGCTATGATTATAAATACTGCCAAAGGTAAAATTAAACAAATAGATTTTTTCATATTAGCTGTTGTATCCAGGGTATCTTGAATATATGATTTTTAGTTGGACCGATCTATGCAATCTGAGATTTGACTGCCTCAACCAAGTTACGCATCAACATTGTTACGGTAAGCGGACCTACGCCGCCGGGAACAGGAGTAATCATACTTGCTCGCTTGGCTGCCTCCTCAAATTCAATATCCCCGACAATCTTACCAGCAACCCGATTTATCCCCACATCAATAACCACTGCCCCCTGCTTAATCCATCCGCCCTTAATCAATCCTGCCTTCCCCACGGCAACAATTAGAACCTCGGCGCTCTTTACATGCTCCTCTAATTTCCCGGCCTGGGATGTCCCGATGTGACAGACTGTTACTGTAGCAAATTTCTCAAGCAAAAGAAGCGACAAGGGTTTGCCCACAATCTCACTGTGGCCGATAATTACCACCTCTTTTCCATATAAATCAACTCCCGTTTCTTTTAATAATTCCATAACTGCTGCCGGCGTGCAGGGTAAAATCCTTGCCTTACCAAATGTAATTTTCCCCATATTCGCCGGATGCATTCCCTCGGCGTCCTTGAAAGGCTCGATAAAGTTACTCATTTTCTTATAATCGATATGCGCAGGCAACGGCATCTGCAGAATTATCCCGTTTATATTTTTATCATTATTTAACCGCTTTATAAAATCTATCAATTCCGGCTCTTTCGTATCTTGATTTAATTTATGGAATCTGTATTCTATGCCCAAATTCTCGGAGGTCTTCTTCTGCGATTTAGCATAAGCCTCAGCACCCGCATTTTCTCCTACTTGGATACTAACCAATACCGGCTTTAATTTGAATTCCTGAATCTGTTTCTTTAAATCTTCCTTTATCCTCGCCGCGATGGGTTTACCCTCTAATAATTGCATCTATCCTTACCTCCAAATCCCGCCTTGTGTTTATTAAAAAAGTCTTACTTTTATCTAATTCCCGGTTTATTCTATTTGCCAATGTTTTGTCTTTTAAATATTTTAGATTTATCCTGACATTAAATAAGGCGCTGGAAAAACCCGCTTCAAGCAAAATCACAGCCACTGCCACATCGCTGATTAAATTTACATTTCCCTTTTTTACTAAGGACGGGCATAGCTTAATCGCCTCAAAACAAAGTCTGCATATTTCTAAAGGTACGCCTAAAGCCTTATTTATGTCTTTACTCTTAAAAGCTGCTACATCCAGATCTACCAATTCTAAAAACCTATTTTTTATCCTTTTCGCTGTAGATAGCGTTTTAACCAAATCTTCCTGATATCTTGCATACTTAGGCTTACCAAGGGTAAAATTTATCACCATACAAATCAAAGCCGTTCCCAGACCGGCAGTCAATGCTGCGCCTGAGCCTCCGCCAGGAGCAGGAAGTTTCGCTGCCAGGTCATTGAGGTATTGTTTTATTGACTTATCGGCATACATCTTAAAACAACCCTACTATTCTTCCCTGTTTATCAATATCTACATTCTCGCCCGCAGGATGAGTAGGAAGCCCCGGCATTGTGCGCATCTGACCGCATAAGAGATATAAGAATCCTGCCCCCACTGAGGCATGCACATCCCGGATAGGCAAAGTAAAGCCTTCGGGCCTGCCTTTTAATTTAGGGTCGTGCGAAAGGGAAAGATGAGTCTTAGCCATGCAGATAGGCAACTTATCATAACCAAGCTTCGTATAAAGCTCTATATTAGCTTCAGCGGCAGGCTCATAATGGACGCTGCCTGCGCCGTAAATCTTCTCGGCAATTGTCTGGACTTTTTTCTTGATTGGCCAATCAAGCGAATAGAGAAATTTAAAGCTGGATTTCTTCTCGGCAGCGCGCACTACTGCAGAAGCCAATTCTCTGCCCCCCTTAGAACCCCTTGCCCAAACCTCACTAAGGACCGCATCCTCTGCTCCTGCATTAATGGCTTTCTTACGAATCAGTTCTATTTCTGTTTTTGTATCGGTAGTAAATTTATTTATTGCTACAACCACAGGTACGCCAAAAAGCTTCATATTTTCTATTTGTTTCTCCAGATTAGAACAACCCTGCTCCAGAGATTCCAGGTCTTCTTTTAACAGCCCGGGGTCAAGCGGCTTACCGGCAATAACAGTAAACCTACCTGAATGCATCTTCAGCGCCCGAACAGTACAAACCAAGACCACACAATCAGGTCTAAGGCCGCTTATCCGGCACTTTATGTTAAAGAATTTTTCTGCCCCGCAGTCAGCGCCGAATCCAGACTCAGTAACAACATATTCTGAAAGTTTCAAAGCAATTTTATCGGCAAGGATGGAGCTGTTGCCGTGGGCAATATTGGCAAACGGACCGGCATGAACAAAACAAGGCGTATTCTCGATAGTCTGAAGTAAATTAGGCTTAAGCGCATCTTTAAGCAAAACTGTCATTGCGCCAGCTACTTCGATGTCTTCGGCAGTAATCGGCCTGCCGTCTTTCGTGGTAGCTAAGACAATTCGGCCGATACGCTTGCGTAAATCCCCTAATCCACTGGCCAAAGCCAATATAGCCATTACCTCGCTGGCCACGGTTATATCAAATCCGGAATCACGCGGAAAACCATCCTGCGGCCCGCCTAAGCCGATTTTTATGTTACGCAAGAACCTGTCCGAGACATCTACCACCCGGCGCCAGATTATCGAAGAAGAATCTATATTGAGTGGATTCCCCTTCAGAATAGAATTATCTAAGAATGCAGCACAGAGGTTATGCGCCAGGCCTACTGCATGGACATCGCCGGTAAGATGCAGGTTAAAATCCTCCATTGGAACAACCTGGGAATAGCCTCCGCCAGCCGCACCGCCTTTTATCCCGAATACAGGACCCAGCGAAGGCTGACGGATACAAACACTGGTCCGTTTGCCGATGCGGTTTAAGGACATAGCCAAACCAATAGTAGTAACCGTCTTTCCTTCACCCAGGGGAGTAGGTGTTATTGCGGTCACATCAATGTATTTGCCATTATTCCTGTGCTTTAGCCGTTCTAAAGTAGATAGAGATACCTTTGCCTTATAATCTCCATAAAGATAGAGCTCTTTCTGCTTAAGTCCTAAACTCTTAGCAATTGTCTCTATTGATTTTAAACGTGTGCGTCTGGCAATCTCTAAATCCGAAGGAATATTCTTCATAAGTTTGACTCCCTTTATTTAACAGAGATAACGACAATTCAACTGGAAGGCATTCTTAATCAGTTCTATCTTGGGTTGTTTATCATTATATAAAACTGACACCACATCAAATCTTGCTGGAGAATTTATGAGTTTTTTCTGCTTAAGATACATCAATGCCGCTTTGGATATGCTGTATTGCTTAGAAGTCTCTACTGCTTCGTAAGGATGACCAAGCCTTGTAGTTCTTCGCGTCTTTACCTCCACAAAGCAAATAGTATCTTTATCCCTGGCAATAATATCAATCTGGCCTAATCTGGTGCGGTAATTAGTGGCAATTATATTATAGCCATTATTTTTAAGGAAATTAACCGCAGTTTGTTCACCACTTCGACCTAACTCTATGCTTGCTTTAGACATAGTGTAAAAAATATTTCACAAATTTACACTATACACAGATTAGGACAGATGTTTTCGGAAGTATCTGTGTTCATCTGTGTCCATCTGTGCTAAAAAATTAATCTTTAATTGAGCGCTAGACATAAGAAAAGCTTAAACGATGAATTGGAGACGGTCCAAATTGCTTCAAGGCTAAACGGTGGGAACTTGTCGAATAACCCTTATGTCTTAAGAATCCATACTGTGGCCAAGCCTTATCATATAAAGACATTATCTGGTCGCGTATTACCTTGGCCAAAATGGAAGCGGAAGCAATGGTCTTTGACTTCGCATCCCCCTTGATGATATTAAAAACGGGATAATCCGATATTCTTAATTTGATATCGCCATCAATCAAGATACATATTTTTTTATCCCCCGCCATTGCGGATTCCCGAAGGATTTTGTTGCCCAGAAAGATGCCGGATTTATTGTATGGAAAACTGAATATTCTTCTCAGTAAAGAGAAAATTGCCTCCAGCATACACAAACGCGTAGCAGTTAAAATATTTAAAGCATCGACCATCTTCTCATCAACTACACTTACAGTAAATATAGATTTCTGAATAATTTCCAGAGATGCGTCTTCTCTTTCTTTCCTGGTAAGTTTTTTAGAGTCATCAATGCGATTCCTAAAATGGGTTGTCTGCAAGTACACAGCCCCTGCCACCACCGGTCCAGCCAGAGGGCCACGCCCTACTTCATCTACTCCAATAATTATATCGAAGCCACGTCTCTTGAATCTTTTCTCTATCTCAAAATTCGCCATTATCTTCTATGGGATTAAACCTTGGTAGCAGCCTTACCTACCTTGCCTCTTAGATAATAGAGTTTTGCCCGTCGAGCTTTACCCTCGCGGAGAATCTCAATCCGCTCAATCTTAGGTGAATAGGTAAGGAAGACGCGCTCTACGCCTTCACCATAAGAAATCTTCCTTACTGTAAAGCTGCTCCTTAGGCCCTTTTTCTTTTTAGCAATCACAATACCCTCGAAGGGATGGAAACGAACCTTATCTCCTTCAAGAATCTTGGTTATAACTTTAACAGTATAACCAACTTTAAAATCAGGAATTTCTTTTTTTGTATATTCTTGTTCAATGAGTTTTATTTTATCCATTTTTTTCTCGCTTGGTTAGTGTCGCCGGGTTAATAAATCTGGCCGTCTCTGTTTTGTGACCTTTACTGCCTGCCGCCTTCTCCATTTTTCTATCTTCTTATGGTCACCGGATAAAAGCACAGAAGGCACCGTCATCCCTCTATAATTTGCTGGCCTGGTGTATTGAGGATATTCTAATAAATTACCTTCAAACGATTCAAAATGCAAGGATTTTTTTTCGCCCAAAACGCCGGGTATCAACCGAATAACACAATCAATAACAACCATTGCCGGAAGCTCTCCCCCGGTTAAAATATAATCGCCAACCGATATCTCTTCATCAACTAAAAATCTCCTTATCCGCTCATCTATACCTTCGTAATGTCCGCAGATAAGAATCAGATGGCTGTTCTTTGCTAATTTTTTAGCAATTTTTTGATTCAGCCTCTTACCTTGGGGGGAAAGGAGAATAATTTGTGTCTTGCGTTTTGCGTCTTGCGTCTTGCGTCTTTTTGTCTTATTACGCATAATGTATGTCGCACGACGACCTAATATATACTCCACGGTATTAAAGATAGACTCTGGCCGCATCACCATCCCTGGACCTCCGCCAAAAGGTCGGTCATCAACCTTGCGATGCTTATCAGGAGAAAAATCCCGCAGATTATGAATGAAGATATCTACCTTACCCTTTGCCCGTGCTCGCTTAATTATTGACTCATTCAATATAGGTACGAACATCTTGGGAAAAATAGTGATAATGTCGATACGCATGTTTAGGATTAAGTGATAAGGATTAAGTTTTATTATTTTGGTTATATTTATTCAAGAAGTCTTTCTTAAACTCTGAAAATCTGTCCTGCCTAATTGCCTCTCTGATATTACGCATTAAGTCCAGATAAAAATGGATATTATGCAAAGAAGCCAACCTCAATCCCAATATCTCATCGCAATTAAATAGGTGCCTTAAATAGGCACGATTAAAATTCCGGCATGTATAACAAGAGCAAGCGCTATCCAGGGGCTGGTAATCTGAAATATAAGGAGCGTTACGAATAGTTAATTTACCTTTATGGGTAAAGGCAGTCCCATTTCTACCAAAACGCGTAGGAATTACGCAGTCAAACATATCTGCACCCTCTCCTACTGCCTGCAGAATATCCTCAGGGGTTCCTAAACCCATTAGATAACGCACCTTAGATTTAGGCAAATAATTCAAAACAAAAGTTATAATGCTGTACCTTAAAGTTTCAGGCTCGCCGACAGAAACTCCCCCGACGGCATAGCCATCAAAGTCAATATCCACGAGCTTCTTAATACATTCTTTTCTTAAATTTTCATAGGTGGCACCTTGCACAATCCCAAACAGCAATTGCCTGTCTGCTGACTTTTTTTCTATGCCCGGTTTATCAGTGACAACTGACAACTGAGAACTGACAACTTTTTTAGAGCGCCTGGCCCAATCAACCGTTCTTTCCATTGCAATCTCAGCATAATCCTTAGCACAAGGATAATGCACGCATTCATCTAGGGGCATTATAATATCTGCGCCAAATGCTTGTTGTATCTCTACCACTGACTCGGGGCTCAAGAAGGACCTACTTCCATCCAAATGCGATTGAAATTCTACTCCTTCATTACGGACGCGGCGAAACAATGCCAGACTAAAAATCTGGTATCCTCCGCTGTCAGTAAGTATTGCTCTTGGCCAAGAGATAAATCGATTAAGACCCCCTGCTTTCCTGATTACCTCTATCCCCGGTCGGAGAAAAAGATGATAGGCATTGCAAAGTACTATTTCTGCTCCTGCCTGCTCTAACTCCAACGGACTTAGCGTCTTAACTGTAGCCTGAGTGCCTACCGGCATAAAGCAGGGTGTCTGTATTTGTCCGCGAGGCGTACTTAACTCACCCAACCGTGCCTTGCTATTTTTGTCTTGATGAATAAACTTAAACATTAACGGCGGGAGAAGAACCAAAAGGCCAAAGTAAGCAATAAACTAAAAGCCAAACAGGTAGCTAAAGGAAAATAAAAGCTGAAATTTTTCTTTTGGATATAGATATCACCAGGCAGCTTTCCCAAAAAGGGAACTTTACCTAAAGAATAGAATAATAAGCCAATAGCAATCAAGAATACTCCTGCGATTATTAAAAGCTTACCTAAATTCGGCATCCTCAATGAGACCATGGCTTACGGAGCACGAAGTGTGACGTAAGTCATTTGCAAGAATTAAAATAATTCCTCTTGCTTCTCCTTTGAATAGGCAAGGCCGAAATGCTTAAAAGCCTGCTCAGTGGCAAATCTACCCCGTGAGGTCCGTCTTAAATATCCTGCTTTTAACAGATACGGCTCAATCGTATCGATAATTGTACCCAAGTCTTCATTAAGGCTGGCTGCCAATGTCTCTACCCCTACCGGACCGCCAGCATAATTTTCTAATATAACCTTTAAGAATCGACGGTCAATTTCATCAAGCCCTCCCTGGTCAATGCCAAGAGCCTGAGTGGCAGAATTTACCAAGTCAAGATTGATTCTATCCCTTTTTTCAACCTGGGCATAATCTCTGATTCGCCTTAATAAACGATTGGCAATCCGCGGCGTCCCGCGCGAACGTTTAGCAATTTCAAAAGAGGCAACCCGTTCAATCTTAATGCCTAACTGTTTTGCTGAATTTTGAACAATTAAGGACAACTCATCGGGGGTATAAAAATCCAGATGGTAAAATATGCCGAACCTTCCCCGTAAAGGTGCGGACAAAAGCCCGCTGCGCGTAGTTGCCCCAACAAGGGTAAAGGACTTGAGGTTAAACTTGATTGTTTTAGCATATGGCCCTTTATCAATCACAAAATCAATCTGAAAATTTTCCATTGCCGGATAAAGAAATTCCTCTACTACCTTAGAGAGACGATGAATCTCATCGATAAATAAGATATCATTTCTTTCTAAATTGGTTAATATACCGATTAAATCTCCTGCGCGCTCGATAGCTGGTCCTGAAGTTGCGGTTATCTTCGAACCCATCTCATGGGCAATAATATGTGCCAGAGAAGTTTTACCTAATCCCGGCGGTCCACTTAAAAGGACATGCTCTAAGGGTTCCTTTCTTTGCTTTGCTGCAGTAATTACAACCTTAAGTTTGGCAATAATTTCTTCTTGACCAACAAACTCATTAAGGACACGTGGCCTAAGAGAGATATTTAAAATAGCATCATCCTCATTCTCCTGCCCGATTATACTCCTGGATAGTGGATTGGATTTTTTTCTATCTTCGCTCATAGCTAATATCTGACTTTCTTCAACTTATCGAACCCCAAACAAAGTTTATCTTGGTAAATCCGGCTTAAATCCAGCTGGAGGCAAGTGTCATGCATAGAATTCAGGCCTGCCTTTAGTCCACTTTATTCTTGATAGATTTACATTTCTTCTACCTCCGCTCGTAGCTAATTATATTATTTAGATTGCGGATAATCTCAATCTCACCAAAGAGCCCCTTTTGGCGAATAGTAATTTCTTTAAGACGTATTAACTCTAATACAGCCAGGAAGGTTGCGATTATCTCTAATTTATTCTTAGCTTGACTAAAAAGCTGCCTTAAGATAAGCGCTTCTTGATTAAGTAATAAATGGATAATATCGTGAATCTTCTGGTCTACGGTAAACTCATCCTTGATAACCTCATAGAATAATTCCCGGGGAACCCCTTCTTTTAATGCTTGGGTAAATGCATTAATTAAATCAAAAATACTTGCTTCGAAATATACCTCACCTGAGTAACTTGCATCGCCAGCCGATGCAACGCCTTGGCCTTGCCGCCGAAATTGCTCCTTTGCTTTTAGTTCTCTCTGCCTTAATTCAGAGGCAATCTCTTTGAATCGCTGATATTCTAATAGCCTCTGGACCAACTCCTCTCGCGGGTCAGACTCCTCAACCTCTTGTTTGGCGGCTTCATTCGCGGGAAGCAACATTCGCGATTTGATTTGCATAAGTGTAGCGGCCATAACCAGAAACTCCCCGGCAATATTCAAATCTAAGAGCCGCATTAATTCCAGATAAGCTAAATATTGCTCAGTCACCTGAGTAATAGGTATATCATAGATATTAAGGTGATCTTTTTTTACTAAATATAAAAGCAAATCCAACGGCCCTTCAAATATATCCAGTTTAATTTTATAAGCCATATTCGTTATTGCGGTATTGCGTCCTTCGATAAACTCAGGACGCAATCCTGAGCTTGTCGAAGGATTGCGTTTTAGAGTTATTGCGTCGAACACTATAACCCTATAACGCTATAACGAACTTATTCTTCTATATAGTCTTATTGTATACCGATTATTCTTTTTATTTCTCTAATTGTCTGTTCGGCAACCTGGGAAGCCCTGCGGCGTCCTTGGTTAAGGATTTTTTTTAGTTGTGTTTTATTCTTAAGCCAGAGTACTCTTTTTTCTTGATGAATCTTCAAATTCATGATTAAACCCTCAGCAAGAACTGTCTTACAATATGTGCAACCCTTTCCTGCACTCTTACACCAATTATATACCTCTTTTTCTTTGCCTGGAATAAATACTTTATAATAACTAAAAACATTACACTCATCGGGATGTCCGGCGTCAGAAAACCTTATTCGCTTGGGGTCAGTGAACATGCCCTGAATCTTTTTCTTGATAACATCAGGGCCATCTGAAAGATTAACTGTATTGTTAAAGCTTTTGCTCATCTTTCGGTTGTCCAACCCTAAAAGACGGGGCAGGCGAGTCAATAAAGCCTCAGGCGCAGGGAAGGTCTTCTTCTTATAAAGATTATTAAACCGCCTGGCAATCTCCCGTCCTAGCTCCAGATGAGGAAGCTGATCTTCGCCCACGGGAACCTTATTGGCTTTATATAAAAGAATATCCGCTGTTTGTAAGACTGGATAACCTAGGAAACCATAAGTTCTGATATCGCGGTCGGATAACTGTCTTAATTGCTCCTTGTAGGTTGGACAGCGCTCAAGCCATCCCAAGGGGGTAATACAAGAAAATATCATATATAAATCAAGGTGTTGGCTGACCTGGGACTGGACAAAAATAATTGATCTTTTAGGGTCAATACCCGCTGCCAGCCAATCAGCCAGATTATCCAGAATTGACTCCGAGATTACCTTCGGTGACTCATATTCACTCATCAAGGCATGCCAATCAGCAATCATAAAGAAACACTCATAATTATCCTGCAATTTCACCCAGTTACCTAACGCACCTACCAAATGGCCCAAGTGTAATTTTCCTGTAGGCCGCATTCCACTTAAAATACGATTCTTTGACATATCGAAATTAATTATATAACCAGTTACTAATTATGAGTTACTAGTCAGAAGTTATAATTTCCTGGCGGTTTTCTGAATCTCATAAGCCTCAATTATATCGCCTTCATGATAATCCTCAAAACCCGCTAAAGAAATACCGCACTCAAATCCCTCGGCGACCTCGCGCACATCATCCTTGTAGCGCTTAAGACTGTCGATTTTACCTTCAAAGATAATCTGGTTATCTCTGATTAAATTAACTGTAGCTGAACGTAAGACTTTACCCTTACTCACCCAACAACCAGCTATTGTGCCGACTCGAGAAAGTTTAAATATCTTGCGTACCTGGAGGCGTCCCAAAAAGACCTTTTTTATTTTTGGCTCAAGCATACCCTCCACTGCAGCTCTTAATTCCTGGACTAACTCATATATAATATTATAGGTTCTGGTCTCTATACCCTCTTGCTCAATTAGCTCTTTTGCTCGCTCATCGGGCTGAACATGAAAACCTAAAATAAGTGCATCGGCAACCTTAGCCAGCATTGCATCGGAAGTATTTATTGGGCCTATACCGGCATGGATAACTTGGAATTTTACTTCGGGAATCTCCAACTTTTCTAAAGAATCACGCACTGCCTCTAAAGAGCCAGCTACATCGGCCTTAATAATCATCTTTAATTCTTTTATCTTACCTTGCTGGATTTCTGAGTGCAGCTCTTCCAAGGATATTCTTTTTACTGGCTGAACGTGACGTTGTCTCTCTTTTTCTTTCCGTAAGGCAACAAGTTCTCGGGCTTGCTTCTCATCAGTCACGACAAAGAAACTCTCACCTACCTCCGGTGAATCGGTCAATCCCAAGACTTCAATCGGACTTCCCGGAGATGCCTCTTCAACCCTCTGAGCACGGTCATTAAACATCGCCTTTACCTTGGCATACACCGAACCCAAAATGAGATTATCATTAAGATGCAGGGTGCCGTTTTTCACAAGCAATGTTGCCAAGGGGCCACGATTCTTATCGCGCCGGGACTCAATTACTACTCCTGAAGCAGGCTTCTCGTAATTTGCTTTCAACTCCAACATCTCTGCCTCTAAAAGAATCATATCTAATAATTCATCTATACCCTTACCCGTTTTGGCAGAAACCTCTACGGTAATAGTCTTACCCTGCCAATCTTCCGGTGTCAGTCCTAAGCGCTGTAGTTGTTTTTTTACCCGGTCAATATTGGCCTGTGGTCTATCAATCTTATTTATTGCTACTACGATGGGAACCTCGGCTGCCCGGGCGTGGTTAATTGCCTCGATTGTCTGTGGCATAACCCCATCATCAGCAGCTACTACCAAAACCACAATATCGGTAATGTGTGCTCCCCGTGAACGCATTGCGGTGAATGCTTCATGTCCAGGAGTATCTAAAAATGTAATCTTTCCTTTAGGCAGATTAACTCCATACGCTCCAATATGTTGAGTTATACCACCATGCTCAACATCAACAATATTCGTCTTTCTAATAATATCTAATAATGAGGTTTTACCGTGGTCAACGTGCCCCATAAGGGTTACTACGGGAGGACGCAACCTTAAAGACTGGGGAGTATCCTTTTGACGATGCTGCCAGAGTAGCTGCTCCTCCTTATCCGGGGCAGATTTTGCTTTAAAACCAAATATCTCGCAAACCCTCTCGGTATCCTCTTGTGATAACAGCTGATTAATCGTAGCAAAGATGTTCATCCGCATTAATTCCTGAATTAGATGCGAAGGTTTTATTTGTAATTTCACCGAGAGGTCTTTAACCGATACTGGAAACTCCAATTCTAATTCCTTAAGTTTTGGCGCTTCTCTGCGGGCTTCAGGTGGGGCGACTATCTGGGTAGGGATACTTGCGCTTACCTGGGGTTCTATCTGTTTAACTTGCCGTTGGACTATTGGTTCTACAATGGAGGGCTTTGGCTTTCTCGCCCTCTCTACTTTTTTTCTAACCTTACGCGTTCTTGTAACTCGAGCCTTCTTTAAGGGCTTTTTCTGTTTGACTGTTTTTTTCCTAACCACCTGCCGCTTATGCCTGATCTGGCCTTTCTTTTTCTGCCCTTTCCCGACGGGAGCAGTTTTGGCCTTTGCGGCAGTTTTTGTTTTCTTTACCCTCATATTATTTTATCAGCTTCTTTGCCTCTTTGATTAACTTCGCTGCCTTCATCTTACCAATGCCCTTAACCTTAAGAAGTGAATCCTTATCGGCATTGATTAAATCCTGCACAGTATTAAATCCAGCAGCCTTTAAATTATCTAACAATTTATCTCCAATGCCGCTTAGCTGCGTCAGCGGAATTTCTTTTATGATTTTCTCTTTTTCTTCTATTTCTTTAGTCTTTTTAGTGCGTATATCTAATTCCCAGCCAACGAGACGGCTAGCCAGACGGACATTTTGACCGTGCTTGCCAATAGCCAAAGATAACTGGTCCTCATCAACAATTACCTCAGCCCGCAGGTTTGCTTTATCTAAACGGATTTCTGAAATTTCCGCCGGCGCAAGAGCAGCGGAGATATATTCACGCATATCTTCATTGAAGCGAACGATATCTATCTTCTCGCCTCTAAGTTCACTGACAATATTCTTTACACGATTGCCCCGCATACCTACGCAAGCACCTACAGAGTCAACTCTCTGGTCTTTAGAATAAACTGTAATTTTCGTCCGCTCGCCCGGCTGTCGGGATATAGATTTAATCTCAACAATTCCTTCGTAGATCTCCGGGACCTCCAATTCAAAAAGCTTCTTTACAAAGTTCGGATGGGCGCGGGAGAGTATAATTTGCGGGCCGCGGGACTCCTTCCTCACTTCAAGCAAATAAGTCCGGATACGCTCTCCCTGGCGGAATTCCTCATGGGGAGACTGCTCACGAAAGGTTAATATCCCCTCAGCCCTACCCAAAAGGTCAACAATAATATTACCCCTCTCGAAACGATAGACGGTTCCGCTGACGATATCTCCGACCTTGCCTTGAAATTCAGTAAAAACGACTTCCTTTTCCGCTTCGCGAATCTTTTGCATAATTACCTGCTTGGCAGTCTGCGCGGCAATCCGGCCAAAATCCATAGAGGTGACCGCGCGGCCGTCGCAGGTTGCCTTAATCTTGCCGCTGCCGGGGTCTATCTCTACCTTCAACTCCTGCTCGGGCTTAAGATTCATAACCTTTTTGGCGGCAGATAAAAGCGCGCTCTCTACCGCCTGGATAAGCACTTCTTTCTTTATGCCTTTTTCTCTTTCAATCTGCTCTAATATAGCTAAAATTTCTCCGTTCATATTTTTATATAACCTGTTTGGCTTTCCTGATTTGATCAAATGGTATCTGCTGAACCCTGTCCCCCGAATCCAAATCTATGCCTGCGTCAGTAACCGAGACAATCATTCCTGAAATTTCATATGCTTGCTCCCGGGGCCTATTCAAGAATATCCTTACCCTGCGGTTGACGCACCGGGAAAAATCGCCGGCGCTCACCAGGGGCCTGTCTATCCCCGGAGAAGAAACCTCCAAGACATAACTGGATTCTATTAAATTCTCCCTTTCTAAAAGCTGACCTATTGTATCATTTAAATAAGCGCACCTGTCCAAGCTAATCCCGCCGCCGGGCTCATCAACCAGAATGCGTAAAATAAATTTTTTGCCCTGGGATTGAAGCTTCAAATCTACCAGGACGATATTCTCCTGTTTTAGATAATCGGAAATAAGTGCCTTTAGTTTTTCCTGAAGCTCGTATTTGTTAACCATGCTTTCAGGCTGTCTTAAGCTGTTTATTGATTTCCCCAAGCAGCTTCCTGCGTCCCGTGATGACCCTTTTGCCGTTGCGGCGCACCTTTAACTCTATCTTTTTCTCCTTGATAAACCTCTCACCCAGAATCACCTGTAAGGGCATACCGGTCAAATCGGCATCTTTAAATTTAACCCCCGCACGTTCATCGCGGTCATCAAACAAAACAGAAAAGCCTCTTGCCTCTAAATCATTATGCAGGCCGAGCGCCGAATCATAAATCTTTTTGCTGCCGACATCAAGAGGGAGTACGACGATTTCAAACGGAGCGACCTCCCGGGGCCAGATAATCCCGTCCTGGTCGTGATTCTGCTCAATTATCGCCGGTATTAAACGCGAGACCCCGATACCATAACAACCCATAATAATTGTGCTTTCGTCTCCCTGCTGATTGAGAATATCTGCTTGAAAAATTTTACTGTATTTAGTGCCTAATTGGAAAATATGTCCCACTTCGATATTATTCAATTTCTCAAGAGTCCGGTTACATCTAGGACAGCTATTTTTCTGTCCTTCCTGGCTTGGGCTGCCAGTAAACCGGCAATTTGAACAGTACAATACTATATCCTCACCGCTTTTTGCAGGAACCATAAATTCGTGAGAGAGACTCCCCCCCATTAATCCCGGGTCTGCAT
>CAZQEY010000015.1:0-38951 GCA_964592485.1 uncultured Planctomycetales bacterium
ATGTATCTTAAGGCATACCCTAATTGACGATTAGGAGTGAGGTTGTGGTAGGTATTGCGTGGGGAGTTAGTGGTGGACGAACCGCTTTCTCTTGCTCCTCTCTGGCTTCCTATATACTCAAATATCTTATTTAACAATAACTCTCTTTCTCTTCCTAAAATTACACCTTGGTCATTTAAAGCAACTCCCCATCTCTTATATGCTCTTTGCCTTTCTTCATCGGTAATGGGATTTTTATCAAGGTCTTGAATCTCTATTAACTCTTCAACTGATATAGGACCAATTACTTTTATATAAGAAGCGGGGATATCAATATTTTTCCCATCCTTTTTAACGGTTACCACATCACCTGGTCTGCCGCTCGATTTAACTGTTGCACCAAGTTTTTCGTAAATCTCTTTTTTATTTACAACTAGAATAACAGCCTTCCCTAATTCATCAAAGCTTGCTACCACCTGAGCCCAAAATAGTGCAGACTCAGGACTTAAATAAGATCTCTGGTCTCCTGGCTTACCACAGAAATCTATGCGTTTTTCTTTTGTCTTAGCAACCTCTAATCCTTCAGAGAGGTCTAGGATATCTCTTGAGGTGCCGTGGTATATATAATCTCTTTCGGCTATTTCCCGTATCTCTTCATTCTTATCTTCAATTCCGCCTACTTTCCCTACTCTTAACCAAAATGGCAAAATTCCTAATAAGTTGCAAGATACGGGATTAATAAGTGTAAGTGTAATGGAAGAAGTAATAATCGCTACTACAGCAGTCAGAGTCAGGGAGACTCCGCCTAAGACAAGAAGGCGTAGTCTCCTACTGACTGAGGTGGGTTGGGTAGGTGATTTTACTTGAGCCATTGAACTGGTAAACAGCAATGCCCTCTTCAGTAGCGTGCTTAATTCGCTGGCGGATGTTCTCTGCATCCTGCCCTTCAAGAACTTCCCAGCTTTCTGCCCGCCCATTACGGGTATAAACACGACCCGCACCATTGCCGAAGACAAGGAAGAGACGAACCTTACCATTACCATTGCCATTACCATTGCCATTACCATTGCCATTTTCGCGGCTGCAAGCAAAAACTGTGTCTTCCCGCTTGAAGGCAACGATATGGTCAATCTTAAGCTCGTTGTAATTAATCTTAACCATTTTGAAACACCTCCTTCTTTAGTTGTATTAGGGGTCACAGAGGGGCCAGAATCCCCGGAGGTTAGAGCCCTGCAACCCCTAAATACAACAAAAGCCACAAATCTTAAAATGATATCTGCCACGGTAGATATTATTAAGACTCGCAGCTGGGTTAATAAGTTATCAATTATAAATCTTATTTCGGTAAGACTATTTCTTAGGTGTGATTGGTTATTTAATTCATGGATGAATACACAAGTTAAAACTATTTGCGGATTTCTGGACTGGAGGACTTGATTAAGGAAGGGAGCTTCTATGTAGATTGCACTTTCTTTTTCTTCTTCAATGTAGGTTGCACCAAAGGTAACCTTATCACTACCAATCAGATAAACCTTAAGCTTAGGCGGAGCACGAGCTGAATCAGCTTTACCTATATTACGCAGATATCTTAAGGCTTCCCTTAACGCAGCACGCGCAATTTGGCGCTTTAACGGTATTATGCTTACGCCTGTTTCTATATATGTCTGAAGTTGTCTCTTTGCTTCTTCTTTAGATATACCTGTATAGCCGCCATCGCTTTCTGCGCCTTCCGGATTTACTGGCTCTGGCTGTGCTGACCGTTTATCTGTTGGCTCAACCTTTCCATTACTATGAGTAGATTGAAGTTGTTCTTCGTTCTCCTGATTTCCTCTATTGCGAATTGCGTCTCCAAGCTCCGAAGTTCCTGTCTGAATTCTTCCAATGTCATCTTTACCACCTCTCCACCTCCTAATTATCTCTTCTCTGGCCCTTAATAGATAATTAAATAAATAACCCAAACGAGAGATTCTGGAGGAAGGAGGGGCATGAGGTTTGTCAGGAATATGCTCTACATCTATGTCGTCCCTTTTTAAGCTGAATTTATCTAAAATATGCGTATTAAAATCTTCCTGCGTCCGGTGTAATCTCGCTATTAATCCTTGATAAATACCACTTAGTGCTCTGTTTAATTTATATAAAATAGGCAATAATGCCCGTAAAATAATGCCAAATAATCTAATTGGGAAAGCGCTTTCTTTGTGCTTGGGGAGCGTTAGTGGTGTCGTGGAAGCGCTTTCTTCTGTTCCGGTCTGTTCTGCATCTCCCACGAAAGCATCTTCTGCAAGCATTTCTTTAGCTCTTGCAATCATTTGTCTTGAAATATCGGTAAAAGCTGTGGGTATCACTATCAACCATGTATCTTCTACATTCTGAGCTTTTACAAGACCCGCCCTGCCACTTCGCAATACGTCAGTGACAGAAGAGAAATTATCTACTATCAGAGAGTTTGTTTTGACATAATATTCGTATACTTCATCTACTGTAAACGCTTGCTCGCTTGAATTAACTATATCCAGATGCACATAAGAATATTTATTTTCTGCCTTAAGATATGCTCCGTATGAAATATATTTTTCCGCTAATGTGACATCCTTCAATCCTATCTCTATACCATACATTTTCGCTGGCATACCCTCCAAGGGATCAGAGGCAAAAATCATCGTATCATCTGGCTTAATCTGGCCATGTTTACTTCCACCATAGATAAAGATTGTCGCGTTTTTATCCTTTTGCTTAATTCTTTTAATAGTATCTATCATATTCTTTTGCATTGCAAGATAGGTCTTAAAGGCTTTTTCTTCAGTACGCAGCGACATCCAAGATTCTGTTATGCCATATATTGTAATTCGTGCCCCTAAACGAATTGCAGTCAACATTAATACTATAAAACCATCTCTAGTTTGCTCATTAACCTTAACCCAATCCACATTTTCTCTGAGAGTACGAGTTGCCTTACCTCCTGATTCAATAAGAGATTTAAACCACTCAATTTGTTCTTCTCTTCCAGAAGGACACTCATCAATTCTGTCACGGACATATTGTAATTCTTTCTCAGGGAAGGGGTTAGTTTCATTAAAATATAGAGATTCATGTATAAAACTCACACCCTCAGTCCCTGATCCTTCTATTAAGATTGGTAACATCTCAGCAAAATGCTCCTGCGCACTAACAGGGTCAACAGCCCAATGGTGTTCAGTAAAAGATGATATTTTGCCTTTAATCTGCTTCACCGTTGTCTTAGCTACTGCATCAATACCTACCTCTCCACCTACTTCTCCTTCAATAAACTGCTGGCCTTCGGATTGGGATTTAGTCTTGGCTTTTGAGGTTATAGGTCTAGAATGATTTCTTGGATTAACAGCACTCTGGCTGCCTGCTTCCTCTCCAGTGAATTCCTGGGTTCCGGTTTGGGATTTAACTGTAGCCTTCTGGCCTTTGGCTTTGGCTCTAATAGTCTTTCCAGCATTAACACTGCGGCTGCCTGCTTCCTCTCCAGTGAATTCCTGGGTTCCGGTTTGGGATTTAACTGTAGCCTTCTGGCCTTTGGCTTTGGCTCTAATAGTCTTTCCAGCATTAACACTGCGGCTGCCTGCTTCCTCTCCAGTGAATTCTTCTGTATAAATATTGGTTAATTTATTATTTTCTTTATGTGTTCTTTCTGTATGAATGACTGCATTGATTTCATGGATAACTGCTTCGGGTGAGGCATTTTTAGGAAGGATAATGTAGATAATTCCCTCTTCAACATAGTTAGCAACACCGATTTCTGGTGGACCACGCACAAAGTAAATTTTATCTTCTAATAATTGTGCCATAACCTCTTCAGAGATACCATATAATCTCATAACCTTTGAACGTGTAAGTCTTTCATATCCTTTTATTATTGCTTTTATCCCACCAAATTTGTTAACTAGACTGTTAATCTCTTCTCTGGATTTTCCTTCTGCTGAGGCATCAAGAGGTATTACATAATTAGGTTTGGAAGATTTTATCCGGAAGGTCTTGTTAAGGGAGGAAGATATAGCTGTTATTATAGACGCAAGAAATCCACCTATTCCTTTTTTGGCAGGTGGATCAAGACCACTATGACACAAAACATCCTTACTATCTTGTCGACCCGTAAATTCTCTAACCTTACTTACTAAGGAGTTGACAATTGCCTTTGTGTTATCTTTAACTCTCGCTAAAGGATTACGCCTTGGTTCTTCTATACTTCTAACAGTTCTAGTCGGTGGGATGGTTTCAGATGTTACACCTTCCGCATCTCCGTTTCTATCAGTTACACTTCTAGAACCGTCTTTGGAACCTTCTGAAAATTCAGGTATTTCTGGTTCGTCAAACCCTACTCCGCCTGCATTTCCAGCGTTGTTCCCTGAACCTGCTCCTTCTCCTGCAGCTTTGCTTCTGCTGCCTGCGTTACCTATTGCCGCAGCATCAGCATTACCACAAACAGAAAGAACCTTATTTCTTATTTGCGCACTTATATTCGCTACACGACCTGCGATTGCGCAAATCGCAGCCGCCAGTCTTATGGTGGGTCCTCGCGTAAGGTGAGATATTCCTGTTCCGGTTTGCGCTAATTTAGATTTCGCCGCCTGTGCAGCATGAGCTACCCCTGGTCGGAAAAGACCTGCAAAATTATGGAATAAGTTCAGCATCGGGGTAATAATAGGTATATTGTATCCGGGCCCTTGCGGGGTTGGTATAGTAGTAGGGGATGACGGAACCATCGGCTTTTCCTGTTCCGAGCCATCAACTGTTGGCTGAGAAGGAGGAATTGACTCTGTATTCTTATTAAGGTTATTAATTTTTCGGGTGGCTAACTCTATATTATGTTGTGCATCTGCAATATCCTGGCTACTGAATACATCGGGAGAATTAACTATTTGCTGCCAGTACCCAATTGCCTCCTGTAACAACTCAATTGCTTCCTGATTTCTTCGTTGACCGATTAGTTTCTGCGCTTGTCTATATTTATCATTGCCAAAGCCCATTGCATTGGCAGCGCCAACTGCCTCACGACCGCGAACGTCTTCGTCTTCCTCTTCCTTAACAAGCCTTTCTAATTCTTTGACTCTGCCCCTGGATAATTTTGCTTTTGGCCGTAGATAGTCAAGAACCAATCTGACTGCCTTCCCAGGTTTTTCCTGCATTATTTCAAGTGCCTGTTTAAGATTGCCTACCCCATCATATTCAGGAATAGAGTTGAGATTTCCATTGAGTCTAACCGAATCCAGTTTTAACCCTCTAATCCCTGCCTCCGCAGCCTTAAATGAATCCTCTTGTGTAGATAAGCCATTGTTTGAGTTAAAGACAATGCCTAAGAATGTTGCGATTAAAGGTAGATAATCCCGGTCAATCAGAATAGTATGGTCTTCTATTATAATCGGCTGTGGTAAGTTTGAATCTATCCTTAAGTATCTGTAACCATTAGTAGATTGAATATCTAAGGACTCTAATGCCTCCTCACATATTTCCTGTTCTTCGAGGGTCCCCTCAAGGGTTAAACTACTTTCTTTACTAATGGCAATAACATTCCAAGAAGGACGGAATAGATCACCCAATCTTTTTTCCATTCTTTCTTCGTATCTGGCGTGAGCAAAATCCTCTATTTCTGCCTCAGAGATAACGCTCTCAATTCCTTCCCTCAGTACATCAACAAATTCTTTTTTAATGAATTGGAGTTTTTTAGTAAGAATATCGGATACGTTTGCTGCTGCTCTTAAATCATGCTCAAGTAGAGCCAGAATCTCAAGCTCGGCTTCAATTAAATCCTCTAAATAATTATGCAATTCCTGGGCAACTCTGTCTAGTTCTTCTCCTACCTTGCCTCCTATGCGAGCAAAGCCAAGCTTGGCAGAAGAGGCAAAATGATAACTATTTAACAACATATTTATGAGCCTCTCTTGCTCGGATTTATCCCTGCTTAACCTGAGGCGTAATTCTAAAGGTATAGCTTCATCTCCATTCTTCCAGGCCTCAATCTTAGCTCGAGCTTTAGCCCTGATATTCTCAGGCTTTTTCGCTGTTTCTAATTCGGCTCGCCTTGCAGAGATAATCTCCATACCTGCATCTTGCTCCTGGGCTATCTCCCGCTTCTTCCCTGCGACCCAATCAAAGACCTTCTTTCTCACTTGCTCTCTTATATCTTTATAGAAACTGTATTCTTCCGTAGCAAGCGATGCGGCAATCTCATCCTCAATCTCTTTTGCCTCTGGTATAGAACTGCGTGATAATGTTGAGAAAGGTAACTGGGTAGGATCGTTATTTAGCCAGGCATCTAATTCTTGCTCTGGAGTCTGTTTTACGATTTTGTCAACTACTTTGTCCGCTAATTTCGCCTTTAAATTGCTCACTAGTTTCTTCACATGTGCATTCGGCTCTATTGTTAATACAGCCAATACCTTCTCTTTTCCTGTTGATTCATCTATACCTTTTATTTCTTTATAAGTGGGTTCGAAAAATTTTCTAATTGGCTCTTCCTTAATAACTTCATCTTCTGAAGAATTTCTAATAATTAAGGTCTCTAAGTTATCCACAAGATAAATCTTTTCTAATATCTCGTCATTTATAGAGCCGAACCCAAAGCGTAGTTTCAGCGCAAGCTCTTCAGGAAGATTATGCTTCTGAGTAACAGACCTGATATCTCCCAAGGTGGCATCGTCCTGCAAATCCGTCAATTCCTTAACAATTTTGCCTATTTCTGCCTTGCGCTTAAAACTATGTAAGTTAGAAATAACCTTTGCGGGATTGTTGGCAGTAAATAAATCAAGAATATTAGACAAATTAAATTGGCGATGCCCAAGTTGCCTGAGTTGGTCTATGTATTGAAAATTATCCTGAATCAGCTGGGCTTGTTGAGGTTTGAATAAAGAAATGGTCTGCGCCCGGTCAATGCCAAGTTTATTAGATATAGCCTCTATTTGAGGCAGGTCTATTCTTTTAGCAGCCTTGGTTAATGCTTTTTCAGCCTTAGCAACGCTCCTTAAACTCCAAAGCGCAGATAGTTTCCCGAGAATACCGCTGGCGCTATATTTCTGTGCGGCAATAATCAGTTCTGGCCGCTCGCTAAGCGCCTCAAGCCTCTGAGCCGCCTGAACCAAACGCTGTACTTCCGGCGTCTGTATGGCTTTGTAGGTAGACGGGCTTGTCCGTTTGATATAATCCAGAGCTGAAATAGTTTTATTGGGCTTGGGCTGCAAGATTTCATCAGCTATTTGCTCTAAAGAAGGTGGTGTTATGTTTAATGCCACGAAGTTATCATAAATCTGTATTGCAGCCGGAGCAATATCTTTAGTGAATTGCGGATTTACTGCAAAACAGAGAGTAGACAATATATCTCTATCCATTGACAGATAGGGCTGGGCAATCTGGCGCAATGACTCAGCAGTTGGCATAAAGCCGGATTGGGTTAAAGCTCTCTTCAAGTCCCTCAAGGCAGTGAGTTGAGCAAATAATCTCTTCTCATCACTGTTTAATTGATGATAATCAGATAAAGCCGGAGATAAAGTCTGTAGGGTTCCATCATAACCATAGAGTTTTAATTCGTTAATAGGTAGCGCGAAATTATTTATCTCCCCTTGCGGACTTATAGCCTTTTGTAAATCACTTAAGGCATTCTGAAGATTCGTCGGCAGATTAGCAGTAGATGGAGCTATAGAGGTAAGATAATTTGTCCATCTCCGGACACCCTGCGTGGACGACATTGATTTAACATCCCGCATAACCTCCATTGTTTTTGCTTCACTGGGAGTCCTTACCCGACCTGCCGCGCCTCCCAGAGCACCGGCAACAGCCTGTGCCTGACTGGCAAAACCCTTAACCTGTTTCACTATCTGTTTTTCTTTTGCAGTTGCCGCTACAAGGCCCTGGTCACCGCTTATCTCAACCTTCTTTTTAAGTTCTTGGCGGGAATAATTATAACTTATCCAATTAATTACCTGGTCAAGCCTGCCTATATCCACCAAAGACAGAGAAGGCTTTTGGTTTGAGCGTCCCCATTTTGGTTCAAGCTGAGTGTTGAAAGACAAATTTCTTATTGAATCAATGTATCCCTTGCTCTCTCTGCTTAAGCGATTCCATCTCGGCAACCAACCTTTACTCTCCACCCTTCTGAACCATTTCGTAGATAGAATGGGCGAATTCTTCCTGTCGCCTCTAAAAAGCCTCGCCTCAATCTGTGCTATATCGCCTTCAATAAGTGCTTGTATTTCAGCTTTGGTTCGGCCATATCTTGACTTTTGATGCCAGAAATTCTGGAAATCCTCTTTCATTTTAAGGGCGGTTGATTCATCGCGAGGATTAATCTCTGCAAGTCGCTCGATATTACGATTTACGGTTAGTTCTATACTATCATGGAGACTGCGATATCGGGCTTCGTTCACTGTCTTGGTTTGGTTGGCTTTAAACTCTTTTATAGCCACTTCCCGAGTAAGTTTTCTTGCGGTAATCAACATCACGTCAACAAGGTCTTTTGGACCACTCGTACGGTTTATTGTGCGCGAGCGGTTCATTGCCTGACTTACCGTAATTGTTGAACTAAATTTATCCGCTAAAACGATAAATTGTACATCTGCCTTTTCTCCTTTTCTTAGCAGCTTCTTATTGTCCACAGCGCGGGTTTTTATATCAAAACCCTCTCTTCGCGCCGCATCAAGCACAATCAATACCTTACCGTCCTTTTTTAACAACTCATTAACTTGCTTACCCTTACTTTCTCCTCTTATAAAGGTATCTGTTACTCTAACTCCGGCTTTATATCTCCCATCATTTTGAAGCGTAAACTTCCTAAAACCACCTTGAGAATCAGGGATATATACATTGGTTATTCCTTTTTCCTTTGCAAGACGCATTGCTTGGTCAACTACTCTATTAAAATTAATAGTGGAATCATCCACAATTATAATCTTATCTCTTTTAATCGCGATATTCTTAAGTCCGCTAATATCCCTTTCGCTATAAAATCCCCAAGTGGACTTATCCAAAGGCGACTTAGGCTCGCCCACCATCTCTACTCCCATAGGTCTCTGCCAAGACTCCAATCTTTGCGGCGTGGCAGTAAAGAATAAGGTACGTGAGAAATCGCTGATTACCTCAAGCTGACTGACCCGGATAGAACGCGGGGAGGTCCTTACGCCGCCTAAGTTCAGGTTATTAATTCTTGCATTCAAGTCTCCGCTTTTTGCACCATGCCTTAAACCGCCCACTATCTCCATTGCCAATGCCTCAGCCGGCGTGCCATAATACATATTGGGTGCAGGTTGCCGTTGATGAATAGGATAAGTCCTGCCGCCATCACGGGCACCCGCGGCATCCCATTCATAGTGCTTACTTGGCACTCTTGATAAGGCAATGCCAAATTCCCCAAGGACAATCTCCATTACCTTATCCCCGGAAGATGCCAGAGTTTTTATTTTCTTACTATAAGACTCTAATTTCGGTAACAATTCTTTAATTGCACTTGATTTCCATCCCATTTCACCGGACTGGGACTCTATAATCAGTCTTTGCCCTTTAGCGGTAAGCCAACCCGCTTCAGTCATATATCCATTATCAATTAAAAACCTACTTACTATCTTAGATGCCTCTATCCAGGTCTTTCCCTTTACCCCGGCATATTTAATCTTGCTCATTAAGTTTGTATCGATTCCGTGAATAAGGTTGGCTGCATTGGGTAAGAGGTCTGCTTCATCATATATTGCCAAAGAATTACGCGTTATTTCCTTGTAGGCCTTGTCGGCAAAGTAGCGCACCTGTTCTGAACCTGTTTGCGAAGTAAGCCTAAGGCCGGTGAGAAAATCTGACTGGGCAATAATAATATCTGCTTTAAGTATATTATCTAACTGCTTCTGCACATTTCCTCTTCCTGAAAAAGCATTGTTGGCAATTTTTAAAACCTTTATCTCCTCACCCAGCAACTTATAGGTAACTATTGTATCATTCTCTCCTAATGGGCCGGTAATAGTGGGTTGGGTATACTGGGTATAAACCTTTGCTGGTCCTGACAGGATGCCTTTTCTTACCAAAACGACGTGTAGAAGCTGGATGTGTGGTATAATCATCTCTGTCTTTCCACCACCACCTGATGCGCCCAAAACAAGCCTACCCCCCAATAAGCCCTGCAAGACCTGCTGAAATTCCTTATGTGTAATATACATTGGTTGACCATTTTTGTCTTTAAAAATACGTTGGAGTTCTCCTTTTTCTCCATTCTTGAGAATCTTATTCAGCGTCTCCACTAATCGCCTCAGCTGAGGAGTAATTTCGGCTCTCTTTGCAATCTCAAGGCCGAGAACTTTCTTTTCTCCAACTTGGGGGATTACATCTCCTAATCTCCATCTTACCAAATACCTTCTCCCCTGCCTAATACCTCTGTTTGTAATACCCTTTATGTTTTCTATTCCTAAAGTCTTGAGGTTAGACTGGAGTGAGTATAAGTTCCTCGCCGCTTCTATTCCATACACTTCCCGGGCATATCTATTTAGCAAAATACCTCTAAGATTGAGATTCTTATCTACCTTATAGTCCTGCAAGGAGCTTGGAAGAAGTTGAGACCTCCAATACTTCTTAAGATTCCCTTTTGCGCCCTGGGCATCAATGAAGTCATTTATTGCTTTTTCTAAGCTCTGCGCATTTGTTTTCCTGGTAAATGCCTTAAGGAGTTTTTGATGGGCTGATTTAGCGGCCTGGTTAAGCCCGGATGCGTCGGGAAGCAGCTCCACTATGGCTTTGATATCTGCTTCGCTTAAATTACCTGCTAATACATCGGCATCAAGGGCATCGAATTTCAAACCTTGTCTTGAAAATTCGCTCTTTACTGTATCTCGTAAGCCTTGAAATCTATTGGCTTGAAAACTGGTTTTCCCTATCTTAACATCCCGATTGATGCTGAATAAATATGCCTTCTCTGGCTGCTCTCGTGTCAATCGAGAAACAAAGGCGCTCTCAACCGCTTGTTTCCATACGCGGTCTGTGCGGGTAAACCCGCGATTGCTTCTATAACGCTGTAAAAGACCTTTTTGTAATAGCCTGGCTTCAGAGATATTGCTATATTCCAGGCGAGTTCCATCAGGAAGTCTTATGTATCCCTGCCTTTTGCCTTGGTTCAATCTCTTATCAATGGAATCCGCCCGCCTCTTAGCCTGCTCTGGACTCAGTTGGGAAACGCCCTCACGAACACTAAGCGCTGAGGCATTCGAAGCCAATCTTCCAACACCTAAGCTCTTGGCATATTCGGTTAACAAAATATTCTCTAATGTGCGGGCTTCTGCAGCATTCCTATATGTAATCCGTGTTCCATCGGCAAGAGTAATGTATCCTCTCGTACCCTTAAATCTCCCTCCCTGTCGAGCAGGAGTATCTAATCTACGGCCGATACGGTCGGCGTAGCTCTTAATCTGCTTAGGCGCCTGTTCAGACCCAAACGATGAAGCTATTGCTTCGCCCAGTCTTCTACCGGCTTCCGCCTTAATACCCTTCGTATGAGGAATTGTAAATCTCTTGCCGCCTACCTTCCATCTGGTCTGGCCCTTATTATTTAATCTGAAGAGGTCTCGAGGTGTCTTGCCCTGTTCGCTGACAAATTTTGCTTCAGCAATTTCTCTAACCAAACTCCGGTCAAATGTTATCTGCCCATATTTCTCTAATATTACCTTGTTTGATTTTCTGCCTGTTTTAGACTGGGAACTAAGTTCCCTCGCAATATCCCCCCGGGTCATTGTCTCAGGGTGGAAGAAAAGATACCGCTGGGCTATATCACTGAGTGCAGCAACTAACTGTTTCGGTGAAGTTTCTACTTCCAACTCTCCTAATTCCCGCTCTATCTTATTTAATCTTGCTTCTGCTGTCTTAATGCCTCCTGTTTTACCTACATCTCTCAAGGCATCCAATCTACCGTTTAATAACTCCTGCTCGCTTGTTAAATTAGCCTTCCTTGTTGAATAGCTGCCGCTTAATACTTCACCGAGCAATGCCTTCGGCCCCACTTTTGTATCAGTCAATTGACTTTCTTTTATATCAAGTTGGTATTTTTCATTAAAGGCATCTAATTCGCCCTGCTTGAGTGTGCCTGCTTTGCTCTTTCTTCTTAAGCTTCTGATTTCTTTTTCAAGCTGCCCTTCCTGCCCCCTAAGATTCGCGGCTGGGTCTGTGTTTAATTGATTCAATTCCTGGCTTATCTCTCTTAATCTCTTCTCTATTGCCCCGGCCGCCTTTTTCTCTGCTCTTCTTCCTTTCTCTATGCTGCTCAACCGGGCAAGGGTATCGACCAATTTTTTCTGCTCAGCTCTTAAGCCGGCTTCTCTGGCTGAATGAGCGCCGAGCAGCACTTCGTTAATTAAGGCCGTCGGGTTCTTTAATTGGCCTCTGCTTATATTAAGACTAAATCTTTCATTAAACCTTCTTAATGCTTTGGTTAATTTAGAACCCTTGAGTCTACCCTTTTGGACTTCAGAGGCTATAGTTTGGATAGATTTGGTAATCTGTGTTTCCCTTCCGCTGACATGCTTGGGTATCGGCAGTTGAATATTGCCACTTGCGACCTCTCCATGGACGCGCTGTAAAGCATCTGCAAAGGCATCCTCAGTAGAAAGGCCCCGGGATATATTCTCCTCAAGTAATTGCATAACCCTTTCTCTGACCAGCTTAGGCAATCTCAATTGACTTATTAATAAATCTGTATCTGTTGCAGGCCGAAGATTGGGCATAAAGAAAAGGGCGGCGAAGCTAACGCTCTGAGACATTTCCCGAATATCTTTATTCAGAGCTGCTGGGAAGGATTTAGTTAGAATAGCTTCTGTAGCGACATCAGCCACATCTAAATAAGTAATAATAAATGCTAAACGATTGGCTTCCTGACCCAAGCCCTTGGCAAATCCTTTAACCGATTGCAGTAATCCTTTCTTTATTACATTTTCTCCTCCTGATTTAAGCGCTGATTCAAGAGCAAACTGCGGCTTCCAGAAGATGTTTCGCACGACGTTGGTGAAGCTGGGTTTTGCTGCTATCTGGATAAGCTTTTTCTCCACCCCACCAACCGCAGAAGCAGTAGCAGATGCAGAATAATCTGCTACTGCTGCCTTACCAGTATATACATCTACAGAGGGAGAAATAAGTTTTACTGACGGACCTAACCAAAGACCGGTCTTTGCGCCGCTGAGAGTATGTTGAAGTAGGGCCAGGCCGAGATTCCGACCCTCTACCTCCCCTTCCCCTTTCTCTTCCCAAACTAGATTCCGAGGCTGTGAAAATAAACTGTGGTTTAATGCCGCATCCCAACTCCATTCTTGATTTATTAAGCCATTTGCGAGTCCATACACAGGAACATCAATAAGGTTCCATAAAGGCATAATTATCGCAAAGCTTGATGCACCTTCTAAGGCAGCCATAGCTACGCGCGCGCTGGGATTACCAACCCGATAAACCCACTTAGGGTTATGGAAAAATTGAACTGTTCCAAAAGGCCCCTCACTTCCAATTATAGACTTAGATTTTTCCCCAACTGAGCTTAGCCAACGGCCGCCAAAACTGCGCAGAGCCCCACCGCCAACAGCACCAAGGCCGAAATTAAACAGAGAATGCCCTACATTAGGGCGAAGTTCAGGGGTAGTTAAGGGTAATTTATATCCTTCAGAAGTAGCAACAGGGGTAAGATAGCCTCCGGCAACAGAAATTGTGCCACCTACGACAGCAGAAGCAAATGCCTGGTTTATTGCGCGGGAAGGATTGGTTAAAGCACCTCCCAGTCGTGGAATGCGGCTTGCTATGGTGCCACCAGCAAAGCCAAGACCAGCGCCAACTGCAAAATCAAGTGCTCTGTCTTTAAATG
This sequence comes from uncultured Planctomycetales bacterium, assembly GCA_964592485.1. Taxonomy (GTDB): domain Bacteria; phylum Omnitrophota; class Gorgyraeia; order Gygaellales; family JAHJCI01; genus CAZQEY01. The sequence goes on from CAZQEY010000015.1 coordinate 13,805, forward strand.
ACCAAAAAGAACCGCCGGTTAGTTGTGCGTCTATCCCTCCGCGAATGACATTAATTGTGCCGCCAACCGGCATCCATTTAACTCCTTCTGGAAGAGAACCTAACAATCGGCTGGCTTTATTCACAAGAGTTGTGCCTTTAAAGCCTTTAAAGGCATAACCCAATGTACTAAACCCAGCGCCAAACGCCGCTCCACCTAAAAACCCGCCCCAACTAAGCGGATTATTCCACTTAGCTTGATCGTCATCGGGCCCGATACCTCTGATATTCCCGGTTAAAATAACATTGGCGACCTCTCCATCTGCCACACTAAGCAATTTGCCTCTGGAAATTATCGACATACCTTCATTGACTAATAAATCTACACTACCAAATGCCACAGCGCTATACCAAGCGCTCTTTCCAACATGAATACCGGCCTTTGTTAAGACGGGTAAAATCCGACGAATTTTATCAGGGCCGGTAAGGCTGGTAGAAATTGGTTTAATAGCATATCTGCTAAATCTACTAATCCCGATTCCCGCCAGGCGAATCCCTTGACCTAATCCACGCACTCCAATACGAAACGCTGCTCCCGGACTCTTAATAACAAATTTAGAAACGTTTAGGGCGAATCGACCAAGTCGGGCAAGCTTTGTAGTAGCCCTTGCTATCGTAACTGCTTTTCTAACATTATTTGCTGCATTGGCTACTTGCCTGATATTATTTGCCGCTTTAGCAAGCTTAGCTCCTCCAAAAACATGTTTGAGCCCAAAATAGGGAATGAAGATAGCTGCGAAATCCACGGCATCACCTGTCGTATATCGCACCGTTCCAAATGGACTATTAAAAGAATGGGGCTGCTTCCATTCCCAGCATAGTCTGTTCCAGGGATTAAGCCAACTCGGCGCAGGACCAAGTTTTGCCTTATTTCTCTCATACATACTTTGGTAAGTATACCCCCCGCGAATATCTCGTATACTCTGATAATTAAGTTCATAGGCGTGCTCGGAGGTATTAGCGCTAAGCAAGTAACCACTAAATTCCTTAAGGAATACATCTCGGGAAATAAACTCCTGTTTTTCTTTCTCTTGATAATAAACCTCATCGCCGACTATCTGGGTAACAAGGATAAAATGGTCAGAATTAAGGTGGGCAATAAAAGGAACTAACTTATCGACTGGCTGGCTGGTTAATGCTTGGGGCAGGGCTTTCATAGGATGAAGCTCAAGCCCCAAAGAATCAGCAACCTTATTCAGGGCAAAAAGGGATGTCTTTAGTTGGCCCTTTAATTCCTTAATATTACCGGCTAGCAAATCGACAAGGATAACGCGCAGAGCTAACTCCTCAAGAGTTATTTCTATTTTGTTGTGCTTAAGTAGATTGTGGAGGGCATAGACACCGCAGTAGTTATCAATTTGTGCTGCAGGGTCTCTTAACCATTGATAAATCTCTTTAATCTGGGAAGAAGTAAGATAGAAACTCTCCTGACCAGTATTACTTATTCTTGTGGTCGATAATACGCCCCGAGGTAGATTATCCACAAACCTCAGTCCCCGCTTGAAAAATCTTATTAATGCCTCCACAGGAGCAGGATTAGTAGTAATCTCTTCTTGTTTAGGCCTACCAAAAGAAGCAACAAATTCTAATATCCTAATAATTGCATTAAGGCCGGCTTCTATTCCTCTTCTTATTGGGAGGGATAATTGCTTCTTAAGGTAAGGATTTAACCGAGGGGAAGACTCTATCGCCGATACCCCTTGTGATAAATCTGATTGCTTAAGGGGTGGTGTATCGACAATCAAATTTGGCGCAATCTCAACCCGACCAAGTGGTTTATTAGCCAAGAAATCAAGAGAGCGACGAACATTCTCAGCAACAAAATTAGCCATATACCCTGCCTGGCCTGCGCCAAGATAATAGCGAGGAGCCCAAAGCACACTGGCGTCATAGCCCATTGCCCAGGCTGCTTGCTGAGGCACAAAAACAACTACCACTAGCAGGGCAATTGCCCGTATCCATGTCTTGAATCTTGAACTCTCTTGTTGTTTGATATCTTCTTCCATCTGACTAATTTATCCTGCTATAGTAAAAAATAAACCGACTGTCATCTTGACAGTCGGTCTTATAATTATCAAATACTAATCTGATAACTTTTTTATTATTATTTTTATTATTATTATCTCTATTTTTAAAAATCATTATTAGCGCCTACCTAAATAAAAAAACCGGATCTACCGTTTCGGTAGCCGGTTTATTTCAATTTCATCCGCGGCTTTGCTACTCTCATTTTTTTTTGAGAATAACCTTTATCGTTCGGTAGTTTAAGTATAGCATGAGAATCCGTCGCTGTCAACCCAAAAAAGGTAGGTTTTGAAAGCGCTTTCTTATGTCGGATTTTCGGGTAAAATTTCTGCTTGAAAACTAATCCGGATTTGCTCTTTTCCTTGGATTCTTCTCCCTGGATCGCCTGGATAAAGATATGAAGTCAATTTTCCTGTTTAATCCTTTGAATTTATTTCCTTGATATTATGCGAGTTTGTGTGAGGGGACATACATCTTGTAAATTGGACATTAAATTGGACATTAAATTATAAAATTGGACATTAATCATTCTTAACTTTATTAAAATTGGATAAACCCGCTACGGGTAAATTGAATGAATATTGGCCCAGCAACAATAATCAGAACCACCGGCAAAATGAACAGGAGCAAGGGCGCAAGAAGCTTTATTGGTGCCTTTAGCGCCATCTCTTCTCCCTTTTGAAAACGGCGGATTCTGATTTCTTCTGCCTGTATCTTTAAAGCCTCACCAATCGGTGTTCCCATCCGGTCAGCTTGCAGAAGGGTGCGCACAAAAGAAGTCATCTCCGGACTATTTATGCGGCTAGATAAATTTTTCAATGCCTCTCGCCTGGAACTGCCCATATGTATCTCTTGAACCAAAATCCGAAACTCATCAATCAACGCACAAGGCCGAAACTCCTGGATTACCCGATTAACCGCTACCATAAAATCAAGCCCAGCTCCGACGCAAATATTCAAAAGGTCAATAATATGGGGTAGGTCCCTTAAAACTGCGGCCTGTCTTTTCTTTATCTTGCTCTTCAACCATAGCTCAGGAAGGAAAAAACCAATACATAAAGCCAGAATAAGCCATATTGGCTGGGGGTGTAGAATAATAAAGACGATAGATGGTAAGGACACCATCAGTAAAAATTTTAATGCAACGAACTGACTTGCATTTATTGGCCTGCCAGCTGAGGTTAATCTTTTCCTTAACTTCCCCAAGGGAATATTGCCTCTTTCAATTAAACGGTCGGTAACCCGCGCAGGAAGGCTCAAAATCTGCTTAAAATCAAACACCTTGCCTGCTGACCTGCCTTTAATCTCCGCAGGCAGATGAACCTCCTCAACAAGCTTCTGACTGGAAAACTGATAAGCAAGCAATCCGATACTGGCAAATAGCAATGTAGAAATAATCAATATTTCCATGTTTACACCTCAACCCTGCTTAACTTCTTAATCAGAATTATCCCAATTAACTCGGAAATAACTGCCCACATAAGCAGCGCCTGCCCGACGTTATCTTCCAGCATTATCTGAAAGTTGCGCGGATTGACAAAATAGATAAAAATGCCGAAGGCGATGGGTAGTATGCCCATAATTATGCCCTGAAGTCTGCCCTGAACCGTTAATGCCTTTACCCGGCCTTCAAGCTTCTTCTTCTCCCTCATCGTAAATACTAACTGGCCAAAAATCTCGGTTAAATCTCCCCCTGTCTCCCGGCTAATACCAATAGCAGCGATGATTAAATCTAAGTCATCTATTGGCATCCTTTGTTTAAGATGGACTAAGCAATCCTGCAGGGCAACGCCCATCTGATTCTCTTTTACCACCAGGGCAAATTCATCGCTAATTGGCGGAGGCATCTCCTCAACTAAAACCTCCAATGCCTGATTAAGACTCATTCCTGCACGAAGAGAGCTGGAAAGAAGCATAAGCCCATCAACCATTTGGCTGGAAAAATCCTTCTGTCTTCTTACAGACATATATTTAATCCATATTCTCGGCAATAACAAACCAAGCCCTGCTCCTAATAAAGCACCTATCGGATTACGCAGAAGAAGAAATCCAAGAGCACCTAAAGCCAAGGGCGTAACCATAAAAATAGATAACAAGCGGCGCTTTTCCGTAAAGATAAACATCTGATGCAATTGCTTAGATGCCTTTTCCATGCGAACCCTTTGGGTCTGAGAATAGCGTTGCATAAAAGAAGGAATAAACTGATAGGCCAAAAATCCAATTGAAGCAAACATTAATAACAGAATACTAATCTTTAGTAGCATTACTCCTCCCAGATTTTAATCTTGGGTGAATCGTATTGCCGACCAAAGCCAAAGCTATCTGCGGCTTGACGCCAACGCCCGCTGATTGCCCTCTTAATATAAATCTGTATCCCAAAAAGAGCAGCAACTACTACTGCCACAATCAAACTGTATTCAATAATGCTTATTGCCTTGATATATCTCTTTTTATTCATTCGCCGGATCTTACCACCTTACCACAGGTTAGAAAAGGTTTCTTTTATATAGATATCTTCGTTTCTCTGCTCTGCCGGGACAGAAGCCTGGTCCTTTTCTGTCACTCCCGGCCCATAATGAACATTCACCCTACTTACCATCCCAAAGCTGTTAAGGATGGTACGTAATAGGTTCTTGGTTGCCTCGTCATCAATTTTGGCGTATTTATTTTTGGCAATATCATCCTGAAATTGTGTTGCTACTTGATGCAATGTCCCTTCTATCAGACTATCAAATCCTTCATCTTTAGGATGGCCGAATCTAAATCTCCAAAGTCTACTCAGTGGCCCCTTTTTAGCAGTATCCTCGTCAAAACGCGCCACACTGAGCGTAAAGTCTCCCTCAGCGCTGGCTACTGAATAACAGATTGAAACTCCGTACCAATTAAACTCGGTACGAGGTTGAGCCATATGGGGAATATCAAAACCTGCACCTGGGTCTAATCCCTCAATCTTGGCATAAGCAATATGGGCAACCTCCTGCCCTTCTGAAGAAGCACCTCCTACTTTATCCACCCAGAGATAAAATGCCTCGTGCATCACATCATAGCTTTCTGCTTCTATGTCTTTTACCCTCTTATAAAGTGTCTCAATTAAGGCGCGTACCCGAATAACATCATACCAGAACTTTTCAAGAACCGTGATGGCATTGTATCCATTATACACCTCAATTATATTATTAGCACAGTATGGCTCGAGAGGAAAACCGCTATCACAGCAATTCATAGAACCTCCTGTGGGGGTATCACATGTAATTTGTGGCGGGCAGTGTGGATCATTACAAAGCTGACCACAATCCCTCCAGGCACCACAACAGCCCATCCACTGTACACACCAACAACCATACTCGTTGCACCGCTGGCGACAGCAGGGTCCATCACCGCCACAACAATCCCATTCATTCCTTCCACACGCCTCTACGCACTCATGTATATCTGACTTGCGTGTTTTTAATATTGCAATCAGTGTTTCAAAACGAGCTTCCCAGTTTTTTAAGCGCCGAGACCAGTCCTGTTCCTCATTATTCTTAAGCACGCTTAACCAGGTGTCAATCCCCTGTACTGCTGAATCATAGTCAAGATTATAAAGGGCCCTTACAACAAAGTCCTCAAACTCTTCAATTCTATCAATCCATTCTTCCAGTGCGTTAGTTTCAAAGTATTCCGTGCCGCCCCCGCCTGGCTCGATTGTTATATTACCCTCATCATCGAGGCTAACGTTAATTCCATACCCATGCTCTCTCATCTTAGTAAGCATACCGCGAAAGTCATCCCTAAGCCAGGGCACCAATTTCAAATCTCTTGGCCCATCTCCATCATAATCTATCCACCACCTTACTGCGTCCTTTCCCTTCTTAACTATTAGATTCTCGTCTTCATCAATAAAAAAGCGCTGCTCGCCATTGTCATCAATAAAGAAGGAGTAGCCGCCATCCCAAAATCCCTCATTATAAAAATTCTTTACTTCGTCACCTAATCGAGGCAAGGAATTAAGTCTTAAATTATACCATTTAAAAAAGCGGGGAACCCTATCGCCGACTATATTGCCGCCCCCCCCATAGGCGCCTGTTTCGTCATCCTGGTCTATATCATACTCGTCAGGAGTCCAGGTAGGGTCATCAACCAAGGCAAAAAGTACGCCTTGGATAGGCCGTTCAATCACTTGTTGAAGGGCACTCAGGGTCTGAAACTTAATTTCCATCTCTTTTACTGCTCCGGGCTTAGTAGCGATATACTGCTGAGTTACTCCCACAGCAAAAAGAGTCGCTCCTCCCAAGGCAGTCGATGCCAGAGTCATTATAACTATCCCCGGCACAGTAAACCCCCCAAAACTGATTACACTTAACACAATCACAACCAGGGCCAAGAGCCCTAACCCGATTGTCAATTGCCAATTCCACTCACAATTTTCATTCTTTGAGCCATAAATCTCCATTTCGTGCTTTAAGGCGTTTGCCATACTACCCAATTGAGAAGCAAGTTGCAAGCCAACACTATCAGCGATATTATCAATGGCCGTCTTCTTCTGAGATACCTTGCTTATATTTATACTAATTAGGGTAAATAGAAAGATAACCGCAATCATAAAGACAACTATGGTGGCAATCTGCGACGTGGTTCTTTTCTTAATCATTTTTAATCCCAATTATAAAGCTTATTCTTATCAACCGTAAACGTGGCGGGAATCTCTAATACCGTGCCATTATTTAGTCTGATATAATGAGTAATCTCCTGCGTTGCGTGCAGTTCTGTGTTTGGGTTTATGTCGCCTTCAGTCTTAACAATTTTACTTTCCTGATGTTTGATGGTCTTTTTAAAATCCTGAATCAATCCCTGTCTATCCTCTATCTTCGCCTTACCCTCCTCATCCCAGGGGTATACACTTGTGCGATCTTCGTCAATCTGTATTTCGCCTGCCACTAAAGTTTCACCAGACGCAGGGGTATCTGAATAGCCATCGTGAGAATCGATATAGAATAATTCCTTATTCTTGTTGGCGGCAATAACATTTTCCAATTTACCATCCCCATCTACATCCGCAAGGGTAATCTTATACTTCATCCCCTTATAGCGAAAATATGGATGCATCAACAGCTCTTCGTCATCGCCAACCACACCATGTACCTCAGGATCTTGCTCAAGATGTGTATCGTCGTCGACCGTTGTGGCTATTTCTAAGTTCATGACCTTTATGGCATCGCGGGGAACCCCCACTTTAATATATTCTGTACCCTGGCTATGGTCAGGGTCTGCAAATTCTACAATAACTACGGCTGGACAAGGAATCTTCTTAAATGCCGCCATATGAAGACCAAAGACATTATCCTCACCGGCTTCTGAAGGAACGCTTGCCCTTGCTGTACCTTTTACTTTCGCAAGGTCGCCCTTATCAATCTCAAAATACATCGCCGGTAGGTCATCCTCGCTTGGCATCCCGGCAAAGCTCTTTACATATCCTGCAGATAGATTGGTATCCCAAACTGCGTTACCGCTTCCTATAATAGGAGTGCGCTCAGCAAACCCCCATTTATCACCAGGGTCAACAAGGGGTTTGTCCTTGAGTAAAAGCAGGGAAGTAGAAGAGGCAGGGCCTTGTTTATAAAAAGCAATCTTTTGTGCCTTTCGAAAAGCCTCCATCTGAGCCTGCTGGCGATAATTTGCCTCTAAGGCGTATTGAATTAACATCGCCAAACAGAATAAAAGAATACTTCCGAATATAGCCAATTCGGTTAACGCCTGTCCTCTATGTTTAACTACAATTTTATTGTTTCTTGGGGTTCTCATTATTCATAGCCTCCTGGAACAAATACATTTAAATTCTTCTGTTTGATATAACAATCGTCTCCTTGACAATAGAAATTTAACTTGCCGGGCTCGCCCCCAGTCACTGCACCATCACTAACCTTACTGCCTCTACCTGCCATAAGACGAGTTTCCTTGTATGCTTTCTGGCGCTGCACGATATTGTGATTCAACCATACAAAGAGATTGCAGCTGAGAAACAAGAATAGAACGGCACACACTAAGGCGATGCTGAATTCAATACTTGATTGCGCTTGTGCTTGCGCCTTAGTTCTCGGGCTTAAATAACTCTTCATCGGATAATTTACCCGTCTCTTCATAACTGCCCTCGCCGATAGTTACGACCGTGTTCTCGGTGCGCGTAATCTCCACTACCTCGTATTGTTCGCCCGTGTCAGGATGTTGAATAAATTTGGGGGTGCCGATGGTAGTAGTGGTAACGGCGTTTTCATCAGGACCGGAGATAATCTGAGTCAATTTAGATTTAGTAGTTTCTGCTGAATACTGCTCTCCAATCTGATCTGCAGCATCTCTTAGTCTGCCTTGTATGCCGCGTTTTATATAAATCTGCATCCCCAATAATGCCGCAGTAAGACAAGCAATAACCATCACGTATTCCAGGGTTGACTGTGCTTTCTGTTTATGATACTTAGTATTCATAAATCTTCCTAATTCAACAAAGGGCTATCTTAGAATCTGTTGCCCCTAATCTAATGATCTATCACCGATACCGAGAATGACTCTCCGCTCGTTGTGGTCTGACCCTCTAGATCGGTATGAATACTTCCTTCTCCGAGATTCTCTGTGGTCTGAGTCCAGGAACTGCTGCTATCTAAATCTAATACATTGCGGCCCTTGTATGCCTCTTGCTTTACCGCCATCTCAGTATCTTCAATCGGGGTCGCTTGAGGCCCGTAATCATCAGCAACCACTTTAATTACCGACTGTATCCCCCGTTGAAAATAGGTCTGCATTGCGAATAGGGCAACCGCAATAATTCCTAAAATTAAGGCGTATTCAATTAAATTTTGTCCTTTACTATTTTTAATCTTCATTATTTCACTGCAATTGCTCATTCCAGACTCGCTTTCTCTTTATCTGTACTTTCAATCACTGATGAATCGGGTGAAAGAACCCTGGTTGCCTTACCCTCAGTAACTGTTTTGCTTATATTTCTCGGCGCATCAATAGTAGCCTGAGATTCCGTATAATAGGGTTCATATTGGCTAGGGACATCTTGACCTGCTTGAGTTTGCACAGCACTAATTGTTGAATCCATTACATCCACATACCTTCCCTGCAGTCCGCGTTTTACATAAGCATTCATCGTAATAATCGCAATTAGCACTATTGCCACGAAAATACTATACTCGCTCACACTCTGACCTTTCTTTTGAACTCGCATAATCCTGCCTCACCCCTATCCTTAATTAATTTATTAATCCCCGAATAGGGTCTCATCCTCGCCCCAGCCAGCAACCGTCTCAGTGCCTGTCTTGGAACTTACCTGGTTGGTTACATGTTCTGTGCGGGTTTTTCGGTCAGTGACTGTCTTTTTAACCTTTGAAGTATCACTTATAGTAAAATTTGCTGTATAATCCTCAGGGTCATATTGGCCACCGATATCATCAGAGGCCTTTTTTAGCCGACCGGAAAAACCGCGTTTTACATAATGCTGCATAAGCAAAAGACCGGCAACAACCACGGCAATTATCAAGGCATATTCTAATGTACTCTGGCCCTTTCGCTTAAACATCTCTGTTCACCCCCTTTTAAATTAAAGATTATCGTGCTGTGTCACTTATCCACTTCTCCTCTTCATAAGATGCGGCCTCCTTAGTGGTTACATCACTAATACCGCTACGCGTTGTCTGTCCGCGGGCACCAAGTGTCTCTGTGCGGCTACTTGTGGTTCCTACTGTCTCTGAAGAGTCAAGGTAGTAGGGCTCGTATTGCTTGGTTTTAAATTTTATTACTTCTCCCGCTACTTCTTCAGTATCAGGTGCATGGTCAACCGCATCTGCCATTCTGCCCTGAATTCCTCTCTTCACATAGACTTGCATTGCTACTGCTGCGGCAATTACTAAGGCAACCAAAATTGAATATTCGGCGATATTCTGACCCTTACGATTTAACATCTCTTTTCACCCCCCTCTTTATCTAACTTAAACTATGCTTATGCTTAATTATTTTGCTCCGGGTAATCTCTCTACAGCACTATCTATAATCTTCTCTGTTTTCTTTCCAATGCCATCTTCGACTGCTGGCTTGATATACTTTGTCGCTACAATAGCGATTGCTGCGACGATTGCGGTTAATACAATCACATACTCTAAAATACTCTGGCCTTTTTTCCTGCGCATATCTATTCACCCCCCTTTTGGATTTACGCCTGCCTGCCGAACGATAGGCAAGGATTACGCAGATTTCATTCGAGAATCTTTATTGTGGCTCAGCATTAATCTGGTCTTCAACAAGTCTAAAATTTGCCTGGACTGCCCTTTGAACATAAAGATGCATTGCTATAAATGCTGCTGCCACAATAGCAATTAATAATGCATATTCGATTGTGCTCTGGCCCCTTTTCATTCTAAAATATCCTCCACTGCTTGATTAAATGCCTCCCGGCAAGAATTCCTGATGTTTTTAAAATGGCTACTGGAGGCAAAAAACAAAATGACCGCCACTACGACGGTCGTTAATATAAAATATTCAAAAATAGATTGACCTGAATTGTGAATATGAATTTTTTTTCTTTCGGGTCGAGTACTTTTATCAATCCTTTTAAATATCATTATATAAACTCCCAAATAAAAAACCGCGCTACCGTTTCGGCAACCCGGTCGTATCTTAAAATTATTTTACCCGTGGCTTTGTTACTCTCTCTTTTTTCAAGAATAACCTTTATCGTTCGGCAACTTAAGTATAACATAAGTATCCGTCGCTGTCAACCTAAAAAAGATAGGCATTGAAAGCGCTTTCTTATGCCAGATTTGCGGGTAAAATTTCTACCTGAGAACTCACCCGGATTTGCTCTTCTTCCTGGGTAAAGATACGGGATTCATTCACCTTATTTACAGCATAAGAAAGGTCTTCTCGCCAGACAATATCATTCCTCCAACGAAACCCGTCGGGATAAAAGAATTGAATATCTAAAAACTTGTCAGTTCTTTTTATATTTGCCCACAGAGAATAAAAACGCTCCTGCATTGTCGGAAATTCTAAGAATTGATATGCTGAAGGGAAAAAATTAACCTGAACATAGGAGCTTAGTCCCTGGAGATATCTTTTATGTAACTCATTGATTTCATTGAGCTTATAATTAAATCCTGATTTCATTAGCGCATTATTGAGTTCAGCAAGACTAATCTGAACCAATTGCTTTGAATATTGATAGATACCATCTAAAGAAATCTCCTTGCCAATAAATAGCCAAAGGCTACTTCTATTCTTAAAAAGGGGCATAAAGGCTAAGGCTTCAATCATTCTCTGAAGACTTTGTGTAGATAAATTAGGAAAATAAACTGAAAGATTCTCAGCAAGATGCAGGGTTAGAGAAAGCTTAAGATCAACTGCCTTTAGAAATAAATAACCCCCATTGTCAATAAATCCCGTATCTTTTTTAAGGGGTAAGATGAATTTTTCTTCTTTTTTCTTAACTTCTTGTGTCCCAATGGGTTGTTGAGGGATAACCGGCCCTTCCTTGATAGCCGGCTCTTCTTTCTTTTCTGGGATAACCGGCCCTTCCTTGATAGCTGGCTCTTCTTTCTTTTCTGGGATAACCGGCCCTTCCTTGATAGCCGGCTCTTCTTTCTTTCTCTTTCTTGCTGGACTACTAAGATTATTCTGTTTAATTACATTATTTATCAGTGACTTAGATAAACTTACCCGAAAATGCTTCCTAATCAAGGGAATCAAGCCTCGGCAAGATAATTTTGGATTCTGTTTTTTCTGCTGAATAATAAACTGTTTGACTTCTTCAGTTAGCTTGTAAGGATTGGCCATTTTAAAAATTGGACATTAAATTGGACATTAAATTATTAAATTGGACATTAAATCTATTCAAAAAATAGCATATATCCACCAATTTGTCAAGATATTATTTAATTTAAAATTACAGTTTAGGTAGAAAGCGTCTATGGATTTAGAACCTTTAATGTTTATATTCAGAGAATTTTGATGGTGTCTCCTGGTTGGGTTTGGGTCCCTTGGAGGGTGCCTTCAGGAAGTTCGATAACTAAATCTGAATTAAAATAGATTGGGCTGAAACGGAATGGCTTAAGTGAATAATGTAAAGCGATGACCCTGCCTCTCTTATCCAAAAATAAGACATCAATAGCAAAACGCATAAATAGGGTATGTATGGAGCAAGAGGGTTTTAAGATCAGGGCCTCACCATTCTCTAAGGAGTGACGATAGAGCAACCCTACAAGCCTGCCCCAAAAGGTGTCAGCAATCCTTGCCTTATCAGCGAGGATAGTGTTATTCCTTAAATTTACCACCTTCATTTTCAAATTACTCTTCTCTCTATTTTTTAGCAAAACAGTAAGCCAGCATATTGGCCAGATTTTTATATGCTCCAAGATGAAATTCTCTAAGCTGGCGATACCAGGCAAATGTGGTGTATATATAACTTCCCTTTCCATAATGAGCAGCAAGATAACCAACATTAACCTCCCCGGATACGGGAGAAAGACAGCTGATTAATCCAGTATATTTTCTGGAATATTCGTATGGGAAAAATAGCCCTCTGTCCTGTACCCAGCCCTCAAAATCCTGGGTAGAAATCTTATTGGGGAAATTAACCAAAGGGTGTTCAGGCGTCAGAATTGTAATCGGAGCATTTTCGTCAGCTATAGGATTAAAAGACACCTTAAGAGGAAAGGGAGCATAGAGAAATGGCTTCCTAGCATATGCAGGGGCAAAAACCACAAGATTTCCTCCATCTTTAACAAATTTAAGCAGGCGCTTATTTGCCTGGGCAACTGCAGGAAAAGAGGTATAAGCTCCCTGTCCAACAACTATGGTGTCGAATTGTGACAAATCGCCTGTTTTTAGGAATTCTTCATCTAACCTCTTAAAATCATAACCTAAGGTTTTAAGGGCAACAAACAGGACATTATTATTCTTTTCAATCAGACCTATGCCTAAAGGATTGATTATCTTAGCCCCGGGAAAACCTGAGGGTGAAACTCTCCTTCTGTCCTGCGAATTCACGGGTAAAGACCGCTCTACCTGAATCCCGTCTAAGAAAGAATCTTCTTGCTGAGGCTGAGAAGGAACCTTAGACTTGACTATCTGATAAAAAATCTTTCCTGGCTCATCTGATTCCAACCACTGCCCCCCCTGGCTGCGATGCTGTCTTAATGCCTCCATAGCAATTTGATGTATCATTTTATTCTCTGGGGCAACGCGTTCTCTAACATCAATTGCAACCGTTTCCTTTCCCGTAGATGAGACTCCTGCGCCGCTAATTCTTTGATAAAATTTCAGCGGCTGCCAGGGAGAGAGCCCCTGATTTAGCATTTCTGGATATGCTTCTGGGTCACCCGCCAAATCAAAGGCCTCTTCAGCCAAAATAGCTAAGGCTTGATGCTGCCCATGGTCATTGGTGTCTAATTTATTATGTTTAGTAATAATGATATGGGGTCTGAGGAGGCGATAGAAATAAACCAGCTTTTTTAAGGTATCTTGTCTATCCCACTTTTGCAATGCTTCCTTAGAATCGACACAGTAGCCAAAATCAATCTTACCCAGATAATAAACTTGGCTAACCCCTAAAATAGAAGCAGCCCTTTCCATCTCCTCTGTGCGCAAGGCGCCCAATTCCTCATAAAGTGAAGAATCAATCTCATTCTCTCCTCCCTCTCCTCGAGTAGCTAAAAGAATGTAGGTTGGGCAATTAAATTTTCTTTTAAAATAAACAAGGGCATAGCCATCCTCATCATCGGGATGAGCAGCCAGGCAGAGTATCCGGACTAAGCCTTTATTCTGTTGAGAGTTTATTCTCTCTTTTATCCTTTGTTTAAGAGAATCGAGTTCTGAAATAATTTCTTTTAATTGACAACTCGAAGTCTTTCCTGTTCCCTGCCACTGCTTAAATGTTGTTTTAAACAATTGATATGCGCACAGGGCCATATCCTGATTGGGAAACCTCCTTAGCCATTCCATAGATAAGTCGCCAAAGGGCTTAATCTCAAGCCCTCCGTCAGAATGGATGGTTAAAGGTGAAAGAGAGCTGGGATTGGGTGATACATATCCTTTCTGTCTCAATTCCGAAAACAACCCAATCAACTCATCAATAGAATCAACTATAGACTGAATAATATCCTGGCGTGTTGCCTCATCCAAATCGTCAAAAGAGACCCTTTGTTCGTCGTAGGGAGCTTTTTTTCTTATTCTATAATGGCGGGAGGCCAATCTTGGACCTGTTCTCTTCTTAATAACCAGCCTCTCGTATTCCCTACCAATTAAATATGCACTATGCGTGGAGAGATTAAGCCCGTATTGATTGACCAATCCTCCTTCATGTTGTCCGCTTACAAACATAGGAATTCTTGAATTCTTCTGAAATTCCTCTATAAATTCATAACTACGAGCATGTATACCTGCTAGATTATAACTTTTGCATATCTCCTTCCAAGCCTTAACCTCCTCCTCAGTTCGACAATAAACATCAGTAAGGAGCTTCTGAGCAATCTTTTCCTCCAGAGACATATTCTTTAAAAGATGCATTAAAGGCATCGCGAAGATTCTCTCTTTTTCTTTTAATATTCTCATTACAGAAGTATCTATATCTTTTTCTTTAATCCTTCCTTCCTGTACTGCTTTCTTTACAGCTTCAATTATACAAGAAATGTTTTCCTTTGCCTGGGAAGGTGATGTCACATAAAATAAGGCAATATCTGTGCCGGCCTGAAAAGCCCGAGAGACAATCTCTCCAATATAAGGCTCTTTGATCTTCTGCTGGAAGACATACTCTCTAACTGCCTGCATAACCAATAACTCATCAACAATAATTATTCCCTCAAAACCTAATTTTTCTCGCAGAAGCTCGGTTTGAATCTTATAGGATAAGGAAGCGGGTTCCTTGCTTAAACAGGGATAGATTGCGTGGTCAACCATTATCCAGAAATGAGCCTGTTGTTTAATCAATTTCTTAAAGGGCACCAAGTCCCTTTGATAAAGCCTTCTTTTTGATGCCTTTACCTCCGGCAACCAAACATGAGTATCGGAACGAACACGACCTAGACCAGGGAAATGCTTTACTACCGGGATTATACCACCTTTAGTCATTCCTCTAATTACTGCAGAAGCCAACTCAGTAACAATCTGGGGGTCTTCAGAATAAATGCGCCTTTTTCTCGCCAGTGGAATATTAACATCTTCAATGTCATCAACAACATCCACCGCCGGAGCAAAATTTACATTATATCCATGACTCTTCATTATCCGACTAATAGCTGTCCATTCCTGTTCAATCCGCTTAAGATAATCTTGCGGGCTGGTAGCTACATTCCAGAATAACTCGTAATCTTTAATAAAACTTATCAGAAGCTTTTTTTCTTCTTCTATATCCATCTGTGTACGATATTCCTTTAAAGCATCTTCCTTTTGATTCTTAAAATCAGCAATATCCTCTTTATAATTTGGCTCCTGAGAAAGAATATAGGAACAGCTTGAATCATGGTGAGGTTCATGAACAAGATAGTAAAATATCTCTGTTTTATCAATCCATTTATTTTTATCCTTTTCTCTTAACTCATCCAAGGCTAAATTTAAGAATTCTGTGGTTGCTATATGATCATGATGGTTATCCAAAGGATGGGGGGTATAGATTCTTTTGGGTTTATACTCTCTAAGGATATCCTTTATATCGCAAAGTAAATTTTCTTTTGTATGCCCTTGTCTTGCCCTCTTATAGGTTATTCTATAGGGTGAGGTAGTTCTTTTTGTTGTCTCTGACCTGTAATTTGTCTCGTACCTTTTCTCCCAGAGAGAGAATAGGCCATTATCCGGATAACTTAAAAAAACCACATCCTCTGTCTCTAAACCCAATTTCTTTGTTGCCTGTAACGCCTCTTCCTGACGTTTTTCTCCCAGGGCGATATACTCTTCGGGGGTAAGCTTATTATCATCTTCTCTTAACCCAGCAGAAGCAGCTATTGGATATGCATCTCCATTAGTCAGGAAAACAACCTTTACTCGGTTAGACCTCTGTTTAATTATTTCTATTGGGTGCTCAGGTTTAAGGGGGTTTGACTTTTTATCTTCCTGAACCGCCTTAAGAATTGTCCCCCCGCAACATAAAGTTTCATCATCGGGGTGAGGAGAAAGGACAAGGATATCGACAGAAGGACGCCCTGCCTCTGATGAAGACAGAAGAGCAAAAAAAGAAAAAAACGTAAGGATTATAATCCTTACCTTTAGTCTACCTAAGATTAAAGGCTCCATAGTAAGTTTAATTATTACTTCTAAGATAGAGGTTAAGGATGCGTGAGATGCGGTTTTAAACCTTACCTTTTAGTAAACATCTCTTCAGGTAAAGCAATACCGCGTTTGCGTATATCTTCAAAAAAGGTAGGTATAATGCCGGTGGGGTGAAACTCTCCTTGAATCTTGCCTTGTTTATCAACAGCAAGCTGGGAGAAAATAAAGATATCCTTTAATCCGACGTGTAACTCATCAAGCATCCCGGTAACCTCGGTTATCTGCATAACCTTTCTTGAGCCATCAGACAGACGCGCGGTGTGAACAATAATATCAATGGCCGAGGCAATCATCTCCCTAATAGCACGCAGGGGTATTTCTATGCCGCTCATGAGAATCAGCGAATCCAGACGCGCTAATACATCCTGGGTGGAATTGGCGTGTAGAGTAGTCATCGAGCCATCGTGACCTGTATTCATTGCCTGAAGCATATCCAGGCTTTCAGGACCTCGACATTCTCCAATAATAATCCGGTCTGGACGCATGCGCAAAGAATTACGGAATAAATCGCGAACCGAAATTGCGCCTCTGCCCTCAATATTGGGAGGTCGTGATTCCAATCTCACCCAGTGTTGAGAATGAAGCTTTAATTCCGCCGCATCCTCAATAGTAATAATCCGCTCTCCATCAGGAATAAATCCAGAAAGCACATTTAACACCGTGGTCTTACCTGAACCGGTACCCCCGGAAACAATTACATTCTTGCGGGATAAAACGCAGGCCCTAATAAATTCCCCCATTACATCATTTATCGTATTCAGGTTTATTAAATCAGAAATCTTAAGCCGCTCGCGGCCAAACTTGCGGATAGTTAATGTTGGGCCTGTTAGGGAAAGGGGAGGTATAATGGCATTAACCCGTGAGCCGTCAGAAAGCCTGGCATCAACCATTGGTACTGACTCATCTATCCTCCTTCCCAAAGGTGCAATAATCCTCTCAATTATCTGACGAACCTGTTCATTAGAAACAAAGCGCTTAGAGGCTAACTCCAATTTTCCATGCTTCTCAATATATATCTGGTTTTTATTGTTAACCATAATATCGGTAATATCCGGGGCATTAATTAAATCTTCCAATGGCCCAAAACCCAAAGCTTCATCAGTTATCTCTTTTATCAAGCGCTCTCGCTCTTCCCGCGAAGAAATCAAGGTTCCCGCCTCTTCAGTCAGCGCATCGTTAATTGCCCTCATAGTCCTCTGGCGTAAATCTTCAATCTTTGTCAAATCACCGGCAATGCGGTCCAGCCGCCGCAAATCCAATTCCTGAATAATGCGCTTATGAACCCGCTGTTTTAATTCATCAATCTTATCCTCCCGGCTCATCCTTTTCACGGTGGATGGCCGCCCTTCTAAAGAAATTGATTGCAGAGAGACGGATTCTTCCTTCAAGGGCCCTGCCTCTCCTGTGAGAGGATGGGCAGCAAAAATTGTTCCCAGTTCCTGGTGGGAAATAAAAAATTCAGGGTGAGCTAGTAAATCTTCGACTAATTTATCCATAGCAAGGCTAACCCGACAGCGAGGACTATCCAAGACTACCGGGATTCGCCGATTCAAAGCAGAACCAACAATCCTGCCCTCTGAAGGAATGCGGGCGATTATATCGCAAGGCAAAGCCATTCTTACCTCCCGCCAGGCCACTCCTCCTTGAGATTCTGCGCGATTTAATATTACCTTCATCATCTTTACGGGGAAGTAGAATGACTGCAGTATATCCATTGCTTCTTTTACTTGGTAAACCGAGAGAATATCTGGATTAACCACAACTAAAATCAAATTTGTCTGCTCAAAAATAGAAAATAACAGCTTTGTAAAACTCCGACCAGAATCAACAACAATAAACTCATATTCCTTATTTAAGTCGTCCAAAACACGGGAAATAAATCTTTCATCTATAAAGGGTCCTTGTTTAGGGGTTAAAATGGTAGATAAAAGGTCAAACTTGCCCATTGGATAATGAAGAATATAATCACGGAGTTCCGCAGGGGTATAGTTGCCTTGCTCCCACTCGGGCATTAGGTTGATTAAGGCCTTTTCTGGCTTTAAATTTAGGAGCCTGGTCATATCTCCGGGAAGATGCAAATCAATGTCCAAAAGCAGAACCTTTTTATTTCTTAATCTTTGGGCGAGGCAAACAGCAAGATTAGTAGCAATAAATGTTCTGCCTACGCCGCCCTTTGTGCTAAAAATAGATATGATTTGTGCCACTTTTATTTTATATTGTAGGCAATCGGAATATTTATCCAGAGTTCCTTTTCGCCAATATCTGCGGGAAAGGAAGGAAAGGGCGAAACACGTTTTATAATTCTAACTGCATTCTCATCAAGTATTCTCCAGCCGGATGATTGCCTAATTTTGATTTCGAGAAGTTCACCCGCTGAAGAAAGGCGAAGAGACAATCTTACTAATCCCTCCAATTTGTTCCGATACGCCTCGGCAGGATAAACAAAATTATCCCGTATTCGTTTAATAACCCTCTGGGTATAACTGTCTATTGCTGACCTGCTTATACCAAGATAAGGCTTTTGTCCCCCGGATAGCTCAGAGGAGCGCATTTCCGATACAGGTGTTTCAATCCCAGCAAGAATAGTGGGGGTAAGGGTAATAACTAATTCGGTATCTCCTAATTCTCCTCTGCCCCCTCCAATTTTAATATCTTTGCCTCTAAAAAACAATCCCAGAATAGGAATATCCGCTAACCAGGGAAATTTTTTTAATTCCTCTTCGGTCTTCTGTTTGATTAAACCGCTCATTGCTAATGTCTGCGCATTATCCAGTAATAACTGGGTGGAGGTGCTGCGTTTAGTCAGGGGATAAGCCCGGGCGGTAGGCGAGCTTGCTGAACCAAGAATCTCTGCTGTGCCGACTTCACTTACCTCTATATTCAGAGAAACCTGAATCCGGTTTCCGGATACAACCTCTGGCCTAATATTTAATTTAATCCCGTATTCCTTATATTCTACTTCGGTGGAACTACCTCCGCCGCTAATAGCCTGAGTAGTTAAAATCGGCTTCTCCCCGCCCACTAAAAACTCCGCCTCTTTTCCGCTCTGGCAGACAAGGCGAGGCCGGGAGAGTACGCGAGCCTTACCCTCTTGGACGAGCAAATTCACTGTAGTATTAAAAGCGGAGCGCGTCCAGTCAGAAACATGAAAAAGGGCAGACCAGCCTGTAACTGCAGCAGTGGTCGGGCCAGAAGACTCGGTAAGACTCAGGGTGGTTGGCCAGCCAATACCCAATGTCTTCGTGCCATCTCTATTTAACTCTAAAACCTGAAGGTCAATCTCAACACTTGCCTTTTCTTCTTCTATTCTTATCAGATTGGTGGTTTTTTCCTTAAGTTCACCTAATGCAGTATCAATCTGCTCCAGTTCTGCAGCACTCTTTACCTCTCCTAAAAGCAAAACCTTACCTTCGCTATCAGCGCTGCGGGTATAGACATCCGGCAGATTCAACGCCTTAAGGAGTTCATCGATGCGCTGCTTTATTTCACTCATATCTTCAGGGAAAACCTGTAACTGTAATGCGTGCTGACCAAAGCTATCCCACCAGATTAAATTGGTTGTGCCTGCGCCTTTCGCCACAATCAGCATCTCGTCTTTGCTTATTGAAGTAACATCAGCAACCTCGGGGTTACTAATCGCTACCCTCGTTGGGCTATCAACGCTAAAGGTCCTAACCTCTCCCACATATAGAGTTATTGATTCTCCTTCTGGGTAGAGGTCTTGAGCCAAACAGAAACTTTTGCCAATGAGGAGAATAAAAAATAATAAAGATGTAATTCTTAAAATATTCCTCATTCCTTTCCTTCGGATAACGGAACCACCTCTTTTTTCAATCCGCGATATATCTCAACCACCGGCTGTTCTCGCTCTGAATCGAGTTCTTTGGTGGGATATAAATATTTAAATAAGGTATCCCAATCTGCCGGCTTGATTGATTCTACCTTGGCATCCTCCAATGAACGTAAAGCCAACTTAATCTTACCGCGCTCCTGAACAAAAGAAAGCAAAATCGCTTCCTGAGGATTAAGCGCAAGAGTAACTGTCCCTGCAGCAGTAGTGCTTAATTTTCTTTCTTTTTCCCTGCTTCCCCTTGAGCTCGCACCCGAAGGAGCAACAAACTCGTCTCCAACTGCCAATACCTCAACGCCTTGAAAAAGTGACACTAAGTGAGGGGTTGTCTTTTCTACCTGCGGCCATCCGGCTTCGGAAGGTGGAGAGATTAACGCAAAAACATCAACATAATCACCGGGCTTGATTAAACCGCCTATACTGGAGATATTATCTACCGAAACAGTTACTGCTCTTTTGCCTTCGGGAGTAATCTCCGAGAGGGATTTACCAATTTTACCTGGAGGAAGAAGTTTAGTTTTAACTATCTGCTCTCCTGCGGCAATTGGCGTAGATGCAATCTGACCGATAACCTGAGCAAGAGAAGTAACCGCTCCCGGCTGAATATACTGGACCGGCATCTCCCTCATTAAGAGGTCATCGGCGGTGATTGGATTTTGAGGAGGAATATCCCTCTGCGCTATTAATACTATCCCGGTTTCTTCTGGTGCCCTAGCGGGCTGGGGTTGCTGCTGAGTCTGTTGTTGAGCCAGCTTCATCCTCTGCCAAATTTCACTTTCTCTGCGCCCTAGATAGACATTGAGCAATAATATTGCTAAGATTCCACAGATAATGGCGATAATTAATGGAATCCTCTCTCGTAGTTTTTGTTGCAGTTGCATACTCAATGCACCTATGAGTTACGTCGCACTCAATACTGCGTAAGTCACAGGTACGAATTTAACCCCGCCTTTATTCCCTCTAAAAATATGCTTCATTACTTAAGACTAGGGATCTGACTTATTCTATTCTCTCTTCATATACAACAACCTTGGCATCTTTTAATAGCCGGCTGCTTAATTCCTGTAACTTCTGCTGCTGCTTGAGAAATAAAATATTCCTCTTTATCTCATCCCATACCTCAGATAGCGTTCTTGGCTGACCCCCTACTATTTCTTCAACCTTTATAATATAATAACCGCCTTTATCCTGAAAGATATTGCTTATCTGACCAACTTCCAAAGAAGGAGAAAAAGCCACTTCATCAAACCGGACAAAATCAGCGCCCCGCTCGCCCTTTTTTATAACCCCTAAATCGCCGCCTCTAGAGGCGCTTTTTGCCTGAGAGCGCTCCCGAGCTAACGCGGCAAAGTCTGCGCCCTTTAATAATTCAATGAGAACGTCCCTTGCCTTACTCTCAGTATCGAGAACAATCTCTCTGATTCGCCTTTCTTCTACCTGTCGATATTGGTCCCTATAGATATTATAAAAATCTTCTATCTCCGAAGAGGTAACCAATATATTCTCTATCTCATCCTGAAGAAATTGATTGGCTAAGATATTGACCTCTAAATTTCTTAATAATTCCTGAGTCTCAGCTTGCTCATCCAATCCCTGAGCTTTGGCTTCTTGATAAAAAAGATAACGCCTGATTAATTCCTCATTTAAATAAGCTAATCTTTGCTCGCGGTTAGTAATTTTAGCTTCGGGTGTATCTACTAACTCATTATAACTCTGAATTTCTTGCTCTAGTTGCTCCAGGGTAATTGGCATATCATTAACTTTGGCAATAATCGTTCCCTTAACAACGGCGAAATCCTTCTTTTTAGACATGGGATTCAGCCTGCTAAGTTTCTCACATCCAAATAATGATAAAACCAATAATCCGCAAAAAAAATAGACCAACACTCCCCCTTTTTCCATCCGAGATTCCTCCTATTTTATCTTATTCTGTTGAATATATTATCGCAAATAAAAAAATGAAGTCAATACATTTTTATATCCGGTGCGTATTATTTGTAATCCATCGTTACAGTATTTTTATATATGTATGATGCACAGGATTTTTTAGTGGAGATATATGTGTAGTGAAAATTGGCAGCCCCAACCGGATTTGAACCGGTGTCTAATGGCTGAGAACCATTTGTCCTGAACCAGACTAGACGATGGGGCCATTGTATTACGCTTAAGCGTGTTTATAATAACATAACATTTATAATTACGTCAATAATTTTGTAATCTACCCGCCAAATCTTGTTGACCACCTTGCTATAATCTGCTATTATTTTACTATGCCTATATATGCTGGTGTAGGTGTAAGTAGCAACAAAGATTATAAATTGGCAATCACCGAAGCAATCTCTCAGGCAAGAGTAAACTTAAAACAAAAAGAGATATCTCTGGCTATTGTCTTTACCTCTTTTAGATTTGCCTTTACTTACCTATTAAAAGCGATTGGCAAACTTATCGGAACAGATGTTCCTTTGCTCGGTGCAACGAGTAATGTAATTTTAACTAAAGATGGAATCTATAACCACGCCGTAGCAATAGCGCTGATTAGCGCAAAGGGAGCTTATTTTAACACCGCCAGGGTCAAGAATGTATTAACGGACCTATACGCCAGCGGTGATAATTTGGGCAAGCAATTATTACTTGGTATGAAAGATGCCCGGCGGCGCCTTTGCCTGCTTCTCTCTGATGGGCTAATCATTGATAATCTCCCCGTGCTGCGTGGCCTCCAGCAAAGACTGGGTCTTAGCTTCCCGATAATCGGGGCAACCACTGCTTCTGATAATATCCATGTAAACAAAACCTATCAGTACTTTAATCAGGAGATATTGAATAGCTCGATTGTTGGCTTGCTTTGGGCGGGTAAGGTCAACTTTGGCTTCGGGATAAGACACGGATGGGAACCCATCGGCAAGCCACGCAGGATTAACTCATCAGATAAATCTGTGATAAAAGAGATTGAAAGGAAACCCGCTGTATCTTTATATCAAGATTATTTCGCTAAAGATATACCGGAATTAAAGAAAGAATTAAAACGCCTATCTTGTTTATATCCAATTGGAATAAATATTTCGGGCGAAGAGGAGTATCTCTTAAGAAACATTCTCTTCATACGCAATGATGGTTCACTCATCTGTCGGGGAGATGTGCCCGTGAACAGTCTTGTAAGATTGATGATTGGCACTAAGGAATCGTGCCTTGCTGCCACCGAAGAAGCAGCCAGGGAAGCAAAGCGCTCTCTGGCGATACAGACATTTCCTAAGCAGGAATCGGTAAGTATAATATTTATGTTCAATTCTGTATCACGATTATATCTATTGGGAAGACAAATCGCTAAGGAATTGGAAATCATAAAATCTCATTTCCCGGGCACACCGATTATTGGCCTGTGTACTTATGGGGAACAAGCACCTTTAAAGGCAACCGATTTTGCAGGAAAAACATATGCGCATAACCAGACCATCGCCATCCTGGCGATGAGTTAAATTCCCCCAACCCTTTTGGGGCGTTTACCTCGAGTTTAACAAACTGAAAGAGTGGGGCTTATTTAAGATGTCAAATTATCTTTTTTACTTATCTAGTCTTATTAGTATGATGGTAATAATCATATTGACTTTTATCATCATAGCTAAATCGGGGGGAATCAGGCAGCTGCAGTTAACCATTAATCATTTGAAGAATTCCTTAGATCAGATGGATGAACAGGCAAAGTTAATTGTGCGCACTGACCTTGAATTAAATAAAATCCAGGAGGAATTGGATAAAAAAATCTCCGGACTGTATACCCTGCAGAAACTTTCACGCGCCTTTGCATCAACCTTAGATGAAAAAGAAATATTTAACCAAATTAAACCCGAACATATTGAGGAGTTGGGAATACAGAGGGTTTTGGGTTTTATCTGGCAGGCGAAGGCAAAGAGGTTCTTAGAGTACCTGGCAATTGGCTATACCCAAGAAGAACTTGATAATATCATGCTTGAAATTGAATCTAACCGAAATATCTATTTAAAACTGATTGAACAAGGAAAAACCCTCTCTTCCCAGAGTAGTGATATTAAGTTTATATCCACACGGGAAATAGAAAAGATATTTAATGTAAAGGCATTCTGTATCTCTCCCATTCTACCCAAAGAAGGCGCCCATGGGTTTCTTTTCGTTGGCACCACATCTGAAGAGGTCCCGATTACTGAAGGCGATGAGGAATTAATTACAATTCTTGCTCACTCTATTGGACAGGCATTGGAGAACGCTCGCTTGTTTGAGGCATCTTGGCGGGCCCAACAAGAATTAGAAAGAAGGGTTGAGCAAAGAACTCAGGAATTGACTGAGGTAGTCAAAGAATTAAAAAGGGTAAGCAAAAAAAAGAGTGAATTCGTATCCGCCGTTTCCCACGAATTAAGAACTCCGCTTACCTCAGTTAAGGGTTATGCATCTATTCTACTAAGCAAGAGTCTGGGTGAGATATCAGATCCCATAAGAGAGCGACTGCAGAAAATCAATCGGCATAGCGATGAATTAGTGCATATGGTTAATGACCTCTTGGACATCAGCCGTCTGGAATCTGGCCGGGTAATAATGAAAAGGCAAGCCCATAACCTAAAGGAGCTCGTTGAAGACACTCTGGACCTCTTATCTGTGCAAATAAAGGACAAGGACATAAACCTATCGGTAGACATTCCTTCGGATCTTGAGGTTCAGATTGATAAAAGCCAGATTGAAAGGGTATTTGTAAATCTGGTCGGTAATGCGATTAAATTTACGCCCAAAAGGGGGAAGATTACCTTAAGCACAAAACCGGCAAGGAATTTTGTTCAAGTTAATGTCTCGGATAACGGCATTGGTATGCCTAAAGAGGCGCAGGAGAAAATATTTGAGGAGTTTTACCGGGTAGATAATCCAGTAAATGAGAAGGTAAAAGGCACTGGGCTGGGTTTAAGCCTGGTAAAAAATATTATTG